>NZ_QGAJ01000001.1:0-736781 GCF_005233615.1 Pseudomonas sp. CFBP13528
CGGGAGGCGAATTCTACAGCGTTACACGCTGCTGTCAACACCTCTTTTTCAACTTCCTGCTGGCTTCGATGAACTGAAGCAACTTGCTGCCGAAGCTACTTAACTCATTGTTTACCAAGGAATTTTCCGTTTCGACTGCGCCGGAAGTGGGGCGAATTATAGGCGCACAGAATCTGCCGTCAACGTCTAATTTCGTTTTCTTATCAAATAGTTAGAATTGATCAGAAAACGACCGAAGCTCCTCTATATAGAAGAGAGGTTTCAGATAACTCCAGCCTCTCTTAAAGCAGCCACGCTCGACGGCGCCAGCCCCAGCACACTTTGCAGCACTTGAATCGTATGCTCACCCAACAACGGGGGCGCACTGCGATACTCCACTGGAGTCTTGGAAAGACGAATTGGACTGGCAACCTGAGGCACCATCCCCGCCAAGGCATGAGGCAGCTCTATGGCCAACCCACGCGCCTTGACCTGCGGATCAGCAAACATCTGTGCCAGGTCATTGATCGGCCCACACGGCACACCTACTTTCTCCAGCTGCGATACCCACTCCGCCGTAGTCTTGAAGACAGTCGCCTGGCGAATCAGCGGAACCAGCGCCGCACGATTGGCAACTCGCATCTTATTGGTAGAGAACCGCGGATCATCCGCCCACTGGGGCTGCCCGGCCACCTCGGCGAACTTGCGAAACTGCCCGTCATTCCCCACGGTCAGAATGAAATCACCATCAGCCGTGGGAAAGTCCTGATAAGGCACGATGTTCGGATGCGCATTGCCCAGGCGTTTTGGCGAAACGCCGGTGGTCAGGTAGTTCATCGCCTGGTTAGCCAGACAAGCTACCTGCACATCCAGCAGCGCCATATCAATATGCTGTCCACCGCCGTCGTGATCCCGGTGAGCCAGCGCCGCCAGGATCGCTACGGTCGAATAGAGCCCGGTGAGAATATCGGTCAATGCCACGCCAACCTTCACCGGCCCCGCACCCTCATCACCCTCAGGCCGACCGGTGAGGCTCATCAACCCACCCAGCCCTTGAATCATGAAGTCATAGCCGGCACGGGTTGCATAAGGGCCGGTCTGGCCAAAGCCGGTGATCGAGCAATAGATCAGCTCCGGATTAATCTCCTTGAGCGACTCGTAATCCAAGCCATAAGCCGCCAAGCCACCCACTTTAAAGTTTTCGATCAGAATGTCCGACTTGGCAGCCAGATCACGCACCAGCTTCTGCCCCTCTGGCTTGGTGAAGTCGATGGTCACCGACTCCTTGTTCCGGTTGGCGGACAGGTAGTAAGCCGCCTCACTGGTGTTCTCACCATGAGCATCCTTGAGAAAAGGTGGCCCCCAGGCGCGCGTGTCATCACCATTGCCCGGCCTTTCGACCTTGATCACCTCGGCCCCGAGGTCCGCAAGTATCTGCCCGGACCAAGGGCCCGCCAGTACTCGCGATAAATCCAGTACCCGCAGATGCGAAAGCGCGCCCATGTCCGTGCTCCTATTAATAGAAGGCCTGAAGACCGGTTTGTGCGCGCCCCAGGATCAAGGCATGCACGTCATGCGTGCCTTCATAGGTGTTGACCACCTCCAGGTTGACCAGATGACGCGCCACCCCAAACTCGTCGGAGATGCCATTGCCACCCAGCATGTCCCGAGCCATGCGCGCGATATCCAGGGACTTGCCGCAAGAGTTGCGCTTCATGATCGAAGTAATCTCAACCGCCGCCGTGCCTTCATCCTTCATTCGGCCCAGGCGCAGACAACCTTGCAGCGCCAACGTGATCTCGGTCTGCATGTCGGCCAGCTTCTTCTGGATCAACTGCGTGGCCGCCAACGGGCGACCAAACTGCTGACGATCAAGGGTGTACTGGCGCGCGGTATGCCAGCAGAACTCCGCAGCCCCCAGCGCGCCCCAGGAGATGCCGTACCGTGCCGAATTCAGGCAAGTAAAAGGACCTTTCAAGCCACGCACGTCCGGAAAGATGTTCTCTTCGGGAACAAACACGTTGTCCATGACAATTTCGCCGGTAATGGACGCTCGCAGGCCGACCTTGCCGTGAATCGCCGGAGCACTCAGGCCTTTCCAGCCCTTCTCCAATACAAAACCGCGAATGTCGCCGGCGTCGTCCTTGCCCCACACCACAAAAACGTCGGCAATCGGGCTGTTGGTAATCCACATCTTCGCGCCGGTCAGGCTGTAGCCGCCATCCACTTTGCGCGCACGGGTAATCATCGCACCCGGGTCAGAACCATGGTCAGGCTCGGTGAGACCGAAGCAGCCGATCCATTCGCCGGACGCCAATTTCGGCAGGTACTTTTGCTTTTGCGCTTCGGTACCGAATTCATTGATCGGCACCATGACCAATGAGGACTGCACACTCATCATCGAGCGATAACCGGAATCGACACGCTCGACTTCACGGGCAATCAACCCATAGCTGACGTAGTTCAAGCCACTGCCACCGTATTGCTCGGGAATCATGGCGCCCAGCAAACCGGTTTCGCCCATCTCGCGGAAGATCGCGGGGTCGGTCTTTTCATGACGGAAAGCTTCAAGCACACGGGGAGCCAACTTGTCCCGAGCAAATTGCTCGGCACTGTCACGCACCATGCGCTCTTCTTCGGTGAGCTGTTGATCCAGCAACAGCGGATCGATCCAGTTGAAGCTTGCCTTGCCAGCCATGAATAAGTCCTCACGAAAAGAATCAAAACGTCGTGCAGGCAGACTAGGCCGGGGCGACGCAGAGGGCAAACGAGGTTTCTGCATGAGCTTGTGCTAATTTCTCACTTCGTGATGCCTTGAGAGGCCAAAAACGCGCCTTATCTGTGAGAACAATGTATATGCGCAGGAAAATCCCCAGCACCACCGCACTTGTCAGCTTTGAAGCAGCGGCCCGCCATGAGAGCTTCACCAAGGCGGCGCAGGAGCTTTCCATCACTCAAGGCGCTATCTGCCGACAGATCGCCAGCCTTGAAGAGTTTTTGAGTGTCGAGCTGTTTCGACGCTCGCGGCGCGGGGTAAAACTGACCGAGGCTGGGCTGTCCTATAGCCGCAGGGTGGCTACGCAACTGGATGCAGTCGAACGCGACACGCTGTCAGTCATGGGTCAACAGGGCGCGAATGTCATCGAACTCGCCGTGGTACCGACTTTCGGCACCCAATGGCTGATCCCGCGCCTGAAAGACTTTCAACAGCGGCACCCGGAAGTAACGGTCAACCTGACCAACCGCACGCGCCCCTTTCTGTTTGCCGACACCGAGTTCGACGCTGCGATCTATTTCGGCGATGCCGACTGGTCCGGCACCGAATCCCACAGGCTCATGGGTGAAAACCCTGCTCCCGTGTGCAGCCCACGCTTGCTCGGCGACCGCACACACTTGACCCCTCAGGAAATTGCCGACCAGCCTCTGCTGCAGCAGACAACGCGCCCTTATGCCTGGCGTCAGTGGTTCAACGCCCAACAGATGAGCGTTCCCCGCGACATGACAGGCCCGCGTTACGAGCTATTCTCGATGCTGTCCCAGGCGGCAATGCATGACATGGGCGTTGCATTGATCCCGCCCTTCCTGATCCAGCGAGAGTTGAAAGAGCAACACCTGGTGATCGCGAGCCATCAAACCCTGCGCAGCGACAAGGCGTATTACCTGATGATTCCGGAACGAAAGGTCGAATCCGCGTCCTTGCAAGCGTTCCGCGATTGGCTCATCGAGCAATCTCGGCGCTACGACCCCGATATTTAAGGCTAATCCACATTAGTTGACCCTGTAGTCAGTTAAATAAAAGCACTACAGATATACGTGGATGTCGCATTTAAACAGACTGTACCTGCTGAACAAAAAAGAGGCGCAAAGCCATGAACGATACGGCTTGCAGCGACTATCACGGTTCAATAACCGACTATTCACATTGACGATGGAAAAACCGAGCATTACTTCATACAAGCCCTTAAATACCTGTATTTAAAGAGGTTATTTCGGCGCATTGCGACAATCAGTCACAGGGTGACTTGTAGTTAATTTTTCGTCACCCGTCATAATCCCTTGAAGGCCGTAAAGTTCGCCTGCAAAATGCCGCGCCCCGCTGTCATTTCAGCGGGATCGTGCTGATCGGCCGCCCCAGCTGCGCCACTCACGGCGCACTGGCCTTTTTACAAAAAGATCAAAAGCAAAAAGATCATGCAGGAGATTTGACGTGCACATTGGTGTTCCTCTCGAAACCCAGACCGGTGAAACGCGGGTGGCTGCCACCCCGGAAACCATCAAGAAGCTGATCGGCCAGGGCCATAAGGTCACTGTACAAAGCGGCGCAGGCATCAAAGCCAGCATCGTCGACAGTGCCTATGAAACAGCAGGCGCAACCATTGGCAGTGCCAACGATGCGTTTGGCGCCGAACTGATCCTCAAGGTGGTTGCTCCCAGCGACAGCGAACTGGCGCTGCTCAAAAGCGGCACCGTATTGGTGGGCATGCTCAACCCGTTCAGCAACGAAACCATTGCCAAGCTCGCAGAGCGCGGCATCACGGCCTTCGCTCTCGAAGCTGCGCCACGTACCTCGCGGGCCCAGAGCCTGGATGTGCTGTCCTCCCAAGCCAACATCGCCGGCTATAAAGCGGTGTTGCTGGCGGCTCATCACTACCCGCGCTTCATGCCGATGTTGATGACCGCCGCAGGCACTGTTAAAGCGGCCCGCGTGCTGATCCTTGGCGCGGGCGTCGCAGGTTTGCAGGCCATCGCCACGGCGAAACGCCTGGGTGCGGTGATCGAAGCCTCTGATGTGCGCCCGGCGGTGAAGGAACAGATCGAATCCCTCGGCGCCAAGTTCGTTGACGTGCCTTACGAAACCGATGAGGAACGTGAATGCGCGGTCGGCGTTGGCGGATACGCGCGCCCGATGCCAAGCAGTTGGATGCAGCGCCAGGCCCTGGCTGTGCATGAGCGCGCCAAACAGGCCGACATCGTCATCACTACCGCCCTGATCCCGGGCCGCAAGGCGCCGACCTTGCTCAGCGCCGACACTGTCGCGCAGATGAAGCCCGGCTCGGTGGTCATCGACCTCGCCGCCGCGCAAGGCGGCAACTGCCCGCTGACCGTCGCCGACCAGGTGGTGGTGGAAAACGGCGTAATCATTTGCGGCCCCACCAACCTGGCCGGCGCCGTGGCAGCCGATGCGTCGGCCTTGTATGCGCGCAACCTGCTGGACTTCCTGAAGCTGGTCTTCACCAAGGAAGGGCAGTTTGAAATCAACCTCGAAGACGACATCGTCGCCGCGTGCCTGATGTGCCGCGACGGCCAAGTCATCCGCAAAAACGCCTAAGCAGGGATTCAGACGATGGAAGAGCTTATCTCCCCCGGTATCTACAACCTGATCATCTTTGTGCTGGCGATTTATGTCGGTTACCACGTGGTCTGGAACGTGACGCCCGCGCTGCACACGCCTTTGATGGCCGTGACCAACGCCATTTCGGCCATCGTGATCGTCGGCGCCATGCTCGCCGCCGCCCTCACAGTCACACCGCTGGGCAAGACCATGGGCACCCTGGCCGTGGCCCTGGCGGCGGTCAACGTATTTGGTGGTTTCCTGGTCACCCGGCGAATGCTTGAGATGTTCAAGAAAAAAGCCCCGAAAGTAAAAGAAGAGGCGCCCAAGTAATGAGCATGAACCTCGTCACGACGCTCTACCTGATTGCGTCGATCTGTTTCATCCAAGCCCTCAAAGGCCTCTCGCACCCGACCACTTCGCGGCGCGGCAACCTGTTCGGCATGCTCGGCATGGCGCTGGCGGTACTCACCACCGTTGGCCTCATCTATAAGCTCGGCGCTGAGCTGGCGACGGCCGGTATCGGCTATGTGATCGTCGGCCTGCTGATCGGCGGCACCGCCGGTTCGGTCATGGCCAAGCGCGTCGAAATGACCAAGATGCCGGAACTGGTGGCGTTCATGCACAGCATGATCGGCCTGGCCGCGGTGTTTATCGCCATCGCGGCTGTCGTCGAGCCGCAATCGCTGGGTATCGTCAAGCACCTGGGCGACGCTATTCCTGCGGGCAACCGCCTGGAACTGTTCCTCGGTGCCGCCATCGGTGCAATCACCTTCTCCGGCTCGGTGATCGCCTTCGGCAAGCTGTCTGGCAAATACAAATTCCGCCTGTTCCAGGGCGCACCGGTGCAGTTCGGTGGCCAGCACAAGCTCAACCTGGTGCTGGGACTGCTGACGCTTGGCCTGGGCCTGGCCTTCATGTTCAGCGGCAACCTCACGGCCTTCGCAGTGATGCTGGCCCTGGCCTTTGTACTCGGCGTGCTGATCATCATTCCAATCGGCGGCGCCGACATGCCAGTCGTTGTGTCGATGCTCAACAGCTACTCCGGCTGGGCAGCGGCGGGGATTGGCTTCTCGCTGAACAACTCGATGCTGATCATCGCCGGCTCCCTGGTGGGCTCCAGCGGCGCGATTCTGTCGTACATCATGTGCAAGGCGATGAACCGCTCTTTCTTTAACGTGCTGCTCGGCGGCTTCGGCAATGCGCCGGACGCCGGCGCTGCGGCAGGCTCCAAGGAAGCACGCCCGGTGAAATCAGGCTCGGCCGACGATGCCACTTTCTTGCTGACCAACGCCGACACCGTGATCATCGTGCCGGGCTACGGTCTGGCCGTGGCCCGCGCGCAGCACGCGCTCAAGGAACTGACCGAAAAGCTGACTCATCGCGGAGTGACGGTAAAGTATGCGATCCACCCTGTGGCAGGCCGCATGCCAGGGCACATGAACGTACTGCTGGCCGAGGCCGAAGTGCCGTACGACCAGGTGTTCGAGATGGAAGACATCAACTCCGAGTTCGGCCAGGCCGACGTGGTACTGGTGCTGGGCGCCAACGACGTGGTCAACCCGGCCGCCAAGAATGATCCGAACTCACCGATTGCCGGCATGCCGATCCTTGAAGCGTTCAAGGCCAAGACCATCATCGTCAACAAGCGCTCGATGGCCAGCGGCTACGCAGGCCTGGACAACGAGTTGTTCTACCTGGACAAGACCATGATGGTCTTCGGTGATGCCAAGAAAGTCATCGAAGACATGGTCAAAGCTGTCGAATAACACTGCGCCAGCGCAATACCCGAAACCCTGGCCTCCGATAGGCTGGGGTTTTTTATGAATGGATGAAACCGACCAAAGGCTCTAAATCGCCACTCGGCATTCGACCATGGTAGCGGGCCGAAACTTTTTGAAATCACTACACTGCCCAACTTGCTTCCGCAGCCTGAGATAACCATTCATGTACCGTGATCGTATCCGCTTGCCTTCGTTGTTGAACAAGGTCATGAGCGCGGCAGATGCCGCTGCACTGATCGAGGACGGCATGACCGTCGGCATGAGCGGCTTCACCCGCGCCGGTGAAGCCAAGGCCGTTCCCCACGCCCTGGCCGAGCGCGCCAAGACGTCACCACTGAAAATCACCCTGATGACCGGCGCCAGCCTGGGCAACGACCTGGACAAGCAATTGACCGAAGCCGGCGTGCTGTCACGTCGTATGCCGTTCCAGGTTGATAGCACCTTGCGCAAGGCAATCAACGCCGGCGAAGTGATGTTTATCGACCAGCACTTATCGGAAACCGTCGAGCAACTGCGCAACAACCAGCTCAAGTTGCCGGACATCGCCGTGATCGAAGCCGTTGCAATCACCGAACAAGGCCATATCGTGCCCACCACCTCGGTGGGCAACTCCGCCAGCTTCGCGATTTTTGCCAAACAAGTAATCGTCGAGATCAATCTGGCGCACAACCCGAACCTTGAGGGGCTGCACGACATTTATATCCCTTCCTACCGGCCAACCCGCACGCCGATTCCGCTGGTCAAGGTCGACGATCGTATTGGCAGCCCGGCGATTCCCATCCCGCCCGAGAAAATCGTCGCCATCGTGATCACCAACCAGGCCGACTCTGCCTCCACCGTGACGCCACCCGACAGCGACACCCAGGGCATCGCCAACCACCTGATCAACTTTCTGAAACAGGAAGTAGAGGCCGGGCGCATGACCAACAAGCTCGGCCCGCTGCAGGCCGGTATCGGCAACATCGCTAACGCAGTGATGTGCGGCTTGATTGACTCGCCGTTCGAAGACTTGACCATGTATTCGGAAGTGCTGCAGGACTCCACATTCGACCTGATCGACGCGGGCAAGCTGAGCTTCGCCTCCGGCAGCTCGATTACCCTGTCGGAACGACGCAATGCCGATGTGTTCGGCAATCTTGCGCACTACAAGGACAAGCTGGTGCTGCGCCCGCAGGAAATCTCCAACCATCCTGAAGTGGTGCGCCGCCTGGGCATCATCGGCATCAATACAGCGCTGGAATTCGATATCTACGGCAACGTGAATTCCACCCATGTCTGCGGCACGCGGATGATGAACGGCATTGGCGGCTCCGGGGACTTTGCGCGCAATGCGCACCTGGCGATCTTCGTCACCAAGTCGATTGCCAAAGGCGGCGCGATTTCCAGCGTAGTGCCGATGGTCAGCCATGTGGACCACACCGAGCACGACGTCGACATCCTGGTGACCGAAGTGGGCCTGGCGGACCTGCGTGGCCTGGCGCCCCGCGAGCGCGCCCGAGTGATCATCGACAACTGCGTGCACCCAGCGTATCGCGACGCGCTGAACGGTTACTTCGTTGCCGCCTGCGCTATCGGCGGGCATACCCCGCATATCCTGCGCGACGCACTGAGCTGGCACATTAACCTGGAAGAAACCGGGCACATGCTCAAGGCTTGATCGATACACGACCGGGTCGATACTTATACAGTTTTATCGACCCGGTGCTTTGATCGGCACATCTATCAAAAACTGTACTGCTGTACCGGTCATTTCCTACGGAAATATCCCACAACCCCCGTCAAAAAAGCCTAATTCGCACCGTTTAAGTGCGCACAGGTACAGTTGCCCCAATTTCGTACCGTACAGCCTCTATAAACAGTTAACTGGCCCCTCACAATACAGGTGAACTGTATCTAGAGACTCTTGCGTGCGAAGAGGATCATTGGCATCAGTTAAACCACTACCTAATCCCGCCACAAGCGGAAGGATGTCATCATGGAACGTACACTCAGTTCCGAACTGTTCTTCGAAGAAAAAGCTGTTAACACCCAGGCCTCCCTGCCTCTGCGCGTTCTCGCCAACCTGATGTTGTGGCAGCGCCGCATCTCCAGCCGCCACCAGTTGGCTCGCCTGGATTCGCGTCTGCTGGCTGACGCCGGTATCAGCGAAGCTCAACGCTACGAAGAGCTGAGCAAGCCGTTCTGGCGCTGATTGGCGCTCGCTGGCCCTGACCCGCCGGGTCCACCGCCAGCACTCTGATTTGCCAAAGCAAAGCCCGCCCCGGGTAACCGGAGGCGGGCTTTGTTGTATCTGGATAAATGAAACTGAAAACGGCAGTCTTCTGCCGGACAGGTACAGTTTTTACATTTCAAAATATAACCATAACAGTTAACCACAGGCTTCCGAATGAGCAAGCGGTGACCTAATATCCAGTCACCACGTGGCGAACCTTGTAGAACGGGCGTCAGATGCCCAATTGCCCAACGTCCGTTTCACTGTGGCCGTTCTGTGCCACCTTATTTGCTCATCTACAGGAGTTACCCCATGTCCCGTCTTCGCCTGCTGTGCACCGCCGCCCTGTTGGCCGTTGCTGCCAACGCCAATGCGAGCAGCTTTATCGTCACCACCGATTCGATCGTTGGCGCACTGAAAGCCACCTCCGACGCCACTTCCGATGCCACGTCTTCCCTGCGCGACAACAAGGTGGTGCGAGCCGCCCGTGACGACGCGGCCAGCTTTGTTGCCAGCGAAGGCGCCATCCGTGGCGTGAAACTGGAAAGCGCCCTGGCGCAGATCCGCCAACAGGCGCCGCAATTGACCACCGCCACTGACGCTCAGTTGGCCCAGGCCATCCTGGCGATCTAACGCCAGGGGCAAGCAGGGAGGGCCAGTCAGTGCACTGGCTCTCACCCGGTCATTGCGCTAGCCTTGGCGCTCGTTTTCGGTTGTCGAGTGCCATGGCTTTTTCATACCGCCTGTTGATTGTTCCCGTAATGTTCTGTGCCTGCTGGGCACCGTTGGCTTCGGCCTTGGATGTCTCCGTTCAGAGCACCGTTGTCAGCGCGTACGCCACCAGCAAGGTGACTTCCGCGCCGTTTGATAACAAGTTGGTTCGGGTTGCCAAGGATGATGCTGCTGCTTTCATTGCCACTGACGGCCAATGGCGGGGCGCACGCCTGGAGTCCGCGCTGGATTACCTGCGCCGCACCCAGCCAAAACTTCATGCAAGCGACCTTGAACTGGCGCAGGCAATTCTCGTCCAATAATCATCTTTGTATGTCCATCTTTGTCTTGGAGTCACCCCATGCGTAGCCCGTTGATCGTCGCCGCCCTCGGCCTGCTGTTTCTGGCTGATATCGCCCAGGCGCAAACCCTGAAGGCCACCAGTAACATCGTGGTTCGCGCTTCGGCGCGCACCATCGATTTCACCTCCGACACCACCACCTCCATCCGCGATTCCAAGATCGTGCGCCAAGCCCACGATGATGCCGCCAGTTTCGTCGCCACCCATGGCGAGATCCGTGGTGCACAACTCGAAGCGGCCTTCGACACCCTGCGCACCCGCGTACCGCAAGCCCGTGATGCCAGCGACCAGACGCTTGCCGAAGCTATCCTCGCTCTGTGAGGCGAGTCAAAGCCTGGCTCCTGGCCGGGGCTGTGCTGCTGTGTGCCGGTGCAGCCCAGGCCAGCCTGCAACTGCAGCTCAAGACCGATGGCCTGAGCCCGGCTGAACAGCAGGCCAGCCAGGCATTGCTCGATGAAGCGATGGGCGCCCTGCCGCCGCGCTTCATCGAGCAACTGGACCGCCGTATCGAGGTCGGCTGGACCGACAAGATGCCTGAAAACGCCTACGGCCAGGCCTCCCTGGTGTCCGAACTGGACCTGAACCGAAACCTGCTGGCCAGCCTGACCGACGGCAGCGCCGCCACCCGGAAAACCAACCGCCCCCACGGCACCGTGCGCCGGGAAATGCTCGCCACTGTGCTGCATGAACTGACCCACCTCTATGACCGTGCGCGCCTGTGGTCCAAAGACGAGCGCGCCCTGATTCAACGCTGCAGCCGCCAGAACAACATCACCGGCCTGATTGGCCTGCCCGATCAATGCCGTGGGCAGAACGACCGTCGCTTCACCCTGAGTGACGACCCTCGCCTGCTGGACCTCGCCGGCTGGCCGCAATACGTCGGTCGTCGCGGCGAACGCGAGCAGCACAACAACCAAGTGGTTCGCAGCCCGGATATCTACGAAACCACCAGCCCGCTGGAGTTCGTCGCGGTCAACATGGAGTACTTCCTTCTCGACCCCAGCTACGCCTGTCGCCGTCCCGCGCTGGCGCGCTATTACAAGGAACACTTCGGCTGGGCGCCGCCCGGGCAGGATAAGTGCGGCAATGCCTACGCTTTTCTGAACGCCGGCAACGATTTCGCCAAGACACCGCTGGGTCAGATTGACCCGGAACGCGTGTACGAAATCGACTACCTCCTCGCCGAAGCCAACCAGAACCTGGTGAGCCGCTGGGGCCATAGCATGCTGCGCCTGGTGATCTGTGCGCCCGGTCGTCCCCGCGGGCCGGATTGCCGCCTGGACCTGGATCAGCACCTGGTGTTGTCCTACCGCGCCTTCGTCGGTGACGTACAGCTGTCGAGCTGGGATGGTCTGGTGGGCAAATACCCGTCGCGACTGTTCGTGCTGCCGCTGGCCCAAGTCATCGACGAATACACCAAGACCGAACTGCGTGGCCTGGCGTCAGTGCCGCTCAAGCTCAATCGTCAGGAAATCAACGACACGGTCGAACATGCCGCCGAGATGCACTGGAGCTACGACGGCAATTACTTCTTCATTTCCAACAACTGTGCAGTGGAAAGCTTGAAGCTATTGCGCAGTGGCAGCGCGAATCCACAATTGACCGGCCTGGACAACATCACCCCCAACGGCTTGCTGGAGGTGCTCAACGCACGCGGGCTGGCCGACACCAGCGTGCTGGATGACAAGCGCGAAGCGTTGCGCCTGGGCTATCACTTTGACTCGTTCCGCGAGCGCTACCAGGCGATGTTCGATGTCTTGCGCAAGCGTCTGCCGATCAAGCAGACCCAGGTCGAAGACTGGCTGTCGCTGAATGCGCAGGAGCGCCGACAATGGTTCAGCCAGGCCGACTTGCGAACCAGCGCCGCGTTGCTGTTGCTGGAACAGGCCAGCTTTCGCAAACAATTGATGCTCGCCCAGGACGAAGTCAAACAACGCTACCTCAATGCCCGTGAGCTGAAAAACGGTGGCATGGAAAAAGCCAACAACACATTGCAGCAAATCCTCGCCAACAGCGGCTTCCTCAGTCGCCCCGCCGAGTTGCTCGACAGTGGCGGCTACGGCCTGCCGCAGCCTTCGGAGGCCAAGCGGCTGGAATCGGAAAGTGCCGAGCGCCAGAAGCAACTGCAATCGCTGACCGGTGAACTGGATAAAGAAGTAAGGGCGCTGCTCGATCCTTCCCGCGCTGCCGAGATTGCCGCTTGCGAGGCCAATCTCAAGCAAATGGGTGAGCATCTGCGAGCGTTGCATAAAGCGGCCGGCGGCCTCGAACTGCCGTAGATACTCAGCTAATCAAGTGATCCCAGTGTGGGAGGGGGCTTGCCCCCTCCCACACTTTTTATCTGCATAAGCCTCACGACCGAGTGTCACCTGTTTTCCCAACGAAAGCTGGCTGAAAGCTTACCCGTCTAGGATCGCCCCACTGTCGGCAATAGACCGACTGTTAACAACAACAATGGTGATTCCCGATGTCCGCCCGTACCCGTCTGTTTATCCCAACTCCCCCCGTACGCCTCGTGCCTTTCGTTCTGCGCTGACCCCACCCGGTTCGCCATTCCCTAGCCGCGCTACGCCTGGAGTATTCCTATGCTGACTTTCCTTGGCTTTGCCATGGTCATCACGTTCATGTTCCTGATCATGACCAAGCGCCTGTCTGCGCTGATCGCCTTGATCATCGTGCCTATCCTGTTCGCGCTGTTCGGCGGCTTCGCGCCGAAGATCGGCCCGATGATGCTCGAAGGCATCACCAAGCTTGCGCCGACCGGCGTGATGCTGATGTTCGCCATCCTCTATTTTGCCTTGATGATCGACTCCGGCCTGTTCGACCCGGCCGTGCGCAAGATCCTCAAGATGGTCAAGGGCGACCCGCTGAAAGTCTCGGTCGGCACCGCCGTGCTGGCCCTGGTGGTGTCCCTCGACGGTGACGGCGCCACCACGTACATGATCTGCGTGGCCGCCATGTTGCCGCTGTACCAGCGCATCGGCATGAGCCCGCGCATCATGGCCGGCTTGATCATTCTTGCCGGTGGCGTAATGAACATGACCCCCTGGGGCGGCCCGACCGCCCGCGCCGCCAGTGCGCTGCATGTGGACCCCTCGGATATCTTCGTGCCGATGATCCCGGCCATGGCCGCTGGCGTGGTCGCGATCCTGGTGATCGCCTACATGTACGGCAAGCGCGAACGTGCGCGCCTGGGTGAACTGCACCTGCAAGGTGACGAGATCGACCACAGTGAAATCAGCGTGTCGCAATTCCCGGATGCCCGCCGTCCCAAGCTGATCTGGTTCAACGGCGCGCTGACCCTGGCGCTGATGTGCACCCTGATCGCCGGTCTGTTGCCACTGCCGGTGCTGTTCATGGTGGCGTTCAGTATCGCAATGATCGTCAACTACCCGTGCCTGCAACAGCAGAAAGACCGCGTCGCCGCCCACGCCGGCAGCGTCTTGGCAGTGGTGGGGCTGATCTTCGCCGCCGGCATCTTCACCGGCATCCTGTCGGGCACCGGCATGGTCGATGCGATGTCCAAGAGCCTGCTGGCGGTTATCCCTGAAGCCTTGGGGCCGTACCTCGCGGTCATCACGGCGCTGGTGAGCATGCCGTTTACCTTCTTCATGTCCAACGATGCGTTCTACTATGGCGTGCTGCCAGTGCTGGCCGAAGCCGCCAGCCACTACGGCATCACCGCTGTGGAGATGGCGCGTGCGTCGATCGTCGGGCAACCGGTGCATCTGCTCAGCCCACTGGTACCCTCCACCTACTTGCTGGTCGCCCTGGCAGGTATCGAGTTTGGCGATCACCAGCGCTTCACCCTCAAGTGGGCAGTACTGGTATGCCTGTGCATAATGTTCGCCGCGTTGCTGATGGGGATTTTTCCGCTGTTCAGCACTCTATAATCGTACCGACTCACTCACCGCGCGGCGCTACAGTTCGCGCGGTCTAACACTTGCTCAAAGGAATACACATGGAATGGCTGACCAATCCGGAAATCTGGATTGCCTTCTTCACCCTGACGGCGCTCGAGATCGTCCTGGGCATCGATAACATCATCATGATTTCGATCCTGGTCAGCCGCATGCCCAAGCACATGCAGGCGCGCACCCGGATCTTCGGCCTCGCTCTGGCGATGGTCACGCGCATCCTGTTGCTGCTGTCGATCACCTGGGTCATGCAACTGACCGCCGACCTGTTCGTGGTCTTCGGCCAGGGCATTTCCGGTCGCGACCTGATCCTGTTCTTCGGCGGTTTGTTCCTGCTGTGGAAAAGCTCCCAGGAGATGTACCACGCCCTGGAAGGTGAAGACGAAACCCACGACGAGCCCAAAGGCGCCGGCGGCAAGTTCATCTACACCATCATCCAGATTGCGATCATCGACATCGTATTCTCCCTGGACTCGGTCATCACCGCCGTCGGCATGGTTTCCCATGTGCCGGTCATGGTCGCCGCGATCGTGGTTGCCGTATTGGTGATGATGCTGGCCGCCGGCACCATCAGCGAATTCATCGACAAGCACCCGTCGCTGAAAATGCTGGCGCTGTCGTTCCTGCTGGTGGTGGGGACCGTGCTGATCGCCGAATCCTTCGGTGTCCATGTACCAAAAGGCTACGTCTACTTCGCCATGGCGTTCTCGCTGGCGGTGGAAGCGGTGAACATCAAGATGCGCACCGCCATCGCGAAAAAGAAGAAGCAGCAGGATCCGGTGAAACTGCGCAAGGATATTCCGGGTCAATAAACCCGAGCCACACAAAAAACGGGGCGTTGATGCCCCGTTTTTTTCATCTGCAAAAAGCTGATTTCATGACAGTTTTGTTTCAATCCCGCGATCAGCTATGCGATGCTGGCGCAGAGCCCATTCGCCAACTACAGCTTAACTACAAGACGTAGAACGGCACGCGGCAACTTTCCTTCGCTCCTGCTGGAGCGCACCTATACGGGGGGCCGAGCATGCTGACCTTGCTCAATCTGCTTTCCGCCGTGACCCTGCTGATCTGGGGCACGCACATCGTCCGTACCGGCATCCTGCGGGTCTACGGCTCCAACTTGCGCCAGGTCATCGGGCAGAACATGTCCAAACGCTGGCTGGCGTTTGTCGCCGGTATCCTGGTGACCGCCATGGTGCAGAGCAGCAATGCCACGGCGATGCTGGTGACGTCCTTTGTCGGCCAGGGCTTGATGAGCCTTACGCCCGCCCTGGCCACCATGCTCGGCGCCGACGTCGGTACCGCGTTGATGGCGCGAGTGCTGACCTTCGACCTGTCCTGGTTGTCACCGCTGCTGATCTTCCTCGGGGTGATTTTTTTCCTGTCGCGCAAACAGACGCGGGCCGGGCAGTTGGGCCGGGTCGGGATCGGCCTCGGGCTGATCATTCTGGCCCTGCAATTGATCGTCGAAGCTGCCGGGCCGATTACCCATGCCCAAGGCGTCAAAGTCATCTTCGCTTCGCTGACCGGCGATATCTTGCTCGACGCCCTGGTCGGCGCGCTGTTCGCGATGATTTCCTACTCCAGCCTCGCCGCAGTGCTGCTCACGGCAACCCTGGCCGGCGCCGGCGTGATCGGTTTGCACGTGGCCATCGGCCTGGTGATCGGCGCCAACATCGGCAGTGGCATACTGGCCTTTCTCAGCACCAGCATGCAGAACACCGCCGGGCGGCAAGTCGCCCTGGGCAGTCTGTTGTACAAATTGATCGGTCTGCTGTTGATCATTCCGGTGCTCGACCCGCTCGTACGCTGGATGGACGGCCTGGACTACAGCACCCAGGGCATGGTCATCACCTTCCACCTGCTCTACAACGTCAGCCGCTGCCTGATTCTGCTGCCCACTATCGGCCCGATGGCGCGGCTGTGCGAATGGCTGCTGCCGGAGCGTCCCGAGACCAACGGCAAGGCCAAGCCGCGCCATCTGGACCTGGCCGCGCTGAACACGCCGAGCCTGGCGCTGGCCAACGCCGCCCGCGAAACCCTGCGCCTCGGCGACCTGATCGACAACATGCTCACCTCGATGCAGGAAGTGCTGCGCGGCAACCAAACCGCCATTACCCAGCAAATGCGCAGCCTCAGCGATGACGTCGAGGCGCTTTACAGCGCGATCAAACTTTACCTGGCACAAATGCCCCGTGAAGACCTGGGTGAGCAGGACAATCGACGCTGGGCAGAGATCATCGAGCTGTCGATCAACCTGAAGCTGGCAGGCGACCTGATCGAGCGCATGCTGCGCAAAGTCCAGCAGCAGAAGACTTCGCAACGTCGGCAATTTTCCGAAGTCGGCCTGGAAGAACTCAGCGGCCTGCACAGCCAGCTGATCGCCAATCTACGCCTGGGCCTGTCGGTGTTCCTCAGCGGCGACCCGGAAAGCGCCCGCCAATTACTGCGTGAGAAACGCCGTTTTCGTGCCCAGGAACGTCGCCTGGCCCACGCCCACGTCAGCCGCTTGCAGCGTAAAATCGTGCAGAGCCTGGAAACCAGCTCCCTGCATCTGGAGCTGATCGCCGACATGAAGCGCTTGAACTCGTTATTTTGCAGCAGCGCTTATGTCGTGTTGGAAACTTCCGACACTGGCGCACTCTCTGCTGAAGATATTGCCGACATCACCCATTCGCCCTGAACGTACGCCAGCGAGCGAAGTCAGTTAACAACGGACCTCACTCGCCAGGAAGCTTGTTATGCGTCGCCTGTTACTCGCCTGCCTGCTCATGGGCTCGGCACACACCTTTGCCTTTGACCGCCTGCAAGTCGAAGGCTATACCTTGCCCAATGGCCTGCAACTGCTGCTCAAACCGGGCACCGAGCGCGGGCATGTGGCCATCCGCCTGGTCGTCGGCGTGGGCCTGGACGATTTCAGCTGCGACCAGAAAGAACTGCCGCATTTGTTCGAGCACCTGTTGTTCAGCGGCATCGACGGCGGTAACGAAGGCGACCTCGAAGACCGCATGCAAGCCCTGGGCGGCGAATGGAACGCCTACACCAGCAACGCCGACACCACATTTGTCATCGAGGCGCCCGCGCAGAACCAGCGCAAGGTCCTGGACCTGCTGCTGGCAATCATCACCCGCACCCAACTGACCGACGCCAATATCAACGCCGCCAAGCAGGTGGTCGAGCGCGAGGACGGTGGCCATTACTCCCACTTGCAACGCCTGCTGGACCGCCAGGATCTCGGGCACAACGCCAGCAATCAGCTGGCCGTCGAGTTGGGCCTCAAGTGCGCCGAACGCGCCGAGGTCAACCCTCTGACCCGCGACCAGTTGGAGGCGCTGCGCAAAAACTGGTATGCACCGAACAACATGACCCTGATCGTCGTCGGCGATCTGGACAAACTGCTGCCTGCCTACCTGGAACGCACCTATGGCCAACTCGACCCGGTAGAGCCGAGCGAACATCGGCCATTGCCGCAAATCCAGCAGGCCGCCGCCAGCCATCGTGACCTGATCCACGGCTGGGTCGGCGACAATGCCAAACTGCATTGGCTGTTCCCGGAACCGTTGCTGGACGACCAGCATGATGAAACCTACGACCTGCTCAAGGACTACCTCGACTGGGCCTTGTACCGCCAATTGCGCCTCAGGCACGGCCTGTCCTACGGGCCGTGGAGCGAGCGAGAAGTGCTCGGCGGCGTCGGCTTCCTGAGCCTGAACGCCGACCTCGAACGGGAAAATCTCGAGGAAGCCGAACAGGTGCTGGAAGACCTCAAGGCAGGGCTGCTCAAGGATGGCCTCGAACCGGCGGTGTTCGCGCGCCTGCAGCAAGCGGCCATCGCACGCCAGGCCTGGGCCGTACAGGGCAACAGCGCGCTGGCCGACTATTACTGGAGCGCCGCCGGCGACTATACCGATGGGCGCTTCAGCAACCCGGCCAAACGTATCAAGGCCGTGAGCCTGGCCCAGACCAATCAGGCCATGCGGCAGGTACTGGAGCAGCCTGGCTACTGGCGCATCGAAAAACCGCTGTTGAGCTACAACGCCCTGAGCTGGATAGGCGCGGGCGTGCTCGGATTGATCGCTGTTGCGTGGGTCGCCCTACGGTTTTATCGCAAACGGATCGCGTAATGAGGCACCGAACAGCGGACCAAGACGTTATTCTGTCTGAGATTTCTCCCACACACTTTGTGAACCGCCCATGCCGAACCTGCCGCCCCTTATCCAGCGCGTCATAGAACTGATCAAGCGCTACCCGGGGGTGATCGCACTCGGCGGCTTCATCTCGGGTGTGGGCAGCTTCATCCTGGTGGACCGCCAGCAGGGCATGGCCAGCTGGATCGCCGTGATCCTGCTGGTGAGCTGGTTGTGGCTGATGCTGGAAAACAGCTTCACGCAACTGTTCACCAGGCTGTTCAACCGCGAGATACCGGAACCGCTGCTGCGCTATGCCACGCAGATGATCCACCAGGAAAGTCTGTTTTTCGTGTTGCCGTTCTTTTTCGTCACCACGGCCTGGAACAGCGGCCAATCGGTGTTCACCGGCCTGCTCGGCGCGGCGGCGTTGGTCTCGATCATCGACCCACTGTATTACAGGTGGCTGGCGCCCAAGCGCTCGCTGTTCCTCGCCTTGCATACGCTGACATTATTCGCCGCGCTGCTGACCGCGCTGCCGATCATTCTGCACTTGACCACCGCCGAGAGTTACAAGCTGGCACTGGGCGTCGCCATGGCACTGTCGATTCCGAGCCTGGCCGCCAGCCTGCCGCTGCGCAGCGTCAAAGGCTGGGTGATGCTGCTGGGAGTAACGGCCGCGATTGGCTGCGCCGGCTGGCTGCTGCGTAGCTGGGTGCCACCTGCCACCCTGTGGATGACCGAAGTGGCCATCAGCACCCAGCTGCAAGACCGCACACCGGGCGACGACCTCAAGCAAGTCACCGCCGCCCAACTGCGCAGCGGCGGGCTGTACGCCTATACCGCAATCAACGCGCCGCGCGGCCTCGATGAGCGGATCTACCATGTGTGGAAATTCAACGGCCAGGAAGTCGACCGCATTGCCCTGGATATCCACGGCGGCCGCAAGGAAGGCTACCGCGCCTGGACGCACAAGCAGAACTTCCCGGCGGATGCGGTAGGCCGCTGGCAGGTGCGGGTGCTCACCGAAGACGGGCAAGTCATTGGCGTGCTGCGCTTTAACGTCATCGACTCAGCACAAACGGACAACCCGGAGTAGGCCCGATCGTGCTATTACGTAGCAATTATGGATAGCCAAACACGCTCGGAGCTTATGACCACTCCCACCACAGCCGGCGCGGCCCAACTCGATACGTCCAGCACACCGCCGTTGCTGCGCATTACCGGTGACTGGACGCTTGCCCACTATGCAAACCTGAAGAAGCTGTCGAACACCCTCGACGGCCAATACGACGCCGGCGCGCACATCGACCTTAACGGCCTCGGTGCTCTGGATACCGCCGGCGCGTCGCTGCTGGTGGAGTTGCTCGGCCCCGACCGTATCGAACGCTCCGCCGAGCAGACCGATTGCAGTCTGTCCGCCGCCGACCGGGCACTGCTCAAGACGGTCTACCGCTCGCTGAATGATTTTTGCGTCCCGCTCAAAGAGCCGGAAGAGGGCGCCGGCATCCAACTGTTGGCGCGCATCGGCCGCGCCGTGGACACCGTCTGGCAAGACGGGATGAAACTGTTGGGCTTCATCGGCCTGATCCTCGAAACCTTCGTGCGCGGCATCCTGCGGCCCAAGCGCTGGCGCCTGACGCCGGTGGTCGCGCATATCGAACAGACCGGCCTCGACGCCGCGCCTATCGTCGCGCTGCTGACCTTTCTGGTCGGCGCTGTCGTGGCGTTCCTCGGCGCCACCGTGCTCAAGAGCTTCGGCGCGACGATCTTCACCGTGGACCTGGTGGCGTTCTCATTCCTGCGCGAATTCGGCGTGTTGCTCACCGCCATTCTGATCGCCGGCCGCACGGCCAGCGCCTTTACCGCACAAATCGGCTCGATGAAGGCCAACGAAGAAATCGACGCCATCCGCACCCTGGGCCTGGACCCGATGGAGCTGCTGGTGCTGCCGCGGGTCCTGGCGTTGCTGGTGGCGCTGCCGATGCTGACATTCCTGGCGATGCTCTCGGGGATTGTCGGCGGCGGAGTGGTGTGTGCGGTGGCCCTGGATATTTCGCCGGCGATGTTTCTGTCGCTGCTGCAATCGGACATCGGCGTGCAGCATTTTCTGGTAGGCATGGTGAAAGCGCCGATCTTCGCGTTCCTGATCGCCGCGATCGGTTGCCTGGAAGGCTTCAAGGTCAGCGGCAGTGCCGAGTCGGTCGGCGCGCACACCACCTCCAGCGTGGTGCAGTCGATTTTCGTGGTGATCGTGCTGGACGCGGTCGCGGCAATGTTTTTCATGGAGATGGGCTGGTGAATCGCGTGCATCGAGCGCCCACTGAGGCGGTGATTGAGGTTCGCGGCCTGTGCAACCGCTTTGGCAGCCAGAGCGTGCACGAGCACCTCGACCTGGATTTGTACAAGGGCGAGATTCTGGCGGTGGTCGGCGGCTCCGGCAGCGGCAAGTCGGTGTTGCTGCGCAGCATCGTCGGCCTGCGGCGGCCCAGCGAGGGGCAAGTGCGAGTGTTCGGCAAGAACCTGCCGAGTCTGTCCGAGCATGAGCGCTCACTGGTGGAACGACGCTTCGGCGTACTGTTCCAGAAGGGCGCCTTGTTTTCCTCGCTGACCGTCACCGAGAACGTCGCTTTGCCGTTGATCGAGCACGCCGGGCTCAGCCGCGCCGACGCCGAGCATCTGGCGGCGGTCAAACTGGCCCTGGCCGGGCTGCCGTTGTCGGCGGCCGACAAGTACCCGGCGTCGCTGTCCGGCGGCATGATCAAGCGCGCCGCCCTGGCGCGTGCGCTGGCCCTGGACCCGGACATCCTGTTTCTCGACGAACCCACCGCCGGCCTTGACCCGATTGGCGCGGCGCAATTCGACCAACTGATTCTGACCCTGCGCGATGCGCTGGGCTTGAGTGTGTTCCTGGTCACCCACGACCTCGACACGCTGTACACCATCACCGACCGCGTGGCGGTGCTGGCACAGAAGAAAGTCCTGGTGGCGGACGCCATCGATGTCGTCTCGGAAACCGACGACGCCTGGATCCACGAATATTTCCACGGCCCCCGAGGCCGCGCGGCATTGGATGCCGCTCAATCGCTCAACGAGGTATGACATGGAAACCCGAGCCCATCATGTGATGATCGGACTGTTCAGCGTAATAGTGGTGGTTGGCGCGATGCTGTTCGGCCTGTGGCTGGCCAAGTCCAGCGTCGACAGCGCCTTTAGGGACTATGAGGTGGTGTTCAACGAAGCGGTCAGCGGCCTGTCCCAGGGCAGTTCGGTGCAGTACAGCGGGATCAAGGTGGGCGATGTCACCAGCCTGCGCCTGGACCCCAAGGACCCGCGCCGCGTGCT
This sequence comes from Pseudomonas sp. CFBP13528, assembly GCF_005233615.1. Classification (NCBI taxonomy): domain Bacteria; kingdom Pseudomonadati; phylum Pseudomonadota; class Gammaproteobacteria; order Pseudomonadales; family Pseudomonadaceae; genus Pseudomonas; species Pseudomonas sp. CFBP13528. Next base: position 21,769 of record NZ_QGAJ01000001.1, read on the forward strand.
GGCGCGCATCCGCCTGGCCGGGCAAACGCCGATCAAGGAAGACACCCAGGCCAAACTGGCACTGACCGGTATCACCGGCACTTCGATCATCCAACTCAGCGGCGGCACCCCGCAAAGCCCGGAACTCAAGGGCAAGGATGGCAACCTGCCGGAAATCATCGCGTCGCCGTCGCCCATCGCACGCCTGCTCAATAACAGCAACGACCTGATGACCAGCATCAACCTGCTGCTGCATAACGCCAACCAGCTGTTCTCGCGGGAAAACGTCGAACGCTTGAGCACCACCCTGGACAATCTGCAGCAAACCACCGGCGCCATCGCAGAACAGCGCGGCGACATCAAAGTGGTGATGCAGCAATTGATGCAAGTGAGCAAGCAGGCCGGCGGCGCGCTGGAACAGACCACCGTATTGATGCGCAACGCCAACGGCTTGCTCAACGACCAAGGCAAGCAAGCCTTTGGCAGTGCGGAGCAGGCGATGAAATCCCTTGAGCAAAGCACTGCCACCCTCAATACGTTACTGGCCAACAACAAGGACTCGGTGAACAGCGGCCTGCAGGGCCTCAATGAACTGGCGCCGGCCGTGCGCGAACTGCGCGAAACCCTCGGATCCCTGCGCGCCATCTCCCGCCGTCTGGAAGCCAACCCCAGCGGTTACCTGCTGGGCAGTGACAAGAACAAGGAGTTCACGCCATGAAGCGTGCTTACCGAATGATCGCCCCCTTGGCTTTTGCATTGATGAGCGCGTGCTCGATCCTGCCCAAGCCGGACCCGTCCGACGTGTACCGCCTGGCCTCCACCCAGCCCGTCAGTCAAGGCGCGCCGGTGAGCTGGTCATTGCGTGTGACCAAGCCACAGACCAGCGAATTTCTCGACAGCCCACGCATCGCGGTGGTGCCCAATGGCGATTTGATCAGCAGCTATGCCAACGCGCGCTGGAGCGATCCGGCGCCGGTGCTGTTGCGCAACCGTCTGCTGGATGGCTTCCAGCGTGACGGCCGGGTGACGCTGCTGAGTACCGACGAGACCAACCTGCAGGCGGACTATGAGCTGGGTGGCCAGTTGCAGGCGTTTCAGAGCGAATACCACGGCACGGCAGTGGAGGTGGTGATTCGGCTGGATGCTCGGCTGGTGCGCGGCAGCGATCAAAGGATCATTGCCAGTCGGCGGTTTGAGGTGAGGCAGCCGGTGGGGGATACCAAGGTGCCTTCGGTGGTGGCGGCTTTTGGGCAAGCCGGGGATCAGCTGAATAAGCAGGTAGTGGGTTGGGTCGTGGCGCAAGGCAACACTACACCTAAAGGTTGAGGGCCTCATCGGGGGCAAGCCCCCTCCCACAATTTGAATGCATTCACAGATCAACATGTGGGAGGGGGCTTGCCCCCGGTAGCAATCCAAGCCTCAACCAAAGAACCAGTAGCACACCGCAATAGCCGCCACGACCCCCGCGAACTCCGCCAACAACGCACACCCCACCGCATGCCGCGCCCGCTGGATGCCCACCGACCCGAAGTACACCGCCAACACATAAAACGTGGTCTCGGTACTGCCCTGGATCGTCGCCGCCACCAACGCCGGGAAACTGTCCACCCCCTGGGTCTGCATGGTCTCGATCAACATCGCCCGCGCCGCGCTGCCGGAGAACGGCTTGACCATCGCGGTGGGCAGCGCGTCGACAAACCGCGTGTCCATGCCGGTCCAGGCCACCACATGGCGAATCCCTTCCAGGCCGAAGTCAAGGGCCCCGGAGGCACGCAACACGCCCACCGCACAGAGCATCGCCACCAGATAGGGCAGCAGGTTCTTGGCAACGTCAAAGCCTTCCTTGGCGCCTTCGACAAAGGCCTCATACACCTTGACCTTGCGCAAGGCGCCGATCACCAGGAACAGCATGATCAAGCCAAACAACGTGAGGTTGCCAAGGATCGAAGACAACCCGGCCAGCGCCGTGGCGGACAGGGTCGCCAGCAACGCCATGAAGCCACCCAGCACCAACGCGCCGGGAATCAGGTAGGCGAGCACGACCGGGTCCCACAAGCGCAGGCGCTGCATCACCGCTACCGACAGCAGGCCCACCAGCGTCGAGGCGCTGGTGGCCAACAGGATCGGCAGGAACACCAGCGTCGGGTCGGCAGCGCCTTGCTGGGCGCGGTACATGAAGATGGTCACCGGCAACAGCGTCAGCGAGGACGCATTGAGCACCAGGAACAGGATCTGTGCGTTGCTGGCCGTATTGGGGATGGGGTTGAGTTCCTGCAGCGCTTTCATGGCCTTGAGGCCGATGGGCGTGGCGGCGTTGTCCAGGCCCAGGCCGTTGGCGGCGAAGTTGAGGGTGATCAAGCCGATGGCTGGGTGACCGGCGGGCACTTCCGGCATCAGGCGACGAAACAGCGGGCCCAGGGCCTTGGCCAGCCAGTCGACGATCCCGGCTTTTTCGGCGATACGCAGAAAGCCCAGCCACAGTGTCAGGGTGCCGAACAAGAGCACCATGACCTCCACCGACAATTTGGCCATGGCGAAAATGCTTTCCACCATCGCCGCAAAAATCCCGGCGTTACCGCCCACCAGCCATTGCGCCAGTGCTGACACCATTGCCACCACAAAGAAGCCAAGCCACAGGCCATTGAGCATCAGTTAAATCCCCCGAAAGATGGGGCGAATGATAGCGGGGCTGGCAGAAACGACAAACCCCGGAATTATCCGGGGTTTGTGTCAGCGCAATCGAGCGATCAGCCGCGAGTGATCTCGCCGGCCGGCAGCGCCTCTTTGCTGCGCCAGTGCGGCAGCGAATTCCAATAGCGCTCGCCCTTGGCATCGTCGTACATGCCTTCCCAGCGAGAGATAACCAGCACCGCCAGGGCGTTGCCGATCACGTTCAGCGCGGTACGCGCCATGTCCATCACACGGTCGACACCTGCGATAAACGCCAGGCCTTCCAATGGAATGCCCACGCTGCCCAGGGTAGCCAGCAGCACCACGAAGGACACACCCGGAACGCCGGCGATGCCTTTGGAGGTGACCATCAGGGTCAGCACCAGCATCAGTTGTTGGCCGATCGACAGGTCGATGCCGTACAGCTGGGCAATGAAGATCGCGGCGATGCTCTGGTACAGGGTCGAACCATCGAGATTGAACGAATAACCCGTCGGCACCACGAAGCTGCAGATCGCCTTTGGCGCGCCATAGGCTTCCATCTTCTCGATCACACGCGGCAGCACGGTTTCGGAACTGGCGGTGGAGTAGGCAAGCACCAGCTCATCTTTGAAGATGCGCATCAGCTTGAGGATCGAGAAACCGAACAGGCGGGCGATCAGGCCCAGCACCGCAAACGCGAAGAACAGAATCGCGACGTAAACCAGGATCACCAGCTTGGCCAATGGCAGCAGCGAGGCGAAGCCGAAGTTGGCGACCGTCACCGCGATCAGCGCAAATACACCGATAGGGGCGTACTTCATGATCATGTGAGTGACTTTGAACATGCTCTCGGACACGCCCTGGAACATGGTCACCAAAGGCTCGCGCAGTTCCGGCTTGAGGCTCGACAAGCCCAGGCCGAACAGCACGGAGAAGAAGATGATCGGCAGCATCTCGCCACGGGCGACGGCCGCGAAGATGTTCGACGGGATCAGGTTGAGAATGGTCTCGATGAACGCGTGCTCATGCTGCACTTCGGCGGCGGTGGCCTGGTATTTGGAGATATCGACAGTGCCCAGGGTACTCATGTCGATGCCCGCGCCCGGATGGAACAGGTTGGCCAGCAACAGGCCGACCACGATGGCAATGGTGGTGACGACTTCAAAGTAGAGGATGGTCTTGACGCCGATGCGGCCCAGCTTTTTCGCGTCACCCACACCGGCAATGCCGACGATCAGCGAGGAAATCACGATTGGGATGACGATCATCTTGATCAGGCGGATAAAGATATCGCCTGCCGGCTGCAGCACGTTGCTGATCCACCAGGCCTTTTCAGCACTGAAATGGTTGAGCACTGCACCGATCGCGATCCCCAGCACCAAACCGATGAGGATCTGCCAGGCGAGGCTTAGCTTTGCCTTCTTCATGTCATTACCCTTACTTCAAGTGAACTTAAGGCAAATGCGCCAGCTGGACCGCTCGAAAGCGAAAAAGTGTGAGCATCTGCCTCCATGGAAGGTCACCGCAGCGTGGCCGAAATGGCTTACTGGCAGGCGAAAAAAGGCGCAACTATTCCCATGCAAGGCAGCGACGTCTAATGCCGTAAACGCCTACCCTATGCCGAATCGGCATGGCTTTTTTTGAAAATAATTGTCTGAACGGTCAGTTCGAATCCGCCATTGAAGCGGGTGAAACGGCCGTGAAGCTGCCAATTCCGGCTTGCGTAGAGGTAGCTGAGAACTCGGGGTGTTGAGCAGAAATGCCTGGAATATCCGCGGCCTGGCGTAAGAAATAGCCTGTAGCGCTCGGAAAAACTTCTCGATGGATGGTCGCGTCGACACACTACGTAATGATTATCGAGAGGCAAAACGAAGAATGCCAGCTATGAGCGGCATACGTGAGCAATGAGAGTCATAAGCCCGCCGCAAGTTCAGCAAGCTTGAGGACTTGTGAACTTGCGTCGCAGCTTTTCACCTGACCCGGCCCTTGCGCAGGCACTCCCTGTACCCGTAGATCGCGCCGATCCTGATCGATCAGAGCAACCCGACCCCCTGGTCATGCATCGCGCGTGGTGCGCGATGCAAACAGAAAGAAGCGAACTGGCTTCTTTCTATGGACGCCGGCTCCGTAAGACGGAACCTAGTACCAATTCGGATCTTTCTTCAGCTGCTCCATCAGCAGCTTCTGCATGCCTTCATCCGGCTTACCGATAAAACGGTAATCGGCGTGCCGCGTCGGGGATTTGTCCGCCGGCAGGCCGGCCGGGACTTCCACCAACATGGCGTAGGCATCTTCCTTATCAAAGCTGAAGGCGACGATCAGGCGCTTGTTCAGGCAGGTATCTGCCGTTTCACACAGCGGCCCTACCAGATACTTGTCGCCATCCTCTTCGACAGCGTTCATCTGCTCGGCCGTACCCGACAGGTTCATTACCCATTCGGGCAGGCGCTCTTCTTTCTTCACCACGCCTTGCCAGGTTTCACGGTACTGTGGGTCCGCGCTGAGCAATTCATTGGCCCGGGATTGGCCGTCGTTGGCGGCCATCACCAGGCCGCTGCCGCCTAACAGCAGGGCGGCGGCAATGGCTTTAAAAGGCAGAGTGGTCATATTCAGCCTCGGCCTTTACGACCAAAGAAGAACGAAGCGATAAACATCACCAGGAAGACCACAAAGAGAATCTTGGCGATACCCGTAGCCGTACCGGCGATACCACCGAAGCCCAGGACTGCAGCCACAATGGCGATGATCAGAAATGTGATTGCCCAACTCAACATGGTGATTCTCCTTAAGCTTTCATAGAGGTAACAGCGGTGATGCCGTGCGGTCGCTCGGCGCGAGCGACGTTGTGTTGCTTAGAACACCCAGCGTTCTTGAACCGGCAGTTCGCTCAGGGTGGACTCCTGGTCTGCCAATCTCAGTCGCGGGGCGGTTACATCGGCAGCCGTGCTACCAACGGAACGAAAGTGGGTCTGGGTCATGACAGGCCGTTCAAACTGCGGGGCTTGCTGCTGACTCTGCTGCCAATGCTGCATCTGCTGGCCGGCAATCAGCGTGACCATCAAGGCCAGGCTGGCGAACAGACCTTGCTGCACGTACAGCGGCGATACACGCAATTGGCTGAGGCTTTGGCGAGTCATACTGCTTTCTCCCGCATTCTGATTATTCGTTCATGACGCTCTATGCACTACCTATTGCAGAGCGCATGCCAGGTTTTTTACAAAATAAAACCCAATGAAATCAGATAGTTATGAAATACACACAGGTGCGCGTCACAGCATCCTGCACGATACCCTCCCAACAGCCGTGCGAAATGCACGATGGCCAGTGGTCGGGTCGAGGGATCGAAAGCGCCTGAGTGATTGCCGAAGCGCCGAGAAGATATGAAAACGCCACTAGATCGGGCCTTTTACCGGCGCGTGTAGGAAGATGTGCAGATAGCTACGCCACGTTGCCTTTTATCAATCAGAATAAACCATGCAACTTGCCCGATTATTCCGGGACTAAACACCAACATTCACAGTTAAGGAGCGCGGGACAGATGGAATCAGCCAAGGAACTTCAAGGCCGCATTCTTTTAGTGGATGACGAGTCCGCGATCCTCCGTACCTTCCGCTATTGCCTGGAAGATGAAGGCTATACCGTTGCCACCGCCAACAGCGCAGCCCAGGCCGATGCGTTGATGCAACGCCAAGTGTTCGACCTGTGCTTCCTCGACTTGCGCCTGGGCGAGGACAACGGCCTGGATGTATTGGCTCATATGCGTATTCAAGCGCCATGGATGCGTGTCGTGATCGTGACCGCCCATTCGGCAGTGGACACCGCGGTAGATGCCATCCAGGCCGGCGCCGCCGACTATCTGGTCAAGCCCTGCAGCCCGGACCAGTTGCGCCTGGCCACCGCCAAGCAACTGGAAGTGCGCCAGCTCTCGGCGCGGCTGGAAGCCCTGGAAGGTGCGGTGCGCCAGCCCAAGGACGGCCTCGATTCCCACAGCCCGGCCATGATGGTGGTACTGGAAACCGCACGGCAGGTAGCGGGCACCGATGCCAATATCTTGATCCTCGGCGAGTCGGGCACCGGTAAGGGCGAGCTGGCGCGGGCCATTCACGGCTGGAGCAAACGCTCGAAGAAATCCTGCGTGACCATCAACTGCCCATCGTTGACCGCGGAACTGATGGAGAGCGAACTGTTCGGTCACAGCCGCGGCGCATTTACCGGCGCCAGCGAAAGCACATTGGGCCGCGTCAACCAGGCAGACGGCGGCACGCTGTTTCTCGACGAGATCGGCGACTTTCCGCTCACTCTGCAACCCAAGCTGCTGCGATTCATTCAGGATAAGGAATACGAGCGGGTGGGCGACCCGGTTACCCGCCGCGCAGATGTGCGCATTCTTGCCGCCACCAACCTGAACCTGGAAGACATGGTGCGCGACGGCCGCTTCCGTGAAGATTTGCTGTATCGCCTCAACGTCATCACGTTGCACCTGCCGCCGCTGCGCGAACGCAGTGAAGACATCCTGACCCTGGCCGACCGCTTCCTGGCACGTTTCGTCAAGGAATATGCCCGCCCGGCGCGCGGCTTCAGCGATCAGGCGCGCGAAGCGCTGCTCAACTATCGCTGGCCCGGCAACATCCGGGAGCTGCGCAACGTGGTGGAACGCGCCAGCATCATCTGCCCTCAGGAGAAGGTCGAGATCAGTCACCTCGGCATGGCCGAGCAACCGACCAACAACGCACCGCGCATTGGTGCGGCGCTGAGCCTGGACGAGCTGGAAAAGGCCCATATCGGCGCCGTTCTCGCCACCAGCGATACCCTGGACCAGGCTGCTCGCACCCTCGGCATCGATGCGTCGACCCTGTATCGCAAACGCAAACAGTACAACTTATGAGCTGTACCTCATGAAGCTCGCGATGAAACTGCGCACCCGGTTATTCCTGAGCATCTCGGCGCTGATCACCGTGGCCCTGCTGGGGCTGATTCTGGGCCTGGTCAGCGTCATGCAGATGGCCAAGACCCAGGAGTCGTTGATTCGCAGCAATTTCGTCACCCTCGACCTGGGCGTGAAATTGCGCCAGAGCCTGGGCGATCAACTGATCATGATGCTCGAAAAGCGCCCTGATCCGGCCGCCCTGCAAGCCTCCAAACAGCGCTATTTCGACCTGTTGGACCAGGGCATAGCCCATGAACAGCGTGACGGTCACGCCCACGGTTTCGAGCAGGCACGCAAGGACTACCAGAACCTGCTGCAGGCATTTGACGAATCCCAGCAAAACCCGTCTCTGCCGGCCAGCAGGGAAAAGCTCACTGAAACCTTCAATACCCTGCGCAACGGGCTGATCGTCCACCACAAGCTGGCGCTGGAAAATATCAGCACAAGCGAGCATAAATCCCGTGAACGGGCGCTATTGATCGCCAGCTTGATGGGGCTGGTTGGCCTCGCGGTGCTGATCATCGGCTTTGTGACCGCCCATGGCATAGCCCGGCGATTCGGCGCGCCAATCGAAGCGCTGGCCAAGGCTGCCGATAAAATCGGGCAAGGCGATTTCGAAGTGACATTGCCGATATCGACGGCGGCGGAAATGAACCAATTGACCCGTCGCTTCGGCATCATGGCCGAGGCATTGCGCCAACATCAGGCCACCAATGTCGATGAGTTGCTCGCCGGTCAGCAGCGGTTGCAGGCGGTGCTCGACAGCATCGACGATGGCCTGCTGATGATTGACCGCCAAGGCCACCTTGAACACCTCAATCCCGTCGCGCAACGCCAACTGGGCTGGGACGAAGAGCGCCTCGGCCAGGGCCTGGGCGAAGCGCTGGGCCGCCCGGAAATGGATGAACAACTGCAGCTGGTGCTGCGCGGCGGCAACCTGGAGCGGGCGCCGGAAGATCTGGAAGTGGAAGTCGAAGGTGAGCTGCGCCTGCTGACGTACAGCCTGACCCCGGTCAGTCACACCCAGGGGCATATTCTGGGCGCGGTGATGGTGCTGCATGACGTCACCGAGCAACGTGCCTTTGAGCGAGTGCGCAGCGAGTTCGTGTTGCGCGCTTCCCACGAGTTGCGAACGCCGGTAACCGGCATGCACATGGCCTTCGGGCTCTTCCGCGAGCGAGCCAAGTTCCCGGCTGAATCACGCGAAGCGGACCTGCTGGATACGGTCAACGAAGAAATGCAGCGGTTGATGCAGTTGATCAACGATTTGCTCAACTTCTCGCGCTATCAGAACGGCCTGCAGAAACTCACGCTGGGGCCGTGCGATGTCACCGACCTGCTGGAACATGCCCGGGCTCGGTTCGCCGAGCCGGCGAACGCGCAACGTATCGAACTGGTGGTGGAAGCCCAGCCCGACCTGCCACGCCTGTATGCCGACCAGGCGCAACTGGAGCGTGTACTCGACAACTTGCTGGGTAACGCCCTGCGGCACACTGCCGAGGATGGGCAGATTCGCTTGCAGGCGCGACGTCATGGCGAACGGGTGATTATCAGCGTCGAGGACAACGGTGAAGGCATTGCCTACGGCCAGCAAGGGCGCATCTTCGAGCCTTTCGTGCAGGTAGGGCGCAAGAAAGGCGGCGCCGGCCTGGGGCTGGCGCTGTGCAAGGAGATCGTGCAATTGCACGGCGGCCGCATGGGTGTGTATTCGCGGCCGGGGCAGGGAACGCAGTTCTATATGGCCTTGCCTTTGTAAGAACAGGCGCCCTCGCTACCAAAGGCTCGTTATCCTTCAGCGCTGGTTCAAGGCGCGCAGGATCGCCGCACTTTGCGCATCGGGAGTGCCGTCGAACAACGATGGGCGGAAACGCATCTGGAACGCTGCGATGACGTGACGCGTGGCCACATCCAGCTCACCGGTTTGCGGTGTGGGGTAGCCTAGGCGCGCCAGTTCTTCCTGGAACCAGGTGATGCTCGGCAGTTGCGCGGCGTACTGCTGCTGGAATCGAGCCACTGCCTGGGCATCCGGCCAGACCCCCAAGCCCTCATCGGCCAGACGCTTCCATGGGAACAACGGGCCCGGGTCCAATTTGCGCAGCGGCGCGATGTCGCTATGCCCGATGATGTTTTTGGGCTCGATACCGTTACGCTTGCTGATGTCCTTGAGCAACACCACCAGCGACTTCACCTGCGCTTCGGAGTACGGGTACCACACCCGGCCGGTCGGGGTATCGCTATAGCCAGGGTTGACGATCTCGATGCCGATGGAGCTGGAGTTGAGCCAGGTACGCCCCATCCACTCGCTTTCCCCCGCATGCCAGGCGCGCTGGCTTTCATCAACCAGCTTGTAGATCGTGCCTGATGCGTCATCGCCGATCAGGTAATGGCTGCTGACCTGGCCGTGGGTCAGCAGCGCCAGGGAGCGCTCGAGGTTGGCCGAGGTGTAATGCACCACCACAAATTGCACACGATTGTCGTGATTCACAGAGGGATGGCTGGTATTGAGGCGCGGACCGCTGGAGCAGCCGGCAAGCAGAACCACGGCAACGGCGATGAAGAAAGATTTCATAGGAGAAGGCATTACACAAAGGACGATAATGCAACAGTGTAACGTAACGCTGACGGGCAAGCGGTCAAATTACAAATTCAGAACATCTTTTACGCCGCCTGCACCCGATTACGCCCCGCCGCCTTGGCCCTGTAAAGCGCTTCATCGGCGCGCTTGAGTGCCAAGTCACTGCGCTCGCCCGGTTGGAACTGCGCGATCCCCATGGATACCGTGATGGTCACGGGCTCGCCCTTGAAGTGGAACGGGCAAGCCTCAATGGCCAGTCGCAACACTTCGCCCACAGCCAGGGCATCCGCCAAGGCCGAGTCGGGCATCAGCAACACAAACTCTTCGCCGCCGAAGCGCGCAATGAAATCGGTCGGGCGCAGGTGCTTGCGCAGCACATTGGCGATGATCTTCAGGACCTTATCGCCGGCCAAATGGCCGTAGCCGTCGTTGATGCGTTTGAAGTGGTCGAGGTCCAGCATGGCCAGTGACAGGCTGTTACCACGCTGGTGCCAGGCATTGACCTCATGATCCAGGCGCTCACTCCAGGCCGCGCGGTTAGGCAGGCCGGTGAGCGGATCGATCAGCGCCTTCTGGCGCTGTATCTCCAGATGCTCACGATAGCCCTGGGCTTCCTGCTCCATGTTCGCCACTCGCTCAGCCAGGCCCTGGAGGCGCGCAGCCACTTCCTGTTCGCGTTGGTCGCGCTGTTGCCGGTGTTCGTCCATGGTGCCGAGCAAGCCTTCAAGGTGGCTCTCCAGCACCTGCTTGAGGCTGTCCAGATCGGCGGCTTCCTGCACGCTGCTTTGCAGGCCGTCTACCTGTTCGCGAATTTGCGTGTCCAGCTCCCGAGCGGCGGAGCGGCTGTCGGCATGCTCGTCGCTGGCGAACTGCAAATGGCCCTGGAATGCCTCAAGACGCTCGTTGAGCTGTTTAAGGTAAGCCTCGAACTCATGCTGGCCGCTGTCGGTCACCGCCAGCATCAGCACCGCCAGGTCATCGAGGATCGGCAGCAGCTCGTACCAGTTCAAGCCATGGGCCAGGCGCTCGCGCATGGCTTCGGCTTGGGGCCGGTGGTGCTCGGGCAGGGACAGGTCTTCGAGCAGGCCGAGCAAGGTGTCTTCAATATGCTTGGCCACCGAGCTGTAGGAAGGCTCGGGCGAATCGGGCAGGGCGTAGACACCGTCCGGTTGCAGGGCGTCGGGGTCGGGCTCTGCGGTCTCCAATACGGGCGGGAGCGAAAGGCTGCCGATCAGCGTTTCCTCAGGCGTATCGACGGGGTCTTGCGGCGCATCTATAAAAGCCGCGAGCGCGCTTTCGGGCGCATCGTCCTCGGCGGGCGCTTCAGGCGACTCAGGCACCTCGGGTTCGTCAGGCGTGGGCGCGGGTGACGCTTGAACAGGCGCTTCGAACTCAAACGTTACACTGGCCGGCGCCTCTTCCTTGACGGGCGCCGCCGGTTCAGGCAAGGAGGCGGCCGTAGCTGGCGGCAATGGCGCAAAAGCCCGCAATGCCTGGGCCAGCTCCTCCGATTGCGCGGGCTCTGGAGACTCAGGCGCAGCAGGTGGGGCTGCGACAGGTTTTGGCGCAGGAGGTGTCTCAAGCTCGGGCGCTGGCGTTTCGTTCGAAAGCTCCTTGGCACCGAACAAGCGCTGCAATAGCCCAGGCCCGGAGCGCGGCGTTTCGCCATCCGGCCCCAGGTTATGCAGCGCCTGTTCCTGCAGGCTGCTCAACTCGCTGAGCAGCAGCGGGATTTCCCGTGCCTGCCCGACTCGACCGTCAAGCTGCTTGGCGAAGGTCTTCAGCGGGCGCGCCACCTCACGGGGCAGCGGCAGTTTCTGCAATTGCGCGACCAGGGCGGTGAGGGCGGTACTGATCTGGTCGACCCGGGTTTCACGGCGTTGCTCGGAATCCAGTACGGCCTTTTCCAGACGCGGCAGCAGGGCGGCCAGGGCAGCGTCCATGTCATCAGTGCGCACGACATCGCGCATTTCCTTCATGCATTGATCGACAGCGCGGTCAGTACCCTCCGCCGCCAGCGTGCTGCGCACCAGCCCTCGGCGCAGCAGGTCGAGGCGGGCGGCCCAGCGGCGTTCGAGCTTGTCTTGTTGCTCGACACTTTTAAGGTATTTTTCTTTCCAGCGCTGGGCGTCGTCGCTCATGCAAGAGGACCGCCGGTACCGGGGCTCAACGCGGGAAATGCATCAGCCGTCAGCGAACCCGGCAGACGAATCTCCACCGCGACCGGCAAATGATCGGAAATGGGCTGCGCCAGTACCTGCACACTTTCAAGTGTGAGGCTCGGGCTGAGCAGTATATGGTCCAGACAGCGCTGCGGGCGCCAACTGGGAAACGTGGCTTCGACTTGTGGCGCCAGCAAGCCCAGGTCACGCAGCGGGGAGTTCTGCAGCAGGTCGTTGGCGTGGGTGTTCATGTCCCCCATCAACACTTGGTGCTTGTAGTTGCCAATCAAGTCGCGCACATAGGCCAACTGAAGGTTGCGCGTACGCCCGCCGAGCGCCAGGTGCATCATCACCACCACCAGGGCTTCCGGGCCTTCGCCGAAACGCACCAGGATCGCACCACGCCCCTTGGGACCCGGCAACGGGTGATCCTCGATGACCGTCGGCTTCAAGCGACTGAGCACGCCATTGCTGTGCTGCGCCAGGCGCCCGAGGTTGCGATTGAGTTGCTGGTACCAGTAGGGGAAGGCACCGAGCTGGGCAAGGTGTTCCACCTGGTTGATGTAGCCGGAGCGCAGGCTGCCGCCGTCGGCTTCCTGCAGAGCGACCAGGTCGAAGTCGCTGAGCAGGTCGCCGATTTTCTGCAGGTTGCTGGTACGCCCCTTGTGCGGCAGCAAGTGCTGCCAGCCACGCGTGAGGTAGTGCCGATATTTCTCGGTACTGTTACCCACCTGAATATTGAAGCTGAGCAGGCGCAAGCGGCTGTCTGCCGGCAGGCCTGTGGACTCCAGGTGATGTTCGTTGACCTGCGGGTCATGCCGGCCAACGACACGTTCGGTACCCCAGCGACGCATGGCGAGCCCCTTACTTGGCTGCGCGCTCTTTGGCGATCAGCTGGTCGGCGACATTGAGGGTTTGTTCAGGGCCACCGGTACTGCCCAGGTCGAAACGGTACTTGCCGTTGACGATCAGGGTCGGTACGCCTTGCACGCCATACTTCTGCGCGAGTTCCTTGGCCTGTTTGATCTGGCCCTGGATGGCAAAGGAATTGAAGGTGGCCAGGAACTTGTCTTTGTCGACGCCCTGGGTGGCGACGAAGTCAGCCATTTCGTCTGGCTTGGTCAGGCGCTTGCCTTCTTTCTGGATCGCGTTGAATACCGCGTTGTGGACCTTATGCTCCACACCCATGGCTTCCAGGGTCAGGAACAGCTGGCCGTGAGCATCCCATGGGCCGCCGAACATGGCCGGAATGCGCTTGAAGTTCACGTCCGTCGGCAGCTTTTCGGCCCAGGGGTTGATGGTCGGTTCAAAGGCGTAGCAATGCGGGCAGCCGTACCAGAACAGCTCCACCACCTCGATTTTGCCGGGCACCGACACCGGGACCGGGTTAGTCAATTCAACGTAGGTTTTACCGGCTTCAAGCGGCACGTCGGCGGCTTGCGCGGTCATGCCGAAGAGACTGGCAGTGACGAGAGCGGCGCTGAGGATCAGATTACGCATGCTTTACTCCTGGACAAATAAAGTCGCCTCACGCGACCTTTAGGTGTGACAGGTCTACGCGGACATGAGTTCGTTAGTGTAACGGCAGCGGCCACAAAAAAGGGCGGCCTTGGCCACCCTTTTTATGCTTGCATCGATGGATTAATCGAGCGTTAACGTTGCAGGCTGTCAGTGCAAGCCCTGGATGTAACTGGAGATTGCTGCAATGTCTTCATCACTCAATTTGCGGGCGATGGTGCGCATGGTCATTGCGTCGCCATCATTGGCCCGGCCGGCTTCTTCCTTGCGGAAATCGGTCAGCTGTTTGGCGATGTAGGCAGCGTGCTGGCCGCTCAAGTGCGGGAAGCCGGCGGCGGCGTTGCCTGCGCCATCGGGCGAATGGCAGCCAGTGCAGGCGGGCAGGCCCTTGTCCAGGTCACCGCCACGGAACAGTTTCTCGCCACGAGCGACCAGTTTCGGATCAGCAGCTCCCACACTGCCTTTCTGGCTGGCAAAATACGCCGCGATGTCAGCGATGTCCTGATCACTGGAGTTGGCCAGCAAGCCGGTCATTTCCAGCACCACGCGCTTGCCATCCTTGATGTCGTGCATCTGCTTGGCCAGGTAACGTTCACCCTGGCCTGCCAGTTTGGGAAAGTTCGGCGCCGGGCTGTTACCGTCCGGTCCATGGCAAGCACCACACACGGCGGCTTTCGCCTGCCCCGCGGTAGCGTCGCCTGCAGCATGGGCAACACCGGTGATGCCCAAGGTCAACAGCAGACTCACGATCAGTTTGTTCATCAGCTAATCCAACTACGGCTAAGGGTTTAAGAGTTATCTACCGGGTTTACTCACCATCAACTCATTGATGGCCTGGTAATCCTCAGTACTGCAGTCCATGCACAAACCACGCGGCGGCATTGCCTTGAAACCCCGGGTCACGCGTTGCATCAGCGTAACCACGCAAACTCGGTTGTACAGCGCTTCCGGTTCCTGTGTAGCCTGAGCGTCTTACAGGCGCGATCAGGACACCGAAGCGAGTCACCATCAGGTCATACATCGACCTTTTCAGGGTTTGAGAGCGTTTTGCGTTCTAATGCGCAATAAAGGTCTTTTCGCTCCCGTGAACTTCATCCTTCGCTGGGACAAAGCACACACAAAATCTGCGGCATTATATACTGGCGCTACTGAAACGGAAACGACACCGCTTGCCGCACCCTTTTTCGGCACCGCTCACATCGGAAAACTCATGCAACTCAAGAATCCCATCCTTGGCCTGTGCCAACAGTCCACCTTCATGCTCAGCGCCGCCAAAGTGGACCAATGCCCCGATGACGAAGGCTTTGAAGTCGCCTTTGCCGGCCGTTCCAACGCCGGCAAGTCCAGCGCACTGAACACGCTCACCCATGCCAGCCTGGCGCGTACCTCGAAAACCCCGGGTCGCACGCAGTTACTCAATTTCTTCAAGCTAGACGATGATCGGCGTCTGGTCGACCTGCCGGGCTACGGTTATGCAAAAGTCCCTATCCCGCTGAAGCTGCACTGGCAGCGTCACCTGGAGGCTTACCTGGGTGGCCGGGAGAGTTTGAAGGGTCTGATCCTGATGATGGACATTCGTCATCCAATGACCGATTTCGACCTGTTGATGCTCGATTGGGCAGTCGCCAGCGGCATGCCGATGCATATCCTGCTGACCAAGGCCGACAAGCTGACCTACGGCGCGGCCAAGAACACCCTGCTCAAAGTGCAGTCTGAAATCCGCAAGGGTTGGGGCGATGCGATCACCATCCAATTGTTCTCCGCGCCAAAGCGCATGGGCCTGGAAGACGCCTACACCGTACTGGCCGGCTGGATGGAATTGGCGGACAAGGGCGCGGAAATCGCCGAATAACTTTTCTGCAGGCAAAAAAAACCCCGGACTTCGTATGGGGAGGGGAAGTTCGGGGTCCAAGTTCCGGACCGCTAGGGCGGGGCCCGGATATCTGCCAACACTTAACACAACATAGGAGCATTGAAGGGCTTCACCACCCATTCAGTAACTCTGAGTGTCAGTTCACAGGTTAAGTTCCGGCAAGCTCGAAAAACACTTGGAAATAACTGACGGCGGCTTCCGATCCAAAGCGCTTCGCCATCACCCGTTGCGATGGCGAAGCAGCAGGATCAATGGGCCTCGTCCCAGTTATCGCCAACGCCCACGTCCACCACCAGGGGTACGTCCAGCTGAGCCGCAGCGCTCATGTGCTCGCGAATTCTCTCGCTGACCTCGGCGACCAGATCCTCACGGACTTCCAGTACCAGTTCGTCGTGCACCTGGAGGATGACCTTGGCATCCAGGCTCGACTCGGTCAGCCAGTTGTCCACCTTCACCATGGCTTTTTTGATGATGTCCGCTGCCGTGCCCTGCATCGGCGCGTTGATCGCGGTGCGTTCTGCCGCTGCGCGCTCCTGGGGCTTGTTGGAGTTGATGTCCGGCAAGTACAGGCGCCGTCCGAAGAAGGTTTCCACATAGCCCTGGTCCGCTGCCTGGGCACGGGTGCGCTCCATGTACTCGCGCACCCCGGGGTAGCGGGCGAAGTACACATCGATATAGGCCTTGGCGGTCTTGGTGTCGACGCCAATGTCCTTGCCGAGCTTCTGGGCGCCCATGCCATAGATCAGGCCGAAGTTGATCGCCTTGGCGCTGCGGCGCTGGTTGGAGGTGACCTCGGTCAATTCAACCTTGAAAACTTCGGCAGCCGTGGCGGTGTGCACGTCCAGGTCGTTGCGAAAGGCATTCATCAAGCCTTCGTCCTTCGACAGGTGCGCCATGATCCGCAGTTCGATTTGCGAGTAGTCCGCCGCCAGCAGCTTGTAACCCTTGGGCGCGATAAACGCCTGGCGAATGCGTCGCCCCTCGGCCGTGCGCACCGGGATGTTCTGCAGGTTTGGATCGCTGGAAGACAGACGCCCGGTCGCCGCCACCGCCTGGTGGTAGGACGTATGAATACGCCCGGTACGCGGGTTGATCTGTTCCGGCAGGCGGTCGGTGTAGGTGCTTTTGAGCTTGCTCATGCTGCGGTACTGCATGAGTACCTTGGGCAACGGAAAATCATCCTCGGCCAGTTTGGCCAGCACTTCTTCGGCGGTGGATGCCTGCCCCTTGCCGGTCTTTTTCAGTACCGGCATGCCGAGTTTCTCGTAGAGAATCGCTCCAAGCTGCTTGGGCGACCCCAGGTTGAATTCCTCGCCGGCGATTTCAAAGGCCTGGCGCTCCAACTCGACCATCTTGTTGCCCAGCTCGATGCTCTGGATGCCCAGCAGCTCCTTGTCCACCAGGGCGCCCTGGCGCTCGATACGCGCCAGCACCGGCACCAGCGGTATTTCAATATCCGTCAGCACACTGGCCAGGCTCGGGATCGCGGTCAACTTCGCGTGCAGTTCCTGATGCAGGCGCAAGGTCACGTCGGCATCTTCGGCCGCGTAGGGCCCGGCTTGCTCCAGGGCGATCTGGTCGAAGGTCAGCTGCTTGGCGCCCCTGCCGGCGATGTCCTGGAAACTGACGGTGGCGTGGTCCAGGTACTTCTTTGCCAGGCTGTCCATGTCATGGCGGGTCGCGGTGGAGTTCAGCACGTAGGATTCGAGCATGGTATCGAAGGCGATGCCGCGCACGGTGATGCCCTGCGCCGGGTCGCCACCGATGGCGCAGTTGGCCAGGATGTTCATGTCGAACTTGGCGTGCTGGCCGACCTTGAGCTTGGCCGGATCTTCCAGCAAGGGCTTCAAGGCCAGCAGTACGGTGTCGCGGTCCAATTGCTCCGGCGCGCCCGTGTAGGCATGCGTCAGCGGGATATAGGCGGCTTCGTGGGCCTGCACCGCAAACGAAAGCCCTACCAATTGGGCCTGTTGGGCGTCGATCCCGGTGGTCTCGGTATCGAAGGCAAACAACGTCGCGTCGTGGAGTTTCTTCAGCCACAGATCGAACGTGGCCTGGTCAAGTATGGTGGTGTACACCGTCTCCACGGGCACTGCGATAACCGCCTCGGCAGGCACCTCGGCGGCAGGTGCAATTTCGTTGGCCGCCTTGAGTTCGACACGCTTGCTATCGCGCTGAATCTCGTCGTACCAGCTCTTGAACTCAAGCAGCGTGTACAACTCCAGCAACTTTTCGCGATCGGGCTCGATCAGGTGCAAGTCGTCCAGGCCGATGTCCAGGGGCACGTCGATTTTGATCGTCGCCAGCCGATAGGACAGGAACGCCATCTCCTTGTGCTCTTCCAACTTGGCCGGCAGCGTCTTGGCGCCACGAATCGGCAGGGTCGGCACAATGTCCAACTGCTCATACAGCTCTTTCAGGCCGCCATTCACCCCCACCAGCAAACCGGAGGCGGTCTTCGGACCAATGCCGGGAACGCCAGGGATGTTGTCGGAGGAGTCGCCCATCAACGCCAGATAATCGATGATCTGCTCCGGAGCGACGCCGAATTTCTCCTTTACGCCCTCGATGTCCATCGAGCTACCGGTCATGGTGTTGACCAAGGTAATGTGCCCGTCCACCAGTTGCGCCATGTCCTTGTCGCCGGTGGAGATCACCACCGGGCGGTCAGCGGCGGCGCTGCTGCGGGCCAGAGTGCCGATCACATCATCGGCCTCGACGCCTTCGACGCACAGCAACGGGAAGCCCAGGGCGATCACGCTCTGGTGCAGGGGCTCGATCTGCAGGCGCATGTCATCGGGCATGCTCGGGCGATTGGCCTTGTAGTCGGCGAACATTTCATCGCGAAAGGTCCCGCCCTTGGCGTCGAATACCACGGCGAACGGGCTGTCCGGGTATTGCCTGCGCAGGCTCTTGAGCATGTTCAACACGCCCTTGACCGCACCGGTCGGCAGGCCTTTGGAGGTGGTCAGCGGTGGCAGCGCGTGGAAGGCGCGGTACAGATAAGAAGAACCGTCCACCAGGACGAGGGGCGCTTGGCTCATGAGCAGGATCAACCTTTTCGGCGGGTCAGGCGCTAGAATAGCCGGACCAATGAAAACAAAGGGACAAGGTTATCATGCGTACATTCAATCGCCTGCTGTTCACTGGCTTGATTGCACTTGCTCCGATGGCTGCCATGGCGGCAGACGATGCCCCGTCGGGAGATCCGGAAGTGACCATTCGCACGGAGGGCGACAAGACCATCCAGGAGTACCGTCAAAACGGCTTCCTGTACGCCATCAAGGTAACGCCAAAAGGGGCTCCACCGTATTTCCTGGTACGCGCGGATGGAACCGACGCGAACTTCATCCGTTCTGACCAGCCGGATATGCTGATCCCGTCATGGAAGATCTTCGAATGGAAATGATTCCCTAATTTCAACCGGCGCTGCCCTGAGCGGCGCCCGTAATGGCAGTTTTAACCATGTCTGTGTTCACCCCCCTGGCTCGGCCCGAGCTGGAAACCTTTCTTGCCCCTTACGGGCTCGGCCGCCTGCTTGATTTCCAGGGGATTGCCGCCGGTAGCGAAAATACCAATTTCTTTATCAGCCTGGAGCAGGGCGAGTTCGTCCTGACCCTGGTCGAGCGGGGCCCCGTGGCAGAAATGCCGTTCTTCATCGAACTGCTCGACGTGCTTCACAACGCCGACCTGCCGGTGCCATACGCCCTGCGCACTACCGACGGTAGCGCTTTGCGCGAACTCAAGGGCAAACCTGCCTTGCTGCAACCGCGCCTGGCCGGCAAGCACATCAAGGACGCCAACGCCCAGCATTGCGCCCAGGTCGGCGACCTGCTCGGCCACCTGCACCTGGCAACCCAGGGCGACAAGGTACTGGAACGCAAGACCGATCGCGGGCTGGACTGGATGCTCAGTGAGGGTGCAAAGCTGATTTCGCACCTCAACGACGCACAACAGCGCCTGCTGCGGGACGCATTAAACGAGATAGAAGCCCACAAGGCGCAGATTCTCGCCCTGCCGCGCGCCAACGTTCATGCCGACCTGTTCCGCGACAACGCGATGTTCGAAGGCACGCACCTGACCGGCCTGATCGACTTCTACAACGCCTGCTCGGGGCCGATGCTGTATGACGTCGCCATCGCCTTGAATGACTGGTGTTCGGACGCCCATGGCGTGATTGATGGGCAACGCGGCCGCGCGCTGCTGGGCGCTTATGCGGGGTTGCGGCCGTTTACCGCCAAGGAAGCCGAGCTATGGCCGACCCTGCTGCGCGTGGCGTGCGTGCGGTTCTGGCTGTCGCGCCTGATCGCAGCCGAGTCGTTTGCCGGGCAGGATGTGCTCATCCACGATCCTGCCGAGTTCGAGCTTCGCTTGCTGCAACGCCAACAGGCCACTGTGCATCTGCCGTTCGCGCTCTAAAAAAGTGTGGGAGGGGGCTTGCCCCCCGATGACAGTGGGTCAGTCACTGATGTATTCACTGACACTCCCTCATCGGGGGCAAGCCCCCTCCCACACTTGATTTACGGCGACTGTCAGAGTGATTCAAGGCACCCGGCCAGGTCGTTGCCCAATTTCTCCAGCACCTGCTCATAACCCTGAGCAGTGGCCGGGGTGTAGCCGCCCAGCGCATCCAGCTCTGCCAATTTAACCGGCAACCCGGCAACCAATGTTTCAGCCAATCGTGGCCGCAACGGCGGCTCGCTGAACACGCAAGTCTTGCCCACTTCCTGTAACCGCGTACGCATCGCCGCCACATGCTGGGCCCCGGGCTGCACTTCGGCGGCAACGCTGAACACGCCGGCGTGCTTCAAGCCGTAAGCGTCTTCGAAGTAATCAAAGGCTTCGTGAAAGACAAAGTAAGGCTTGCCTTCAACGCCTGCCAGACGCTTTTTCAGGCGTATATCCAGCGCATCCAGGCGACCCTCGAAGGCTTTGGCGTTGCTCTGATAACGCTCGGCGTTGGCCGGGTCGGCCGCACTGAGGTCAGCCGCCATCCGCGCGGCGATGACGCGCGCGTTCACCGTCGACAACCACAGATGCGCATCGACGCTGCCAGGGCGATGATCGTGATCATGCTCGTCGGCTTCGTCGGCATGGGAGTGGCTATCTTCGCCGAAACGGCGCAGTTTCATGCCTGGCAGATCCTGCACGGCCACCGTCGCAGCCGTGCGGCCCTTCAGCACACGCGGCAGGAACGTTTCCATGTCCGGCCCGATCCAGTACAGCAAGTCGACCGACTGCACGCGCCGTACGTCGGATGGGCGCAATGCAAAGTTATGCGGCGACGCACCCGGCGGCAGCAACACCTCTGGAACGGCCACCCCGTCCTGCACAGCCGCGGCGATCAGTTGCAGCGGCTTGATGCTGGTCAGCACCTTGACCTCGGCCTGAGCGGCGCCAGCCACGAACAAACTGGTGACAAATACGACAAAAACGGGAAAAAGTCGGGACACGATGACCACTCAATGGCGTAGGAACAGGTAACATAATAACGTCTCTATCAAATATCTGTCGCCGCTCATGCCTATAACACCGCTTGCCAGCCGTCCCCATGACCATTCCCACTGCGTTCACAGCGCGCTGTCGGAGGCCGACACCCTATGCGCGCAGAAGGGCTTGCGCCTGACCGCGCTGCGTCGACGCGTGCTGGAGCTGGTGTGGCAAAGCCACAAGCCGCTGGGCGCCTACGACATCCTCGGCGTCCTCAGCGAACAGGACGGCCGCCGCGCCGCGCCGCCTACGGTTTACCGTGCGCTGGATTTCCTGCTGGAAAACGGCCTGGTGCACCGTATCGCCTCGCTCAATGCCTTTGTCGGCTGTAACCACCCGGAACACGCGCATCAGGGCCAGTTCCTGATTTGCCGCGAGTGCCACGCCGCCATTGAGCTTGAACAGAAAAGCATCAGTGATGCCATCATCAAAAGCGCCGCCGAAGTCGGCTTCAGCGTCGAAGGGCAAACGGTCGAAGTGGTCGGCCTGTGCTCGGGCTGTCAGGGGGCTTGATGAGCAATGCGTTAATCCGCCTGGAGCAGGTGGGGGTCACGTTCGCCGGGCAACACGTGCTGGACAACATCGCGCTGAGCGTGGAGCCGGGGCAGATCGTTACTCTGATCGGCCCCAATGGCGCCGGCAAAACCACCCTGGTGCGCGCCGTGCTGGGCCTGCTCAAGCCCGATCGCGGCAGCGTGTGGCGCAAGCCCCGGCTGCGCGTGGGCTATATGCCGCAAAAACTGCACGTGGACCCCACATTGCCGCTGTCGGTATTGCGTTTTCTGCGCCTGGTGCCGGGTGTCGACCGCGCGCGCGCGCAGGCGGCGCTCAAGGAGGTCGGCGCCGAACAGGTGATCGACAGCCCGGTGCAGAGCATCTCGGGCGGCGAAATGCAGCGCGTGCTGCTGGCCCGCGCCCTGTTGCGCGAGCCTGAGCTGCTGGTGCTCGATGAGCCGGTGCAAGGCGTCGACGTCGCCGGTCAAGCCGAGCTGTACAGCCTGATTACCCGTTTGCGCGACCGCCATGGCTGCGGCGTGCTGATGGTCTCCCACGACTTGCACCTGGTGATGAGCACCACCGATCAAGTGGTCTGCCTCAACCGTCACGTGTGCTGCTCCGGCCACCCCGAACAGGTCAGCGGCGATCCGGCGTTCGTCGAGCTGTTCGGTAAGAACGCCCAGAGTCTGGCGATTTATCACCACCATCACGACCACGCCCACGATCTGCATGGCGCCGTTGTCGATGACGCTTCTACCCCCCACGTTCATGGAGATAGCTGCAAGCATGGCTGATTTTCTGCTCTACGCCCTGCTGGCAGGCTTGGCTTTGGCGTTGGTGGCGGGCCCGTTGGGTTCGTTCGTGGTCTGGCGGCGCATGGCGTACTTTGGCGACACGTTGTCCCATGCGGCGTTGCTGGGCGTGGCCATGGGCTTCCTGCTGGACGTGAGCCCGACCATCGCCGTAACCGTCGGCTGCCTGCTGCTGGCGGTGTTACTGGTGACGCTGCAACAGCGCCAGCCGCTGGCGTCCGACACGCTGCTGGGCATCCTGGCGCCGAGTACCTTGTCCCTGGGCCTGGTAGTACTGAGCTTCATGCATGAAGTGCGCATCGACCTGATGGCCTACCTGTTTGGCGATCTGCTGGCGATCAGCCCTACCGACCTGGCATGGATCCTCGGCGGCAGCGCGGCGGTGCTGGTGGTACTGGTGAGCCTGTGGCGCCCGTTGCTGGCGATCACCGTGCACGAGGAGCTTGCAACGGTCGAAGGTTTGCCCGTGCCGGCCCTGCGCCTGGCGTTGATGCTGTTGATCGCGGTGGTGATCGCTGTTGCGATGAAGATTGTCGGCGTATTGTTGATTACCTCGCTGCTGATCATTCCAGCCGCCGCCGCTCAGCGCCATGCGCGTTCGCCGGAGCAAATGGCCATCGGCGCCAGTCTGCTGGGCATGCTGGCAGTGTGTGGGGGCCTGGCGTTGTCATGGTTCAAGGACACGCCGGCCGGGCCGTCGATTGTGGTGTCGGCGGCCGCCCTGTTTCTGCTGAGTTTTGTCCTGCCCCGTCGAGGGGTGTAGACTTGCTCGCTTTTTGCGCAAATAGAGAGTCGCAGGAATGAAGCCGTTCACTTTCCGTTATCTGCTCCTTGCCGCATTTTCCCTGCTGCTGGGCGCCTGTCAAAGCACGCCGCCCGCCGCTCCCGAAGCGCCGGACCCGCGCGCTGCGGCCATCGCGCAGCTGGAGCAAAACCTGGCCAGCAGCGAATTGGCCACTGCCGAAGACCAACTCGCCACCTTGCAGTCCCAATCGCCCAACGACCCGGCGCTTGAGGCTTACCAGCGGCAATTGGCCGAAGCCTACCTGCAGCGCAGCCAGATCGTGCTGCAAAAGGGTGACGTCAACGCCGCCGCCACTGCGTTAAGCCGTGCCCGCGCGCTGATGCCCAAGGCTCCGGCCCTGACCGGTGGCGTCAACAGCGCCATCAGTCATGCGCGCAAAGCCGAGCTGGATCAGGCCGAGGCCGCCTTGAAAGCGGCCGAAGCCAAGCCCGCCGCCAAGGTCATCGACCCGGCAGCGCCGAGCACCACCGTGGCGCTGAACCTGGCGGATGTCGAAGCCATGCGCCATCAGTTGGATGCCATCGCCACCGACGTGGTGAATTACCAGTGCGACGTCAGTATCCAGGTGCCACGCACCGAGGATTACCCGTGGTTGGCCACATTGCTGACCAAACGGGTGAAGCGGATTGATTCGGGGTATGAGCTGAAGATTCACCGGCAGATTCTGAAGCACATTCCGGCGCAGGTTGTGCTGATTCCGCGTAAGACGGACTAAAAGCATCGGGGGCAAGCCCCCTCCCACATTTGAACTGTGAATACATTCAAGTGTGGGAGGGGGCTTGCCCCCGATGACGATCTAACAAACAACCAACAAATTAAGCCGGAATCGCCTTAGCCTTCGGCTCCCGCTCCCACACCCGATGCTGGGCAATCGCCGCAAAGAACGTCTTGAACGCCTTGGCATCCGCGCCCACGATCAACCCCGCATCCGCCTCCAGCTTCAACAGATCGAGCAATGGCTTCACATCGCTGGCGACCGCAATGGCCTTCAGGTGCTTGTACGCTTCCAGCACGTAATGCAGCGCCACGCCGTCGCCGCTCAGGGCCTTGACCGACTCCTTGCCGCCCGGGATAAACACCGCGTCGAACGCAATGGACGGCATGCCCTCCATCGATGCATCCACCGGCAGCGACTTGCCATCGGCCGTGGTCACAGGCGCCGACGTCGGCCCGAGCAGCTTGGCATGCGCACCTTCAGCCTCCAGGGCTGCCTTGAGTGCATCAATCGCCGCACCGTCCACACCGTTCGCCGCCAGGATCGCCACTTTGCGCGTCTTGATGTCGCCCGACAGCAAATTCACCTGGCTCAAGGCTGGCGATGCCTTCAACGACGTTTCACGCACTGGCACCGTGCCTTTGGTCGGCGCCGGCAAGCCCAGGTTCTGCGCAACGCGCTTGGCCAGTTCCAGGTCGATGTTGGCCAGAATCTCATTCACCTGGCGGGCACGAATATGTTCGCGCTCGACCTTGCCCAGCTCGAAGCTGTAGGCGGCGATGATGTGCTCTTTCTCGTGATGGCTCATGCTGTTGAAGAACAGCGTGGCCTGGGAGAAGTGGTCGCCGAACGACTCACTGCGCTCACGCACCTTGTTGGCATCCACGCGTTCGTAGTAGGTCTCGAAGCCACCATCCGTAGGACCGGGAGGTGTTTCCTTCGGCCAGCCGCCATCGATGGAGTTGGGCTCATAAGCCGCACGCCCTTTGTCGATCACCGTGCGATGCTGAGCGTCGCGCTGGCCGTTATGGAACGGCGCCACTGGGCGGTTGATCGGGATCTCATGGAAGTTTGGCCCGCCGAGACGGCTGATCTGGGTGTCCGTGTAGGAAAACAGACGACCTTGCAGCAGTGGATCGTTGGTGAAGTCGATACCCGGCACGATATGGCCCGGGCAGAACGCAACCTGCTCGACCTCGGCAAAGAAGTTGTCCGGGTTACGGTTGAGCACCATCTTGCCCAGCGGAGTGATCGGTACCAGTTCCTCCGGGATGATCTTGGTCGGGTCGAGCAGGTCGAAGTCGAACTTATGCTCGTCTTCTTCTGCAACGATCTGAACGCCCAGCTCCCACTCAGGGTAATCGCCGCTTTCGATCGACTCCCACAGGTCGCGACGGTGGTAGTCGGTGTCTTTACCGGCCAACTTTTGCGCTTCGTCCCATACCAGCGAGCAGGTACCGACTTTCGGCCGCCAGTGAAACTTCACAAAGCTCGATTTGCCTTCGGTGTTGATCAAACGGAAGGTATGCACGCCAAAGCCCTGCATGGCACGCAGGCTTTTTGGAATGGCGCGGTCAGACATTGCCCACACCACCATATGCGCCGACTCCGGCACCAGCGAGACAAAATCCCAGAACGTATCGTGCGCCGACCCGCCGGTAGGAATCTCGTTGTGCGGTTCAGGCTTAACGGCATGCACGAAGTCGGGGAACTTGATTGCGTCCTGAATGAAGAACACCGGCATGTTGTTGCCCACCAGATCGAAGTTGCCTTCGTCGGTGAAAAACTTCACGGCGAAACCGCGCACGTCACGCACGGTGTCACCGGAACCACGCGGGCCCTGCACCGTGGAAAAACGCGCGAACACCGGCGTTTTATGCTCTGGCGTCCGTAGGAAACCAGCTTTGGTCAGCGCCGAATGGTCGCCGTAGCTCTGGAAATAGCCATGGGCGCCAGTGCCACGTGCATGCACGATGCGCTCCGGGATACGCTCATGGTCAAAGTGCGTGATCTTTTCACGCATGATGAAATCTTCCAGCAGCGACGGGCCGCGCGCGCCGACCTTCAGGGTGTTCTGGTTGTCGGAGATCTTCACGCCCTGGTTGGTGCGCAGGGCCTGACCGGTCGCATCGGAACGGAATTCTTCCAGCGCCTGCAGTTTGGCGTTGGTATTGCCTCGGTCCAGGGTATCAGTGCCCGCGAGTTCACTCTTCGGCGGGGTGGCTGGCTTCTTGGTACTCATCAGTCAAAACTCCTTAGTCAACGTGGCCAGAGCGGTCCCCGGCTCGTTTGAGCGAAACCCCGGGCACGGCACCCGGGAGATCGAATTGCCTAAGTAGTGACTGACAGGGTTTTGGGCCGTTCCCTTTTTATGACCTTTGGTCTCGTTATTGCCAAATCGCTGGATGGATACGAAATAAATGCTAAGAAACGCTGGATGGACAGGCTAAAATGCGCGCCCGGCTAACCGCTGATCCCTTTTCCATGCGCCCCACAAGGTTCGCTACGTGATCGAGTTTCAAAACGTCCATAAAACCTACCGCGTCGCCGGTAAGGATATTCCCGCCCTGCACCCCACCAGCCTGCGCGTCGAAAACGGCCAGGTGTTTGGCCTGATTGGCCACTCGGGTGCGGGAAAAAGTACCCTGCTGCGCCTGATTAACCGCCTCGAAGAACCCAGTGGCGGGAAGATCACGGTTGATGGTGAAGAAGTCACCGCGCTGGATGCCAACGGCCTGCGCCGTTTCCGCCAGCAAGTCGGGATGATCTTCCAGCACTTCAACTTGCTGGCGTCCAAGACCGTTGCCGACAACGTGGCGCTGCCGCTGACATTGGCCGGCGAATTGTCGCGCAAGGACATCGACCTGCGTGTGGCTGAACTGCTCGCCCGCGTCGGCCTGTCGGACCACGCCAGGAAATACCCGGCGCAATTGTCCGGCGGCCAGAAACAGCGCGTCGGCATCGCCCGCGCCCTGGCCACCAAACCCAAGATCCTGCTGTGCGACGAGGCCACCAGCGCCCTCGACCCGCAGACCACCGCCTCGGTCCTGCAACTGTTGGCCGAGATCAACCGCGAACTCAAGCTGACCATCGTGTTGATCACCCATGAAATGGATGTGATTCGCCGCGTCTGCGACCAGGTGGCCGTGATGGACGCCGGCGTGATCGTCGAGCAAGGCTCGGTGGCCGACGTGTTCCTGCATCCCAAGCATCCGACCACCAAGCGCTTCGTCCAGGAGGCCGAACAGGTTGACGAAGGCGAGCAACGCGATGACTTCGCCCACGTACCGGGCCGTATCGTGCGCCTGACCTTCCAGGGGGACGCGACCTACGCGCCATTGCTGGGTACCGTCGCCCGGGAAACGGGGGTGGACTACAGCATCCTCGCCGGTCGTATCGACCGCATCAAAGACATTCCCTACGGGCAATTGACCCTCGCCGTCACCGGCGGCGACATGGACGCCGCGTTTGCGCGCTTCACCGCCGCCGACGTTCATATGGAGGTGCTGCGCTAATGGACCTGTTCCTGAATTTCTTCGCCGACATCGATTGGTCCGAAATCTGGCTCGCCACCGGCGATACCATGACCATGCTGTTCGGTTCGCTGTTCTTCACGGTCGTGCTGGGCCTGCCCATAGGTGTGCTGTTGTTCTTGACCAGCCCACGTCAGCTGTTCGAGCAGAAAGGCTTGTACGCCTTTCTGTCGCTGATCGTAAACATCCTGCGTTCGCTGCCGTTCATCATCCTGCTGATCGTGATGATTCCATTAACCAAACTGATCACTGGCATATACATGGACGAGCCCACCTCGCTGGGCGTTGCGGGCGCGATTCCGCCGCTGGTTATCGGCGCCACACCGTTCTTTGCACGCCTAGTGGAAACCGCCCTGCGTGAAGTAGACCGCGGCATCATCGAGGCCACGCAGTCGATGGGTGCCAGCACGCGCCAAATCATCACCAACGCCTTGCTGCCCGAAGCACGGCCCGGCATTTTTGCGGCAATTACCGTAACGGCGATTACACTGGTTTCCTACACGGCGATGGCCGGCGTGGTCGGTGCCGGTGGCCTGGGCGACCTGGCGATCCGTTTCGGTTACCAACGTTTCCAAGACAATGTAATGGTGGTCACCGTGGTGATGCTGGTGATCCTGGTGCAAATTCTGCAAACCGTCGGCGACAAGCTGGTGGTGCACTTTTCTCGAAAATAACGGCCATGGCCGGCCTTGTGCCGGCAGATGCCCGAACAAGGAGCTTGCTGGATGAAAAAACTACTGGTTGCTTTCGCCGCCGTTGCCGCGTTTTCCGCCCATGCCGAGACCCTCAAGGTCGCTGCTTCGCCGGTGCCGCACGCGGAAATCCTCGAATTCGTGAAACCTGCGCTGGCCAAAGAAGGCGTGGACCTGCAGGTCAAAGTCTTCACCGATTATGTGCAGCCGAACGTACAGGTGGCTGAAAAGCGCCTGGACGCCAACTTCTTCCAGCACCAGCCGTACCTGGATGAATTCAACAAGGCCAAGGGCACTCACCTGGTGAGCGTCGGCGGCGTGCACCTGGAACCGCTGGGCGCGTACTCGAGCAAATACAAGAAGCTGGCCGACCTGCCGGACGGCGCCAACGTGGTGATCCCGAACGACGCCACCAACGGCGGCCGCGCCCTGTTGCTGCTGGCCAACAATGGCCTGATCACCCTGAAGGACCCGACCGACATCCTGTCGACCATCAAGGACATCACCGGTAACACCAAGAACCTGAAATTCCGCGAACTGGAAGCCGCCACCCTGCCGCGCGTACTGACCCAGGTCGACCTGGCGCTGATCAACACCAACTACGCGCTGGAAGCCAAGCTGGACCCGTCCAAGGACGCCCTGGTGATCGAAGGCAGCGACTCGCCTTACGTCAACATCCTGGTGACCCGCGAAGACAACAAGGATTCGGACGCCGTGAAGAAGCTGGTTGCCGCCCTGCACACGCCTGAAGTGAAGCAATTTATCGAAGAGAAGTACAAAGGCGCGATCAAGCCGGCGTTCTGATTCAAGGCGGACGCAGAGCGTGGGAACGATCTCCAACACACTGGAGATCAAAATGTGGGAGGGGGCTTGCCCCCGATAGCGGTAGGTCAGTCAACAGCTTCATCGACTGACACGCTGCTATCGGGGGCAAGCCCCCTCCCACATTTGTTTTGTGTCGTGAGCTATTTACGCTGCAGCAGCACTGGCAATTGCGCCACCAGCTTCTGGTTGTTCAACGGCGCACGGATAAACCCGCGCTGGGTGCCATCCGGGCCGATCAGCGCCAGGTTGCCGCTGTGGTCGACGGTGTAGTTCGGCTTGCTGGTGTCTGCGGGAATGAAGGGAATGCTCACCGCATTCGAGACCTTCTGCACATCCTGCACATTCATACCGGTCAACCCCTGGAACTGCGGATCGAAATAGCCCAGGTACTGCTTGAGCTGGGCCGGGGTGTCGCGGTTCGGGTCGACGCTGACCAGGATCACCTGCAACTTGTCCACCGCCTCTTTGGGCAGTTCGCTCTTGATCTGGCGCAGCTGGGCGAGGGTGGTGGGGCAGATGTCCGGGCAGAAGGTGTAGCCGAAGAACAGCAGGCTCCATTTGCCTTGCAGCTCATTGACCAGCACCGGCTGGCCGTCCTGGTTGGTCATGCTCACCGCAGGCAACTGGCGGCTTTGCGGCAGCAGGATAATGCCGGCGTCGATCAGCGCGGTCGGATCGCCCTGGCCCTTGCCCGAGAGCACCTTGTTGACGGTCAGGCCCATGATCAATGCCACTAGGGCCACAAGAATGAAGACAGTTTTTTGAGTTCGAGTCATAGGTTCAACAGTAGGTAGTGGTCTACGAGCAGGGCGATAAACAGCAACAGCAGGTACCAGATAGAGTACTTGAAGGTGCTGACCGCCGCGTGCGGCTTGCTGCCACGGTACAGCACCCAGGCCCATTGCAGAAAGCGCCCGCCCAATACCGTCGCACAGGCCAGGTACAACAACCCGCTCATATGGATGACGTAGGGCATCAGGCTCACCGCCAGCAGGGCGAAGGTGTAGAGCAGGATATGCACCTTGGTGTAGTGCTCGCCGTGGGTGACCGGCAGCATCGGAATATCGGCCTTGGCGTACTCCTCCTTGCGATGGATGGCCAGCGCCCAGAAGTGCGGCGGCGTCCAGGCGAAGATGATCAACACCAGCAGCAGGGGCTCGGCGCTGACATGCCCGGTCACGGCGACCCAGCCCAACAACGGCGGCGCGGCACCGGCCAGGCCGCCGATGACAATGTTCTGCGGCGTTGCGCGCTTGAGAAACCCGGTGTAGATCACCGCGTAGCCCAGCAACGAAGCCAGGGTCAGCCAAGCCGCCAAGGGGTTGGTGAACGCCAGTAACAGCGCCAGGCCCGCCACCGCCAAAACCAACGCAAAGACCAGCGCCGCAACGGCCGAGACCCGCCCCTCGGCCAGTGGCCGTTTGTGAGTACGCGCCATCAGCGCATCGATGCGTCGATCCACCACATGGTTGACCGCCGCCGCAGCGCCCGCACACAAGGCAATGCCCAGGTTGCCGAACACCAGCACCGTCCACGGCACCCCGGCGCGGGTGGCGAGGAACATGCCCACCAGCGAAGTGATCAGCATCAGCACCACCACTTTCGGCTTGGTCAGCTCCAGATAGTCACGCCAGACCGCCTGGCCGTGACGCGCGCCGATCAAGGACGCCATGGCATCTCTCCTTTAAGGGTTATCAGGCCCGATGCCGGTTTGCGCGCAATGAACCGCCAGGTGATTGGCCGTGGATGGCGCACCCGAACCAGGCTGGTGCGCGCGTGATAATTGACCAGCACCAGGCTCAGCAAAAGCGCTGCGCCCCCGGCGTTGTGCGCCACCGCCACCGACAGCGGCAAGCCGAACGCCACATTGCTCAGGCCCAGGCTGATTTGCGCCGCCAGGGCGATCAGCAGCAAGCCCGCCAGGCGCGTCATGCCCACCGCGCGCAACTGCCAGGCCAGGCCCAGCAGCACCAGCGTGACCAGCACCGCACCCACGCGGTGGGTGAGATGAATGGCCGTACGCGCATCGCTGTCCAGTTGACCGCCCAGGTAATTAGGCCCGATATGCTGGGTCAGGTGAAAGCCATTGGCAAAGTCCGCCGCCGGCCACCATTGACCGTGACACGTCGGCAAATCGACACAGGCCACCGCTGCATAGTTGGCGCTGACCCAACCGCCCAAGGCAATCTGCCCGATCACCAGCACCAGCCCCGCCGTTGCCCAATATTGCAGGCGCCTGGGTATGATCAATGCAGGCAGCACGCCGGACAGACGCAGGGTCAGCAGGAACAGCAGGCTCAAGGTGGCAAAGCCGCCCAACAAGTGGCCCGTCACCACCTGCGGCCACAGCTTCAGCGTCACCGTCCACATGCCAAAGGCTGCCTGGGCGCACACCACCATCAACGCGAACAGCGGCAATTTCACCGGCTGGCCGGGGTCACGCCGGTGGCTCCACGCCCGCGCCGCCAGCAGCGCGATCAGCAAGGCGAGGGTGCCCGCAAAGTAGCGGTGGGTCATCTCGGCCCAGCCCTTGTCAGCCTCCACTGGCGTATCAGGAAAATGCAGTTCGGCATGGGCCAGTTGGGCTGCGCTTTGCGGCACGCTGATAAAGCCATAGCACCCCGGCCAGTCCGGGCAACCAAGGCCGGCATGGGTCAAGCGGGTATAGGCGCCGAGCAACACAACGATCAGCGCCAGCAAGGTGGCAAACAACGCGAGACGAAATCCAGGCTTGGCCATGACGATGCCCTTATCCGATGTTCGACAGTTTCAGCAGTAAGCGCAGGTCGTTGAGCAAGTCCTTGCCGTTGACCTTGGCGTCGTAGCGCAGCACCAGGTTGCCGTGGGGGTCAACGATCCACAGTTGCGCATCGCCAGGCGCGGCGGCGTTGCGGTTGAAGGTCGAGAGGTCCAGTGAATAGCGCTGCAATTGCGGGTATTGGGCCTTGAGCCGGGCGTCGTAGTCGTTGCCGACCGGCTGCGCACTGGCCAGCGCGTGGCTGGCGCGGGACGCGTCGCGACCCAGGCCGATCTGCAGCTGGCGCGCCAGATACACAAGTTGCCGGCAATCGGCGGCGCAGCTGGCTGGCGCGGTGACCAGCAGCTGCCAGCGCCCTTCATCGGCCTGCACGCCGATATCGGCGCGGGTCTGGCCGTTACCGATCAGCTCACCGTGATAACTGCGACTGTCCGGCACCCAGAATTGCAGTTTGTACATGAAGGTCGCCAGCACCATCGGGCCCACCACCATCAGCAGGATCAGGATCAACTGCCAGCGACCTTTACGCCGGTCAGGCGCTTCAGACACGTTGAGTGGATTCATGGCGGCTCCCATGGAGCTTCTCCTTTGCGTTGTGCCATCCGAGGTAGAGGTAGAGCGCCAGCAGCGCCAGCGACATGGCAAACCACTGCACCGCATACCCCAGGTGTTTTTCCG
The DNA here is from genome assembly GCF_005233615.1 of Pseudomonas sp. CFBP13528. Lineage (NCBI taxonomy): Bacteria > Pseudomonadati > Pseudomonadota > Gammaproteobacteria > Pseudomonadales > Pseudomonadaceae > Pseudomonas > Pseudomonas sp. CFBP13528. The sequence goes on from NZ_QGAJ01000001.1 coordinate 54,261, forward strand.
GCCCCATGGCGACCACAGGCCAGTGGGTGTCGTACGTGCCGGGCCCGGCTTCGGCGCGCAGTTCAAAAGCGAATCCGCTGCGGCCCAACTCGGCCCACAGGGCGACGGGGTGCAACGCGGTCAACAGGCGCGGCCATTGCGCGGTCGCGGGGTCGACATGCAACTGGAAGGTCTCGCCGGGAGCGACATACACCCAGGCCACCAGATTCACCGGCTGATCCGGCGTGGTGAACGCCGGTGGCGTGCGGCGGTCCGGCCAGGGCAGCCAGCCGCGATTGAGCAACACCCAAAGACCGCTGGCCTGGTCGTGAAAGGGTTGCAGCAACTCGACACCGGCCTTGCCATCGCGCATACGGTTGTCGAGCAACACACTGTGGTCAGCATCTAAGCTGCCACGCAGATGAACCCGGCGAAAGGCTGGATCAGCGCTTGTCCCAAGCTGCTCGCTGCCAATAGGCTGCGCCGCGCGCCGCTCTGCATAGGTGTCGACCCACTGCTGTTTTTCCTGACCGCGCGACAGTTGCCAGAACCCCAGGCCAATCATCAACGGCAGTAGCATCAGCACCACCAACGTCGGCGCGATGCCGGGCCTGAAGCGCTGCCGGGCACTGGCTATACTGGATTTCATTGCCCCCTCCCCGTATGGCCCGGAGCCAGACCATGCTCAAAGCACTGATTGCCCTGATGCTCATCGCGACCGTTGCGAGCCTGTTCAGTGGCTTGTTCTTTCTGGTCAAGGACGAAGGTCGTTCCAACCGCCTCGTCACTGCCCTGACCGTACGTGTGGTGTTGGCCGCAATCACCGTGGGGCTGATCGCCTGGGGTTTTTTCAGCGGCCAGTTGGTCTCGCATGCGCCGTGGTAGAACGGCTCACAGCACATACACAAAGAAAAACAGCCCAATCCACACCACATCCACGAAGTGCCAATACCAACTGGCCGCCTCGAAACCGAACTGGTGTTCGGCATTGAAATGCCCCTTCAGGATGCGCATCAGCATCACAAACAGAATGATCGTGCCGATGGTCACGTGGGCGCCGTGAAACCCGGTGAGCATGAAGAAGGTCGCGCCGTACACGCCCGAGCCCAGTGTCAGGCCCAACTCTTTATAGGCGTGGATGTACTCCTCGGCCTGAAACCCGAGAAACGCCAGGCCCAGCAGGACGGTGAGCGCTAGCCAGATCTTCAGCGCGCCGCGATGCCCTTTGCGCAGGGCATGGTGAGCAATGGTGATGGTCACGCTGGAGCTCACCAGCAGGAGGGTGTTGAGCAGCGGCAGGCCCCACGGACTGATGGTGCCTTTGGGCGCCGGGTACAGCGTGGGGTCCGGGTTGTTCAGCAATGGCCAGGCGAACTCGAAATTCGGCCACAACATGTGTGCGATGCCCTTGGGGCCTTCACCCCCCAACCATGGCCCCGACCAGGTGCGCACGTAAAACAGCGCGCCGAAGAACGCGATGAAGAACATCACTTCGGAAAAGATGAACCAGCTCATGCCCCAGCGAAACGAACGGTCCATTTGCGCGCTGTACAAACCGGCGCGGCTCTCCTTGATCACTGCGCCGAACCAGCCGAACAGCATGTACGCCAGCAACAGGCCGCCAACGAAAAAGATCCACGGACCGTGGGATTCCGGGCGCAAAGCCTTGAGATCGTTGAACCACACGGCCAGTCCATACACAGTCACCAACAGGCCAATCGTGGCAATTATCGGCCATTTGCTTTGCGCCGGTACGTAGTACGTATCATGAGTCGACATGTATTCGCTCTCCTGATTGAGCGGGCAAACAGTAGCTAGCCGCCGCTGCGGGCCGCCCCGGGCGGCTGGCGCGCGGTGATATCAAACAGCGTGTAGGCCAGGGTCAAATGCTTCACATCCTTGGGCATCGCACGATCGACGATAAAGCGCACCGGCATCTCGATACGTTCGCCTGGCTGCAGCACTTGCTGGGTGAAGCAAAAACACTCGGTCTTGTGGAAGTACATCGCCGCTTCGGCCGGGGAAATGCTGGGCACTGCCTGGGCGGTCATCGGTTTGTCGGTGGGGTTGTAGGCCACAAATAGCATCTCGGTCACAGCGCCCGGATTGACCACGACTTCGTCGGCCTTGGCATGGAAATCCCAGACCATATCGATGGCGTTGGTGGACAAAAACTGCACCCGCACCTGGCGCGACGGGTCGACGACCTGCTCGCCCTCGTATTGCCCGCCAGTCTTGCCATTGATGCCGAACGCCTTGCACATCACGTCGTAAATGGGCACCAGGGCAAAGCCAAAGGCGAACATCGCCAGCACCAGAATGAGCAGGCGCGTGACCAGGCGCTTGATCGGTACGGCGTCAGCCATGACACCCACCCAAAGCGGACACAATCAATGTGGGAGGGGGCTTGCCGCCGATGGCGGTGTACCAGTCGACACTATCATTGGCTGTGAGATAGCTATCGGGGGCAAGCCCCCTCCCACAGGGGAGCACGAGCGTACTCATTTGACCTCCGGCGGCGTAGTGAAGGTGTGGTACGGCGCGGGCGAGGGCACGCTCCATTCCAGCCCTTCGGCGCCATCCCACGGCTTGGCCGGTGCAGGCGGGCCGCCGCGGATGCACTTGATCACGATAAACAGGAAGAAAATCTGCGTGGCGCCGAACATGAAGGCGCCAATCGAGGACACCATGTTGAAGTCGGCGAACTGCAGGTTGTAGTCCGGCACCCGGCGCGGCATACCGGCCAGGCCCACGAAGTGCATCGGGAAGAACGCCATGTTCATGCCCACGAAGGACAGCCAGAAGTGCAGCTTGCCGAGGGTTTCGTCATACATGTGGCCGGTCCATTTCGGCAGCCAATAGTAGGCCGAAGCGAAGATGCCGAAGATCGCGCCGGGCACCAGTACGTAATGGAAATGCGCCACCACAAAGTAGGTGTCGTGGTACTGGAAGTCCGCCGGCGCAATCGCCAGCATCAGCCCGGAAAAGCCGCCGATGGTGAACAGGATCACGAAAGCCACCGCAAACAGCATCGGCGTCTCGAAGGTGAGCGACCCCTGCCACATGGTGCTGACCCAGTTGAACACCTTGACCCCGGTAGGCACCGCAATCAGCAGGGTGGCGTACATGAAGAACAGTTCGCCCACCAACGGAATGCCGACCACGAACATGTGGTGCGCCCACACGATGAACGACAGGAACGCAATGCTGGCCGTGGCGTAGACCATCGAGGTGTAGCCAAACAACGGCTTGCGCGAGAAGGTCGGGATGATCGAGCTGACGGCGCCAAAGGCCGGCAGGATCATGATGTACACCTCGGGGTGGCCGAAGAACCAGAACACATGCTGGAACAGCACCGGATCACCACCGCCCGCCGCACTGAAAAAGCTGGTGCCGAAGTGGATGTCCATCAGCATCATGGTCACGCAACCGGCCAGCACCGGCATCACCGCAATCAGCAGGAACGCGGTGATCAGCCAGGTCCACACGAACAGCGGCATTTTCATCAGGGTCATGCCCGGTGCGCGCAAGTTGAGGATGGTCGCGACCACGTTGATCGCGCCCATGATCGAACTGATGCCCATCAGGTGAATGGCGAAGATGAAGAACGTCACGCTTTCCGGCGCATAGGTGGTGGAGAGCGGGGCATAGAAGGTCCAGCCGAAGTTCGGCCCGCCGCCGGGGCTGAACAGGGTCGACACCAGCAGCAGGAACGCCGCCGGCAGCAGCCAGAAGCTGAAGTTGTTCATGCGCGGCAGGGCCATGTCCGGCGCGCCGATCATCAGCGGGATCATCCAGTTGGCCAGGCCGACAAAGGCAGGCATCACGGCGCCGAACACCATGATCAGGCCGTGCATGGTGGTCATCTGATTGAAGAACGCCGGCTCCACGATCTGCAGGCCGGGCTGGAACAGTTCGGCACGAATCACCATGGCGAACGAACCGCCCAGCAGGAACATGGTAAAGGCGAACCACAGGTACATCGTACCGATGTCCTTGTGATTAGTGGTCAGCACCCAGCGCATCAACCCTTTCGCGGGGCCGTGGGCGTGGTCGGCGTGACCCTGGTCATCGATCACAGTGCTCATGGCCGTTCTCCTGCAAGCGAGTAAGCGGGGCGATTCAGGGCATTGGCAATGAAGGTAGTCATTTGCTCTCCGCCTGTTTCAGGGCCAGCACGTCTTTGGGCGTGACCATGTCGCCTTTGTTATTGCCCCAGGCATTGCGCTCGTACGTCACGACAGCGGCGATATCGACTTCCGACAGTTGCTTGCCGAAAGCGGCCATCGCGGTGCCGGGCTTGCCGTGATAGACAATGTTCAGGTGGTCGGCAGCGGGGCCGGTGGCGATTTTCGAACCCTTGAGCGCCGGGAACATCGGCGGCAGGCCCTGGCCTTCGGCCTGGTGACAGGCCACGCAGGTGGTGTGGTAGACCTTGTCGCCGCGCGCGACCAACTCATCCAGCGTCCACTCCTTGGAGGTCAGTTCCTTGAGCTTGGCCGCCTCTTGTTTGCGCTCACCGAGCCAGGTGTCGTAGTCAGCCTTGGATTTGACTTCGACCACAATGGGCATGAAGCCGTGGTCCTTGCCGCACAACTCGGCGCACTGGCCGCGATAGATGCCGGGCTTCTCGACACGGGTCCAGGCTTCGTTGACGAAACCGGGGATAGCGTCGCGCTTGACCGCAAAGGCCGGCACCCACCATGAGTGAATCACGTCGGCGGCGGTCACCAGAAAGCGCACCTTGGCGCCCACCGGCAACACCAGCGGCTGGTCGACTTCCAACAGGTAATGTTCGCCCTTGGTGGCCTGGTTATGGATCTGCTCGGCGGGCGTGGCCAGGTTGCTGAAGAACTCCACGTCCTGGCCCAGGTATTTGTAATGCCACTTCCACTGATAACCGGTGACCTGGATATCGATATCCGACTCACTGCTGTCGTAGATGTTGATCAGGGTCTTGGTCGCTGGAATGGCCATGGCCACCAGAATCAGCAAGGGCACCACGGTCCAGAGAATTTCCACGGTGGTGCTCTCATGGAATTTGGCCGCTACCTGGCCCGTGGATCGGCGGTGCAGGATCATCGACCAGAACATCGCGCCAAACACGACAATGCCGATCACCACACAAATCCAGAAAATGGTCATGTGCAGGTCAAACACAGCGTGACTGACTTCAGTAGCCCCTGGCGCCATATTCGTTGTCCAGGCCGCGTGGGCCTGGCCGAATACCGACCACAACAGTAAGCCCATCCAAACGTGTGGATGTCGCGTCATTGCGGGTTCCCCTTTATGTTTCTTGTTATCCCGCCGGTTTGCACCTGCGGCCAAGGGAGCGGCTTCCAGACTGCTTACAACCGCCAAGCCTTGCCTGCGTCTGCAGTTGGGCGTCATCAGCTAATTGCGTACAAATCCGAGTATAGACAGCCGCAGCGACCCCGCAATGTGTAGGGGCAAATGAGTGGAAACAGACGGACGGGGCCCAATAGAATAGGCGGCGGAATCGTTTATCCGACGAAGCAGGGCATTTCGATATAACGTCTACGTATATCCATGAAATAATTATGACAAATGCGTCTTAGGCGCTCGTATAAACGAGCTACCTTATCCTCTCCCTTTTCCTACACCTGCATGACTGGAGCCTTCATGAACACCGCCGCATTGCGCGAGCAGATTTCCCGTGCCCATCAACACGAAGCAACGACGGGCCAGCTTGCCCGGCAACTGGAAAAACAATTGCCGCACCTGCATTCGGCCATTTCCCTGGCTGACGGTGATCGCAACATTGTCATGAGCCGCTTTGTCACCGCCTACATCGACCTTGTCCCCGAGTTGCTCGACGCCGCCAATGACGTGGCTCGCGAAGCCGGAATCGAAAGCCAGATCAAGCCCGTGCTGAAGATTGCCGAGCATTTCTTCCTGCAGCCACCGGCGATTCTGGCTGGCCACGAAGGCCTGGACGGTCTGCTGGACGAGGCCTACCTGGCCCATCGGCTGGTGGAGGAAGTCAACGATCTGTATATCAAGCATTTCGGCCAGCCATTGATTCCGGCCGACACCACGGTTGCCAACCTGATTGCCCATCAATTGATTGGTGAAGGTTTCGCCAACCAGCTGGATGAAGCAGTGCACCTGGCGGTGGATGAGATGCTTAACGAGGAGAGCTTTGCGCTGGAGTCGGTCGAGGCTTATCGCGAAACGCTCAAAAGCCCGAACACAGAAGCCGCATGGAAGCGCTGGCCATGCCTGTCGCGCCAGCTGGGCGTTGAGCTGGCGCTGGATCAGCCGGCGTAATCTTCGGCTACGACGATCAAATGTGGGAGGGGGCTTGCCCCCTCCCACATTTTTGATCCGGTTTCGTCAGGTATCAGGTAGTAGACGGCGCCGAGCCAATCCCCACCGTCGTTCGCACCCGACCTTCCAACCGACGCTTCAAGCCACGCGCTTCGATCACCAGCTTCGAGCCCTTGGCTGCATTGGCCCGCCCCCATTCCTCCAGCAACTCCAGGCAGGAATGGTCGATATAACTCAGGTTATTGAGCGGCACATGCACGGTGGTTCCGGTCGGCACGGTCGACAGCACCTGCGTCAACGCCGGTACTTTGAGGAACGTTGCCGCTCCGGTCAGGCGCAACTCCATCTCACCGTCCTGAGGCAAATCGATCAGGCTGATTTTCAGCCGTGATGCCTTGAAGGCCAGCTTGACCAGCGTCAGCCCGAAGCCCACCAGTACGCCCGTCAGCAGGTCGGTGAAGATGATCGCCAGCGCGGTGGCGGCATAGGTGAACATCGGCATCCGGCCATAACGTCCCAAGGCCTTGAACGCCTTCACGTCCACCAGCTTGATCCCGGTATACACCAGCACGCCCGCCAGGCTCGCCACCGGGATGCTCTGCAGCACACTCGACAGCAACAGCACGAAGCCCAGCAACCACACGCCATGGAACATCGCCGACAACCGCGTGGTGGCGCCCGCCTGGACGTTGGCCGAACTGCGCACAATCACGCCGGTCATCGGCAAGGCACCGACCAATCCGCACAGCATATTGCCCACGCCTTGTGCGGACAATTCCTTATCGAAATCCGAGCGCTGCCCACTGTGCATGCGGTCGACCGCTGCGGCGGACAGCAGCGTTTCGGCACTGGCGATAAACGCGACGGCGAATGCGGCGATCAGCAGTTGCGGGTCAGCCAGGTTGAGCAGGTCGCTGGGGCGCAGCCAATCGATGGCATCGGACAGGTTCTCCGGTACCTCCACACGCTTGACCTGCAGGGCCAGCACCAGGCTGGTCACCGTCGCCAGGCCTACGCCCAGAAGGGCACCTGGCACAAAGCGTAACTTCTGCGGCCGGAATTTATCCCACAGGTACATCACCAGCATGGTCGACACACCAAGCAAGCCCGCCTGCCAGCCGAGCCCGCCGCCGAGGGTGGGAATCGCTTCGACCAAGGCGGCCGGAAAGCCCGCCAGGTTATCCAGCCCCGACGGTTTGGGCGCACCGTCGAGCATTACATGGATCTGCGACAGCACGATCAATACGCCGATCCCCGCCAGCATGCCGTATACCACCGCCGGCGCCGTCACGCGGAACCAGCAGCCCAGGCGTAGACGCCCGGCCACCAATTGCAGGAAACCCGCCAGCAGCAGGATAGGCCCGAGCATCAGCATGCCGTGCTGGCGCACCAACTCGAACACCAACACCGCCAAGCCCGCTGCCGGGCCACTGACTTGCAGCGGAGAGCCCGCCAACCAGCCCACCACCAGACCACCGATGATACCGGTGATCAAGCCCTTGGCCGGCGGCATGCCGGACGCGATTGCGATCCCCATGCACAAGGGCAGGGCGACCAGAAACACCACCACGGAGGCGAGCAGCTCCCGCGGCAAAACAGCTTTCAATTGAGCAGCACGCATGATGACTCTCCCGAGGCATTCGCCGGGCGCGGTAAAGCCTGGCTGCATCCATGGCAGCCACCGCATTACCCGGCAGGGAAGTGTGTTAGAAGCGCGCTTTAGGCGTCGCGGATGGAATCGGGCCTTCGCCGCCCAACGGTCGGAACGCCGACTGATCCGCATCGTAGGCGCGGATCTCGCTGGTTTCGATGTTGTAGATCCAGCCGTGAATAAACAATTGGCCATTGGCCATGCGCGAAGCCACGGAAGGGTGGGTGCGCAAGTGCTGCAACTGGGCGATGACGTTTTCTTCGGTCAGTACCTTCATGCTCTCGCCTTCATTGGCGCAGTCGCAGTTGTCGTGGACCATCGTCTTGGCGACCTCGGCATGCCGCAACCAGGCCTTGACCGTCGGCATCTTCTCGAGGCTGTCGGGATTGAGCACCGCGCGCATGGCGCCGCAATCGGAGTGCCCGCACACGATGATGTGCTGTACGCCAAGGGCGAGTACCGCGTACTCGATGGCCGTGGAAACACCGCCGTTCATCTGGCCGTAGGGAGGGACTACGTTACCCACGTTGCGGGTCACGAACAGGTCGCCGGGCGAACTTTGAGTAATCAGCTCAGGCACGATGCGCGAGTCGGCGCACGTAATGAACATCGCGCGCGGGCTCTGGGCCGTGGCGAGTTTCTTGAAGAGTGCTTCCTGCTGGGGGAAGACGTCGTGATGAAAATGCAAAAAACCGTCGACGATATGCTGCAGCGCTGCATCGGCGGTTTCCGCCACTTGAGGGGCTGAAGCCGACGCAGCCAACGGCTGTTTATCCTTATCACTCATGATTCAACCTCTTGATCAATGCAGGGGAAGTGTTCAGCTCAGTTCTGACGCCCGGGCGGTTAAATAGTTGGGAAACTCCGCCAATCAGGGCGCCGACTCATCAGTCACTCGTTGAACAAGGTACCCCTCGAAACTTAACTCAAACTGAATGAACCGCTCTAGATCGGGGGTTTCAGTGATATCAAAACGCGACCATTCCTACAGCAGTTTCGCATTTGTCTTCTTCAGTCTACAACAATGCCATTTGCCTGCCCGGTGGGCAAAATGCCGTGCAATCGAGATTGAAGCCTTCACGGCGATTGAGCCCCAGACGTTTGATCGCCTTGCTGAAACGCTGCGCCAGCAGATCGGCAAACGGGCCCTCACCGCGCATACGCACACCGAAACGGCTGTCATACACCTCGCCACCACGCACCTGACGCACCAAGCTCATCACATGCGCCGCGCGCTGCGGGTAATGCGCCGCCAGCCACTCCTCGAACAGCGGCGCCACCTCGAGCGGCAGACGCAGCATCATGTACGCGGCACTTTGCGCACCTGCGGCATGGGCCTCGGTAAGCAGGCTTTCCAACTCACTGTCGTTGATCATCGGAATCATCGGCGAGCACAGCACACCGACCGGGATACCCGCCTCCCGCAGCACCCGTATTGCCCGCAACCGCGCCTTGGGCGCCGCTGTACGTGGCTCCAGAATGCGTTTGAGTTCATCGTCGAGGCTGGTGAGGCTGATCATTACCGCCACAAGCCGTTGCCGGGCCAGTTCGGCAAGCAGGTCCAGGTCGCGCAGGATCAACGAGCCCTTGGTGATGATGGTCACCGGGTGCCGATAACGCAGCAGCACTTCAAGGGTTTGGCGGGTGATCCTGTATTCACGCTCGATAGGCTGGTACGGGTCGGTATTGGAGCCCAGGTTGATCGGCGCGCACACATACCCCGGCTTCGACAGTTGCTGTTCCAGCACGTCGGCGGCATTGCTCTTGGCAATCAGCCGGGTTTCGAAATCCAGCCCCGGCGACATGTCCCAGTAGGCATGGCTGGGCCGTGCATAGCAGTAGATGCAGCCATGTTCGCAGCCGCGATAAGGATTGATGGAGCGATCGAACGGCAAGTCCGGCGAGTTATTGCGGGTGATGATGGTCTTGGCCGTTTCGATGCGCACTTCGGTACCCTGGGTAGGCGGCACTTCCTGGTACCAGCCGTCGTCCTCGGCCACGCTGACGATGGGCGCGAAACGGTTGTGCAGGTTGGTGGCCGTGCCCCGGCCACGGGGTGGCAGTGCAGTGGTCATGAAAACGCCTCGATACTGTTTTTATATACAGTATCGAGGCGCGCGGCTTCTGACCAGTGCCGTCTGGCGGTCAGTGCTTTTGCGTGACCTGCCCCAGATCGTCACCCGAGGTGGTGCGCATATCGCTTTTGCGCAGATCGGCCACGTCGCTTGCGCTCACGGGTGCGCCCTGATTGCCCCAGCTGCCGCGGATAAAACTGACCACATCCGCCACTTCCTGGTCCGACAAGCGCCAGGCGAATGCCGGCATGGTGAAGGTCGACGGCGCGGCGTGAGTGGCGGGCAAGGTGCCGCCGTTCAACACGATGTTGATCAATGATGTGGCGTCCGCCGTCTGCAGCACCGGGTTGCCCGCGAGCGCCGGGAACACCCGCGTATAACCATGCCCATCGGTACGGTGGCAGGCCGCGCAGTTGTCGATATATACCGAGGCGCCCGGCTTGCTGTCATCCCCCTTCCAGAGCGCCTGGGCCACTTGTTGGTCGTACGAGTGCGGCTGGTCCTTGGGGTCCACCGCCGGCAGGCTCTTGAGGTAGCGGGCGATAGCGGTCAGATCGTCCTGCGATATGTATTGCATGCTGTGGACCACCACATCGCTCATGCCGCCAAACACCGCGCTGCGATCACTGCGACCGGTCTTGAGAAATTGCACCAGTTGCTCTTCGCTCCAGCTGCCGAGGCCGTCCTTGTGGTCGCCGCGCAGGCTTTTCGCAATCCAGCCTTCCAGGGGCGCGCTGCCGGACAGGAATGCGCTGCCGTCAGCGGCGCTCAGGGCTTTTTCCTGCATGGTCAGGGCGCGGGGCGTATGGCACGCACCGCAATGGCCAAGGCCTTCGACCAGGTAGGCGCCACGGCTGACCACTGGGTCGGCGGTGGCTTGTGCCTGATGTTCCTCGACCGATGGCGCGAACATCCAGCGCCATGCCGCCAGGGGCCAGCGCATGCTCAACGGCCAGGGAATATCACTGTCCCGGTTCTCCTGGGCGACCGGCTCGACGCCTTTCATGAAGTAGGCATATAACGCCTGCATATCGCTGTCGCTGACGCGCGCGTAAGACGGGTAGGGCATTGCCGGGTAAAGCGTACTACCGCTCTTGGCGACGCCATGGCGCACGGCCTTGTCGAAGTCTTCGAAGCTGTAGTCTCCCAGGCCGGTCTTGTCCGGTGTGATGTTGGTGGAATAAATCACGCCAATGGGGGTTTCCATCGGCAGGCCGCCGGCGAATGGCTTGCCGCCCTTGGCGGTGTGGCAAGCCACACAATCACCGGCGCGGGCCAGGTATTCACCTTGCTTGATCAGGTCGGTTTCAGCCGCGCTGACCGAGCAACTGCTGAACAGCGCCAGAGAGGCGATAACGAGTGCTTTCATGGTCATCGCTCCTTATGCCTGAACCAGCGGGCCGGGGTTTTTCAGGTACTGTTCGCGGATCGCACGGGCCGACCAGTAGGTCAAAGCTGCCACCAGACCGGTAGGGTTGTAGCCCAAACCTTGTGGGAAAGCGGACGCCCCTGGGACAAACACGTTGTGTACATCCCAGCTCTGCAGGTAACGGTTCAACGCGCTGGTTTTCGGGTCGGTGCCCATGATCGCGCCGCCGTTAAGATGAGTGGTCTGGTACGACGCCGTATTGAAATGCTCACCGACCTTTTTGCCGAGAACGGCGATCGCCTTGGGATTCATGGCCTGGGCGACCTTGCCCATTTTTTCCATCATGAAGCGGTTCATCTTGATGTCGTTTTCCTGCCAGTCGAAGGTCATCCGCAACAGCGGCAGGCCGTAGGCATCGCGGTAAACCGGGTCCAGATCCAGGTAATTGCTGCGGTAGGACTGATGTGCGCCGTGGGAATCCATCGACACTTGGTGGGTGTAGTAATCGGCGGTGGCACGCTTCCACGCGCTGCCCCAGGCCGGCGTGCCCGGAGGGTTGGAGGTGCCGGCAATCGGCCGGCTGCCCGCCTGGTTGACCCACATCGGCGAGCCGCCCACGAAGCCGTGCGGGCCATGGTCGAAGTTGTCGGCATTGAAGTCATCAATGGCCACGCCATTGCCGCCCGCGCCGATAAAGTTGTTGGTGTGGGTGTCCTTGTCGAAGAACGCCTTGATGGTGCCCATGTTCTGGTAGGCAAAGTTCCTGCCCACCACGCCTTCGTTGGTAATCGGGTCGTAAGGCTTGCCGATGCCCGACAGCAGCATCAGGCGCACGTTGTGGAACTGGAACGCGCCGAGGATCACCAGGTCCGCCGGCTGTTCGCATTCCCGACCCTGGCCGTCGACATAGCTCACACCGGTGGCTTTCTTCCCGGTGCTGTCGAGGTTGACCTTGAGCACGTGGGAATTGGGCCGCAGCTCGAAATTCGGCACTTGGCGCAACGCCGGCAGAATGTTCACGTTGGGCGACGCCTTGGAGTACATGTAGCACACGTAGCCACTGCAAAAGCCGCAGAAGTTACACGGTCCCATCTGCGCGCCGTAAGGGTTGGTGTAAGGCCCCGACGTATTGGCCGACGGCAGGTTGTAGGGTTTGTAACCCACATCAGCAGCCGCTTTCTGAAACAGCTGCGCGGAGACCGTGTTTTTCTGTGCCTCCAGCGGGAAGGGGTTCGAGCGATCCGGTGCATACGGGTTGCCGCCGCGACCTTCACCCACCAATTGACCCTTGACGGTCCACGCCTGGCCGGAAGTGCCAAAGACTTTTTCCGCGTAATCGAAAAACGGCTCCAGCTCTTCGTAGCTGACACCGAAGTCCTGGATGGTCATGTCCTTGGGAATGAAGTGCTTCCCATAGCGCTCTTCGTAGTGGCTGCGCATGCGCAACTCGATGGGGTCGACACGAAAATGCACGCCCGACCAATGCAGGCCTGCGCCGCCGACACCGTTACCGGGCAAGAAGGCGCCGAGCTGACGGTTGGGCAGGGCGACGTCATTCACACTATGGCGAATGGTCACCGTCTCTTTGGAAATGTCCTGGAAGAGTTTTTTACGCACGCTGTAGGTCAGTTCATCAATGACCTGGGGATAGTTGCCGTCCGGGTAGGTGTCCTGCATCGGGCCGCGCTCCAGCGCTACCACGTTGAGGCCGGCCTCGGTCAGCTCCTTGGCCATGATCGCGCCGGTCCAGCCGAAGCCCACGATCACCGCGTCCACTTTCTTCATGATGGTCGCCACGGTCATGCCCTCTCGCCGCGAATGGAAACAGCCGGGAAGGGGTATTGCTCGTTGCGCTCCACCCAGTCCATGAAATCGGCGCGGGCGCCGGGGAAACCGATCATGGTCCAGCCGACCATGCCTTTGTTGCCGCCGTGGATGGGATCGCAGAAGAAGCCCTCCTTGGTGTTCTGCAACAACAGGTTGAAGAACATCTTTGCTGGCACCGCCTCGAAGTGAGCGCTCACTTCGCTGCCACCCGCCTCCAGGCGGCGCAACATATCGTCTCGGGTAGCGCTGTCTTGCGCGGCAAAAACTTTACCGTTGAACGCTTTCGACCAGGCATCCGTCGCGGCGATACCCAGCCGATAGATTTCCCTGGGCACTAATTTGCTCTGCCAGCCCATCTCCGGCGCGGCGTCGGCATTGAAGGGGCCTTGCATGAACCACAGGGCGCCACTGGCGTACGGGGTGTTCATCTGACGGTCGATGTATTCCGGCGCGCCAGCCTCCAAGGCACCTGGGCCCTGAGCATCAGCGGGAATCAAACGCTCCACGGCAGCGTTGATAAACGCCCACTCCTCGGCGGTGAAATAAGTCGGCTCATACGCTTTGTCACTGGGAGCCGGCTGGGTTGGCGCGGCCTGGACAGGCTCGGGCGTCGCCATCAGCATCGAACCGCCAAGGCCGGTACTGGCAACCGTGACCACCGGGATCAAGGTCAAGGATTTGCGCAAAAAATCACGCCGGGGGTTGTCTTGATCTTGATCAGACATGGGTGCACCTCATCATGTGGTCACGGATTTGGCCGCCGCTTCTGGGGAGCGACTTGGCTTTTTTTGCCGCGAGCGGCAATCAATGGTTACAAATGATAGCAGGCTAAGCATGTGGAGGAGGAGTTCAGCGACCTAAGTCGCATACAGGCGGGCAAAAAAATGGGAGGGGGCCTTCTTCTGATGGCGTAGGTATACACAACTCTGTAGCGCTCAACGGTAACCACGATGCGAAGCGAGTCGCTCTTGATCTTGATCTGCTTTTGATCTCAGGCGCCCCGTTAAACCACGCTGGCCGAACGCAGGCTTGAATCCGTGGGTAACCCGGCAGGACGCCGGGTTAGCCGCACTGGGCCATGGATGGCCCATTGCGGCGGCCCACGGATTCAAGCCGGAGAGAGGGCACACCGAGCCTAGGCGAGGTGCCGAGTGGTGGGGCAAGAGCCTTTTTGGTTACTTTTGGGGCTCTTTTCCAAAAGTGACCCGCTGTAAAAGCGGAACCCATAGCAGCCGTTACTGCAGAAACGGATATGTACTCGTTCCAATCCAGCATCCTGGTCGGCCCAGAGGCCGCCATCGGGGGCAAGCCCCCTCCCACATTTGGACCTCGGAGTGTCAGGTAGAACCGCGTCGGCTGTCCGGCCGTCACAGGGGCAAGCCCCTCCCACATTTGGACCTCGGAGTGGCAGGTAGAACCGCGTCGGCTGTCCGGCCGTCACAGGGGCAAGCCCCTCCCACATTTGGACCTCGGAGTGTCAGGTAGAACCGCGTCGGCTGTCCGGCCGTCACAGGGGCAAGCCCCCCTCCCACATCTTGGATCGGCGTAAGGCTGCTAGTCTTTTTTCAGCTTTGGATTGGGAAAGAACTGCACCGCTTGCACCTTAGGGTCGGCCGGCGCTTTCAAGGCCGAGGTATTGACCCGCGTACCCAGCTCCCTGGGCACTGACAGCCCCTGGTCATTGAGCGTATCGGTATAGCCGCAGGCCACACATTCGCGGTGCGGCACGTTGTCTTCGGTCCACATCTTCAGCTTGTCCGGCTCGCTGCACGCCGGGCAGACCGCCCCGGCGATGAATTGCTTTTTGGTAATCACAGGCCCTTCACTCATGCTGCCGCGTCCTCACTCAGGCCGCTGTGGCGCAAGAGTGCGTCAATCGACGGCGCCCGTCCGCGGAAGTCGACGAACAACACCATCGGTTCCTGGGAACCGCCCCGTGCGAGAATCGCTTCCCGGAAGGCGCGGCCGGTCTGGGCATTGAGCACGCCGTCTTCTTCGAACTTGGAGAAGGCATCCGCCGAGAGCACTTCGGCCCACTTGTAGCTGTAGTAACCCGCCGCATAACCGCCGGCGAAGATATGCGCAAAGCTATTGGGGAAACGATTGTAGGCCGGCGGACGCATCACCGAGACTTCATCGCGCACACCTTCCAGCACCTGCGCCACACTGCGACCGTCGCCGTGGGTGGCGTGCAGTTCGAAGTCGAACATCGAGAACTCCAGCTGGCGCACCATCATCAGGCCGGACTGGAAATTCTTCGCCGCGAGCATTTTTTCCAGCAGGTCCTGGGGCAACGGTTCACCGGTTTCGTAATGACCGGAAATCAGCGCCAGGCCTTCAGGCTCCCAGCACCAGTTCTCCATGAACTGGCTCGGCAACTCCACCGCATCCCAGGCCACGCCGTTGATACCGGATACGCCGGCATGTTCAACGCGGGTCAACAGGTGGTGCAGGCCATGGCCGAATTCGTGGAACAGGGTGGTGACTTCATCGTGGGTCAGCAGGGCAGGCTTGCCACTGTCGGCCGGGGTGAAGTTGCACACCAGGTTGGCCACCGGGCTTTGCAGCACGCCATCGACGGTGCGGCGGCGGTCGCGGGCGCCGTCCATCCAGGCACCGCCACGCTTGTTGGCGCGGGCATACAAGTCAAAGAAGAAGCGGCCGACGTGCTGGCCGTTTTCCTTGATCTCGAACAGGCGCACGTCCGGGTGCCAGGCGTCGAAACCTTTCTGCTCGGCGATTTCGATGCCATACAGGCGCTGCACAATGGCGAACAGGCCGCCCAGCACCTTGTCGATCGGGAAGTAGGCGCGCAGGGCTTCCTGGGACACGCTGTAGCGCTGCTCGCGCAGTTTTTCGCCGTAGAAACCGCTGTCCCAACTTTGCAGGTCGGCACAACCTTGTTCGGCGGCGTAGGCCTTGAGCTGCTGCAGGTCCTGGGTCGCGAACGGCTTGCTGCGCCGGGCCAGGTCGCGCAGGAAACTCAGCACCTGATCGCTAGACTCGGCCATTTTGGTGGCCAGGCTCAGTTCGGCAAACGACGCGTAGCCCAGCAATTGAGCCAGTTCCTGACGCAAGTCGAGGATCTGTTCCATCACCGGGCCGTTATCGTTCTGACCGGCATTCGGGCCCTGGTCCGACGCCCGGGTGCAGTAGGCCGCGTAGACTTCTTCACGCAGGGTACGGTCCTGGGCGTAGGTCATTACCGCGTAATAGCTCGGAAATTCCAGAGTGATCAGCCAGCCATCGAGACCTTTGGCCTGGGCGGCGGCGGCCATTTGCGCCTTGGCCGAATCGGTCAGGCCGGCGAGGGTGGCTTCGTCGCTGACGTGCCGGGTCCAGGCCTGGGTAGCGTCCAGCAACTGGTTGGAGAATTTGCTGCCCAGTTCCGACAGCTTGCTTTGCACTTCGGCGTAGCGCTTCTGCTGCTCGGGCGGCAAATCGATACCCGACAGGCGGAAGTCGCGCAGGGCGTGTTCCAGGATGGTTTTTTGCGCCACATCGAAACCAGCGGCCTCCGGGCTGTTGGCCAGGGCTTCGAAGGCCTGGAACAGTTCACGGTTCTGCCCCATCTCGGTGGAATAGGCGCTCAATGCCGGCAGGCACGCCTCATAGGCTTCGCGCAGCTCGGCGCTGTTACACACCGCGTTGAGGTGGCTGACAGGGCTCCAGGCCGCGCCGAGGCGATCGTTGAGCTCGTCCATGGCCAGGACCAGACCCGCCCATGTCGGATTTTTGCCCTGGCTTTGCAGGATGTCTGCGATCGCTGCACGGTTGTCGGCCAGGATCTGTTCGATGGCCGGCTGGACATGCTCGGCACGGATCGCCGAGAACGGCGGCAGGTCGTAGGGCTGCAGAAGGGGGTTGTTCGCGCTCACGGTTGGCACCTTGGCTGAAGAAACAGATAAGACAAAGATGGGGCCATCTTAATTACAATCAACACCCACCGCAGCTATCAGTACAACAGAGAGAGGCTATCGTGACCCTTCGCACCTATCAGAATCACACGCCAACCCTGGGCACCGGGGCTTTTGTCGATGTTTCGGCGGTGGTGATCGGCGATGTCGAAATCGGCGCCGACAGCTCGGTCTGGCCATTGACGGTTATTCGCGGCGACATGCACCGTATCCGTATCGGTGCGCGCACCAGCGTGCAGGACGGCTGTGTCCTGCACATCACCCACGCCGGCCCGTTCAACCCGGACGGTTTCCCGCTGTTGATCGGTGACGACGTCACCATCGCTCACAAAGTCATGCTGCATGGCTGCACCGTGGGCAGCCGCATCCTGATTGGCATGGGCAGCATCGTCATGGACGGCGCAGTGGTGGAGGATGACGTGATCATTGGGGCCGGCAGTCTGGTGCCGCCGGGCAAGAAACTCGACAGCGGCTTTTTGTATGTCGGCAGTCCGGTTAAACAGGTCCGCCCACTGACCGACAAGGAGCATGCCTTTTTCACCTACAGCGCGGCGAACTACGTGAAGCTCAAAGACCTGCACATCGCGCAAGGATTCGACCAATGACCCTGCACCACCAGACCGTGCTGTTCGACCTGGATGGCACCCTCACCGACCCGCGCGAGGGCATCACCCGGTCGATCCAGTACGCCCTCGGCAAACTGGGCATCGACGAGCCGGACCTGACCCGGCTCGAACACTTCATCGGCCCGCCGTTGCTGCAGGCGTTCATGCAGTTCTATGGCTTCGACGAGGCCAAGGCGTGGGAAGCGGTGAATTTCTATCGCGAGCGCTTCAAGGTCACCGGACTTTATGAAAACCAGGTATTCGACGGCGTGATGCCCTTGCTGGAAGAACTGAACCGCCAGGGCCGCCAACTGTATGTGGCGGCATCCAAGCCGTGGGAATTCGCCCGCGAGATCGCGCGGCATTTCGACTTTGCCAAGCACTTCAAGGTGATTTACGGCAGCGAGATGGATGGCACGCGCACCAACAAGGTCGAGCTGATCGCCCACCTGGTGCGTGAAGAAGGGCTGGACCCGGCCACCACCTTGATGATCGGTGATCGCAAGCATGACCTGATCGGCGCGCGCAGCAATGGGCTCGACTCGGCGGCGGTGGGCTATGGGTTTGGCAGCTTTGAAGAGCTGAATGCCGAAGCGCCGACCTGGCATTTTGAGACGTTGGCAGACATGCATCAGGCATTTTTGCAGCGGCCTTGAGGCCGCCATCGGGGGCAAGCCCCTCCCACAATTGACCTGTGTACACCGCTCAAAATGTGGGAGGGGGCTTGCCCCCGATGAGGCCCTAAAGAGCAGCTTTCTCCAACTGCCTCAACACCGCCCTGCGCTGCTCCACCGGCAACCCTCCCAACTTCTCCACCGCCCCATAGAACTTCACCCAATCCCGCCCTTCCTGCGCAAACAACGCCGCAAACGCCGGCACCCACTGGTCGTACAGCCCGAACGGCAGCAGCCGCGCGTTGTTCATCGGCTGGTTGATCCACGCGTCATAACGCTTGTCGCCGCCCCACTGGCTGTCGCGCAGTTGGCGGTACTCCCTGCGCAGGCGTTCGAACTGCGCGGCCTTGGCCTGGCGCATCACATCGGCCGCCAACGGCTGGGCGTAGAGGTTTTCCAGGCGTTTGCGGGTATCGAGTATCAACTGGGTAAACTGGTCGCGCTGCTGCAACGTCGCATCGCTCAGCGGCGCCAGGCCACGGGCGGCGCGCCATTGCCGCGTACCTTCCTGCTCGACAAAGCTGGCGAATGACTCATTGAATTCGGTGTCGTCCTTCACGTAGACGCGCTGATGCGCCAGCTCGTGGAAGATCAGCGTGGCCAAACGCTCATCGCCCCAGTTCATCATCGAACTGATGATCGGGTCATTGAACCAGCCCAGCGTGGAATAGGCTTCGACGCCGCCAATCGCCACGTCCATGCCTTGTTGGCGCAGCAACGCCGCCTCGCCACGCGCCGCACCCTGGCTGTAATAGCCGCGGTAGGCCACGCAACCGGCGATGGGGAAGCAGTGGTTTTGCGCAGACAAAGAAAATTCCTGCGTGGCGAAGACATTCCACACCACATAGGGTCGACCAATATCGGCATACAGCCGGTAGCTTTGATTGTCGGGCAAGTGCAGCTGTTCGCTGGCGAACGCGCGGGCCTTCTGGGATTGAAGCAGATGCTCACGCAACGATTGAGGACGGGCCGGATCGGCGATGACCTCGGCCACCGGTTCCCGCGCCCGCAGCAGTTGCCACTGGCCACTTGCTAACTGGCCGTAGTAACTGACGCTGGAGCAGCCGCTGAGCAACATAACCATCAGCCCTGGAAGAAAACGCCTGATCATGCCGCGACTGCTCCTGGGTAGTGGGTGCGCTTGAAGTGAATTTGAATGTTCCGCGTGATGGCGTGTTTATACTCAAAATATCTTCTCGCGTTGAGTACCTGCCATGCGCCAGCTTTTGTATCCCGTCGCCGCCCTGTTGCTCAGCGCTTGTGCATCGACGCCGATCCCACCCGTGGACCCGCAGCAGGCCTGGGTGGATTTCACCACACCCACCCCGGGCGCCAAATTGGTCATGGCTCAGCGCCTGGACGGGAAAAACCTCGAAGACGGGCGCTATTTCCAAATGCCGCCCGGGGCCCACGAACTGATGGTGCGCTTCGACTTCGAAGTGCCCGCCGGTGGTGGGTTGGGGGGGCTCAGCCAGATGATGTACCGAACCTGCTTCATGACCTTGCAGTACGACCACTTCCAGGCCGGCCAGCGCTACGTACTGGAAGGGCGCTCACTGGCGTTCACGCCCAACATCCGCCTGTATGACTCGACGCGCCAGTTGCTGGCTGAAGAGCGCAGCGTGAACTGCATCTGATCAGTCGTTGTTCTTCTGGTAGAGGATGCGCTTGGTGCCGTTTTCGCACGTGCCGACGATCATGGCGCTGTCGTGATTCTTGGCTTCCTCGGCCGTGATGATTTCCAGGGTATAGGACGGGATCGCCTTGGCCTGGATGTTTACTTCGATTTCCTTGCGGAGCTCTTCGCAGTCTTTTGGCGCGGCCACAGCCGAAGTGGCCAATACGCCGCAGATGACCGCCAAAGCAAAACGTTTCATGTGTGTAGCTCCCTGAATGCATTGCGCACGGGTGTGCGTCTAGGCTGCATAGGCTATAGGACCACATTTAGGAAACACGAGTTCTTATTTAACGCAGAACAAAAAATGTGGGAGGGAGCTTGCTTCCGACAGCGGTGCATCAGTCATATATGCGTCGACTGACACTCTGCTATCCGGAGCAAGCCCCCTCCCGCACGATCCTGGGGTTAGCTCACCAGCGTGGCATCCAGGGTGATGGTTGCGTTCAGCACTTTGGATACCGGGCACCCTTCCTTGGCCTTTTTGCTCAGTTCGTCGAACTGCGCCTGGCTGGCGCCCGGAATTTTGGCTTTAAGCACCAGATGCACAGCGGTAATCGCAAAACCGCCCTCGACCTGATCGAGCGTCACCTGGGCTTCGGTGTCGATGCTGTCAGCCTTAAGGCCTGCATCGCCGAGAATCATGGAAAACGCCATAGAGAAACAGCCGGCGTGGGCCGCACCGATCAGCTCTTCAGGGTTGGTACCCTTGCCGCCTTCGAAACGGGCCTTGAAGCCATAGGGCGCTTCGCGCAGCACGCCGGTCTCGGTGGAAATGGAACCCAGGCCGGTCTTCAGATCACCTTCCCAATGCGCGGATGCCTTTTTAACGATACTCATAGCTTTCTCCTCGAACGGTGGTTTTGCGTCGGTAAGGTTCTGAGGATAGACGCCATGGCAAAGTTCATCTTGTCGGAAAGACCTACCAAATAAGTAGGAAATTTCATAACTGCTATTGAATTTCGGGTATATGCCCTCATTGCATAGAACATGCACATGAAGCGGCAGGTTTTGGTTCGTCTAAGAAGCCTGCGCCCCTATTGGAGAAGCAGGCTATGAAATCGCTGTCCGACGTTAAGTTCTCGACCCTCGACCTGGTGCCCGTGCGCGCCAATGGCAGTGCGGCGCAATCGCTGCGCAATTCCCTGGACCTTGCCCAGCATGTGGAAAAGCTCGGCTATAACCGTTTCTGGGTGGCCGAACACCACAATATGGACGGTATCGCCAGCTCGGCCACGTCGGTGTTGCTCGGCTACCTGGCCGGTGGGACCTCGACCATCCGTGTCGGCTCCGGCGGGGTGATGCTGCCCAACCACGCGCCGCTGGTGATCGCCGAGCAGTTCGGCACCCTGGAGAGCCTGTACCCTGGCCGTATCGACCTGGGCCTTGGCCGTGCGCCCGGTTCCGACCAGATGACCGCCCGCGCCCTGCGCCGTGAACGCTCCGGCAGCGCGGACGACTTCCCGCAAGACGTGGCCGAGCTGATGGCCTACCTCGGACCGCGCACGCCCGATCAGCGAGTGATCGCGGTACCGGGCACCGGCACCAACGTGCCGGTATGGTTGCTGGGCTCGAGCCTGTTCAGCGCGCAATTGGCCGGTGAACGTGGCTTGCCCTACGCCTTCGCCTCACATTTCGCACCGCGCCTGATGCATGAAGCGATTCGGGTGTACCGCAATCACTTCACGCCGTCGGCCGTGCTGGACAAGCCCTACGTGATGCTCGGCATTCCGCTGGTCGCCGCTGACACCGATGAACAGGCCGACTACCTGGCCACCTCGGTGTACCAGCGCATTCTCGCGCTGATGCGTGGGCAAAGCCTGGTGCAGCGCCCGCCGGTGAAAAGCATGGACGGCCTGTGGCTGCCCCACGAGAAAGAGGCGGTGGGCAGTTTCCTCGGCCTGGCGATGGTGGGCAGCCCGGCGAAAATCCGCGCCAAACTGCAGGTGCTGATCGAACAGACCGGCGCCGACGAACTGATCTTTACCTGCGACCTGTATGAGCATGCCGATCGGATTCATTCCTACGAGCTGCTGGCGCAGGTGATGAAGGGCTAAACCCCCAGACGAAAAAAAACCGACGCGCCTGCGTCGGTTTTTCAGGTCTGCAACACGGGATTAACCGCGCTTGTAGACGATTTCCTTGGTGCCGCCTTCGCAACTGCCAATCACTTGGCCATCGGCGGCAGCGCCTTTGTCCACAACATCCAGCGAATAGTGCTGAACGCCCTTGGCATCAAGCTTTGCCGCGAGTTCGCTTTTCAGCTCGTCACAAGGTTTGCCCGCCGCCAGGGCCGTACCTGCAATGCTCAACAAACCTACCGCCAACAAGAACTTCTTCATCCGATACTTTCCTTGCGCTGGTCGAAAAGAGCATGCCGACGCTTAAGGCGTCGGCATGCATTGGGTGTAGCGCAGGTTATGGCAATCGGCCAGCGATCAAAGTTCCACGCGCCCGATCAACTAGTGGCAATTCGGAATCCCACCTTGAGAGTGACCTGATAGTGCGCGACCTTGCCATTCTCGATATGCCCACGTGTTTCAGTCACTTCAAACCACTCCAGATGCTTGAGGCTTTTGCTGGCTTCGGCCAGGGCATTCTGGATCGCATCTTCGATGGTGGTGGTGGATGAGCCGACCAATTCGACTTTCTTGTAGGTGTGATGTTCGCTCATGGCATTTCTCCTAGGGTCGTCAATCAAGACTAGCAGTGAATATTCGTACTGCTTGAGGCGACCGCTTGGCTACGAAAGTTCAGATTTAATGCACTTTCTGAAACGGCCGCAGTCGGTATCTACACACGCCACTCAATCACTTCAGGAGATGTCCACATGGCCAACACTTCTTTACGCAAAGCGTCGCTGGAAAGCATGGAAGCCGAGATTTCGAGCCTGCTCAAATCCCTCGAGAGCCTCAAGGACGACGCATCCGATGAGTCGCGCAAAACGCTGAAGGCCCTCAAAAGCAATGCCGAGAATGCCCTCAAGCACTCTCGCCACCTGATCAGCGATGCCTACGAAGAAAGCAAAGTCAAAATCCGCGAAACCGGCGTTGCCACTCGCGACTACGCACAAGAGCACCCATGGACCACAGCCGGCGTCGCTGTCGGTGCACTGGGTCTGCTGGCGGCTTACCTGCTGTGCAAACGCGGCGACTAAACGATTTGGCGCGCCAGCTCAGCCTTTAGCCACTGCGCCAATTGCCCGGCGCGCCCATCTGCGGCGCGCTTGGGTAGCCACAACGCCAGGTGCGCCGGAGTTTCACTGAAGCCCCACGGCGCTACCAGCCGACCCGCTCGCAGGTCCTCTGCCACCAGCGGTTGAGGCGCAATCGCCACGCCCAGGCCCGCCACGGCCGCCTCCAGCAAATAATACAAATGTTCAAAACCCTGGCCGAATTTCAGCGCGCCGGGCTCGATCCCGTGTTGCTGCGCCCAGCTGGGCCAGGCCTGCGGGCGCGATGTGGTGTGTAACAGAGGCTCGCCACGCAAGGCCTGGGCGGGTGCCTGGCGCAGGCGCTCGTAACCGGCGAATCGTGGACTCATGACCGCGCCGATGCGCTCGCTGGCCAGCTCATACACCTGCATATCCGCCGGCCACGGTGGCTCGGCGAATACCAGCAAGGCATCAAGGCCGGGGCGCCTGGGGTCGAGATCGCCGTCACCCGCCGACAGGTGCAGACGCAAGTCCGGCAAGTCGGCATTCAAGCGCCCCAGACGCGGGATCAACCAGCGGGCCAGCAGGCTGCCCGAGCATCCCAGTACAAACGGTGCGTCGGCGCTGCGCTGGGTGAGTTCGGCACACACATCGCGCAGACGCTCGAACGCCTCGGCGCTGGCGTCGCGCAACCTTGCCCCCGCATCTGTGAGTTTAAGGCCGCGCCCGTCTTTGACGAACAGGCTGACCCCCAAGTGTTCTTCCAGCACTTTCAACTGGCGACTGACTGCGCCATGGGTGACATGCAATTGCTCCGCAGCTTGGCTGACGCTGCTGAGACGGGCGGTGGCCTCAAACGCGCGCAGCGCATTGAGCGGCGGAAGATCTCGACTCATATGTGAGTTTTCCTGACAGGTTGCGGCGATCTTATCGGTTTTCAGCCCGCAGCGGCAGGGGTAGAGTGGTCCTCATTGTTTTCCACACCCCTTCATTCCTGGAGCGTCCCATGACTCAGTCCCAGACCGACCTGCGCAACGGCCCTGACGTCAACGGCCTGTTTGGCGCGTTCGGCGGCCGCTACGTCGCTGAAACCCTGATGCCGTTGATCCTCGAACTGGCCCGTGAATACGAAGCAGCCAAGATCGATCCGGCGTTCAACGAAGAATTGGCCTACTTCCAGCGCGATTACGTCGGACGCCCAAGCCCGCTGTACTTCGCTGAACGCCTGACCGAGTTCTGCGGCGGCGCCAAGATCTACCTCAAGCGCGAAGAGCTGAACCATACCGGGGCGCACAAGATCAACAATTGCATCGGCCAGATCCTGCTGGCTCGACGCATGGGCAAGAAGCGCATCATCGCCGAGACCGGCGCCGGCATGCACGGCGTGGCCACTGCCACCGTCGCCGCGCGCTTTGGCCTGCAATGCGTGATCTACATGGGCACCACCGACATCGAACGCCAACAGGCCAACGTGTTTCGCATGAAGCTGCTGGGCGCTGAAGTGATCCCGGTGGTCGCCGGCACCGGTACCCTGAAAGACGCAATGAACGAAGCCCTGCGTGACTGGGTCACCAATGTCGACAGCACCTTCTACCTGATCGGCACCGTGGCCGGCCCGCACCCGTACCCGGCCATGGTGCGCGATTTCCAGGCCGTGATCGGCAAGGAAACCCGCGACCAATTGCAAGCCCAGGAAGGCCGCCTGCCGGACAGCCTGGTGGCGTGCATCGGCGGCGGCTCCAATGCGATGGGCTTGTTCCACCCATTCCTGGATGACACCAGCGTCGAGATCATCGGCGTTGAAGCAGCCGGCCATGGCATCGAAACCGGCAAGCATGCCGCCAGCCTCAATGGCGGGGTACCCGGTGTATTGCACGGCAACCGCACCTTCCTGCTGCAGGACGATGACGGCCAGATCATCGACGCGCACTCGATCTCCGCAGGCCTGGACTACCCCGGCATCGGCCCTGAACACGCCTGGTTGCACGACATCGGCCGCGTCCAGTACACCTCGGTGACCGACGATGAAGCCCTCGACGCCTTCCACAAATGCTGCCGCCTGGAAGGGATCATTCCAGCACTGGAAAGCGCACACGCCCTGGCTGAAGTCTTCAAACGCGCACCGACCCTGCCCAAGGACCACCTGATGGTGATCAACCTGTCCGGCCGGGGCGACAAAGACATGCAGACCGTCATGCACCATATGGAACAGTCCCAGCAGGAGAAACATTGATGAGCCGCCTGCAAACGCGCTTCGCGCAACTCAAAGAGCAGAACCGCGCCGCCCTGGTGACCTTCGTCACCGCCGGCGACCCGGGTTATGACGCCTCGCTGGCGATCCTCAAGGGCCTGCCCGCTGCCGGAGCCGACGTGATCGAGCTGGGCATGCCCTTCACCGACCCGATGGCCGATGGCCCGGCCATCCAATTGGCCAACATCCGTGCGCTGGAGGCCAAGCAGAACCTGGCGAAAACCCTGCAGATGGTTCGCGAGTTCCGCAAAGACAACAACGACACGCCGCTGGTGTTGATGGGCTACTTCAACCCGATCCACAAGTACGGTGTGCCGCAATTCATCACCGATGCCAAGGCAGCTGGCGTAGACGGCCTGATCGTGGTGGACATGCCGCCTGAACATAACGGCGAACTGTGCGATCCGGCCCAGGCGGCGGGTATCGACTTTATCCGCCTGACCACGCCGACCACCGACGACGTACGCCTGCCGACGGTGCTCAACGGCAGCTCCGGCTTTGTGTACTACGTGTCGGTGGCGGGTGTGACCGGTGCCGGCGCGGCCACCCTGGAGCACGTTGAAGAAGCCGTGAATCGCCTGCGTCGCCACACCGACCTGCCGATCAGCATCGGCTTCGGCATCCGTACGCCGGAGCAAGCGGCGGCCATTGCGCGCCTGGCGGACGGGGTGGTGGTGGGGTCTGCGCTGATCGATCACATCGCCAGCGCCGGCAGCGACCAGCAAGCGATCGATGGTGTATTGAGCCATTGCGCAGCGCTATCGGAAGGCGTGCGTAACGCTCGTCGGTAAGCGCGCCTGTCTGGATTCTTGCGCTAGGCTTGTGGGGTGACATGCAGTCATCCCACAAGCACTTCATGCGTCTTGTCGTCTAACCGCCTCCGCAAGCCCCCCGCAGTTCTTGCCTCTCGGTTGTTAAGTTAGCTGCATCAGAAGTCATCTTTGGCTCTTAAGGAGTACATCATGGCATTTGATCTCATCACGTCTTCAGACCCCCGTCATTCCACCTTGCAAAAAGGCTTCAACCTGCGCTGGCCATTGGGCAACCAGCAGGGCGAGTCGTCGCCCAATGGCGCCAATCGCATCTACCTCTGCCACAGTCCCCAGGACATCGTCGACGCCGCCGCCGAGGCGCTGGCCGTCACCGATGGGCGTATCACGGTTCGAAGCGGTGGTCACTGTTACGAAGGTTTCGTCTCCAACAAGATGCCCGGCAACGGCGACGAGGTGTTATCGATCCTGGATATCAGCCCTCTGAACCAAGTGGTCTACGCTGCCGATGGGCAAATCGCTTCCCAGCTGGTGCCGGCGCGGCCCGAGCGCTACGGTTTTCGCCTGGAGGCGGGTGCGCAGAACTGGGACGCCTACGTCAGGTTGTACAAGCTGGCCAATAAAACACTGCCGGGGGGCTCATGCTATTCGGTCGGGCTGGGCGGGCATATCTGCGGGGGCGGCTATGGGTTGTTGTCACGCAAGCATGGCCTGGTGTGCGATTGGCTGCACGGTGTGGATATGTTGGTGCCCAATGCACAGGGAACCGGCCTGACACCTGTGCATGTCTCGCGAGACAGCACAGACCCTGACGAGCTCGACCTCTTCGCGGCGTGCTGCGGCGCAGGCGGTGGTCAATTCGGCATCATCACCAGCTACTACTTCAAGGCACTGCCCGAGGCGCCGAAGGAAGTGCTATGGCTGGTGCTGGAATGGGATTGGTCGCTGCTGACCGATAAGTCCAGGCTCGACAACCTGCTTATCGCCTATCAAAACTGGTTCGCCGTTAACCAACGCAATCCCGACACCTGGGGGCTGGCCACCAAACTGGAGATGCGCCATCTGCACACCGGTAATGTGACCCTGGGCATCCACTACGTTGATCGGGACGGAGGGCTGGAGGACCAGGCGCCCTTCGTGGATTTCGTCGCAAAAATGCTCGCGGCCATTGGCCTGCCCGCGACGGAATGCCTGGTGCCGTTTTACGTTGTGCATATGCCAAGCGGCGGCGCCAGCGGACGCACCATCAGTGCATTGCCAGACGCATTAGCGGCCACGCGGCGCCTGGATTGGCTGGTGTGCCAGCAAACCTTGAATGGTTCAGGGGACAATCTGCGAGGGCGCTACAAGTCGGCCTATCAGAAGGGTGAATTCACCCCTCAGGTGCTCCAGGCGATCTGGGACACGCTGCACCTGGACGCCCCCGAGGAACACTTGACCCAGAGCCTGATACAAATCCAGTCGTTTGGCGGGCGCATCAATGAGCCCTCACCGGCGGTGCGCAAGGAGTCGTCGGTTTCGCAACGCTCCTCCTATCTGAAGTGGCAGCCCCAATGTTATTGGCACGATGCCAGCGAGGCGGCGGATCAGGCCCACGCCCGATGGATTCAGGGACTGTTTTTCCAAGCGTTCGTCAATGACCAGGGAGTACCGATCAATGACCAGTTCGAGGGCTGCTATATCAACTATCCGGACCTCGACATGACCCACGTCGGCGGTGATCCGGCCAACCCTAAAAACCCCTTTTGGTACAAGATTTTCTGCCCCGAGACGCCGATAGAAAGTCGCCTGCGCCGCACCAAGCGGCATTGGGACCCGCACAATGTGTTCCGTAACGAGATGTCCGTGCCGTAGACAAATAAAAAAAGGCGACCTTACGGTCGCCTGATTTCACAGCTCAATGCGCTCGACCTTGCCCACCAGCAACACGTAGGAAAGCGCGCCAAGCAACGCCAGCACTGCGATATAGGTAATCGCCGGCGCAAACGAATCACCGCTGGCGAGAAAACCAATCACGATCGGCGTGGCAATGGCTGACAAGTTGCCGATGAAGTTGAACACGCCACCGGTCAGCCCCAGCAAGCGCGCAGGCGCCAGCGTGGACACCAGCGACCAGGTGATCGATGCCAGGCCATTGCCGAAAAACGCCACCGCCAGGAACGCAATCACCCAGGCGGTGGAGTCCACGTAGTTGGCGCCGATGATCGCGGTGGAAATCAGCAGCCCGCCAATGATCGGCAACTTGCGCGCAAAGCCCACCGACGCGCCCCGGCGGATCAGCCAGTCGGAAAAAATCCCGGAGCACAGGACACCGACGAACGCCGCCAGAAACGGCAGTGAGGCGAGCAGACCGGACTTGATGAAATCCATGCCGCGATACTTCACCAGGTAGGTCGGGAACCAGGTCAGGAAAAACCACAGGGTGGAATTCAGGCAGAACTGCCCCAGGTAGATGCCCCATAACTTGCGCTTGCTCAGCACAATGCCCAGGTCAACCCAGCTGAACGGCGCCTTGGCCGTGTGTGCCTGCATATCCACCAGGCCACCGCCGTCACGGATCAGCTGGATTTCCGCCGCGTTGGCGCCTTTGAAATCCTTGGGCTCGCGGTACACCGCGTACCAGATCAGCGCCCATAAAATGCCGACGCCACCGGTGGCGACGAAGACCATGTGCCAGCCGAACGCGTGCTGCAGCCAGGCCAGCACGGGGGTGAGAAACGCCAGCCCGACGAACTGCCCGGAGGTGTAGACGCCAATCGCCGTGGCGCGCTCACGCTCGGGAAACCAGGTGGTCACGACCCGGCTGTTGATCGGATAAGCCGGGGCTTCCAGGGCGCCGACAGCCATGCGCAACACGAACAATGCGATGAAGCTTGCGGCAAAGCCAAGCATGACGGTGGCGATGGACCACAACAGCAGGGCGACGGTGTAGAGAATGCGCGGGGGCACACGGTCGACCAACCAGCCGCCAGGGATCTGCATCGCGGCGTAGGTCCAGCCGAACGCCGAGAAAATCAGCCCGACATGGACCGGGTCGATGCCCAGCTCGCTGGTCAGCGCGGGAGCGGCAATCGACAGGTTGCTGCGGTCGAGGTAGTTGATCACCACGGTGATGAACAGCAGCACCATGATGAAGAAGCGCTTTCGGCTGGGCGTGACTAAAGAAGCCTGTCCGGTGAGGGGTTCAGGGTGCATGGGGAGGTGCCTCTTCTTGTGTTTATTGAGGTCTGAAAAGCTGAGCTGACTGAAGAAACTGGATCAAATGTGGGAGGGGGCTTGCCCCCGATTTCGGTGTGTCATCCACTGATGTACTGGCTGTTCCACCGCCATCGGGGGCAAGCCCCCTCCCACATTTTTGACCACATTTTAGCCAGTCAACATCACCACTCGGCGAAACTGCCGTCGGCATGGCGCCAGATCGGGTTGCGCCAGCGATGGCCGATGGCCGCGCGCTCGACCACGTATTCCTCGTTGATCTCGATGCCCAGGCCCGGCCCGTTGGGGATTTTCACGAAGCCCTGGTCATAATCGAACACGCCCGGGTCGCGCACGTAGTCGAGCAGGTCGTTGCTCTCGTTGTAGTGAATGCCCAGGCTTTGTTCCTGGATAAACGCGTTGTAGCACACCGCATCCAATTGAAGGCAGGCCGCCAGGGCAATCGGGCCGAGCGGGCAGTGCAGGGCCAGGGCCACGTCATAGGCTTCGGCCATGTTGGCGATCTTGCGGGTTTCGGTGATGCCGCCGGCGTGGGACGCATCCGGCTGAATGATGTCGACATAACCTTCACTGAGCACTCGCTTGAAATCCCAACGCGAGAACAACCGCTCGCCCAGGGCAATCGGGGTGCTGGTCAGCGGTGCCAGTTCCTTGAGGGCCTCGTAGTTTTCGCTGAGCACCGGTTCTTCGATGAACATCAGCTTGTACGGGTCCAGCTCTTTCATCAGCACCTTGGCCATGGGCTTGTGCACGCGACCATGAAAATCGACGCCAATGCCGACGTTAGGGCCGACCGCATCACGCACGGCAGCGACGTTGGCCAGGGCCAGGTCGACCTTTTCGAAGCTGTCGACAAACTGCAGTTCTTCGGTGCCGTTCATTTTCACCGCAGTGAAGCCACGGGCCACGGCCTCTTTGGCGGCGCGGGCGGTGTCGGCGGGGCGGTCGCCACCAATCCATGAATACACGCGGATCTTGTCACGCACCTGGCCGCCCAGCAGGTCGCTGACGGACACGCCCAGGGCCTTGCCCTTGATGTCCCACAACGCCTGGTCGATACCGGCGAGGGCGCTCATGTGCACAGCGCCACCGCGGTAGAAACCGCCGCGATAGAGCACAGTCCAGATGTCTTCGATATTGCGTGGGTCTTTACCGATCAGGTAGTCGGACAATTCTTCGACGGCAGCGGCCACGGTGTGGGCGCGACCTTCAACCACGGGCTCACCCCAGCCGGTGACGCCCTGGTCGGTTTCGACTTTGAGGAAGCACCAGCGCGGCGGGACGATGAAGGTCGTCAGTTTGGTGATTTTCATCTGTTGTCTCTCTTATAGATGCAGCGCCAGCAGGCGCGGAACTTGAAATCAGCTCAGGGCTTTCCAGGCCGCGACATAAGCCTGGGCGCGGCTCGCAACCTGCTCTACGGTCATACCCGGCTTGAACAACCCGGACCCCAGCCCGAAGCCCTTGGCACCGGCGTCGGTGAACACTTGCATGTTGTCCGGCGTAATACCGCCCACCGGCAGCAGCAACGTGCCCGCCGGCAATACCGCAAGCCACGCCTTGATGACCGCCGGGCCCATTTGCTCGGCCGGAAACAACTTCAATACATCGGCACCTTCGGCCAGTGCGGCAAAGGCTTCGGTCGGCGTGGCGACGCCCGGCGACAGATACAAGCCGGCTGCTTTCGCCGCCCGCAATACCTTGGCATCGCTGTGGGGCATCACGATCACCTGGCCGCCGGCGGCCTTGACCTGCTCGACCTGCTCGGGCGTCAGCACCGTCCCGGCACCAATCAGGCAATCGGCGGGCAGGCTGTCGCGCAGGGTGCGGATGCTGGTGTAGGGGTCCGGCGAGTTAAGCGGCACTTCGATGACGCGAAAACCGGCCTGGTACAGCGCCTGGCCGACGGCTTCGGCTTCGTCCGGGCGCACACCGCGCAGGATCGCGATCAGACCGTTTTGTGCAAGTGCTCTTTTAAGCATGTCAGGCCTCCGTTACAGGTTGAGTGAGCCCGGCCGCCACGGCCAGTTGCCACAAACCGCGCTCGCTGGCTGCCTGCGCCAGGCTGACGTCGGCGAAGCCGCAAAGCGCGAGGGCACGTTGATAGCGGGCGCAGAGGGGGGCGGCACCGACCAGGACGATCGGCTTGGGTTTTGCGCTGTCGGGTAAACCGGCGAGTTCATGACCGATCAGCAGGCCGGACAGGTAGTCGGGCTGCTGCTCAGGCGTCAGTTGGGCGGTCAGGCCGAGGGTGCGGGCACTGAACAGGGTCGAGAGCACGCCGCGCTGGCCGTCCGCCGAAAGCGCCACATGCACGCCGCGATCAAACGCCTCGGTCTGGAAATGTTCCGATGATTTCTGGGTACGTCCCAGGATGCTGTGCTGGCTCAATACGGCGAACAGCTCACCGGTCATGAACGTGTCGAAGTGAGTGATACATCCCTCGACCACCTCGACCCATTTGGAATGGCTGCCCGGCAGGCCGATCAGCACTTCGCTCGCAAGCCCGTGCAGCACACCGAGCACCTGGGTTTCTTCGCCGCGCATCACATTGGGCAGGCCGACCTGTTCGATCACGCCCGGCACAATATGCACATCAACGCCACGCACGCTGCGCACCTTATGCAGCGCCTGGCCCAGGCTGGCCACATCCACCGGGGTGTTGCGATAAGCCGCTTCGCTCCACCCCTGTGCGCTGCCGACCATGCCGCAGGCAATCACCGGCAGTTCGGGCTGGGCGTCGAGCCAGTCCCCACACGCGGTGTCGAAGGCCAGCTCGAAACCATTGCTGCAGCGCACGCCCGCAATGTCACGCGGTTCGTTGGGCAAATGCATGATGCCCGACGCCAGTGAGCGTTGCTCCAGCACCACGCCGGCGGGGCCTAGTTTGTAAGCACGAAGGGAGCTGGTTCCCCAATCGAGCGCGATCAATTGCGCCTGCATCGCTTCACCTGAAATGAGTGGGTGCTGAAAAAAGCAGATGGGCGAATATAAACCTAAGCTTTGTAATATCTCAATATAT
Source organism: Pseudomonas sp. CFBP13528 (assembly GCF_005233615.1). Lineage (NCBI taxonomy): Bacteria > Pseudomonadati > Pseudomonadota > Gammaproteobacteria > Pseudomonadales > Pseudomonadaceae > Pseudomonas > Pseudomonas sp. CFBP13528. Next base: position 86,737 of record NZ_QGAJ01000001.1, read on the forward strand.
AAATATCAGTCCCATATATTGGGAGAATGCCGCAAGAAATCCTACGCATTCTTGGGAGAATGAGCATTGCAGCCGCCTGGACAGGTTAAAAAATCGACAAATCCAGCTCGCGCATCGCACCCATCCAGATCGCGTAATCGGTGTGATCCTTCAGGTCATCGCCAGTCTCGGGGTGCAGGAACACCACCAGGCCGTCGCGATGCAGCGCCAGCCACGGCAGTACCACGCCAATGTATTCCGGCTCGAATGCCAACTGGCAGCTCCAGTCCGGGTGCGGGCCCACCGGACGCTCATGCACACGCCCCATGCGCAGCGGGAACAGCGCTGCCGCGTCTTCACACAAGGTGCGTGCCTGGTCGAGGGTGTTGGCGTCGAAGTAGATATGGGCGTGGTAGCCCTTGATACGTTGCATGACGGACTCCGGATCCACTGTGCGCCGATCCTAGACCGCAATCGACGGCAGGGCCAGCCCGGTCAATGACTGCGCACTGCTGGCCTGCTCTGCCATCAGCCAATCGACAAACCGTTCGACCAACTGCCCGCGACGCTTGCGCTGGGGCTGCACCACGTAATAGCCCAAGCGCGAGACCACCGTGTCGCTGATCGGCCTGCACAGCCAGTTCTGCTCCAGCAGGTTATCCACCAGGTGGCGCCAGCCGATCGCGACGCCCTGGCCGGCAATAGCCGCCTGAATCAGCAGCGTGTAATTGTCGAAACGCAACTGGCCAGGAGTGGGCGCGGCACTGATCCCCAGCTCGCGAAACACACCGGCCCAATCGAACCATTGACGATTGTTTTCCTGACGCAGGTGCAGCAGGGGGTAGTCCGGCAGGGTCTGTACGGTCAGCGCAGTGGCCTGGTTGTTGAGCCACTGCGGGCTGCACACCGGGAACACTTCCTCGTTGAACAACCAAAGGCTGTCGCCTTGCTTGAAGCGTCCATCGCCAAACAGCACGGCCACGTCGATGTCGCTGCGCAGGCTGGCGTGGTTGCGCTCGCTGGTCACCAGGCTCACGTCAACCTGCGGGTTGTCCTGGTGGAAGCGATGCAGGCGCGGCATCAGCCAGTAGGCGGCAAAGGCGAAGTCAGTGGCCACTTGCAGCACTTCGTGCTGGTCCTGCTGGGTGACGGTGCCCAGGCCCAGGTGGATGGTTTGCAGGCCGGCCTGCACGTGTTCGAACAGCAGGGCGCCGGCGTCGGTCAATTCGATGCCACGGTAGATGCGATCGAACAAGCGGATCGCCAACTGCTCTTCAAGCCGTTTGATCTGCTGGCTGATGGCCGGTTGGGTGGTACCCAGTTCCATCGCGGCGGCGGTGAAACTGCGCCGCCGCGCAGCCGCTTCGAACGCGCGCAGCAGGTCGAGTGAGAGGTCACCCAGCGCTTCATACATAAGCTGTGCTTATCCTAGGCATTGTTCTTCATGGGCTTTACCACGTTTTTCATGGACCGCATGCTCATTGGCATAAACACCGCCTATGGAATGCCGAGAAACCATGAAGCGCAAGAACATTCTTTTCATCATGGCCGATCAAATGGCCGCGCCGCTGCTGCCGTTCTACGGACCTTCCCCGATCAAGCTGCCGAACCTGAGCCGCCTCGCCGAGCAGGGCGTGGTCTTCGACGCGGCCTACTGCAACAGTCCGCTGTGCGCGCCTTCGCGCTTTACGTTGGTCAGCGGCCAGCTGCCGAGCAAGATTGGCGCCTATGACAACGCGGCAGATTTCCCCGCTGATGTGCCCACCTACGCCCACTACCTGCGTCGCCTCGGCTACCGCACGGCGCTGTCGGGCAAGATGCATTTCTGCGGTCCCGACCAGTTGCACGGCTATGAGGAGCGCCTGACCAGCGACATCTACCCGGCCGACTATGGTTGGGCGGTGAACTGGGACGAACCGGATGTACGCCCCACCTGGTATCACAACATGGCCTCGGTGCTGCAAGCCGGGCCATGTGTGCGCACCAACCAGCTGGATTTCGACGAAGAAGTGGTGTTCAAGGCCCAGCAATACCTGTTCGATCATGTCCGCGCGGACGGCGCGCAGCCGTTCTGCCTGACCGTGTCGATGACCCATCCCCATGACCCCTACACCATTCCCAAACCGTTCTGGGACCTGTACGACGACAACGACATCCCACTGCCTGAAACACCGGCACAGGGCGATCTCGACCCGCACTCCCAGCGTTTGCTCAAGGTCTACGACCTGTGGGATAAACCGCTGCCTGTGGATAAGATCCGCGATGCACGCCGTGCCTATTTTGGCGCGTGCAGCTACATCGACAGCAATGTTGGCAAGCTGCTGCAAACCCTGGAAGACACCGGGCTGGCCGATGACACCATCATCATCTTCTCCGGCGATCACGGCGACATGCTGGGCGAACGCGGCCTCTGGTACAAAATGCACTGGTTCGAAATGGCCGCCCGCGTGCCGCTGTTGGTCAGTGCGCCGGGGCAATTTGCGGCGCACCGTGTGTGCCAGGCCGTCTCGACCGCCGACCTGTTGCCCACCCTGGTAGAGTTGGCCGGCGGCGAGCTGGACCCGCGCCTGCCCCTGGATGGCCGTTCGTTGCTGGCGCACCTGCAAGGCGAGGGCGGGCACGACGAAGTGTTTGGCGAATACATGGCCGAAGGCACCATCAGCCCGCTGATGATGATTCGCCGGGGCGCCTACAAATTCATCTACAGCGAAGACGACCCTTGTCTACTGTTCGATGTACACAACGACCCGCACGAGCGGGAGAACCTCGGTCAGTCACCTGAACACCGGCCACTGTTCGAGGCTTTTTTGGCTGAGGCGCGGGCCAAATGGGACATCCCGGCGATCCACCAACAGGTGCTCGCCAGCCAACGCCGCCGTCGCCTGGTATTCCAGGCACTGTCCCAGGGCAAGCTCAAGAGCTGGGATCACCAGCCACTGGTGGACGCCAGTCAGCAGTACATGCGCAACCATATCGACCTCGACGACCTGGAGCGCAAGGCACGTTATCCACAACCCTGCCAAAACCAGTAAATACAGAGGGAAGGCCATGCAAAAGTTAACGGTAGTGCTGGGCATGCTGGCGTTGAGCAGCGCCAATGCATACGCGGACCCCAGCTGTGAAACGGTAAAAATGGCCGATCCCGGCTGGAGCGACATTGCGGCGACCAACGCCATCACCGGTTTTCTGCTGACCGGCATGGGCTACAAGCCCAAGGTCGACACCCTCGCCGTGCCGATTACCTTTGGCGGGCTCAAGGATGGTCAGGTTGACGTGTTCCTGGGCAACTGGATGCCGGCGCAGCAGGGCTTCTATGACAAGTTCGTGGCCAATGGCGATGTCGTACAGCTGGCGAAGAACCTCGACGGCACCGAGTTCACCCTTGCCGTACCGGACTACGTGTGGGACGCGGGTGTGCATGATTTTGCCGATCTGAATAAATTCGCCGACCAGTTCGGCAAGAAGATCTACGGCATCGGCTCCGGCGCGCCGGCGAATATCTCGCTGCAGGAGATCATCAAGAAGAATGACTTTGATCTCGGCCAGTGGAAGCTGGTGGAGTCGAGTGAACAGGCGATGCTCGCCGAAGTCTCGCGAGCGGTGAAGAAACAGCGCTTCGTCACCTTCCTCGGCTGGACGCCGCACCCCATGAACGTGCAGCTGAAAATGCACTACCTCAAAGGCGGCGAGCAGTATTTTGGCAGCACCGGCAGCGTCTATACCCTGACCCGCAAGGGCTATGCGCAAGCCTGTCCGAATGTGGGCAAACTGCTGACCAACCTGAGTTTCACCCAGGAGATGGAGAACAGCATCATGGCTGACGTGGCCAACAATAAGGTCAGCAATGCCGAAGCAGCCAAGGCGTGGATCAAGGCCAATCCGGCGGTATTGGACAAATGGCTCGATGGCGTGAAAACCGTTGATGGCAGGGATGCGTTGGCAGCGGTAAAAGCCAACCTCTAAGACACACCACGATCCAAATGCGGGAGGGAGCAAGCCCCCTCCCACAAGGATCAGCATGTGCTGATACCCTGAGCCCAACCTTTGAATCCGAGCCTGCGATGCCCCGGCCCAACCGCCACACCCTGTTCCCTTTCCTCGATTGGCTCCCGCGCCAAACCTGCGGCAGCGTCGGCCGGGATGCCATCGTCGGCCTCAGCGGCGCCGTACTCGCGCTGCCACAATCGATTGCCTACGCGCTGATTGCCGGGCTCCCACCGGAGTACGGCCTGTACGCGGCCATTATTCCAGTGTTGATCGCTTGCCTGTGGGGCTCGTCCTGGCACCTGATCTGCGGTCCTACAGCGGCAATTTCCATTGTGCTCTACGCCAGCATCAGCCCGCTGGCGGTGCCGGGTTCCCAGGATTACATCACCTTGATCCTGCTGCTGACCGTCCTGGCCGGCGTGTTCCAGTGGTTGCTGGGTCTGCTGCGCTTCGGCGCGCTGGTGAATTTCGTCTCCCATTCCGTGGTGCTTGGTTTCACCTTGGGTGCCGCAGTGGTCATCGCCCTCGGGCAGTTGCCCAACCTGCTGGGGCTGGACCTGCCGAGCCAGGCCACCGCGATCAACAGCCTGCTGGCGCTGCTCGAGCATGCCGGCGAGTGGGATCACGCCTCGCTTGCCCTGGGCATGAGTACCTTGCTGGTGGGCGCGTTGCTCAAATACCTGATGCCACGCTGGCCGAGCCTGTTGATCGCCCTGGCCCTGGGCAGCCTGGCCACGTGGCTGTGGCCGGCGCTGTTCGGGCATGTGGCGCTGGTCAGTTCGTTCATCGGCAAGCTGCCACCCTTGCGCCCGTTGCCAATGGACCTGGATACGATCCTGCGCCTGCTGCCGAGCGCGGTGGCGGTGGGCATGCTGGGACTGGTGACCAGCCTGTCGATTGCCCGTTCATTGTCGGCCCGTTCGCAGCAACTGCTCGATGCGAATCAGGAAGTTCGCGCCCAGGGTTTATCCAATATCGTCGGCGGGTTTTTCTCCGGGTATTTGTCGGCAGGCTCCTTCACCCGTTCCGGCCTCAGTTATGAGGCGGGTGCCCGCTCGCCATTGGCCGGCGTGTTTTCCGCACTCTGGGTGGCGCTGTTCGCGCTGTATGGCGCAGGGTTGATCGCCCACATCCCGATCCCGAGCATGGCGGCAAGTATCCTGTTGATCTGCTGGGGGCTGGTGGACCACCGAGGCGTTCGGGCGCTGTTGCGCGTGAGCCGCGCCGAATTCGTGGTGATGGTGCTGACGTGTGTCGCTACCTTGCTTCTGGAACTGCAAACGGCGATTTATGCCGGGGTACTCGCGTCGCTGTTTTTCTACCTCAAGCGCACCTCGCAACCCCGGGTGCAGCAATGGCGCGACGGCGACGAGGATGTCTTGCGCGTGGGTGGCTCGATCTTTTTTGGCGCCAGCCACTACCTGCAGGTGCGCCTGCAACGTTTGCAGGGCGAGCGGGTGGTGATTGAGGCCCAGCAGATCAACTTTATCGACTATTCCGGGGTGGAGATGCTGCACCAGGAAGCGCGGCGGTTGGCGGGGTTGGGGCGTAGCCTGAGATTGCGCGGGGCTCGGCCGCAGGTGGTGGATGAGTTGAAAAAGCTGGAGGGGCCAGACAGGTGCCCCATCCATTTCGAGGACTGAATACGGTCAAAACTGTGGGAGGAGGCAAGCCCCCTCCCACAGTTGGATGTATGTCAGGCCAACTGGCGGCGCAGCTCGGCCAGTACCGGCGCCGACTCCGGGCGAACGCCGCGCCACAGGAAGAAGGCCTGCGCCGCCTGTTCAACCAGCATGCCCAGGCCATCCATCGCTACCGCTGCACCTTGCTCATCGGCCCAGCGACAGAAGGCGGTCGGCTCCTTGGCGTACATCATGTCGTAGCAGAACGTCTTGCCCGGTTCGATCAAACTGCCCGCAATCGGCGGTACGTCGCCTGACAAGCTGGCGGACGTGGCGTTGATAATCACGTCCACCGGCTCACGCAGCCAATCGAAACCACTGGCGGACACCGGCCCCAGGTCGTCGAACAGCTCGGCCAGCCCTTCGGCTTTTTCCACGGTGCGGTTGGCAATGATCAGCGAGGCGGGCTTCTCGGCCAGCAACGGTTCCAACACGCCGCGTACCGCGCCACCGGCGCCCAGCAACAGGATGCGCTTGCCTTGCAGGTCCAGCCCGGCGTTGACCTTGAGGTCGCGCACCAGGCCTGCGCCGTCAGTGTTGTCACCGATCAACGTGCCATCGGCCAGCTTGCTCAGGGTATTCACCGCGCCGGCGCGTTGGGCGCGTTCGGTGAGCGTGTCGGCCAGCCGGAAAGCGTCTTCCTTGAACGGCACGGTGACATTCGCCCCACGGCCATGTTGAAAGAACTCACGGGCGCAGCCGATGAAATCCTCCAGCGGCGCGAGCAACGTGCTGTAGTCCATCTGCTCGCCGGTCTGCTCGGCGAACAGGCGGTGAATCAACGGTGATTTGCTGTGGCCGATGGGGTTGCCGAAGACGACATAGCGATCCATCACACCACCACCTTGGGCGCAGCCAGGCCGAGCCAGTCGCGGTCTTGCAGAAAATAGTCGGTAAGGCGCGCTTCTTCGCTGCCGGCTTCGGCTTTCCAGTCGTAGCTCCAGCGCACCTGCGGCGGCAGCGACATCAGGATCGACTCGGTACGCCCGCCCGACTGCAGGCCGAACAGGGTGCCACGGTCATAGACGAGGTTGAACTCAACGTAGCGGCCCCGGCGGAACTCCTGGAACTGGCGCTGCTGTTCGGTGTAAGCCATCGCCTTGCGGCGCTGCATGATCGGCAGGTAGGCGTCGATGTAGGCATCACCGATGGCGCGGATGAAGGCAAAGCAGGTGTCGAAGCCCCATTCGTTCAAGTCATCGAAAAACAGGCCGCCGATGCCACGCGGCTCGTTGCGGTGCTTGATATGGAAATAGGTGTCGCACCAGGCTTTATAACGCGGGTAAACGTCCGCACCGAACGGCGCACAGGCCTGCTCGGCCACGCGATGCCAGTGGATGCAGTCTTCGTCGTTGCCGTAATAGGGCGTCAGGTCAAAGCCGCCGCCAAACCACCACACCGGCTCTTCGCCTTCTTTTTCGGCAATGAAAAAGCGCACATTGGCGTGGGAAGTCGGCACGTGCGGGTTGTGGGGATGGATCACCAGCGACACGCCCAGCGCCTCGAAGCCGCGCCCGGCCAGTTCAGGGCGATGCGCACTGGCGGACGGTGGCAAGCCGCTGCCAAACACGTGGGAAAAATTGACGCCGCCTTTTTCGATGACCGACCCGTTCTCAATCACACGGGTGCGACCGCCACCACCCGCAGGCCGGGTCCAGGCGTCTTCGATAAAGCGCGTGTCCGTTTCGAAGGTTTCCAGGGCGCTGCAAATGCGGTCTTGCAGGTCGAGCAGGTAGGCTTTTACAGCCTCGGTGCGAGTAGTCATGGCATCACCTTGAATCGGGCAAAGCTACGCGAGGCCATTGGGCGTCGGCGGCAAATGGGCGCACAGGATACCACCCCACCCCGTGTCGTCGCAGTTGACGAAGATCAAGCTTAGGAGTCCGATAGGAGCCTTCGTTTATTCGACCCAAGGAGAAGGTAGATGGCCAAACGTATCCAGTTCAGCGCCCACGGCGGCCCCGACGTGCTCGAGTATGTGGACTACACACCAGCGGAGCCAGGCCCACAGCAGGTTCGGGTGCGCAACGAAGCCATTGGCCTGAACTTCATCGACACTTATTTTCGCAGCGGCCTCTACGCGCCACCGTCGTTGCCCTCGGGACTGGGGGCCGAAGGCGCCGGTGTGGTCGATGCCGTGGGCAGTGAAGTCAGCCAATTCAAGGTCGGCGACCGCGTGGCCTATGGCAGCGGCCCGCTCGGCGCCTACAGCCAACTGCACGTGTTGCCCGCCGCCAATCTGGTGCATCTGCCGGACGAGATCAGCTTCGAACAGGCCGCCGGTGCCATGCTCAAGGGCCTGACCGTGCAGTACCTCTTACGCCAGACCTATGAGTTGAAGGGCGGCGAAACCATTCTGTTCCACGCCGCCGCAGGCGGTGTGGGCTCCCTGGCTTGCCAATGGGCCAAGGCGCTGGGCGTCAAGTTGATCGGCACGGTGAGCTCACCGGAGAAAGCCGCCCTGGCCAAATCCCTCGGCGCCTGGGAGACCATTGATTACAGCAAGGAAGATGTCGCACAGCGCGTGCTGGAACTGACTGACGGTAAAAAGGTGCCGGTGGTGTATGACGGCGTTGGCAAGGACACTTGGCTGACGTCGCTGGACAGCGTGGCACCGCGTGGCTTGGTGGTGAGTTTCGGGAATGCGTCGGGCGCGGTGGATGGGGTGAACCTGGGGATTCTGTCGGCGAAGGGGTCGCTGTATGTCACCCGGCCGACGCTGGCGACCTACGCGAGCAACGCGAAGGATTTGCAGGCGATGGCCGATGACCTGTTCTCGATGATCAAGAGCGGCAAGGTGCGCATTGATATCAACCAGCGCTATGCACTGGCGGATGCGGCCAAAGCGCAGACCGAGCTGTCGGCGCGGCGCACGACCGGCTCGACCATTCTGCTGCCTTAAGCAAGTCATCGGGGGCAAGCCCCCTCCCACCCTTGACCGAGGTGTCACGACGAACACCAATCAAATGTGGGAGGGGGCTTGCCCCCGATAGGCGCGACTCGGTCTCAGGAAGGCCGCACCACATCCCCCGTCGCCAGGTCACGGATCAGGCTCGGGTTCTTGCGCCCCCCCAGGGCGCCGCCCAACACAAGGTCCACCTGCCCCCGGAAATACTGCTCCACCCGAATCCGCGTACGCGCGGCCGGACGGCCCTGGGGGTTGGCCGACGTGGAAATCAACGGCCCGACCTGGGCGCACAAATCCCGTACCAGCGGATGGTCACTGACCCGCAGCGCCACGGTGTCATGCACACCCGTGACCCATTCCGGCAGCAAGTCCTGATGGGGCACCAGCCAGGTATTCGGCCCAGGCCAGGTGCTGGCCATGCGCTCGATCCAAGTGTCGGGAAAGTCTTCGAACAGGAAGTCGAACTGGCGAATATTATCGGCCACCAGGATCAGGCCCTTATCCACTGAGCGATTCTTGATCGCCAGCAAACGGTCCACCGCTGCTTCATTCCACGGGTCGCAGCCCAGGCCCCAGACCGCTTCGGTCGGATAGGCAATCACCGCACCAGCGCGAATTTCTCGTGCGGCTTCCAGCACACGCCACCTGTTGACCATTGTTTACTCTCCGAACTAAAGCTCTGGGCAGTTTACCGATCTTCGTTGCAAAACCCAGCTACAACCGCTCGCCACGCGCAAGCCAGCGCCCACTTTCACAGATCACCTGGCCTTCGAGTTCCAGCTCGGTAAGGCTCGCCAGCACCTGGGCCAGCGGCCGTCCACTGGAAAGCGCCAGGGCTTCGCTGGTATGCGGGGCCGCATGCAACAGGGCCACCAGTGGATGCACAACCGGCACCGGGGCCGGGCGTGACAATGCCTGCCAACCGCGCAAGCCTTCAAGAATATGCTCGATGGTTTCCACCAGCACCGCGCCATCGCGGATCAACTGATGACAGCCCTTGGCCGCGGGGTGATGGATGGAACCCGGAATGGCGTACACCTCGCGCCCTTGTTCCGCCGCCAGCCGTGCGGTAATAAGCGAACCGCTGGCGATGCTGGCTTCCACCACCAAAACGCCCAGGGACAAACCGCTGATAATACGATTGCGCCGTGGAAAGTTACCGGCCTGGGGTGGCGCGTCCAGTGGAAACTCGGAAACCACGGCGCTGCCCTGGGCGATCATGGTGGCGGCGAGCGTCTTGTGGCGCTGTGGATAAAGTTTTTCCAGGCCGGTGCCGAGTACACCGATGGTATGACCGCCCACGTCCAATGCCGCCTGATGGGCCGCACCATCGATACCCAACGCAAGGCCGCTGGTGATGACGAAACCGGCGCTTGCCAGGCTGCGGGAAAAGGCGGCGGCGGTGTCCATGCCGGGGCGGGAGGCGCGACGACTGCCGACCACGGCCAATTGCGGTTTTTCCAGCAGCGTGGGGTCGCCAGCAACGAATAACAGCGGCGGAGCACCCTCAATCTGGCCTAGCAGCGCAGGGTAATCGGGCTGGTCCCACATCAGTAAATGCTGGCCCGGACGGGCCAGCCAGGCCAATGCCGCACTGGCCCCATCGCGAATATCCGGACTGCGCCGGGCATCGGCACTGACCGCCGGCAACCCGAGCGCACGCCAGGCACTGGCAGGTGCACTGATGGCTTTGGACGCAGAGCCGAACGCCTCGATCAACCGGTGAAAACGCCTGGGGCCCAGTTCCGGCAACCTGTGCAAGCGTAGCCGGGCTTCCAGCTCTGCCGGGGAAATCTGAGTGCTGTTTATCGGAAACATCTGATCATCCTTGATCGGAACAAGCTGTGGATAACTCTGTTGGTAACTTATTTAGCAGGCTATTTATTGCGATTGATCGTCAGTCTCGAAACGATCCATGACCGCCAACGGTCGGGACGCGCTGAGAACCAGGGCGTAGCTGAGTTTTTCATAGGTGCGAAATACCAGCAGGGTGCCAGCACGCACATCCGGGAGTCGCGTCGGGGCACCTGTAAGCGCATCGCGTACCGAGGCGCCAGCCCTGATCACCGTGAGCAATTGGCCTTCGACTACGCCGTCCCGGCGCCCCTTGTTCAAGGTCACCGCATCCAGCACGCCGATTTGCGTGACGCCCTTGGGGATATCGATGATGTGACCCTCAACGAAGGGTGCATGGGCAGCCGTTTTCAGATCGGCCAGGCTGACGCCAGGTTCGGCGCGAAGCAAACGGTCGCCTGGACGCACTTCCTGGGTAACCCTTTGCACGGCCAGGGTGGTGAGATCATCGGTCAGCAAAAAACGCGCGGTGCCGATGTCGTCGGCATTGATTCCAAGCAGTTCCCGGGTGTCGGGATCGGTATAGACCCTGCCTCGACGGAAGATCCCGTAATTCGGCTGGGTCGGGTCCAGACTGCCCCTGGCGTAGACGCGCTCGCCATTGGCGCCCAGCACGCGTCCGGCCTCGGCGGCGACGATGTAGGGTGCGTTGTCCAGGTCCTTGGGGGAATCGAGCAGACGATTGTGCAGCAAGAAGCTCTGTATCGCCTTTTGCGTGACAGGGTCCAGGCGCTGGCCGGGCTGTGGAATCAGCGCCATGGCCAGCGGGGCCCATAGCAGCAAGACGAGTAGCGATTTCCTCATGGGGTCAATCTCCTTTATTATGTGCGTTCGCGTGAAACGCCATAGCCTTCGCGGCTTTCGAACGTTTCACACCGGCTGCCTGGGTCCATCCCACCGCCGATTTGCCTCTACCTCACATGTGCAGCAATTACGCTTATGGCTATTTTGAACATCCTCGAATTTCCCGACTCGCGCCTGCGCACGATCGCCAAGCCGGTGGCCGTAGTGGACGACAAGGTTCGTCAGTTGGTCGATGACATGTTTGAAACAATGTATGAAGCTCCGGGCATCGGCCTCGCCGCGACCCAGGTCAACGTGCATCTGCGCGTCGTGGTCATGGACCTGTCCGAAGATCGCAGCGAACCCCGGGTGTACATCAACCCCGAGTTCGAAGCGCTGACCGACGAGATGGGCGAATACCAGGAAGGTTGCCTGTCGGTGCCGGAGTTCTACGAGAACGTCGAACGCCCATTGCGCGTGAAGATCAAGGCCCTGGACCGTGACGGCAAGCCGTTCGAGTTGATTGCCGAAGGCCTGTTGGCGGTGTGCATCCAGCACGAGTGCGACCACCTCAACGGCAAGCTGTTTGTCGATTACCTGTCCACGCTCAAACGTGACCGGATCAAGAAGAAGCTGGAAAAAAAGCATCGCCAGCAAGCTTGATGCCCTCCTTCCAAAGGCTTGCTGCGGCAAGCCTTTTTCTTTTGTGACTGCTTTTAACCGAGAACTCCGATGACCGAGCCACTGCGCATTGTTTTTGCCGGTACACCCGAATTTGCCGCCGAACACCTCAAGGCGCTGCTTGCCAGCCCCTATGAAATCGTCGCGGTGTACACCCAGCCGGATCGCCCGGCCGGGCGCGGGCAAAAACTGATGCCCAGCCCGGTCAAGCAACTGGCGCTCGAGCACAGTATCGCCGTGCTGCAACCACCGACCCTGCGCAATGCGGATGCCCAGGCGGAACTGGCCGCGCTCAAGCCGGACCTGCTGGTGGTCGTCGCCTACGGCTTGATCCTGCCTCAGGCCGTACTCGATATCCCACGCCTGGGCTGCATCAACAGCCACGCTTCGTTGCTGCCACGCTGGCGCGGAGCGGCGCCGATCCAGCGCGCCGTGCAAGCAGGCGACAGCGAAAGCGGCGTGACGGTCATGCGCATGGAAGCAGGGCTGGACACCGGCCCGATGCTGCTCAAAGTCACCACGCCGATCACCGCCGAGGACACCGGCGGCAGCCTGCACGACCGTCTGGCTGAAATGGGCCCGCCCGCCGTCATCCAGGCCATCGCCGGGCTTGCTGCGGGCACCCTGGAAGGCGATGTGCAGGACGACAGCCTGGCCACCTACGCGCACAAACTGAACAAAGACGAAGCCCGCATTGACTGGAGCCGCCCGGCCGTGGAGCTTGAGCGCCTGGTGCGTGCGTTCAACCCATGGCCTGTCTGCCACAGCACGCTCAACGGCGAAGCCTTGAAAGTGCTGGCTGCCACCCTGGCCGACGGTGAAGGCGCGCCCGGAGAAATCATCGGCGCCAGCAAGGACGGCCTGCTGGTCGCCTGCGGTGAACAGGCGTTGTGCCTGACACGTCTGCAACTGCCCGGTGGCAAGGCGCTGAATTTCAGCGACCTGTTCAACAGCCGCCGGGAGCAATTCGCTCCGGGCACGATCCTTGGGGTGAGCGCTCAATGAACCCACGTCTGGCCGCCGCCAAGGCGCTCGCCGCCGTGCTCAACGGCAAGGCTTCGCTGAACAGTTCACTGCCTGTGCAGTTGGACAAGGTCGAAGACCGTGATCGCGGTTTCACTCAGGACCTGGCGTTTGGCACGGCGCGTTGGCAGCCAAGGTTGTCGGCGTTGGCGGCCAAGTTGCTGCAAAAACCGTTCAAGGCAGCCGATGCCGATGTTGAAGCGCTGCTGCTGGTCGGTCTCTATCAACTGCTCTACACCCGCGTACCGGCCCATGCCGCCATCGGTGAGACGGTGGGTTGCGCCGACAAACTGAAAAAACCCTGGGCCAAGGCCTTGCTCAATGCCGTGTTGCGCCGCGCCCAGCGCGAAAGCGAAGGGCTGCTGGCCGAGCTGGAACATGACCCGGTGGTGCGCACCGCGCATCCGCGCTGGCTGCAAAAATCCCTGAAGGCGTTCTGGCCGCAGCAATGGGAAGCCATTTGCGCGGCGAACAATGCCCATCCGCCGATGATCCTGCGGGTCAACCGCCGGCATCACAGCCGCGACGCCTACCTGCAATTGCTCAGCGAAGCGCGCATCGACGCCGCGCCGTGCGTGTACAGCATCGACGGTATCGTGCTCCAGGCTGCCACAGACGTGCGCAGCCTGCCGGGCTTTGCCGAGGGCTGGATCAGCGTGCAGGACGAAGCCGCACAACTGGCCGCCGACCTGCTCGACCTGGCACCCGGCCAACGCGTCTTGGACGCCTGCTGCGCGCCTGGCGGCAAGACCTGTCACATCCTGGAAGTCGAAAAGGACCTGGGCGGTGTGGTAGCGGTCGACCTGGAAGCCAAGCGTCTGGTGCGCGTACGGGAAAACCTCGCACGCCTGGGTTTGAGCGCCGAATTGATCGCCGCCGACGGCCGCGACACCGCCACCTGGTGGGACGGCAAACCGTTCCAGCGCATCCTGCTGGATGCGCCCTGTTCGGCCACCGGCGTGATCCGCCGCCACCCGGATATCAAGCTGACGCGCCAACCCGACGACATCGCCGCGCTGGCCGTGTTGCAAGGCGAACTGCTCGACGCGCTGTGGCCCACCCTGGAAGTCGGCGGCATTCTGCTTTACGCCACCTGCTCCACCTTGCCCACCGAGAATACCGAGGTTATCGAAGCCTTCCTCGCCCGCACCAGCGGCGCACGGGAACTGGACCTCGCGACCACGGCCGGCATCAAGCAACCGCACGGTCGCCAATTGCTTGCGCAGGAAGGCGGGCATGATGGCTTCTACTACGCCAAACTGATCAAGATCGCCGCCGCGCGCGGCTGAATGGTTTTAAGGGAGTGACCGGATGAAAATCATCATCCTCGGGGCAGGGCAGGTCGGTGGCACGCTGGCTGAACATTTGGCCAGCGAAGCCAACGACATCACCGTGGTCGATACTGACGCAGAGCGCCTGCGCAATCTGGGCGACCGCCTGGACATCCGCACGGTGCAGGGCCGTGCGTCGTTCCCGACTGTGCTGCGCCAAGCCGGTGCCGACGATGCCGACATGCTCGTCGCGGTCACCAACAGCGACGAGACCAACATGGTCGCCTGCCAGGTCGCCCACACGCTGTTCCACACCCCGACCAAGATCGCCCGTGTGCGCGAAGCCGCCTACCTGACCCGCGCCGGCCTGTTCGATAACGATGCCATTCCGGTGGACGTGCTGATCAGTCCGGAACAGGTGGTCACGCACTACATCAAGCGCCTGATTGAAATTCCGGGTGCCTTGCAGGTGATCGACTTCGCCGAGGGCAAGGCGCAACTGGTCGCGGTAAAGGCCTACTACGGCGGGCCGCTGGTGGGTCAGCAATTGCGTCAATTGCGCGAACACATGCCGAATGTGGAAACCCGCGTCGCCGCGATTTTCCGGCGTGACCGGCCCATCCTGCCCCAGGGCGACACCGTGATCGAAGCCGATGACGAAGTGTTTTTCATCGCGGCCAAGGCGAATATTCGTGCGGTAATGAGCGAAATGCGCCGGCTCGACGAGACCTATAAACGCATCGTCATCGCCGGCGGCGGGCAGATCGGTGAGCGCTTGGCGGAGGCCATCGAAAGTCGCTACCAGGTGAAGATCATCGAGATGAGCCCCACGCGCTGCCGGCACTTGTCCGACACGCTCGACAGCACCGTGGTGCTGCAGGGCAGTGCCTCGGACCGCGACCTGCTGATGGAAGAAAACATCGCCGATGCCGATATCTTCCTGGCGCTGACCAACGACGACGAGGCCAATATCATGTCCTCGCTGCTGGCCAAGCGGCTGGGGGCGAAGAAGGTGATGACCATCATCAACAACCCGGCCTATGTCGACCTGATCCAGGGCGGCGATATCGACATCGCCATCAGTCCGCAATTGGCAACCATCGGCACGTTGCTCGCTCACGTGCGCCGTGGCGACATCGTCAGCGTGCACTCCCTGCGCCGTGGCGCGGCGGAGGCTATCGAGGCGATTGCCCATGGCGACTCCAAATCGAGCAAGGTCATCGGCAGGGCCATCCGCGATATCGGCTTGCCGCCGGGCACCACCATTGGCGCGATCATTCGCGATGAAGAAGTGATCATCGCCCACGACGATACGGTCATCGCCACCGGTGACCATGTGATCTTGTTCCTGGTGGACAAGAAACATATCCGCGACGTGGAGAAGCTGTTCCACGTGGGCTTGAGCTTTTTCTGATCAAACGGAGTGACCGACATGCTCGAATCCCTGGAAAAAATGCTCGCCAAGGGCGTGGATAATTCGCTGCTGCGGTTTGGGCTGGGCAAGGGTTATCTGGACCTGAAGGACAACGCCAAGGCGGCGCAGCACCTACAGAAATGTGTCGAGTTCGACCCTAAGTATTCGGCGGCCTGGAAGTTGTTGGGCAAGGCGCAGTTGGGGCAGGATGATAACGCTGGCGCACGATACGCGTGGGAGAGAGGCATCGAGGCGGCCCAGGCCCATGGCGACAAACAGGCCGAAAAAGAGATGACGGTATTCCTGAAGAAACTCGACCGCCAGACCTGAGCAGAACCAAATGTGGGAGGGGGCTTGCCCCCGATAGCAGTGTGTCAGCCAATACATAGTTGACTGAACCACCGCTATCGGGGGCAAGCCCCCTCCCACATTGTTTTTTGTGGTGATCTTGAGTCAGGTGTCAATCAGTACCACCGCGCCTCACCCGGCGGGCGTTTCTTGAAGCGTTTCATGCTCCACATGTACTGGCTCGGGTAGGCGCCGACATAACGCTCCACCACCTTGCTCATCGCCGCGCAGGACGTGGCGGTATCAGTGCTGTACATGTCTTCCGGGGCCGCTTCCAGGATCACCTTGTAACCCGAGCCGTCCGGCAAGCGCAGGGCATGCAGGAACACGCCCACCGCCTTGTGACCCGCGAGCATGTTCGGCACGAACTTGCTGGTCAGCGCCTGGGTCGCGAAGAACGGTACGAAGATGCCAGCGGATTCAGCCGGCTCGGGGTCGGCAGGGATACCTACCTGGCCGCCTTTACGCACTTCCTTGATCACACTGAGGATGCCTTCCTTGGTGGAGGCGGCCACGCGGTTGCCCAGTTGCACGCGTTGCTTGCGCAACAATTCGTCAACGGCCTTGAGCTTGGGTGGGCGATAGAAAATGATCGGTTTGCACTGGCTGCAATAAAAATGATTCAGCACTTCCCAGTTGCCCAGGTGGCTGGTGATACCCACCACTCCTTTGCCCGAGGCCAGGGCCTCGTGGAGCACTTCCAGGCCTTCGACTTCGCGCACCAGGTCGATGGAACGCTGGGCCGGCCAGATCCAGGCGCAAGCGCTTTCGGTCAGGGACTTGCCGATGTCCATCAGGCTGCGGCCCACCAGGCGCTCGCGTTCGACCGGGTCCATGTCCGGGAAGCATTTGGACAGGTTGATCCGCACCGTGTCGCGGGAGCGGTTGGGGGTTTTCCACATGATCCAGCCGATGCCCGTGCCGACGGCCTGAACGGCGCGCCAGGGCAGCAGGGCAAACAACCGAAGAGCGCCTACCAGCAAGGCGCCTTTAAACTTTTCCACAGGTCACTCCTGATCGTGTGTGGTACGCAAAGCGCGCATTCTAACCGGCGTTGACCAGGTCCGCGTAACGGTCGCAGTCCTGGGTGTGGTCCATGACCATGCCCGAGGCCTGCATGAACGCGTAGCAGATGGTCGGCCCGACAAACGTAAAGCCGGCCTTTTTCAAGGCTTTGCTCATGGCTTCGGCTTCGGGCGTAATCGCCGGGACGTCGCTGCGATCCTTGAAGTGATTGACCTTGGGCTTGCCGCCGACAAACGACCAGAGCAACCCCACCGGGTCTTCCAGCGCCAGCCAGGCCGCGGCGTTGCGGCGTGTGGCGTTGAGCTTCAGGCGATTGCGCACGATGCCCGGGTCCTGCATCAGCGCTTCGATTTCAGCGTCGGTCAGCCTGGCCAGACGCTGCGCATCGAAGCCGAACAGCACCTTCCGGTAATGCTCGCGTTTGCGTAAAACGGTGATCCAGGACAAGCCCGCCTGGAACCCTTCGAGCAAAAGCAACTCGAACAGTCCCTGCGCATCGCGCAGCGGCGTTCCCCACTCTTGATCGTGATAAGCCATGTACAGCGGATCTTCAGAACACCAAAAGCAGCGTGGCATAAGGCTCCAGGGAGTGGTGGCGGGGCCGAATCGGGTATACTCCCGCTCTTTAAATCGCAGCCCAAGTAACAGGTGAATTTCGTGAGCCAGCCTACGCCAGCCGTGCGTACCTTCCAAGACTTGATCCTCGCCCTCCAGCAATACTGGGCCGAGCAAGGTTGTGTGGTACTTCAGCCCTACGATATGGAAGTAGGCGCCGGCACTTTCCACACCGCTACCTTCCTGCGGGCCATCGGCCCGGAAACCTGGAACGCCGCTTATGTGCAGCCCAGTCGTCGCCCGACTGACGGCCGCTACGGCGAAAACCCGAACCGTCTGCAGCACTACTACCAGTTCCAGGTGGTGTTGAAGCCCAATCCGGACAACTTCCAGGAACTGTACCTGGGCTCGCTGAAACATGTCGGCCTGGACCCACTGGTCCACGACATCCGTTTCGTCGAGGACAACTGGGAATCGCCGACCCTGGGCGCCTGGGGCCTGGGCTGGGAAGTCTGGCTCAATGGCATGGAAGTGACCCAGTTCACTTACTTCCAGCAAGCGGGCGGCATCGAGTGCTACCCGGTGACCGGCGAAATCACCTACGGTCTCGAGCGCCTGGCCATGTACCTGCAGGGCGTGGACTCGGTCTATGACCTGGTGTGGGCTGACGGCCCGTTCGGCAAAGTCACCTACGGCGACGTGTTCCACCAGAACGAAGTGGAGCAGTCCACCTACAACTTCGAACACGCCAACGTCGACAAGCTGTTCGAACTGTTCGATTTCTATGAAAGCGAAGCCAAGCGCCTGATCGAGCTCGATCAGCCGCTGCCGTTGCCGAGCTATGAAATGGTGTTGAAGGCCTCCCATACCTTCAACCTGCTGGACGCGCGCCGTGCCATCTCGGTGACCGCGCGCCAGCAATACATCCTGCGTGTACGTACCCTGGCGCGTTCCGTCGCCCAAGCCTACCTGCTGGCGCGCGCCAAGCTGGGCTTCCCGATGGCACCCCCCGATTTGCGTGATGAAGTGTTGGCTAAGCTGGAGGCTGCACAATGAGTGCTCAAGATTTCCTGGTTGAACTGGGCACCGAAGAGCTGCCACCCAAGGCACTCAACACCCTGGCCGATGCCTTCCTGGCCGGTATCGAAAAAGGCCTGCACGGCGCCGGGCTGAAGTTCGCCGCGAAGAAAGTCTACGCCGCGCCACGTCGCCTGGCGGTGTTGCTGACCGCGCTGGAAACCCAGCAGCCGGACCGCAACATCAACCTCGACGGTCCGCCGCGTCAGGCCGCATTTGACGCCGAAGGCAACCCGACTCAGGCGGCACTGGGCTTCGCCAAGAAGTGCGGCGTCGAGCTGAGCGAGATTGACCAGAGCGGGCCGAAACTGCGCTTCAGCCAGGTCATCACCGGCAAGCCGACGGCCAGCCTGTTGCCGACCATCGTGGAAGACTCCCTGAACGACCTGCCGATCCCCAAGCGCATGCGCTGGGGTGCGCGCAAGGAAGAATTCGTACGCCCAACCCAATGGCTGGTGATGCTGCTCGGTGACCAGGTCATCGATTGCACCATCCTCGCCCAGAGGGCAGGCCGTGATTCCCGTGGCCACCGCTTCCACCACCCGGAGAGCGTGCGCATCACCTCGCCGGCCAACTACCTCAATGACCTGCGCGCCGCCTACGTGCTGGCCGATGCCAATGAGCGTCGCGAGTTGATCAGCAAGCGCACCGAAGAGCTGGCCCGCCTGCAGGAAGGCACCGCCATCGTGCCGCCAAGCCTGCTCGACGAAGTGACCGCCCTGGTTGAATGGCCGGTGCCGCTGGTGTGCTCGTTCGAAGAGCGCTTCCTCGACGTACCGCAAGAAGCGCTGATCACCACCATGCAGGACAACCAGAAGTACTTCTGCCTGCTGGACGTGGACGGTAAGTTGTTGCCGCGTTTCATCACCGTGGCCAACATCGAAAGCACGGACCCGCAACAGATCATCGCCGGTAACGAGAAAGTCGTGCGCCCACGCCTGACCGACGCCGAGTTCTTCTTCAAGCAGGACAAGAAGCAGAAGCTCGAAGACTTCAACCTGCGTCTGCAAAACGTGGTGTTCCAGGAAAAACTCGGCAGCGTCTACGACAAAGCCGTCCGCGTTTCCAAGCTGGCGGCCTACATCGCGCCGCGCATTGGTGGCGATGCCGCCTGGGCCGCCCGCGCAGGCCTGCTGTCCAAGTGCGACCTGGCCACCGAGATGGTCGGTGAATTCCCTGAGATGCAAGGCGTGGCCGGTTACTACTACGCCCTCAACGACGGCGAACCGGACGATGTGGCCCTGGCACTGAACGAGCAGTACATGCCACGTGGCGCCGGTGCCGAGCTGCCGAGCACCCTGACCGGTGCGGCCGTTGCCATCGCCGACAAGCTGGACACGCTGGTGGGTATCTTCGGTATCGGCATGTTGCCCACCGGCAGCAAAGACCCATATGCGCTGCGCCGTGCGGCCCTGGGCGTGCTGCGTATTCTGATCGACAAGAAGCTGGACCTCGACCTGACCCAGGCCGTGGTATTTGCCGTCGGCCAGTTCGGTGCCAAGGTCAAGCAAGCGGGCCTGGCCGAGCAAGTGCTGGAGTTCGTGTTCGACCGCCTGCGTGCGCGTTACGAAGATGAAGGCGTGGACGTTTCTGTCTACCTGTCGGTGCGTGCCCTGCAGCCGGGTTCGGCGCTGGACTTCGATCAACGCGTACAGGCCGTACAGGCGTTCCGCAAGTTGCCGGAAGCCGATGCCCTGGCCGCCGTGAACAAACGCGTATCGAACCTGCTGAGCAAGGCCGACAACCTGGGCACTGCCGAAGTGGACCCAAGCCTGTTTGCCGATGCCAAGGAGTTCTCGCTGAACTCGGCCATCGTCAAGGCCGAGAATGCCGTGAAGCCGCTGATCGCCGAGCGTAACTACGCTGAAGCGCTGGCGCGCCTGGCGTCGTTGCGTGAGCCGGTGGATGCGTTCTTTGAAGCGGTGATGATCAATGCCGACGATGCCGGCGTGCGGAAAAACCGCTACGCCATGCTCGCGCGTCTGCGTGGCCTGTTCATCAATATCGCTGACATTTCCGTACTGGGCTGATCATGTTGAAACTGCTGATTCTCGATCGGGACGGGGTGATCAATTACGACTCCGACGCTTACATCAAGTCGGTGGCGGAATGGATTCCACTGCCCGGTTCGATCGAGGCCATCGCGCAGTTGAGCAAAGCCGGCTGGACAGTGGCCATTGCCACTAACCAGTCCGGCATCGCCCGCGGTTATTACGACATTGCCACCCTGGACGCCATGCACGCGCGCTTGCGCAGGCTGGTGGCCGAGCAGGGCGGTGAGGTGGGGCTGGTGGTTTACTGCCCCCACGGCCCGGATGAGGGCTGCGCTTGCCGCAAACCCAAACCTGGCATGCTGAAAACTATTGCAGAACATTACAAGGTGCCCTTGGCTGGGATATGGTTCGTCGGGGACAGTCTCGGTGACCTGGAGGCGGCCAAAGCCGTCGACTCTCAGCCAGTTTTGGTAAAAACCGGGAAAGGCGAAAAGACCCAGGCGAAAAACCTGCCGGTAGGCACTTTGATTTTTGACGATCTGGCGGCGGTTGCCGCAGAACTTATCAACAACTAGCCGCCCTCGACTTCCTGACCAGGGATTGTTCGGGAGTGCGCTTTTAACAGGCGGGCCGTGTCCCGCAACGGTAAATGCCGCCATGTCGATCTTGCAGGCCATCAGAACCTTTTTCTTTTACCTGCTACTGGGCACCAGTTCGTTTATCTGGTGCACCCTGAGCTTTTTTATTGCACCGTTCCTGCCGTTCAAGGCGCGCTATCGCTTTATCAATGTGTATTGGTGCCGCTGTGCGCTGTGGCTGTCCAAGGTCTTCCTGGGCATTCGCTTCGAGATCAAAGGCGCGGAAAACGTCCCGGAGCAGCCCTGCGTGATTCTGTCGAACCACCAGAGCACCTGGGAAACGTTCTTCCTCTCGGCGTACTTCTCGCCCCTGAGCCAGGTGCTCAAGCGTGAACTGCTGTACGTGCCGTTCTTTGGTTGGGCCATGGCGATGCTGCGTCCGATTGCGATCGACCGTGACAATCCCAAGGCCGCGCTCAAGCATGTTGCCAAGAAAGGCGACGAGCTGCTCAAGGATGGTGTTTGGGTGCTGATCTTTCCCGAAGGTACGCGTGTGCCTTATGGCACCGTAGGCAAGTTCTCGCGAGGCGGCACTGCATTGGCGGTCAACGCCAACCTGCCGGTGTTGCCGATCGCACATAACGCTGGGAAGTTCTGGCCAAAGACCGGTTGGGCCAAACGCGCAGGCACCATTACCGTGGTGATCGGCGAGCCCATGTATGCAGAGGGCGAAGGCCCACGCGCTATTGCCGCCTTGAACGACCGCGCCGCAGCATGGAATGAAGCGCAGCAACGGGCGATGGGTTCATTGCCGCCGGAGCCGGTGGTGATTGATACACCCGTGATCTGATGATCTGTGGATAACCTGTGTATGATTTTCTCTCGAATGGCGCTTTTATCGTCACAACAAGCTGATTTCATTGCATATTTCCCAAGCTCATAAAATCACGTAAAAAGTGCATAAGTTTTTCTGTCGCAGCGTTGCCCGTTACAGGCACCTTTCTCAGAATGGCGCTACACCTATAAAAAAATGCCCCGCATCACTGATGTGGGGCATTTTTTTTGCGTGCGGCGTCGGCGCGTACTGACTGCCGTCTACCTCGCCAGCGCCACCCGGCTGGCGTCAACCATAGCGCTCGTCAGCAGCAGATAACTGTCTTCATCAAGTTGCCCATTGCTCATTTTTTCCGCAAGGCCAGTTGATGCAGCGGAGAACTGATCCTGGTAGCGAAGTCCTAACGCTGCTACGTATCCGCGAGCTTCGTCTACGTTTTTTATCGTTGTTTTCGATGCCGCTTGAGGATCGCTGTTGATTGAAGGGCCAAGCGTTGGGAAGTTAAATTGCGTGTTTATTTCTTTCATGGAAAAACTCCAGGTTGGCAGACTTCATAAGTGGAGAAATCTGCACTTCAGTTCCCGAAGGGTTCTTCCAACAACGGCAGTTTCAAGGTGAAGGTAGTACCTTTTCCTACAACACTCTCGCACCCAATGTAGCCCTTGTGACGCTCTATGACGGCTTTGACCATCGTCAGTCCCAATCCCAAACCCTCGCTGCCCTGCGCAGAATCAAAACGCCGATACTGGCTGAACAGTTCCGGCAGGTCCGCCGCAGCAATTCCCGGCCCCTGGTCACTGATACGACATTCCAACCAACCCTCTACCGTGCTGTGCCTCAATCTGACAGTAGTCCCCGAGGATGAATACTTGATGGCGTTCTCCAGGATGTTGAACAGCGCGCGAGTGAGCAGCGACTGGTCTGCCGACACCATGCCTTCGTCCGCTTCATCCAGATCGTGAACCAAACGAATGCCTTTGAGTTGCGCGATAACTGCCACTTGATCGAAAGCATCCATCACCAGCATGGCAAACAGGGTGGGCTGGAAGTGGTAACCGTCCGCCTCCGCTTTCGCCAGTTGCACAAAGGACTCGGTGAGGCTCAGCGCTCGGCGCACCTGTTGTTCGATCTGGCCAAACACGGGCGATTCACTTTCATGCAGATCCAATAGGGCGAGGATTGCCGAATGTGGCGCACGCAGGTCATGGGACAGGAAGCGCAGCATGGTTTCGCGATGCTGTTGGGCTTCGCGTTCCTTGCTTAGATCCGTGAGGCTCAGCAGCCAACCCAGGGCGATGTCACCTTCGGCCGGCAGCAGGGGTGCAAGCTCCATGCGCAAGCTGCGTTGGTGGATATCACGGAACTCGACCAACGCCAATTCGGACAGGGCAGGGCGCACACCGTTATGCAGCGGCGGATAACCCAGGTCGGCGAGCTGTTCGAGGAGGTTTTCTTGAACCAGGTCGTTGCCGAATACCTCACGAGCAATGCGATTGGCCAACAGGACGCTGCCCCGGGGATCGGTGATCAGGGTCGCGACCGGCAGGCATTCCAGGCCATCCGCCATGAAACGCCGAGTATCGCGCGTACGACTGACCGCCTGCTCGAGGGCGAAGATCCGCCCTTGCAGCACATCGCCCTTGCTGGCCGGCGCACGGCGCCGCTCCGGCAAGACTTTGGGTTCGTTATCCAGGCGAGCAAGTTCCCAGCCGAAGTAGGCGAGAATCACACTCAGGCGTCGCCAGTTCCAGATCAGGTAGCTGAGCAGCAAACCAATCAGACAAGCCGCAGGTGACCACCAGTGGCCTAGGCTCAGCAGCGCCCACGCACCCAGTATCGACGCGGCCATGCCGCTCAGGGTCATCCACAGCGCATATCGTGGGCGATACAACAGCAGGCCCAGCAGCAGTGCTACCAAGGACGTCGCCATCAGCGCCGCAAGCCAACCTGGCAGATCGACAATACTGCGCCCTTGCAGTAAGCCATTGAGCACATTGGCCTGAATCTCCACACCCGCTGTCGAGCCGATAGAGGAGAGCGGCGTAACGAAACTCTCGCCCATCCCATAGGCCGTGGCACCGACCAGAATCAGTCGACCGCGCAGCCACTCTGGAGATACCTCTCCACGTAGCACGCTGGCGTAAGAAACACTTGGGAAAGGGTCGTGTGAAGAG
This sequence comes from Pseudomonas sp. CFBP13528, assembly GCF_005233615.1. Classification (NCBI taxonomy): domain Bacteria; kingdom Pseudomonadati; phylum Pseudomonadota; class Gammaproteobacteria; order Pseudomonadales; family Pseudomonadaceae; genus Pseudomonas; species Pseudomonas sp. CFBP13528. The sequence continues at coordinate 110,906 of NZ_QGAJ01000001.1, forward strand.
GTGAAAGGGACGCGGATCTGATGTTCCTGATGCCACTGCTGACTACCCGGCTCTTGAGGCATGCCCGGCATCCCTGATGTTTGCCCGTTCAACGTGAACGCCAGCCAGGCCAACTGCGGGAGTGCGCTGCCCGGGGGGCCTTCACGTAGATACACGCTGCGCACGACACCATCATGATCCGATTCGACATTGATATGCCCGATACCCCTGGCGCACTTGAGCAAGGGCGACAAGGACTCTCCCGTCTGCCTGGACCGTGCGCTGCTGTCCGTCACGATGGGCAGCAATACATTGCCTGCCTTGCATACGGCGTCGGCCAATCGTCGGTCACCCGTGCCTTCGCCGGGTTCACTGAAGATGACATCGAATAGAATACCTGCCGGCTTGGCGGCACTGAGGCGTTCGATCAGGTCCGCATGCACACTGCGCGGCCAGGGCCATGGGCCAAGTTCTTCCAGACTTGACGCGTCAATGGTTACCAACACAATGCGCGGGTCTACCGGCAGCGGTGCCAACTGGCGCAGGCTGTCATAGAGCGGGTTATTAAGGGCCAGGCCCGGACTCAAGGATAAGTAAGCCGTGAAGGGCAATAAGACCAAGCCGATCAACAGCCACTCTCGTACCAACCCGTGAAACAGCAACTGCGCCCGGGTGGGCTGGCGTTTTTCAGCCTTGCCCCACAGTTTCACAGGGTCACCGCCGCAGACCCGACAAGGCATCGATAACCGTCAGATGAAAGTGTCATAAGCCCCGGTCTCCCTCCAGGTGGTCACGCTGAAACGCATCAGAGGTACTGATACCAGTGAAGCTTATTCCGGTCTTCTTGGAGTATCAGGCAATCACCATACCGTACATCGATCCTTTTCCTCATAGCCAGGAGCCGGTATCTTTCCCCTTGCGTACCGAAGACTTTCGATGGGCTACCGCGCTTCAATACCAGCGTAACGAGAGATTCGAGATTCGGTTTATCCGACCATAATTATTCAGATTCAGAGGCGAGTATCCGCACACGTTGCCTCTGATTAAGCTGCCGTATTTTTTGCAGGAAGGACCCACTCATGCGTGTCGCGATACTGGACGACGAGCCCGCCGAATTGAGACGGGTAGAACAGACACTGCGACAGATTCCCAGCACATTGGAACAGCCCTGGTCCCTGCATTGCTTTGAACGCGGTGAAGACCTGCTGCGCCAACTGCGCCGTGAAACCTTTGACCTGTTGATACTTGACTGGCAACTGCCTGATATCAGCGGAATTGCGTTGTTGCGCTGGACTCGCGAGCACATGGAGTCACCGCCCGCCGTCATCATGCTTACCAGCCGCGATGCTGAGAGCGATATCGTCACAGCGCTCAACAGCGGGGCGGATGACTACGTCGGCAAACCCTTTCGGCCTAACGAACTCAAGGCACGCGTGACCGCCGTCCTGCGTCGGCACGGGCTGCATAAGTCCGCCAGTAATGAACTGCAAAGCTTCAATGATCTGACATTCGATGATGCCGAGCTGACCGTCACGCGAGCCGGAAAACCAATCAACCTCACCGAACGGGAATACCGCTTGGCCAGTTGCCTGTTTGCCAACCTGGCGCGGCCGCTTTCTCGCGAGTATTTGTATGAGCGATTCTGGACCCACGAAGAAATGGTTTCGTCTCGGCCGTTGGATACGCATATCTACCGTCTGCGCAATAAACTCGGATTGACGGCCGACCGCGGCTGGCAACTGCTGACTATTTATGGGTACGGGTATCGATTGGAGAGTGTGGCAACAGCGGCTGAACAGTGAAAAGTGCGATGTTCCACGTGGAGCATTTTTCCGCGCTGACCAAACGCCCACAAAAAAGGCCAACGCTTAGCGTTGGCCTTTTTTGTTTTTGCCGGCTACCGGATCAGAAATCCAGGTTGGAAACCGCCAGGGCATTGCTCTCGATGAAGTCACGACGAGGCTCGACCGCATCACCCATCAGGGTGTTGAAGATCTGGTCTGCGCCAATGGCGTCTTCGATGGTCACGCGCAGCATACGACGCTGAGCCGGGTCCATGGTGGTTTCCCACAACTGATCCGGGTTCATTTCGCCCAGACCTTTGTACCGCTGGATGGTGTGACGCTTGGTGCTTTCAGCCATCAACCAGTCCAGGGCTTCCTTGAACTCCTTGACCTGCTTCTTGCGTTCGCCACGCTGAATGTAAGCGCCGTCGTCCAACAGGGTGCTCAACTGCGCGCCGAGGGTGACGACCGTCTTATAGTCATTGCTACCGAAGAAGTCGCGGTTGAAGGTTACGTAGTTCGACAAACCGTGGGAGATCAATTCGATCTCTGGCAGCCATACGTTACGTTCACGGTCTTCGCGCAGGCTGGCTTTATACACCAGGCCAGACTTCTCTACCGTGCGCAGACGCACTTCGTACTGGGCCAGCCAATCCTGCATGTGCGCATGATCGCCCAGCTGTTCCAGGGTGATGGCCGGCAGGTAGATGAAGTGCTCGGTCAGCTCCTGAGGGTACAGGCGCGACAAGCGCTTGAGCGTCTTCATCACCATGCGGAAGTCATTAACCAGGCGCTCCAGCGACTCCCCGGAGATACCTGGGGCTTCGTCGTTCAAGTGCAGGCTGGCATCTTCCAGGGCCGACTGCGTCATGTACTCTTCCATGGCGTCGTCGTCTTTGATGTATTGCTCTTGCTTGCCCTTTTTCACTTTGTACAAAGGCGGCTGGGCAATGTAGATGTAGCCGCGCTCAATCAGTTCAGGCAACTGACGGAAGAAGAAGGTCAGCAGCAGGGTACGGATGTGCGAACCGTCGACGTCAGCATCGGTCATGATGATGATGTTGTGGTAGCGCAGCTTGTCGATGTTGTACTCGTCACGGCCAATGCCGCAGCCCAGTGCCGTGATCAAGGTGCCGACTTCCTGGGAGGAAATCATCTTGTCGAAGCGCGCTTTCTCGACGTTGAGGATCTTGCCCTTCAACGGCAGGATGGCCTGGGTGCGACGGTTACGACCCTGCTTGGCGGAACCGCCAGCAGAGTCACCTTCCACCAGGTACAGTTCGGAGAGGGCAGGGTCCTTCTCCTGGCAGTCAGCCAACTTGCCCGGCAGACCGGCGATGTCCAGCGCGCCTTTGCGACGGGTCATTTCACGCGCTTTACGTGCCGCTTCACGGGCACGTGCGGCGTCGATCATCTTGCCGACAACCAGCTTGGCTTCGTTCGGGTTCTCCAGCAGGAAGTCGGAGAAGTACTTGCCCATCTCCTGTTCCACAGCGGTCTTCACTTCGGAAGACACCAGCTTGTCTTTGGTCTGGGAGCTGAACTTCGGATCCGGCACTTTTACCGAGATGATCGCAGTCAGGCCTTCACGGGCATCATCACCGGTGGTGGCGACTTTGTGCTTCTTCGCCAAGCCTTCCGCTTCGATGTAGGTATTGAGGTTACGCGTGAGCGCGGAACGGAAACCCACCAGGTGAGTACCGCCATCGCGCTGCGGAATGTTGTTGGTGAAGCACAACAGGTTCTCGTTAAAGCTGTCGTTCCACTGCAGGGCGATTTCAACGCCGATGCCGTCTTCACGCTGGATGTTGAAGTGGAACACCTGATTGACCGCAGTCTTGTTGGTGTTCAAGTATTCAACGAACGCACGCAAGCCGCCTTCGTACTTGAACAACTCTTCCTTGGCGCTGCGCTCATCCTTGAGGATGATGCCGACACCGGAGTTGAGGAACGACAGCTCGCGAATCCGCTTGGCCAGGATGTCCCAGCTGAAGTGGATGTTCTTGAAGGTTTCAGCCGAAGGCTTGAAGTGGATCTGGGTGCCGGTGGTTTCACTGTCACCCACGATTTTCATCGGTTCCTGTGGCACACCGTGAACGTAAGTCTGTTCCCAGATCTTGCCGCTTCGGCGTACGGTGAGTACCAGCTCTTCGGACAGCGCGTTCACTACCGATACACCTACACCGTGCAAGCCACCGGATACTTTGTAAGAGTTGTCGTCGAACTTACCGCCGGCGTGGAGCACGGTCATGATGACCTCAGCCGCCGAGACGCCTTCTTCTTTATGCACATCTACCGGAATACCGCGGCCGTTGTCGCGCACGGTAATGGATTCGTCCGGATGGATGATGATGCTGATGTCGTCGCAGTGACCGGCCAGAGCTTCGTCGATGGAGTTATCGACCACCTCGAACACCATGTGGTGCAGACCGCTACCATCATCGGTGTCGCCAATGTACATACCGGGACGTTTGCGTACGGCATCCAAACCTTTCAGCACTTTAATGCTGGTCGAGTCGTACGTGTTTTCTTCGCTCATGCCTTCACTCCCGATGGTCGTGGGTCTGGGTGATACGGCCTTGTTCCACGTGGAACAAAGCGACTGGCGTTTCCGTCTGCCAGCCTTCCCTCAATAATTCGTGGTCTACACAGGTGATAAACACTTGGCAGCGTAAGTCTTCCAATAAGCGGCATAACGCGCGGCGGTGCTGCTCGTCGAGTTCGGACGGCAAGTCATCCACCAGATAAATACACTGACCGCGTCGGGCCTGGCTGACCAGGTGCCCCTGCGCGATACGCAATGCACACACCACCAACTTCTGCTGGCCGCGGGACAGAATATCCGCAGCATTGTGAGCGCCTAACCTAAGGCGCAAATCAGCGCGTTGGGGGCCGGCCTGGGTGTGGCCAATCTGCTGGTCACGCTGCAGGGAGGTCGCAAGCACTGCACTCAGCTCGCGCTCCTTGTCCCAACCACGGTAATAACTCAGCGTCAGCCCCTCGAGGTCCAACAGCTCGCTCAAGGTCTGCTCAAAGACTGGTTTCAAGGCTTTGATATAGGCACGGCGGTATTCATCTATTTCGTCGCTGGCCAGGCAGAGTTCCCGGTCCCAGGCCGCTTGTGAAGCGGCGTCAAGTGTACCATGCCGCAGCCACGAGTTCCGCTGCCGCAGGGCCTTCTGCAGGCGCTGCCACGTGGCCATGAACCTTGGTTCCACGTGGAACACGCCCCAATCGAGGAATTGCCTGCGGATTTTTGGTGCACCTTCCAACAAGCGGAAGCTGTCGGGGTTGATCAACTGCAACGGCAGGATTTCCGCCAACTGCGCAGCACTGCGCGCATTTTGCCCATCGATGCGAATCTGAAACTCCCCGCTGCGATCACGGGATATCCCAAGGGCGCTGTGTCCACCTTCGGCCAATTCAACTTGGCCAAATACCGTGCACGCCAGTTGCTCGTACTGAATCACCGGTAACAGGCGGGCACTGCGGAAGGAACGGGCGAGCCCCAGCAAGTGGATAGCTTCCAGCACGCTGGTTTTGCCACTGCCATTGGCGCCATGAAGAATGTTGATGCGAGGGGAAGGGGAGAAGGTCACCGGGTGCAGATTGCGCACCGCGGTGACAGAGACGCGACTGAGGGACATCTATCTTCTGCTGAGCATGATTACAGACGCATCGGCATAACAACATAAGCCGAGTCGTCGTTATCGGATTCTTGTACCAGCGCGCTGCTGTTGGAGTCCGACAGAATCAAGCGAACCTGTTCGGTGGTCATCACCCCCAGCACGTCCAGCAGATAGCTCACGTTAAAGCCGATCTCCAGGTTGCCGCCGTTGTAGTCGACGCCCACTTCTTCTTCCGCCTCTTCCTGTTCCGGGTTGTTCGCCTGGATCTTCAGCTGACCATTAGCCAGTTGCAGACGAATACCCCGATACTTCTCGTTGGAGAGAATGGCGGTACGGCTGAACGCTTCACGCAGGGCCTGGCGATCGCCGAGTACCAGCTTGTCACCGCCTTTAGGCAGCACCCGCTCGTAGTCGGGGAACTTGCCGTCGACCAACTTGGAGGTAAAGGTGAATTCGCCGGTCGTCGCGCGGATGTGGTGCTGACCCAGAACGATGCTGACGTTGCCATCCGGCTCAGTCAGCAAACGCGCCAACTCGAGGATACCTTTACGCGGCACGATGACCTGGTGACGATCCGGCTGGCCGATATCCGCGCGCATCGAACACATCGCCAAGCGGTGACCGTCAGTGGCGACCGCACGAATGATCCCTTCGGACACTTCCAGCAGCATGCCATTAAGGTAATAGCGCACGTCCTGCTGGGCCATGGCGAAACTGGTGCGCTCGATCAACCGACGCAGTTTGCTCTGCTCCAGGCTGCAGGTCAGCGAACCTGGACCTTCTTCCACAGTCGGGAAATCGTTGGCCGGTAACGTGGAGAGGGTGAAACGGCTGCGCCCGGCTTTGACAACCAGTTTCGATTCATCAACCTTGATGTCGATCAGCGCGTCGTTCGGCAGGCTCTTGCAGATATCCATCAGCTTGCGTGCCGGCACGGTAATCTCGCCAGGTTCGGCGGGCTCTTCGAGCTGCACGCGGCCAACCAGTTCGACTTCCAGGTCGGTACCGGTCAGGGACAACTGTTGGCCTTCGACCACCAGTAATACGTTGGAAAGCACCGGCAAGGTCTGTCGGCGCTCGACGACGCCTGCGACCAGTTGCAGGGGTTTCAACAGGGCTTCGCGTTGAATGGTGAAATGCATGGTCTAGTCCCTTGCCTTAATAAGCTGCGCTGGTGTCATCATGTAGTCAGTGTACGCAGCAGGTTCTTGTAGTCCTCGCGAATATCCGCGTCGGATTCCTTAAGTTCGTTGATCTTGCGACACGCGTGCAAAACCGTGGTGTGGTCGCGACCACCAAACACATCACCGATTTCCGGCAGGCTGTGGTTGGTCAACTCTTTGGAGAGGGCCATGGCCACCTGGCGCGGGCGTGCTACCGAGCGCGAACGGCGCTTGGACAGCAGGTCGGAAATCTTGATCTTGTAGTACTCGGCAACGGTGCGCTGGATGTTATCCACACTCACCAGTTTGTCCTGCAGCGCCAGCAAGTCTTTCAGGGATTCGCGAATCAGCTCGATGGTGATGTCGCGCCCCATGAAGTGAGAGTGCGCAATGACCCGCTTGAGCGCACCTTCAAGTTCACGCACGTTGGAACGAATGCGTTGGGCGATAAAGAACGCAGCGTCGTGGGGCAGGTCGACTTTGGCCTGGTCGGCCTTTTTCATCAGGATCGCGACGCGTGTTTCCAACTCGGGCGGCTCTACGGCAACCGTCAGCCCCCAACCGAAGCGCGACTTCAAGCGCTCCTCGAGGCCTTCGATTTCTTTCGGATAACGGTCACTGGTGAGAATGACCTGCTGTCCGCCTTCGAGCAGGGCGTTGAACGTGTGGAAGAACTCTTCCTGGGAACGTTCCTTGCGCGCGAAGAATTGAATGTCGTCGATCAGCAATGCATCAACGGAGCGATAAAAACGCTTGAACTCGTTGATGGCGTTGAGTTGCAGAGCCTTGACCATGTCAGCCACGAAGCGCTCCGAGTGCAGGTAGACCACCTTGGCATTCGGGTTCTTCTTTAACAGGTGGTTACCCACAGCGTGCATCAAGTGGGTTTTACCCAAGCCGACACCGCCATAAAGGAAGAGCGGGTTGTAACCGTGCTTCGGGTTGTCAGCCACTTGCCAGGCGGCCGCACGGGCCAACTGGTTGGACTTGCCCTCGACAAAATTCTCGAAGGTAAAGGTGCGGTTCAGGTAGCTGGTGTGCTTGAGCGCGCCCTCGACCTGCACCGTGCGCTGCTCGGCACGAACGGGAGCTTGTTGAGAGCTGGCTCCAGCCATGGGATCGAAGCTGTCACGGGACGGCTCTTCGTGCTCTGGTGCATGTTTAGGCGTAGATGATTTGGCGGGCGCCGGTGCAGGCGCTGCAGCTACCGGTGCCGCCTGGGACTGCGATGCAGCCGCAGCCAATGGCGCATTCGGGGCAGCACGAGGTGCGGAGCTGCGTTTGCTGCCTATTAATAAGGAAAGCACGGGCGCGATGCCGTTGCCATGTTCGTCGAGCAATTCGAGAACGCGGCTCAGGTACTTCTCGTTGACCCAGTCGAGAACAAAACGATTGGGCGCGTAGACACGCAACTCGTCGCCTTCGGCTTCGACCTGTAGCGGACGGATCCAGGTGTTGAATTGCTGGGCAGGCAGTTCATCGCGCAAAAGCTCCACGCACTGCTGCCAAAGTTCCACTGACACGGATATCCCCTAAGTTGAAAGCCGGTGAGGCAAAAACAGCCGCCATTGTAGCGGCCAGCCGTCCACTTATCCACATGAAGGTTGCTCACAGGGCACCCAAAATCAACGCCTTAACGGGAATAAAGGCGACCGGCGGTCTGTGAATAAGCTCTGTGGATAACCGTACCTGAGCCCGTTGCACAAGTAGGGGCAAAAGTCTGTGGGTAACTGGCCTGTGGATAACAACCCATTCCACCCACAGCTTATCCGACAGTGCAGCACAGGCAGAGCACCGTTTCTCCCCTGTGTTGTCATTCTCTGTACACCACGTTGAATATGGCCTCAAGGTAGTTATCCACAGAAGAACGCCTCTCTAGCTTTTATAAGCTTTACAGAAAAGCTTTAAATAACTTCCTTCTTTATTTTTATATCTAGTCACTCCTCGTGGAAGCCAGGCGGATGGAAAGGGGGAGGTGGCCTCCAGATATCTAATTGAAGGAAAAGCTGGTTGGAAATTGACCTAGAGGCTTGCTTTCTCTAGAATCGCCGGTCTCTTAAAACGGGGGCCATTCCGGCCCGTTGTGGACGAACCAGGTAACAACGCCATGAAACGTACTTTCCAACCAAGCACCATCAAACGCGCCCGTACTCACGGCTTCCGTGCTCGCATGGCTACCAAGAACGGCCGTGCTGTCCTGTCGCGTCGCCGCGCCAAAGGTCGTGCGCGTCTGGCAGTTTGATAATCCGGTACTGGTGGTGAGTCAGGACTTCAGTCGGGAAAAGCGTCTGCTAACCCCCCGGCATTTCAAGGCAGTCTTTGACTCCCCCACCGGCAAGGTTCCGGGGAAAAATCTCCTGCTCCTTGCGCGTAACAACGATCTTGATCACCCCCGTCTCGGGTTGGTGATCGGCAAGAAGAGCGTAAAGCTCTCCGTTGAGCGCAATCGCCTCAAGCGTCTGATGCGCGAATCGTTTCGCCTCCACCAGGACACTCTGGTTGGTTGGGATATTGTTATCGTCGCGCGCAAAGGCTTGGGGGATGTAGAAAACCCCGAATTGATTCAGCATTTCGGCAAGCTCTGGAAACGTCTGGCGCGTACCCACAAACCAGCACCAGCAGTCAGCACCGAAACTGTAGGGGTAGACAGCCTTGATGCGTAAACTGGCAATCGTTCCGATCCAGTTTTATCGCTATGCCATTAGTCCTCTGATGGCCAGCCACTGTCGTTTCTACCCCAGTTGTTCCTGCTACGCGTTAGAGGCCATAGAAAATCATGGTCTTCTGCGCGGTGGCTGGCTGACCTTTCGTCGTTTAGGTCGCTGTCATCCGTGGAATCCCGGTGGTTATGACCCGGTTCCACCTATCCCTACCTCCCGTTCTTCTTCGATGGCCGAGTAATCATGGATATTAAACGCACAATCCTGATCGTCGCCCTGGCAATCGTGTCCTATGTCATGGTCCTTAAATGGAACCAGGATTATGGTCAGGCTGCCCTGCCGACTCAGAATGTTGCTACCAATCAGGCTGCGCCGGCTATCCCGGACACCCCGCTGGGTAACAATGCGTCCGCGAGTGCCGATGTTCCCAGCGCGAATGGCGAGACAAGTGCCCCGTTAGAAACGCCAGTGGTCACCAACAAAGACCTCATCCACGTTAAAACGGATGTGCTCGACCTGGCGATCGACCCGCAGGGCGGTGATATCGCACAGCTGAAGCTGCCGCTTTATCCACGTCGCCAAGACCACCCGGATGTTCCGTTCCAGCTGTTCGATAACGGCGGTGAACGCACCTATCTGGCGCAAAGCGGCCTGACCGGCACCAATGGTCCGGATGCGCGTGCTACCGGTCGTCCGATTTATTCGACCGAGCAGAAGAGCTATCAACTGGCTGATGGCCAGAACCAGTTGAACGTCGACCTGAAATTCAGCCTCGACGGCGTCAATTACATCAAGCGTTTCAGCTTCACGCGTGGTTTGTACGATTTGAAGGTCACGTACCTGATCGACAACACCAGTGACAAAGCCTGGAGCGGCAACCTGTTTGCCCAGCTCAAGCGTGACGCCAGCTCCGACCCTTCTTCCAGCACCGCCACCGGCACCGCGACTTACCTGGGCGCCGCCCTGTGGACAAGTAACGAGCCCTACAAAAAAGTGTCGATGAAAGATATCGACAAGGGCGCGCTGAAAGAAACCGTTCAAGGTGGCTGGGTAGCGTGGCTGCAGCACTACTTTGTGACTGCGTGGATCCCGAACAAGGGTGAAGCCAACCTGGTTCAAACCCGCAAGGACAGCCAGGGCAACTACATCATTGGTTTTACTGGCCCGGCATTGACCGTCGCACCAGGCGCCAAGGCAGAAACCAGCGCTACCCTGTATGCCGGCCCGAAAAGCCAGGCGGTACTGAAAGAGTTGTCCCCAGGCCTGGAACTGACTGTGGATTACGGCTTCCTGTGGTTCATTGCCCAGCCGATTTTCTGGCTGCTGCAACATATCCACAGCATCGTCGGTAACTGGGGCTGGTCGATCATCTTCCTGACCATGCTGATCAAGGGGATCTTCTTCCCGCTGTCGGCCGCCAGCTACAAGTCGATGGCGCGCATGCGTGCCGTGGCGCCGAAACTGGCTGCGCTGAAAGAACAACATGGTGACGACCGGCAGAAAATGTCGCAGGCCATGATGGAGCTGTACAAGAAAGAGAAGATCAACCCGCTGGGTGGATGCTTGCCGATTCTGGTACAGATGCCGGTATTCCTGTCGCTTTACTGGGTACTCCTGGAAAGCGTGGAAATGCGCCAGGCGCCGTTCATGCTGTGGATAACCGACCTGTCGATCAAGGACCCGTTCTTTATCCTGCCGATCATCATGGGCGCAACCATGTTTATCCAGCAGCGTCTGAACCCGACGCCGCCGGACCCGATGCAGGCCAAGGTAATGAAAATGATGCCAATCATCTTCACCTTCTTCTTCCTGTGGTTCCCAGCGGGCCTGGTACTGTACTGGGTAGTCAACAACGTGTTGTCGATCTCCCAACAGTGGTACATCACACGTAAAATCGAAGCGGCTACCAAAAAAGCCGAGGCGTAATTTACTCTGTGGATAACCACTCAAGACGCCCCCTCGTGGGGCGTTTTGCTTTCCGACACTTTAATTCTGGAACCTGCTGATGAGCGCTCCCCGTGAAACCATCGCAGCTGTCGCGACCGCTCAAGGTCGCGGCGGCGTCGGTATCGTTCGAATTTCCGGGCCGCTCGCCGGCGCGGCCGCCAAGGCGATCAGTGGACGGGAGTTGAAGCCGCGGTTCGCCCATTACGGCCCGTTTCTGGATGCGGACGAAAGTGTGCTGGACGAAGGCTTGGCTCTTTACTTTCCGGGACCAAACTCCTTCACGGGTGAAGATGTACTGGAACTGCAGGGCCATGGTGGTCCGGTTGTCCTGGACATGTTGCTGCAGCGTTGCCTGCAGTTGGGCTGCCGCCTGGCCCGTCCGGGTGAGTTCAGCGAGCGCGCATTCCTCAACGACAAACTCGACCTGGCCCAGGCCGAAGCCATTGCCGACCTGATCGAGGCCAGTTCTGCACAAGCTGCACGTAACGCATTGCGTTCGTTGCAGGGGGCGTTTTCCCTGCGTGTGCATAACTTGACCGAGCAGTTGATCAGCCTGCGTATCTATGTCGAGGCGGCCATTGATTTTCCAGAAGAGGAAATTGATTTCCTGGCTGATGGCCATGTCCTCGCGATGCTGGACAAGGTCCGCGATGAGTTATCCACAGTGTTGCGCGAAGCCGGGCAGGGTGCGTTGCTGCGTGACGGCATGACCGTGGTGATCGCGGGGCGACCCAATGCCGGCAAGTCCAGCCTGCTTAATGCATTGGCGGGGCGCGAAGCGGCCATCGTTACCGAAATTGCCGGTACCACCCGCGACATCCTGCGCGAACATATCCACATCGATGGCATGCCGTTGCACGTGGTCGATACGGCAGGGTTGCGCGACACCGACGACCAAGTGGAGAAGATTGGCGTAGAACGCGCGCTCAAAGCCATCGGCGAAGCCGATCGTGTCTTGTTGGTGGTGGACGCCACCGCCCCCGAGGCGGTGGATCCTTTTGCGTTGTGGCCGGAATTCCTCGAGCAACGGCCAGACCCGGCCAAAGTGACCCTGATCCGTAACAAGGCCGACCTGACCGGTGAAGCCATTGCGATGGAAACCAGCGAGGATGGCCATGTGACTATCAGCCTGAGTGCCAGATCGGCAGGTGAGGGCCTGGAGTTGCTACGTGACCATCTCAAGGCCTGCATGGGCTACGAGCAGACCTCGGAAAGCAGCTTCAGTGCACGCCGCAGGCATCTGGAGGCGCTTCGCCATGCCAGCGCGGCGTTGGAGCACGGGCGGGCACAGCTGACCCTGGCGGGCGCCGGGGAGCTGCTGGCTGAGGATTTGCGTCAGGCGCAGCAGCTGTTAGGTGAGATTACCGGCGCATTCAGCTCGGATGACCTGCTCGGCCGAATCTTTTCCAGCTTTTGTATCGGCAAATAGCCAGGTTTTACCAGTTGTAGGACACCGTGCCCAACAGGGTGCGGCTGTCACCCCAATAGCAGCGCCCCGCATCGTTGCAACCAGACACATACTCCTTGTCGAACAGGTTCTTGGCGTTCAGATCCACTGACCAGTGCGGGTCGATCTGATACCCCACCACGGCATCCACCAACGTGACACTGCCTGCATCCAACTTCCCGTACAGCGTAGGCGCCGTATAGGAAAAGGTGCTGTCGAAATAGCGCACGCCTCCCCCCACAGACAGGCCCTTGAGTTGACCCTCCAGGAAGCGGTATTTGCTCCATATCGAAGCCTGATTGCGAGGAACACCGGTCATCTGGCGTCCTTCAACCAGGGAAGTGGCGGAATCCTTGGTAATCCGCGCGTCAGTGTAGGTATAGGCCGCCGTCACATTCAGGTTGGGCGTAAGGTTGCTGTTGACTTCAACTTCCACGCCCTTGGCGCGGCTCTCACCCACCTGCCTATAGCTGTTGGTGGTGGCATCCAGGTAAGTGTCGTCCTGTTTGCGCAAGTCATACACCGACAGCGTCATCGCCGTGTCCCAGCCGCTCGGCTCGTACTTCACACCCGCTTCATATTGGCTGCTGGTGATGGGTTTCAACGGGGAGCCAGCGTTGGAAATCTGCTGAACCGGAACGAATGCCGTGGAATAGCTGACATACGGCGTGAGGCCGTTATCGAACTGGTACATCACGCCACCTTGATAGGTGAACTTGCGGTCTTGACTGCCGGTGTTGCTGGCCTTGTTGACCTTGTCGCGAAAATCGCTGTCGACCCAGTCCTGCCGGCCCCCGAGCAGGAACAGCCAGTGGTCATACTTGCTCTGGATCTGGGCGTATGCGCCTTTCATCTGCTGTTCGAGCAAGGTGTTCTGCACCGCGATCGGCGTGAGCGGATCGCGCAGGTACACCGGGTTATACACATTGATGGTACCGGCGAAACCGGCGTCCCAATCCTGGTTGAACGACGTGCGGTCATAACTGGCGCCGAACAACACGGTGTTTTCCAGTGCGCCGATATCGAATTTGCCCTCGAGCTGGTTATCCAGGGAATAAACCATGGATTTGTTGTAGCGGTCGTAGGCGGTCATGTTCAGCTGAGTACCGAAGCCCCGATTATTCAGTGCGCTCGGCCAGGTTTCATGGCGGTTGATGCGTGACTGCATGTACCGGGAATTCTGGCGGAACTGCCAGTCGTCGTTGAAGCTGTGGCTGAACTCGTAACCGGTGCTCCAGGCTTCGCGCTCAAAGGTATTCCAATCCGGGTCGCCGAGCATGGTGTGCTTGGACAGTTTACCGTTGGGATTAGTAAGCAAAGTGCCTGCAGCTGGCAGGCCGAGTTCCAGGTTGGTGTGATCCTTCTGGTAGTTGGCCAAGAGGGTCAGGGTGTTGTAGTCGTCGAAATTCAGGGTCAGGGAAGGGGCGATGTAAACACGATCATCCGGGACATGGTCGGTCTGGGTGTCGGATTTGCGGCCCAGCATCACTAAGCGGCCGAGAATATTCTCGCTGTCATTGAGCGGGCCGGAGATATCCACACCCAGCTGGCGCCGGTTGTTCGAGCCATAGCCCAATTGCACCTCGCCTCGCGGGTTGGCGGTCGGATGTTTGCTCACCAGGTTGACCAACCCGCCCGGGGCATTTTCACCGTAGAGCAGTGAAGAAGGACCGCGAAACACTTCGACCCGCTCCAGGCCATACGGCTCGCTGGTGGTGTCGTAACGATTGCCTTGCACACGCAGTCCATCTCTCAGCAGGCCGTAACCGTAGTCCGTGGCGTTGAAGCCTCGAATAAAGAATAGATCGCCCGCCAGCCCGTCGCCCGCGGCAAAAGGCGGCGCGAAGATGCCGGGGACGTACCCCAGCACTTCGGTCAGTGTCTGCGATTTCTGATCCTTGATACGTTGCCCGGTCACCACCGATACCGAACGGGGTGTCTGCGACAGAGGCGTACTGGTTTTGGTGCCGACCCGGCTATTCTGCGCCTTGTAGCCCACATCCCCTGCTATGTCCTGATTGAAGCCATCCGGTTGATAAGCACTGACGGTGGTGGGTGCAAGCGTGAGCTGGCCCGTAGGGACTGCTTGCAATCCATAGCTGCCGGGGGCCTGGACGACGGCTTGCAACCCGGAATTCTGCAGCAGCAGGGCGAAACCTTGATCCACCGAATAATCACCATTGAGTCCGGAGGTGGTCAGCCGTGAAGTCTGTTGTGGCGAGAAGGACAGGATCACATTGGCCCTGGCGGCAAACTGGCTCAAGGCACTGTCCAGAGGACCGGCTGCGATAACGTAGTGCTGGGTGGTGCTGGCGGCCATGACCCCTGTGGATAACAAGGTACCGCCCATGCTGGCAAGCATCAGGCCGTAGGTGATGGCATGGCAGGAGAGTCGCTGACGTAGCTGGATGGAAAGGCGCATAGATGGGTAAGCCCTGAGGGTAGCGTCGTGATTACCTGAAGGGCCGTGCGTGATAAAAAAAAGATAACCCCCCTGAGGTTATTTTTTTCATCAACCGATTCGGTTAACCGACACCCAGTAGCGCGTGAAGTACTTCACCTGGATCGGCAGGGTCGCTTGCAGGTTGGCCAGTACCGCGTCGGTCGAGTCCAGACGGAACGCGCCGGAAACGCGCAGTCGAGCCGAAGCCGGGTCACAGTGCAGCACGCCCGGCCGATAGCGCGCCAACTCATCGATGACATCGCCGAGTCTGGCATCGAGCACGATCAATTGACCGTCCGCCCAGGCGGCTTGCGCCACGCCATATCGCTGGGTGAGGCTAATCGTGTGTCGATCAAAATCAGCGCTTTCCCCAGCTCCGAGGGTCTTGTTGTGGTCGGGTTGATCGCCTGGTGACAAATTGACCCGATCTTCCAGCACACCGACCCGGGTGAAATCTGGCAATTGGCGAACAGTAAACCGAGTACCCAGTGCCTGAACCCGACCGTGGCGAGTCTCCACATACAAGGGCGTGTTGGCGCCACGTTTGCCACTGTGGATAAGTACTTCACCTTCACGCAGGCGAATCAAGCGTTGGCGCGAGTCGAACATCACATCAATAGCTGTGCTGGTGTTGAGATCAACCTGAGTGCCGTCGGCCAGTTCGATCCTTCGATGTTTACCCACAGGCGTGCGGTAGTCGGCCCATACGTTACCCACGGACGTGTATTGTTGAACATTCCAGCCCAGATACCCGCTGCCGCCCAGTACCAGCATCCACTTGAGCACCTGGCGGCGTTTCTGCGTGCTGGTCAATGCGCGGCGTGTGAAGTCCTGGGGCAGGGCGCCGAGGCTGCGCTGCAATTGCTCCAACTGGTTCCACGCCGCCTGATGGGAAGGGTCGCCATTGAGCCATTGTTGCCAGGCCAGTCGATCGGCCGGCGTCGGCGATTGCGCCTGGAACTGCACATACCAACTGGCGGCCGCCTCGAATGTCTTGCGATCAGGGGCGGGCATTAGAGGCTGGCCATGATCAGCGAACACTCGGTCAACGCGCGGACCATGTGCTTCTTCACTGTGGTCAATGACACGCGCAGTTGATCGGCTATCTGTTGATAAGTCAGACCCTCGATCTGCGACAGCATGAAAATCCGTCGGGCACGCTCGCCCAAGCTGCACAGTGCTTTATCCACAGCCACCAGGGTTTCGATAATGATTGCCTTGTCTTCTTCACTGATGGCGGTGGCTTCGGGACGCTCGGCCAAGCTTTGCTTATAAGCCTGCTCGATGGCGTGCCGGCGATAGCGATCAATCACCAGGCCCCTTGCAATGGTCGCCAGATAATCCCGTGGCTCGAGGATCTGCACGGCGTCGCGTCCACCCAGGATACGCACGAACGTATCGTGGGCCACATCGGCCGCATCGCAGGCGTTATGCAATTTGCCTTTGAGCCACCCGTGCAACCACGAATGGTGTTGCTCATAGATGCGCTGCACAGCTGTCGTGTGTGAAGAAGGGGACATAGGCGCGACGAGGTAGGTTAATGATAATCGCTATTATTAACTGCCCTCGTGTCTTCCCACAATAGCCGTCTTGACCTCGAATCTGCGCTGAATCCATGGGCTGGCCGATATTGAATCAGCCTTTTCTGTGGATTAAGCCCTGTGAATAACCGCCCTTGTGCCCGGTTGATAACCACGCTTGAAACCTGAGTAAAAACCGGTCTGTGGATAACCACCTGTTTAATCCACAGGCTTAAAGCACTTATCCAAGCCCCTCATTGGCACATGACCACAGACTTTTGAATACCTGTACACGACGTAGATAAAGGCCTGCATAAATCTATCCACAGAAAAGGTACCCAGTAGAAATAAACATAAAAACAAAGATTTAATAAATTTCTCTCTTTTAATTTCTATTGTCCGTGATCCATCCACAGCTGGTTAAATTTTGTGCAAAGGGTTCTTTAGGAAGGGCGAAGTCCCTATACTTGCCGCCATAAGCTGCAAAACTCTTTCAACCAACAATTCCTGATTACCTACATAAGCAGGCACGAGGTGCGTGGTGGATTTCCCTTCCCGTTTTGAAGTGATCGTCATCGGCGGCGGTCATGCCGGTACCGAGGCAGCACTGGCGTCAGCACGCATGGGCGTAAAAACCCTGTTGCTGACGCATAACGTGGAAACCCTCGGCGCCATGAGTTGCAACCCCGCCATTGGTGGCATCGGCAAAAGCCACCTGGTCAAGGAAATCGATGCCCTTGGCGGCGTGATGGCCATGGCCACCGACAAGGGTGGTATCCAATTTCGCGTGCTCAACAGCCGCAAAGGCCCGGCCGTACGGGCCACTCGTGCACAAGCCGACCGTATTCTGTACAAGGCCGCCGTACGTGAAACCCTGGAAAACCAGCCAAACCTGTGGATATTTCAACAGGCCGCAGACGACCTGATCGTCGAGCAGGACCAGGTACGCGGCGTTGTCACGCAAATGGGTCTGCGCTTCTTTGCAGAATCCGTGGTGTTGACTACCGGGACCTTCCTTGGCGGACTTATCCACATCGGCATGCAGAATTATTCCGGTGGTCGCGCCGGTGATCCGCCGTCGATTGCCCTGGCACACCGTCTGCGTGAATTGCCGCTGCGTGTGGGCCGCTTGAAAACCGGGACTCCGCCGCGTATCGACGGACGTTCTGTAGATTTTTCGGTAATGACCGAACAGGCCGGTGATACCCCGATTCCGATCATGTCGTTCATGGGTTCCAAGGAACAGCACCCCAGACAGGTAAGCTGCTGGATCACCCATACCAACGCCCGTACCCACGAAATCATTGCCGCGAACCTCGACCGTTCGCCGATGTATTCCGGGGTGATCGAAGGTATCGGCCCGCGTTATTGCCCCTCGATTGAAGACAAGATCCATCGCTTTGCCGACAAGGAAAGCCACCAGGTCTTTATCGAGCCCGAAGGCTTGACGACTCACGAGCTGTACCCGAACGGGATTTCCACTTCCCTGCCGTTCGACGTGCAAATCCAGATCGTGCAATCGATTCGCGGGATGGAAAATGCCCATATCGTCCGCCCTGGCTACGCCATCGAGTACGACTATTTCGATCCACGTGACTTGAAATACAGCCTGGAAACCAAGGTGATCGGCGGTTTGTTCTTCGCCGGGCAAATCAACGGCACCACCGGTTACGAAGAAGCCGGCGCCCAGGGTTTGCTGGCCGGTACCAACGCTGCACTGCGTGCCCAGGGCAAAGACAGCTGGTGCCCGCGTCGCGATGAAGCGTATATCGGCGTGTTGGTCGACGACCTGATTACCCTGGGCACCCAGGAACCGTACCGGATGTTCACGTCCAGGGCCGAATATCGCCTGATCCTGCGCGAAGACAACGCCGATCTGCGCTTGACCGAAAAAGGTCGCGAGTTGGGTCTGGTCGATGACGCGCGCTGGGCGGCCTTTTGCAAAAAACGCGAGAGCATCACGCTCGAAGAGCAGCGCCTGAAAAGCACCTGGGTTCGTCCGGGCACTGAACAGGGTGATGCGATCGCCGAAAAATTCGGCACGCCGCTGACCCACGAGTACAACTTGCTGAACCTGCTGTCCCGTCCAGAGATTGATTACGCTGGCCTGGTCGAAGTGACCGGCGGCGGCGCGCAAGATCCACAGGTTGCGGAACAGGTGGAAATCAAGACCAAATACGCCGGTTACATTGATCGCCAGCAGGACGAGATCGCTCGCCTGCGCGCCAGTGAAAACACCAAGCTGCCTGTGGATATCGATTACACAGGGATTTCCGGACTGTCGAAGGAAATCCAAAGCAAGCTGGGGATAACTCGGCCGGAAACCCTCGGGCAGGCATCGCGTATACCTGGCGTCACTCCGGCAGCTATTTCGCTGTTGATGATTCATTTGAAAAAACGCGGCGCGGGCCGTCAGTTGGAGCAAAGCGCTTGAGTTCGTTGGTCACCACGCAACACGCCGAAGAGTTATCCACAGGTGCGCGCCAGTTGGGCGTCGACCTGACTGAAGCCCAGCACGCTTTGCTGATGGGCTACCTGGCCCTGTTGATCAAATGGAACAAGGCCTACAACCTGACCGCAGTGCGCGATCCGGACGAAATGGTGTCGCGCCATCTGCTCGACAGCTTGAGCGTAATGCCATTTATCGAAAACGGTCGCTGGTTGGACGTCGGCAGCGGCGGCGGCATGCCTGGCATTCCACTGGCCATCCTGTTTCCCGAGTCGCAAGTGACCTGTCTGGACAGCAACGGCAAAAAAACCCGCTTCCTGACCCAGGTCAAACTCGAACTCAAGCTGGACAACCTGCAAGTTGTCCACAGTCGCGTCGAAGCCTTTACGCCTGAGCAGCCCTTCAACGGAATTGTTTCCCGGGCATTCAGCAGCATGGAGAACTTCAGCAACTGGACTCGCCACCTGGGCGACCACGACACCCGCTGGCTGGCAATGAAGGGCGTCCATCCAAGCGACGAGCTGTTAGCATTGCCGGCAGACTTCCACCTCGATAGCGAACACGCCTTGGCCGTACCCGGTTGCCAAGGCCAACGCCATCTGCTGATACTGCGCCGCACGGCATGATTGGGAACACAAGCAAGAATGGCTAAGGTATTCGCGATAGCGAACCAGAAAGGTGGCGTGGGTAAAACCACCACCTGCATCAACCTCGCAGCATCCCTGGTCGCGACCAAGCGCCGGGTGCTGTTGATCGATCTCGATCCACAGGGCAACGCCACCATGGGTAGCGGTGTGGATAAACACGGCCTGGAAAACTCGGTCTACGACTTGCTGATCGGCGAGTGTGACCTGGGCCAGGCCATGCACTACTCCGAGCACGGCGGTTATCAACTGCTGCCGGCCAACCGCGATCTGACTGCGGCGGAAGTGGTACTGCTGGAAATGCAGATGAAGGAAAGCCGTCTGCGCAGCGCCCTGGCACCCATCCGCGAGAATTACGACTACATCCTGATCGACTGCCCGCCGTCGCTGTCGATGCTCACGCTCAACGCTCTGGTTGCCGCCGATGGGGTGATTATCCCCATGCAGTGCGAGTATTTCGCACTCGAAGGCTTGAGCGACCTTGTGGATAACATCAAGCGTATTGCCGAATTGCTCAACCCGAACCTGAAAGTCGAAGGCCTGCTGCGGACCATGTATGACCCGCGCTTGAGCCTGATGAACGATGTCTCGGCGCAGCTCAAGGAGCATTTCGGCGACCAGCTCTACGACACAGTGATTCCACGCAACATTCGCCTGGCCGAGGCGCCAAGCTATGGCATGCCGGCGCTGGCTTACGACAAATCATCCCGTGGCGCCATTGCCTACCTGGCGCTGGCCGGTGAGATGGTGCGTCGCCAACGTCGCAATTCACGCACCGCTGCAGCCCAGCCAACTTAAGGAATCCCCATGGCCGTCAAAAAACGAGGTCTCGGACGTGGACTGGATGCACTCCTGAGTGGTCCGACCGTCACTTCGCTGGAAGAACAAGCGGTGCAGGCCGACGAGCGTGAGCTGCAGCACTTGCCGCTGGACCTGATCCAGCGCGGTAAATACCAGCCACGTCGCGACATGGACCCGCAGGCTCTGGAAGAGCTGGCCAACTCGATCAAAGCCCAGGGCGTGATGCAACCGATCGTGGTGCGCCCGATTGGCAGTGGCCGCTTTGAAATCATTGCCGGTGAGCGTCGCTGGCGCGCCAGCCAACAGGCCGGCAAGGAAACCATCCCGGCGATGGTGCGCGATGTGCCGGATGAAACCGCCATTGCCATGGCATTGATCGAGAATATCCAGCGTGAAGACCTCAACCCGATCGAAGAAGCGATCGCCTTGCAGCGTTTGCAGCAGGAATTCCAGCTGACTCAGCAACAAGTGGCCGAGGCGGTGGGCAAATCCCGCGTCACCGTGTCCAACTTGCTGCGCTTGATCGCGCTGCCGGAAGTCATCAAGACCATGTTGTCCCACGGTGACCTGGAAATGGGACACGCCCGTGCTTTGCTCGGTTTGCCGGAAAATCAACAGGTTGAAGGGGCGCGACACGTTGTCGCACGCGGGCTCACCGTTCGTCAGACGGAAGCCTTGGTTCGCCAATGGCTGAGTGGCAAACCTGCACCGGTCGAAACCGTCAAACCTGATCCGGATATCGCGCGCCTTGAGCAGCGCCTCGCCGAGCGCCTAGGCTCTGCGGTGCAAATTCGCCACGGCAAGAAAGGCAAAGGGCAATTGGTTATCGGATATAACTCCCTTGATGAGCTTCAAGGCGTCCTTTCCCACATCCGTTGAAACATTCGCAGAAACATTTGCTCATGTAGCGCGTGATCGGAAATCACTACCCGGCAGTTGAATAGGGGCTGAACCGCCCCTATACTCTGCGCGCATTTTGTCGGCACAAAGTATGCCAAGTTATTGATTTCCGGCAGCCGACCATTGAGGAGCAAGCGTGATGGAAACCCGCACGCCAAACACGTTGCCGTTCCATCGCTTGGCTGTTTTTCCGGTTTTATTGGCGCAACTTGTCGTTTTGCTGATCGCTGCATTGGCGCTTTGGTACTGGCATGGCGTCGTAGCCGGATATTCAGGACTCTGCGGAGGCCTGATAGCCTTGCTGCCCAATATGTATTTTGCTCACAGGGCCTTTCGGTTTTCCGGCGCCCGAGCAGCCCAGGCCATCGTCCGGTCTTTTTATGCCGGCGAGGCGGGGAAACTGATTTTGACGGCAGTGCTGTTCGCACTGACCTTTGCAGGTGTGAAGCCATTGGCGCCGCTGGCTGTATTCGGCGTCTTCGTGTTGACCCAATTGGTCAGCTGGTTCGCTCCCCTGCTAATGAAAACAAGACTTTCGAAACCTTAGGGCGTTTGAGGCAACCATGGCAGAAACAACCGCTTCGGGCTATATCCAGCACCACTTGCAGAACCTGACCTTCGGTCAGCTTCCCAACGGCGGCTGGGGCTTTGCCCACACCGCAGCAGAAGCCAAGGAAATGGGTTTCTGGGCCTTCCACCTGGATACTCTGGGCTGGTCGGTCGCATTGGGTCTGATCTTCGTCCTGATTTTCCGCATGGCGGCAAAAAAGGCGACTTCCGGTCAGCCAGGTGCTTTGCAGAACTTCGTTGAAGTATTGGTCGAATTCGTCGATGGCAGCGTGAAAGACAGCTTCCATGGCCGCAGCCCGGTGATTGCACCGCTGGCACTGACCATCTTCGTCTGGGTGTTCCTGATGAACGCCGTCGACCTGATCCCGGTGGACTGGATTCCTCAGTTGGCCATCCTGATCTCCGGCGATGCGCACATTCCATTCCGTGCCGTATCGACCACTGACCCGAACGCGACCCTGGGCATGGCCCTGTCGGTGTTCGCGTTGATCATTTTCTACAGCATCAAGGTCAAGGGCATCGGCGGTTTCATCGGCGAACTGACCCTGCACCCGTTCGGCAGCAAGAACATTTTCGTTCAAGCCCTGCTGATCCCGGTTAACTTCCTGCTGGAATTCGTGACCCTGGTCGCCAAGCCGATTTCCCTGGCCTTGCGACTGTTCGGCAACATGTATGCCGGCGAGCTGGTGTTCATTCTGATCGCTGTGATGTTCGGCAGCGGTCTGCTCTGGCTTAGCGGCCTGGGCATCGTTCTGCAGTGGGCGTGGGCTGTGTTCCACATCCTGATCATCACCCTGCAGGCCTTCATCTTCATGATGCTGACCATCGTCTACCTGTCGATGGCGCACGAAGAGAACCATTAAGACCAGTCTCGACTAGTCTGATGTCCTTCCCGGTCAAACGGGAAGGTGGCCCTCCAGGGCTATGAAACGATTTGTTTTACCGCTTTAAAATCTAAAAAACCTAAACCATACGACGTAAAAGTCGGGAGGAAAGATGGAAACTGTAGTTGGTCTAACCGCTATCGCTGTTGCACTGTTGATCGGCCTGGGCGCCCTGGGTACTGCCATTGGTTTCGGCCTGCTGGGCGGCAAATTCCTGGAAGGCGCAGCGCGTCAGCCAGAAATGGTGCCAATGCTGCAAGTTAAAATGTTCATCGTTGCCGGCCTGCTCGACGCCGTGACCATGATCGGCGTTGGTATCGCACTGTTCTTCACCTTCGCGAACCCCTTCGTTGGTCAACTCGCTGGCTAATCACTCGACTTTTCGAGTGATTGGGGTGATGGACAACGAATGAGCGAGGTGTTGGCGTGAACATTAATGCAACCCTGATTGGCCAATCCGTTGCGTTCTTCATTTTTGTAGTGTTTTGCATGAAGTTCGTGTGGCCTCCGGTCATCGCGGCTTTGCACGAACGTCAGAAGAAGATCGCGGATGGTTTGGACGCTGCCAGCCGTGCAGCTCGCGACCTGGAGTTGGCCCACGAGAAAGTGGGTCAGCAACTGCGCGAAGCTAAAGCACAGGCAGCCGAGATCATTGAGCAAGCCAAGAAACGCGGTAACCAGATCGTCGAAGAGGCTGTTGAAAAAGCCCGCGTCGAAGCTGACCGTGTGAAGGCTTCGGCTCATGCCGAGATCGAACAGGAACTGAACGGTGTCAAAGACGCGCTGCGTGCCCAACTGGGTGCTCTGGCGGTCGGCGGTGCCGAGAAGATCCTCGGTGCCACAATCGATCAAAACGCGCACGCGGAGCTGGTTAACAAACTGGCTGCTGAAATTTAAGCGAGGGCGATCATGGCAGAACTGACCACGTTGGCCCGACCTTACGCTAAGGCAGCCTTCGAGCACGCCCAGGCCCACCAGCAACTGGCCTCTTGGTCAGCCATGCTCGGCCTGGCTGCAGCAGTGTCGCAAGACGACACCATGCAGCGCGTGCTCAAGGCCCCGCGCCTGACGAGCGCAGACAAGGCCGCCACTTTTATTGAAGTGTGCGGCGACAAGTTTGATGTGAAAGTGCAGAACTTCATTCACGTCATTGCCGAAAACGACCGTCTCCCGCTGTTGCCGGAGATTGCCGCTCTGTTCGACCTGTACAAGGCCGAAGCAGAGAAATCGGTAGACGTTGAAGTGACCAGTGCTTTTGCATTGAACCAAGAACAGCAAGACAAACTCGCCAAGGTTCTCAGTGCACGACTCAATCGGGAAGTGCGCCTGCAAGCTTCGGAGGACGCATCCCTGATTGGTGGTGTCGTTATCCGTGCCGGCGACCTGGTTATCGATGGCTCGATTCGCGGAAAAATCGCGAAACTTGCCGAAGCATTGAAATCTTGAGTTTGAAGGGGCAGCAGAGCAATGCAGCAACTCAATCCTTCCGAAATAAGTGAAATTATCAAGGGCCGCATCGACAAGCTCGATGTGACCTCCCAAGCCCGTAACGAAGGCACTGTCGTCAGCGTATCTGACGGCATCGTGCGGATTCACGGTCTGGCCGACGTTATGTACGGCGAGATGATCGAGTTTCCGGGCGGCGTCTACGGTATGGCCCTCAACCTGGAGCAAGACTCCGTAGGTGCCGTTGTATTGGGCGCATACACCAGTCTGGCCGAAGGCATGAGCGCCAAGTGCACAGGCCGCATCCTGGAAGTTCCGGTTGGTAAGGAACTGCTGGGTCGCGTAGTCGACGCACTGGGTAACCCTGTTGACGGTAAAGGTCCACTGGGCAACACCGAGACCGACGCGGTCGAGAAAGTTGCTCCAGGCGTGATCTGGCGTAAGTCGGTAGACCAGCCTGTACAGACTGGCTACAAGGCTGTCGATGCCATGATCCCAGTCGGCCGTGGCCAGCGTGAGCTGATCATCGGTGACCGTCAGATCGGTAAAACCGCTCTGGCCATCGACGCGATCATCAACCAGAAGAACAGCGGCATTTTCTGCGTCTACGTAGCCATTGGTCAGAAGCAATCGACCATCGCCAACGTGGTTCGCAAGCTGGAAGAAAACGGCGCCCTGGCCAACACGATCATCGTGGCTGCCAGTGCTTCGGAATCTCCTGCGCTGCAATTCCTGGCACCGTACTCCGGTTGCACCATGGGTGAATTCTTCCGCGACCGCGGTGAAGACGCGCTGATCGTTTATGACGATCTGTCCAAGCAAGCAGTGGCTTACCGCCAGATTTCCCTGCTGCTGCGCCGTCCACCAGGCCGTGAAGCCTACCCAGGCGACGTGTTCTATCTCCACTCCCGTCTGCTGGAGCGCGCATCCCGCGTTTCGGAAGAGTACGTAGAGAAGTTCACCAACGGCGCAGTGACCGGCAAAACCGGTTCCCTGACCGCATTGCCGATCATCGAAACCCAGGCTGGCGACGTTTCCGCGTTCGTTCCGACCAACGTGATTTCCATCACCGACGGTCAGATCTTCCTGGAATCGGCGATGTTCAACTCAGGCATCCGCCCTGCAGTGAACGCCGGTGTTTCGGTATCCCGTGTGGGTGGTGCCGCTCAGACCAAGATCATCAAGAAGCTCTCCGGTGGTATCCGTACCGCTCTGGCTCAGTACCGTGAACTGGCGGCATTCGCCCAGTTCGCTTCTGACCTGGACGAAGCGACCCGTAAGCAACTTGAGCATGGTCAGCGCGTTACCGAGCTGATGAAGCAGAAGCAATACGCCCCAATGTCGATCGCTGACATGGCGTTGTCGCTGTATGCCGCTGAGCGTGGGTTCCTGACCGACGTTGAAATCACCAAGGTCGGCAGCTTTGAACAAGCGCTGATTGCTTACTTCAACCGCGATCACGCCGAATTGATGGCGAAGATCAACGTGAAGGGTGACTTCAATGACGATATCGACGCTGGCATGAAAGCCGGTATCGAGAAGTTCAAGGCCACCCAAACCTGGTAAGCCGCAGCGGGAGCCGCAAGGCTCCCGCTTGCTAACCTGATAGGTGTTACATGGCAGGCGCAAAAGAGATTCGCAGTAAGATTGCGAGCATCAAAAGCACGCAAAAGATTACCAGCGCCATGGAAAAAGTGGCGGTCAGCAAAATGCGCAAGGCACAAATGCGCATGGCTGCTAGCCGTCCTTATGCGGAGCGTATCCGCCAGGTAATTGGGCATCTGGCCAACGCCAACCCGGAATACCGCCACCCGTTCATGATCGAGCGCGCCGTCAAGCGCGTGGGTTATGTGGTAGTGAGCAGTGACCGTGGTTTGTGCGGTGGCCTGAATACCAACCTGTTCAAGGCCCTGGTCAAGGACATGGCGGTAAACCGCGAAAACGGCGTCGAGATCGATCTGTGTGTTGTGGGTAGCAAGGGTGCGGCCTTTTTCCGTAACTTCGGCGGTAACGTCGTTGCAGCTATCAGCCACCTGGGTGAAGAGCCGTCGATCAATGATTTGATCGGCAGTGTGAAGGTGATGCTGGATGCGTATCTGGAAGGCCGGATTGACCGCCTGTCCGTGGTATCCAACAAGTTCATCAACACCATGACCCAGCAGCCAACCGTGGAGCAATTGATTCCACTGGTGGCAACTCCGGATCAGGAACTCAAGCACCACTGGGACTACCTCTACGAACCAGACGCCAAAGAGCTGCTTGACGGCTTGATGGTGCGCTACGTGGAGTCGCAGGTGTACCAGGCGGTGGTCGAGAACAACGCAGCTGAACAAGCGGCGCGGATGATCGCGATGAAAAACGCTACCGATAACGCCGGTGATCTGATCAGCGATTTGCAGCTGATCTACAACAAGGCGCGTCAGGCTGCGATCACCCAAGAGATCTCGGAAATCGTCGGCGGCGCTGCCGCGGTTTAACGGTTCAAATATTCAGAGGATCCAGCTATGAGTAGCGGACGTATCGTTCAAATCATCGGCGCCGTTATCGACGTGGAATTCCCACGCGACAGCGTACCGAGCATCTACAACGCGCTGAAAGTACAAGGCGCGGACACTACTCTGGAAGTTCAGCAGCAGCTGGGCGACGGCGTAGTTCGTACCATTGCGATGGGTTCCACCGAAGGCTTGAAGCGCGGTCTGGACGTTATCGACTCTGGCGCAGCCATCTCCGTACCGGTCGGTAAAGCGACCCTGGGCCGGATCATGGACGTACTGGGCAACCCGATCGACGAAGCTGGCCCGATCGACACCGAAGAGCGCTGGGGCATTCACCGCGCAGCACCTTCGTTCGCCGAGCAAGCGGGCGGCAACGACCTGCTGGAAACCGGCATCAAGGTTATCGACCTGGTTTGCCCGTTCGCCAAGGGCGGTAAAGTCGGTCTGTTCGGTGGTGCCGGTGTAGGCAAGACCGTAAACATGATGGAACTGATCCGTAACATCGCCATCGAGCACAGCGGTTATTCCGTGTTCGCCGGTGTGGGTGAGCGTACCCGTGAGGGTAACGACTTCTACCACGAGATGAAGGACTCCAACGTTCTGGACAAAGTGGCACTGGTTTACGGTCAGATGAACGAGCCGCCGGGAAACCGTCTGCGCGTAGCACTGACCGGCCTGACCATGGCCGAGAAGTTCCGTGACGAAGGTAACGACGTTCTGCTGTTCGTCGACAACATCTATCGTTACACCCTGGCCGGTACTGAAGTATCCGCACTGCTGGGCCGTATGCCTTCGGCAGTAGGTTACCAGCCGACCCTGGCTGAAGAGATGGGCGTTCTGCAAGAACGTATCACTTCGACCAAGGAAGGTTCGATCACCTCGATCCAGGCGGTATACGTACCTGCGGATGACTTGACCGACCCGTCGCCAGCCACCACCTTCGCCCACTTGGACGCCACCGTCGTTCTGTCCCGTGACATCGCTTCCCTGGGTATCTACCCAGCGGTCGATCCACTCGACTCGACGTCGCGCCAGCTGGACCCGAACGTGATCGGCCAGGAGCACTACGACACCGCTCGCGGCGTTCAGTACGTGCTGCAGCGTTACAAGGAACTGAAGGACATCATTGCGATCCTGGGTATGGACGAGCTGTCGGAAGCCGACAAGCAGTTGGTAAACCGTGCTCGTAAGATCCAGCGCTTCTTGTCGCAGCCGTTCTTCGTGGCTGAAGTCTTCACCGGTGCCTCGGGTAAATACGTTTCCCTGAAAGACACCATTGCTGGCTTCAAAGGCATCCTCAACGGTGACTACGACCACCTGCCAGAACAAGCGTTCTACATGGTTGGCGGCATCGAAGAAGCGATCGAGAAAGCCAAGAAACTGTAATCCTGGCGCCCGGAAACGGGCGCTCATCAGGTTGAGGCAATCAGATGGCTATGACAGTCCATTGCGATATCGTCAGCGCGGAAGGGGAAATCTTCTCCGGTCTGGTAGAAATGGTGATTGCACACGGCGAACTCGGTGACCTGGGTATTGCCATGGGCCACGCGCCGTTGATCACCAGTTTGAAGCCAGGTCCGATCACTCTGACCAAGCAAGGCGGGGAACGTGAGGTGTTTTACATCTCCGGTGGTTTCCTCGAGGTTCAGCCGAACATGGTCAAGGTACTTGCCGATACTGTGCAACGTGCTGGCGACCTGGATGAAGCCTCCGCTCAGGAAGCCGTCAAGGCTGCCGAGAAGGCGCTGAACGAAAAAGGCGCAGACTTCGACTACAGCGCTGCTGCAGTCCGTCTGGCCGAAGCTGCAGCGCAGCTGCGTACGCTCCAGCAGATCCGCAAGAAGTAAGCGGCTTTGCCGTTACGCTTCACGCGTGATTGATTAAAAAGGGTAGCCTCGGCTACCCTTTTTCTTTTTTGCAAAACACTTCTCTGGTCTGAAGCCGGACCGCCCAGGATTGGTAGCCATTCATGTCTCTTGAAATCGTAATTCTCGCCGCAGGCCAGGGCACCCGCATGCGCTCAGCCCTGCCCAAGGTGCTGCACCCGGTCGCAGGCAATTCCATGCTCGGTCATGTTATCCACAGCGCCCGGCAGTTGGCCCCGCAACGCATTCACGTGGTCATCGGGCACGGTGCCGATGTGGTACGTGAGCGTCTGGCCGCAGACGACTTGAATTTCGTATTGCAGGACAAGCAATTGGGCACTGGCCACGCCACTGCGCAGGCCGTGCCGTTCATTACCGCTGATACCGTGCTGATTCTCTACGGTGACGTGCCGCTGATCGAAGTGGAAACCCTGCAACGCCTGCTCAAGCACGTGGTGCCAGGCCAGATGGGCCTGCTCACCGTTGAGCTGGACGATCCCACCGGCTACGGACGTATTGTGCGCAATGCCGACGGTAAGGTCGCCGCGATCGTCGAGCACAAGGACGCCAGCGAAGCCCAGCGCGCCATTACCGAAGGCAATACCGGCATTCTCGCCGTGCCGGCCGACAAGCTGGGCGACTGGATGAGCCGCCTGTCCAACAACAACGCCCAAGGCGAGTACTACCTCACTGACGTCATCGAGATGGCGGTCAGTGACGGCCTGGTGGTCGCCACCGAACAGCCCCACGACCCGATGGAAGTGCAGGGCGCCAACGACCGCAAGCAGCTGGCGGAGCTGGAGCGCCACTACCAGATGCGCGAAGGCCGCCGCCTGATGGCCCAGGGCGTCACCCTGCGTGACCCGGCGCGTTTCGATGTACGGGGTGAAGTGACGGTCGGCCGCGACGTGTTGATCGATATCAACGTGATCCTCGAGGGCCGCGTGATCATTGAAGACGACGTGGTGATTGGTCCGAACTGCGTGATCAAAGACAGCACCTTGCGCAAAGGCGTGGTGGTCAAGGCCAACAGCCATATCGACGGTGCGGTGATGGGCGAGGGCAGCGATGCCGGGCCGTTTGCGCGGTTGCGTCCGGGTAGCGAGCTGGGAGCCAAGGCCCATGTGGGTAACTTTGTCGAACTGAAAAACGCCCACCTCGGTGAAGGTGCCAAGGTCGGTCACCTGACTTACCTGGGTGATGCTGTCATTGGCGCCCGCACCAATATCGGTGCCGGCACCATCACCTGCAACTACGACGGCGCCAACAAGTACCAGACGACGATTGGCGAAGACGTATTCATCGGCTCCAACAATTCGCTGGTGGCTCCTGTGACCATCGGTGATGGTTCCAACACCGCAGCGGGCTCAACCATCAACCAGGATGTGGATAAGTCGCAACTGGCCGTAGCGCGTGCGCGCCAGCGCAACATCGACGGCTGGAAACGCCCGGTCAAAATCAAAAAAACCTGAGTACCCCAGTCTGACAAGCAACAAAATTCCAATGTGGGAGGGGGCTTGCTTCCCGATGGCGGTGCATCGGCCAGGACATAGACTGACTGATACACCGCCATCGGGAAGCAAGCCCCCTCCCACATTGGCCTGTGTTATTTCAAAAATAGTGATCGCCACCGCTTGACGATCTTTCGCCAATAGGTTTTGATTGCCTTCGTTATCTTTCGAAACGAAACTTATCACTGCCATGTCGAAACGAAACACCCCCCAACGTCGCCACAACATCCTGACCTTGCTCAATGAACAGGGCGAAGTGAGTGTGGACGAATTGGCCAAGCGTTTCGAAACGTCGGAAGTGACCATCCGCAAGGATTTGGCCGCCCTCGAAAGTAATGGCCTGCTCCTGCGCCGCTACGGTGGTGCAATCACCATGCCTCAGGAACTGGTGGGCGACGCGGCCCAGCCGGTGTCGGCCTACAAGCGTGCGATTGCCCGCGCCGCCGTGGTGCGCTTGCGTGAACACGCGCGCATCATCATCGACAGCGGCAGCACCACCGCCGCGATGATTCCCGAACTGGGCCATCAACCCGGCCTGGTGGTCATGACCAATTCCCTGAACGTGGCCCGCGCCTTGAGCGAGCTGGAGCATGAACCGGTGCTGCTGATGACCGGCGGTACCTGGGATCCGCATTCGGATTCGTTCCAGGGTCAGGTCGCCGAGCAGGTTTTGCGTTCCTACGATTTTGATCAACTGTTCATCGGTGCCGACGGTATCGATTTGCAGCGCGGTACCACCACCTTCAACGAATTGCTGGGCCTGAGCCGCGTCATGGCCGAGGTCGCCCGTGAAGTCGTGGTGATGGTCGAATCCGACAAGATCGGCCGCAAGATTCCCAACCTGGAACTGCCCTGGAGCAGTGTCCATACCCTTATCACCGATGATCGCCTGCCGCTCGAGGCCCGCGACCAGATCCAAGCCCGCGGCATTACGCTGATATGCGCGGCAGTCATCTAGGAGAAATACCATGTGTGGAATTGTTGGCGCAGTCGCCGAACGTAACGTAACGGCCATCCTGATCGAAGGCCTCAAGCGCCTGGAATACCGTGGCTATGACAGCGCCGGTGTCGCGGTCTTCACCAACGCCGGCAAGCTGGAGCGTATGCGTCGTCCGGGCAAAGTCAGCGAGTTGGACCAGGCCCTGGCCGGCGAGCCACTGGTAGGCCGCCTGGGTATTGCCCACACCCGCTGGGCTACTCACGGCGCACCTTGCGAGCGTAACGCTCACCCGCACTTTTCGGGCGACCTGGCCGTGGTGCACAACGGCATCATCGAAAACCACGAAGTGCTGCGCGAACAACTCAAGGGCCTCGGCTACGTGTTCACCTCGGACACCGACACCGAAGTCATCGCCCACCTGCTCAACCACAAGCTCAAGGACCACAGCGACCTGACCACCGCCCTCAAGGCCACGGTCAAGGAACTGCACGGCGCCTACGGCCTGGCCGTGATCAGCGCCAGCCAGCCTGACCGCCTGGTTGCCGCGCGCAGTGGCAGCCCACTGGTGATCGGCCTGGGCCTGGGCGAGAACTTCCTCGCCTCCGACCAACTCGCCCTGCGTCAAGTGACCGACCGCTTCATGTACCTGGAAGAAGGCGATATCGCCGACATCCGCCGTGAAAGCGTGCAGATCTGGGACGTCAACGGTCAGTCCGTCGAGCGCGAAGCCGTGCAATACCGTGACGGTGCCGAAGCCGCCGACAAGGGCGAGTTCCGCCACTTCATGCTCAAGGAAATCCACGAGCAGCCTTCCGTGGTGCAGCGCACCCTCGAAGGTCGCCTGAGCCAGAACCAGGTGCTGGTCAACGCCTTCGGCCCACAAGCCGCCGAGCTGTTCGCCAAAGTGCGCAACGTGCAAATCGTCGCCTGCGGCACCAGCTACCACGCCGGTATGGTTGCGCGTTACTGGCTGGAAGAACTGGCCGGTATCCCGTGCCAGGTCGAAGTTGCCAGCGAGTTCCGCTACCGCAAAGTGGTGGTGCAGCCCGACACCCTGTTCGTGACCATCTCCCAGTCCGGCGAAACCGCCGACACCCTGGCCGCCCTGCGCAACGCCAAGGAGCTGGGCTTCCTCGGCAGCCTGGCGATCTGCAACGTCAGCATCAGCTCACTGGTGCGCGAATCCGACCTGACCCTGCTGACCCAGGCCGGTCGCGAAATCGGCGTCGCCTCGACCAAAGCCTTCACCACCCAACTGGTCGGCCTGTTGCTGCTGACCTTGTCCCTCGGCCAAGTGCGCGGCACCCTCGCCGAAGGCGTTGAGGCCACCCTGGTGGAAGAACTGCGCCGCCTGCCGACCCGCCTGGGCGAAGCCCTGGCCATGGACGGCACCGTGGAAAAAGTCGCCGAACTGTTTGCCGACAAGAACCACACCCTGTTCCTCGGCCGTGGCGCGCAGTACCCGGTCGCGATGGAAGGTTCGCTGAAACTCAAGGAAATCTCGTACATCCACGCCGAAGCCTACCCGGCCGGCGAACTGAAACACGGCCCACTGGCCCTGGTGGATGACGACATGCCCGTGGTCACCGTGGCGCCGAACAATGAGCTGCTGGAAAAGCTCAAGTCCAACCTGCAGGAAGTGCGCGCCCGTGGCGGCCAGCTGATTGTGTTTGCGGACGAAAAGGCCGGCATGACCAACGGTGAAGGCACTCACGTGATCAACATGCCGCACATCCACGACACCCTGTCGCCGATCCTCTACACCATCCCGCTGCAGTTGCTGTCGTACTACGTCGCCGTACTCAAGGGCACCGACGTTGACCAACCGCGCAACCTGGCGAAGTCGGTAACGGTGGAGTAAGCCTGACTGGCGTACCCAAAAGGGGCTGTTTCGACAGCCCCTTTTTACGTTTTGGATTCGCTCCATTCAAGGATGCGGGCCGATGCAAAGTCCTTCTGCGACTGTCCATGCACGCTTGTACCTTCGGCGGTCTGAGTGGGTCCTGAAGCACCAAAAACCAAGGTGGGAGGGGGCTTGCTCCCGATAGCAGTGGCTCAGTCAACTCACAGGTCACTGATACTCCGCCATCGGGGGCAAGCCCCCTCCCACAGTTTGATCTTCATTGGTTTTGAGAAAGGGGAAGGCTCAGGTCCACCAGTAGCGCACGAGGTGGAAGAAGATCGGCGCCGCAAAGCATACCGAGTCCAGCCTATCCAGCATGCCGCCGTGCCCCTCGATCATATGGCCCCAATCCTTCACGCCGCGGTCACGCTTGATCGCCGACATCACAATCCCGCCGGCAAACCCCAGCAAGTTGATCAACAGCGCGATCAGGAATGACTGCCACGGGTTGAACGGCGTGGTCCACCACAGCGCCGCACCGATCAGGGATGACAGCAGGATGCCGCCGACAAAGCCTTCCACGGTTTTGGACGGCGAGAGGTTGGGCGCGATCTTGTGTTTGCCGAACAACTTGCCGCACACGTACTGCAGCACGTCGGACAGTTGCACCACGATCACCAGGTAGGCGATCAGCAGCAGGTTGCGGCCTTCATAACCGGGGATGTCCAGCGTCAGCAGCGCCGGGACGAACGACACGCAGAACACCGCGATCATCAGGCCCCATTGCACCTTCGATGCGCGCTCCAGAAAGTGGGTACTGTCGCCGCCCAGGGAGGCGAGGATCGGCAGCAGCAGGAACACGTAGACCGGGATGAAGATCGAGAACAGCCCGTACCAATCGGCATAGATCAGCACGTACTGCAGCGGCAGCGCCAGGTAGAACGCCGCTACCAGCGCCGGGTAGTCGCTGCGCCGGGTCGGCGTGAGGGTGAGGAATTCGCGCAGGGCGTAGAACGACACCGCGTAGAACAGCAGGATCACCGCGCCGGTACCGAGCCAGAAGGCAATACCGATCACGACCACCATCACCCACCAGGCGTTGATGCGCGCATTGAGGTTGTCGATCACCGCATTGGGGTTGCCACGGGTGCGCAGCTTGAGGATCAGGCCGATCAGCGAGGCGGTGACCAGGATCGCGCCGATCCCGCCGAATAACATCAGGGTTTGGCTATCCATCTCAGGAATGCTCCGGGGCGAGGGCGAGCAGGGCGTCGCGTGTGCGGGCAAGGAACGCGGTTTTGTCTTCGCCTTCTTCCAAGTGCAGTGGAGCGCCGAAGCTGGTTGTGCATAACAATGGCAATGGCAGGACACGGCCCTTGGGCATGACGCGGTTGAGATTGGCTATCCACACCGGGATCAGCTCGGCCTGTGGGTAACTGTTTGCCAAGTGATACAGGCCGCTTTTGAACGGCAGCAAGCCGTCCTCCAGATTGCGCGTACCTTCGGGAAAGATAATCAGCGAGTCGCCGCCTTCGAGGGCGGCGAGCATCGGCTGCAGCGGGTTATCCACAGGCTCCTTGCGCTCGCGATCGATCAGCACGCCATTGAACACACGGTTGATGATGTAGCGGCGCAGCGCGCTTTTATTCCAGTAATCGCTGCCGGCCACAGGGCGGGTGAATTTGCGCAGGTTCTGCGGCAGCGACGCCCACACCAGCACGAAGTCGCCGTGGCTGCTGTGATTGGCGAAATAGATGCGTTGTACCGGCACTGGCGCGCAACCCAGCCACAGGCTGCGAGCGCCCGTAACGGTGCGGGCCATGGAGGTAATCAGTGTGGCGACCACGGGTTCGAACATGGGAACTCCTTATCCGGCGAAAGGTAGCCAAGGGCTGGCAAGTATCACGCCCAGGGTCAGCAACACTTGCGCGCCAAGCAGCCAGGCCTGTTTGCGCAGCAATTTGAGTGCGCCACGACGGCGTTCGACCCAAGGCCTGCCGGCGCGCTCGGCCGATTGCAGGCCAAGGGCTTGCAGGGCTTGGTCAAGGTCCGGGGTGCGCTCGGTGTCGCGGGCCAGCAGGGCGAACAAATCGGCATCGAACGCAACGCGTAGCGCCCAGTATTTTTGTAGAAGGCCCAGGATGATCATCCACAAGGCCAGCAGCAGGCAGATCGTCGAAACGCTCGCCATCAGCAACTGGGCCAGACCGAACAGCACACCGACCAGGGTCAGGCCTGTGGATAACTGGTCCAGCGAACGGCCACGACGCAGCAGGCTGGCAACTACGTGCAGCTCCATGTCAGCGGGCATGGGACAACCCCTCCAAAGCCAAGCGATGTGCAGGATGCAGGACCACACGGGTTCGTGCTGTACGAATAATAGCCAGCGCCTGGTCGACCGTCGCCGCGCGCCCGCTGTGCAACAGCCAGGCTGCGATGGCCGTTGCGCTGCGCGAGTAGCCCAGGGCGCAGCACACCAGCAGCGGGCCGTCCAAGCGCAAGCGTTCGATGGCCTGGGCGGCTTGCAGGCATTCGGCGGGAGTTGGCGCAATCAAGTCCAGAACAGGGATGCATTGATAGCGCCGGCCTTGTGGATCAATCGGCAATTCGGCGCAGAGATCGACGATGGCCTTGAATGGCGGTTGCTCGCTGGCCGCAGGAATCCGCCCCAGCCAGACGTTATCCACAATCAGGTCGGGCTGTGGGTGGGTACGTGTCCACAGCCGCGAATTGATCCAGGCGCCAGCGAGGTAAGGCGCATACAGCCAACGCGCTGCGGGCGTCAGCTGGCCATCGCTGCGTTTCTGAAAGCCCTCGGCACCCAGCAGCCAGTAGTTGGTCGCGACCAGGCCGAGGGATGCCGCCGGCCATAGCAGCCATAACCCCCAACCGCCCAAGGTCAGCGCGAGCAGCATCAGCGCCAGCGCGCCAAGGGCGTAGCGCGCACCCAGCCAACCGCGTTTAGAGTCGCGTGTCAGTCGGGCATTGCGCAGCGGGCTGGGATGTTCCAGCGGCCATAGCCACACGCACAACCAGCCGGCGAGGGCGCCTGTGGGTAAGTCGATGAAGTGATGTTGATAAGTGGTCAGTACGGAAATACCGATCAGTGCAAACCAGCCGTGCACTGCCCAGCGCCAGAGACCCTGGGTATGCCGCTGATATACCACCCACAGGATCACCAGCAGCGCGATATGCAGTGAAGGCGCCTGGTTGAAGGGTTTGTCGAAGCCTGCCAGCACTGCAAACAACCAGCCGAACACGCCCTCCAGTTCCGGCCGTTCGAAGGTGAAGCGTAGCGGCCAGATCAGGAAGCAACTGACGGCAATCACCTGGGCCGTCAGCAGGCGCAGGGCGTGTTGCCTGAGTTCGTGGCGGGTGCTCGGCAGCAGCAGGGAGAAACCGTACAGCAGGTCGATGGACCAATAAGGCACGATGGTCCAGGCCCAGAACGGCATATGGGTTTCCCAGCCGAACACCAGCGTACCCACATCGCTACGCTGGGTGGTGACCCAGGTGGCGAGGCCGTAGGTGCTGAAAAACAGCGGTGCCAACAGCAGCAGCCAGAGAAGCGCTGGTTTGAATAAGCCGGGTTCGCGCATGCTCAGATCTTCTGCGCCAGGGACACCGTGAAAATGCCCCACTCATCCACACGCTGAGTGATCTTGCGAAAGCCTGCAGCCTCCACCAGTTGGTCCATTTCCGCCTGACTGCGCCGACGCATCACCCAGGCCTGGCCCTGGCGGTGGCTGGTCAAGGCGCGGGCGATCAGTTCCAGCTGCGGGTGCCACGGTTGGCCGGTGTAGACCAGATAGCCGCCCGGTTCCACCGCTTCGGCCAGGCCTGACAACGAACCGCCGACCATGGCGTTATCGGCAAACAACTCATATAACCCGGACACCACCGCCAACGTCGGCTTGGGCTCCAGCGCCGCCAGGCTCGCACGGTCGAACGCATCGCCTTTGACGAACTGGGCAATGTCGCCCAGGCCTTTTTCACGGATCAACGCACCGCCGTCGCGCACGTTGATGTCGCTGTAGTCGCGCAGCAGGATCGATTCCGGCAGCGGCGACACACCCTGCAACGCTTCCAGAATGTACCGCCCGTGACCGGCGGCGATATCGACGATACGCACTTCACGCTCGTCCGCGCGCAACCGCGCCATGGCCAGGCGCAGCAGTTCTTCGACGTTCAGTTTGCGCTGACGAATACCGCGCCAGCCGATGGAGTTCAGGTAGTTGGTGTCGATCATCCGCCCCAGCGCGCCTTTGCCGGTGGGCGTGTTGCGGTACACGTAGTCCAGGGTGCTGCCGGAATCGAAACCGGTGTCGAAGCCCAGTTTCACCCCGTCGGACAGGTTCTTGCCCAGGCCCATGCTGGCGCGCGTCATGCGCCAGTACAGATCGCGCAGGGAATTGCGCGGCAGCGGTGCGGCGAGGGCTTCGGATTCGGCGCAGGTGGCACCCAGTTTGTCGGCATCCAGCAGGCTGGCGCGGTCCAGTGGCTGCGCGAAGCTTTGCAGGATAAAGCGCCTGGCGCTGTTGACGGCCGTGGCGCGGTCACGTTCACCGAGGGTGTCGTGGAAGAAACCGGGAAGCACATGCAGCTCTTTTTTCAGGCTGCCGAGACGCTCGAAAAACTGCTGCTGGGGTTTGCGGTGCACCACGAAGTCGGAGCCGGAGATCAGCAATTGGGTCGGCACCTGAATGGCCTGGGCGTCGGCGACCACTCGGTCGGCCGCTTCGTACAGGCCCAGCAGCACGTTCACCGAAATGGCCTTGGTGATCAGCGGATCGCTGTCGTAGGACGCCACGCGCTCCGGGTCATGGCTGAGGAACTTGGCCTTGACGTAGCTGTTGACGAAAAAGTTGCCGCGAAACTTGCGCATCAGTGCCAGGCCCGGGCGGGCGAAAGGCACGTAAAGCTTGACCTTGAAGGCGGGGGAGGCGAGTACCAGGGCGCGGATCTTCGGTGCGTAGTCATGCACCCAGGTGGCCGCGATCACCGCGCCGACGCTTTGGGCGACAACGGCGAGATTTTCTGCGTCGATACCGTAGGTGGCGCCTATGTGGTCGCAGAAGGTCTGTACGTCGCGAGCGCTGGTGGCAAAGCTCGGGCTGTCACCGCGCTCGCCGGGGGATTGGCCGTGGCCACGGGCGTCCCAGGCGAAGAAGTCAAAGTCGGGCAGGCCCAGTTCGTCCACCAGGTGCGCGATGCGACCTGAGTGCTCATGACCGCGATGGAACAACACAATGGCCTTGCGCGGCCCGGCGTCTGCCGTGGCCGTGGCCGTCCAATGCCGGTAAAAAAGCTCGACGCCATCATGGGTGCTGAAGGTGTGCTGTTGCTGTTCGCGCATCGCAGAAATCCTTATGCAATCGGTGAGGTTGCTGATTGTTCCTTGAGGCCGTGGCGCACCCGGTTGACCAGGGTGTAGGCCAGCAGCGCGGCGACCAGCCACATCAGCGTGTCGACCCACCCGGCGCCGAGCCAGCCCAGTGCCACGCCCGTGGCCAGCACGCCGAGTACGAACGCCCGGTCACTCTTGCCCATCGGCCCGTCATAGCGACGCGAGGCGCCCACCATCGGCCCCAACACGCCGGCGTATTCGCTGAACACCGCGAGCAACGTCACCAGCAGCACGGGCGCCAGGCTTACGCCGGGGATCAGCGCAAACGGCAGAATCAAGGCGCTGTCGGCGATCACATCGCACAATTCATTGAGGTAGGCGCCCAGACGTGATTGCTGGCCGAATTCCCGCGCGAGCATGCCGTCGATGGCGTTGAGGGCCATGCGCACAATCATCCACAGCGGGATCAGCGCAAACAGCCAGAGGTGCTGGGCGAAGCCGGCGATCAGCAGGCCCACCAGCACGGAAATGACGCCGGCCAGCACGGTGATCTGGTTGGCGGTGGTGCCGTTGTCATAGAGGCGTTGCACGAGGGGGCGCAGCAGGTTCTGAAAGCGCGGTTTGAGCTGATAGATGGAGATCATGAGGGGCGATGCTTCCTTGTCCGTGGACCCGCGAAAAACTGTTCTGGAGTGTGCCGATTAATTGTCGCGTGCACCAGTGATGTCGCGTGTTTATGGGGGTTTAGTCACGGTCTGGAGAACGCGCAGATTCAAATGTGGGAGGGGGCTTGCCCCCGATAGCGGTGTGTCAGCCAACACCTGTTTTAACAGACCCATGGCCATCGGGGGCAAGCCCCCTCCCACAAGGATCGGCGGCGTGGCCAAAAGCGAACAAAAATTTCACGCCCTGTGTTATATCGTAACGAATTATGTACAAGCGGGCGTTGAGTGGATGCAAGTGGATCTAGAGGCTGCTGGCGCTTCGGTTGAAGGCTTGCCGCGTTTTCAGCAGGGGTTGTTCCATGCCCGTCGATTGAGGCAAGCCGGCATCAGCTTGACTGCCCTGGCCGTCACCGGTTGGGTATTGGCGCTATTTGTCGTTTTGTTTGCACCGGTATCGATCTGGCCGGTGGTGCTGATCAATTGCTCATCGGCCCTGTGGGTGCTGGTTGCCGCGTTGCAGTCGGCGTGGTGGGTGGCCGATTGGCGTGCCCAGGCGCTGGAAGAGCCGCCGGCCGATGCGCAGGTCACAGAGACGGGCCGCTACACTCGCCTGGTGGAGCGCTTGGGCAAGCAGATCGGCGCGCCGGTGTTGTGGTTGTGCGGTTGGTCATTATTGGCGCTGATCAGCATCATCGAATTCTGGAACCTGACGCTACCCGCCGCGGCTGTCGGTCAATCCGCGAGCATCGGCGCGGCGCTGGGGTTGGCGCTGGCGTTCGGTTTGCTGGTGTTCGAGCGGCGCCTGGCCCAGCAAACGCCTGCGCAGTGGCCTGAAGCCTCCCCCCTGGGGCAGCTGTGCCGCGTGGCGATCGGTTGCCTGTTGGTCAGCTCGATTTGCCTGCTGTTCGCCGGTGCCGAGTCGGTGTGGCCGTTGCGCCTGGCCGTGCTGATCGGCCTGCTGCCCGCGCTGGTGGCGCTGGAGTTTCTGTTGCGCGGCGTGCTGTCGCTGTTCAGCCCACGCCAGCCGCGTCTCGAACCGCGCCTGATAGCGCAGAGCTTTGTCGCCGGCTTGCTGCGCTGGCCGCCGCAACCCTTGCTGGCCTTGCAGCATGAACTGCATAACCGCTTCGGCATCGACCTGCGCCAGATTTGGGCGTTTACCTACATGCGTCGCGCGTTCCTGCCGGTGCTGCTGGTAGTGCTGGCGATCGGCTGGGCGCTGACGGGCGTGCATGAAGTGCCTTTGCAGGGCCGTGGAATCTATGAGCGTTTCGGCAAACCGGTAGAGGTATTCGGCCCGGGCCTGCACGTCGGGTTGCCCTGGCCGCTGGGCCGTGTGTTGAACGTGGAGAACGGCGTGGTGCATGAGCTGGCGACCAGCGTCAGCGAAACGGCCGCCCCCGAGTTGGCCAGCGCCGAAGGTCCGGCGCCGCTGATTGCCAACCGCTTGTGGGACGCCAGCCATGTGAATGATAAATCCCAGGTCATCGCCAGCAGCAGCGGCGACAAGCAGAGCTTCCAGATCGTCAATATGGACGTGCGGTTCGTCTATCGCATCGGCTTGACCGACCAGGCCGCGTTGGCCGCCACCTATAACAGCGCCGATGTCCCGACCCTGATTCGCAGCACCGCCAGCCGTATCCTGGTGCATGAGTTCGCCTCGCGCACCCTCGATGAATTGCTCGGCGAACAACGCACCAGCCTCGCCGACGAGATCGGTCGCACCGTACAAGCCGACCTGAACACACTCGACAGCGGTGTGGAAATCCTCGCCACGGTCGTTGAGGCGATTCACCCACCGGCCGGCGCCGCCAACGCCTACCACGGCGTGCAAGCCGCGCAGATCGGCGCGCAGGCATTGATCGCGCGCGAGCGAGGCGCCGCCAGCGAGCAGACCAACCAGGCGTTGCTGCAGGCCAGCACGGCCCGCGACCAGGCCCAGGCCACCGCCGGCGAAGTGAATGCCGGTGCCCAGGCGGCGAACCTGCGCTTTGTTGCCGAACAACACGCCTATGCCGCGGCGGGCCGAGCCTTCGTGCTGGAGCAGTACCTGGGCCAGCTCAGCCAGGGCCTGGCCCACGCCAAACTGCTTATTCTGGATCATCGCCTGGGCGCCGACAGTGCGCCGACGATCGATCTGCGTTCTTTTACTTTGCCGGCCGACCCCTCGATGCCGCGTAAAGCCGTTCAATAAGGAGTCTGTCTGTTGAGCGCTCATTCTCACGATCACGGCCATCACCACGGCCATCACCACCATCACCATCACGGCGATGAACAGGCGGCCGGGCCTTTTCCCTGGCGGCGCATGGCCTGGGCGGCAGTGCTGGTGCTGTTCGCCATCGCGGCGGCGAGCCTGGTGCAGGTGCGTTCCGGCGAGGCCACGGTGATTACCCGGTTCGGCAACCCGGTGCGGGTGCTGCTGGAGCCGGGCCTGCGCTGGCGCTGGCCGGCGCCGTTTGAAGCGGCGATTCCGGTGGACCTGCGCCTGCGCACCACCTCCAGCGGGTTGCAGGATGTGGGCACCCGCGATGGCCTGCGCATCATCGTGCAAGCCTACGTGGCGTGGCAGGTGCAGGGCGATACCGACAACGTGCAGCGCTTCATGCGTGCGGTGCAGAATCAGCCGGACGAAGCAGCGCGCCAGATCCGTACCTTCGTCGGCTCGGCGCTGGAGACCACGGCGGCCAGTTTTGACCTGTCCAGCCTGATCAACACCGACGCCAGCCAGGTGCGCATCGCCGAGTTCGAAGCCCAACTGCGCCGGCAGATCGATCAACAATTGCTCGCCACCTATGGCGTACGCGTGGCCCAGGTCGGCATCGAACGGCTGACCTTGCCCTCGGTGACCCTCACCGCCACGGTCGACCGCATGCGCGCCGAACGTGAAACCATCGCCACCGAGCGCACCGCCGTGGGCAAGCGCGAGGCGGCGCAGATCCGCTCGGCAGCCGAGCGTGATGCGCGGATCGTGCAAGCCGAGGCCACGGTCAAGGCCGCTGATATCGAAGCGCAATCGCGGGTCGAGGCGGCGCAGATCTACGGGCGTGCCTACGCGGCTAATCCGCAGCTGTACAACCTGCTGCGCTCGCTGGATACCCTGGGTACGGTGGTGACGCCAAGTACCAGGATCATTCTGCGTACCGATGCCGCCCCGTTCCGTGCGCTGGTGGATGGACCGAAGGATGTTCAGCCATGAGTGAGCGTGACAGCCCGGACAGCCCCTGGATCCAGGCCGGGCGCCTGACGTTCCTGGCGCTGTACGCAGTCACCGTATTGGCGGCGTTGGCCTGGGCGTTTTCCAATGTGCGCCAGATCGACCCGCAGAACCGCGCCATGGTGCTGCACTTCGGCGCCCTCGACCGCATTCAGAACGCCGGGCTGCTGCTGGCATGGCCGCAACCGTTCGAGCAGGTGGTGTTGCTGCCGGCGGCGGACCGGGTGATCGAGCGTCGGGTGGAGAACCTGTTGCGTTCGGAGGCGGCGGTGCAGGCGGACCGCGTGGCCAGTTTCGCCACACCCTTGAGCGATACGCTGGCCGGCTCCGGCTATCTGCTGACCGGTGATGCCGGGATCGTGCAACTGGATGTGCGAGCCTTCTACAAGGTCACCGAACCCTATGCCTTTGTAATGCAGGGCGAGCATGTGCTGCCCGCGCTGGACCGCCTGGTGACGCGCAGCGCCGTTGCCCTGGCGGCGGCGCGGGACCTGGACACTATTTTAGTGGCGCGCCCTGAATTGATCGGCACTGACAACGGCGCCGCCGAGCGCCGCGAACGGCTGCGCGGTGACCTGGTACAGGGCATCAATCAGCGCCTGGCGCAGTTGACCGCCAGTGGCTTGGGGTTGGGTATCGAAGTGACACGGGTCGATGTGCAATCGAGCCTGCCGGGGCCCGCGGTGAACGCGTTCAACGCGGTACTTACGGCGAGCCAGCAAGCCGACAAAGCGGTGGCCAACGCGCGGACCGATGCGCAAAAGCTCACCCAAACCGCCAACCAGGAGGCTGACCGCCAAGTGCAGGTCGCCCATGCCCAGGCCAGTGAACGTCTGGCCAATGCCCAGGCGCAGACCGCCACCGTCGCCAGCCTGGCGCAAGTGAAAGACCCGGGCTTGTTGCTGCGCCTGTACCGTGAGCGCCTGCCGAAGATTCTCGGCCAGGCCGGCTCGGTGACCACGGTCGATCCCAAAGACGACGCCCGTTTGATCATCCAGGGAGCCGAGCAATGAGCGCACCCATGCTGACCACCGCCGAACAGCGCCGCGCCGCCCGGCAATTGACCCTGGCCATGCTGGCCCTGGGTTTACTCCTGCTGGGCCTGGTATGGCGCTGGCTGGCGGCGGACCAGAGCGGGGTCAGCCAGCTGCTGCTCGGTGTTGCCTCGCTGCTGGTGGCCGTGCCGGTCATGCGTTCGGCCTGGTACAGCCTGCGCTACCCGAGCCTGCATGGCATCACCGACCAATTGATCGCGCTGGCGATGATGGGCGCCTGGGCCACGGGCGATCTGCTGACCGCTGCCCTGCTGCCGATCATCATGATTTTCGGGCATGTACTCGAAGAGCGCAGCGTGATCGGTTCCCAGGAAGCGATCCATGCGCTGGGTAGGCTCACCCGCAGCCATGCGCGCCGGGTGCAGGCTGACGGCAGCATTGTGGAAGTGGATAACGCCACGCTGAACACCGGTGATGTAGTCGAAGTGCGCGCCGGCGACCGCGTGCCGGCCGACGGCGTGGTGCTGTCGGGCCAGGCCAGCCTGGACACCGCGCCGATTACCGGTGAGTCGGTGCCCCTGGAGGCCAGTGTGGGCGTACAGGTGTTTGGCGGAGCGATCAACCTGGACGGCCTGCTGCGCCTTGAAGTGACGCGCACGGGTAATGAGTCGACGCTGGGCAAGGTCATTGCGCTGATGCAGAACGCCGAGCGTGCCAAGCCGCCGATCACGCGGTTGCTGGAGCGCTATGCCGGCAGCTATATGGTACTGGTGCTGTTGCTGGCGGCGGTCACCTGGTTTGTCACCCACGATGCTCAGGCGATGCTTGCCGTGCTGGTGGCGGCGTGTCCGTGTGCATTGGTTTTGTCAGCGCCGGCCACCGCGATTGCCGGGATCGCGGTCGCCGCACGCCATGGCATCCTGATTCGCAGTTCGGCGTTTCTGGAAGAACTGGCGGACCTCACCTCGCTGGTCGTCGACAAGACCGGCACACTGACCTTCGGCACCTTGCGTCTGCAGTCCATCCAGACCGCTTCGACCGATCGCCAGGCACTGCTCAACCTGGCGGCCAGCCTCGGTTCGGCCAGCAGCCATCCGGTCAGCCGTGCGCTGGCGGGGTTGGCGACGCAGGAACAACTGCTGGCGCTGAGCGATATACGCGAGCGCCAGGGGCTCGGCGTGGTTGCGCACACGGAACAGGGCGAAGCGGCGTTGGGCCGTCCCGAACTGTTCGAGCAACTGAATATCGTCACCACCTCGGTGCCTGAGCACGACGGCCCGATTGCCGGGCTGGCGCTGAACGGGCAATTCCTGGCCTGGCTGCTGCTGGCCGATAGCGTCAAACCGGAGGCGCGCCAGGCCTTGCAAGAGCTGCGCGACCTGGGGCTGGGTCGCCAACTGCTGCTCACCGGCGACCGCCAGAGCGTGGCCGACAGCCTGGCCGTGAGTGTGGGCATCGGTGAGGTCCAGGCCCAGGCATTACCGGAAGACAAACTCAACC
Source organism: Pseudomonas sp. CFBP13528 (assembly GCF_005233615.1). Taxonomy (NCBI): domain Bacteria; kingdom Pseudomonadati; phylum Pseudomonadota; class Gammaproteobacteria; order Pseudomonadales; family Pseudomonadaceae; genus Pseudomonas; species Pseudomonas sp. CFBP13528. The sequence goes on from NZ_QGAJ01000001.1 coordinate 155,547, forward strand.
GTGTGCTGGGGGAGATCGGCAGCGGTTTCCGGCCGATGGTGGTGGGGGATGGGATCAACGACTCTCTCGCGCTGAAAGCCGGCGTGGTCGGCGTGGCGATGGGCGCGGGCGGTGCCGATATCGCGCTGGCCTCGGCCGACGTGGTGCTGATCGGCAGCGACCTGCGCCGCCTGGGCACGTGCGTGCGCTTGAGCCGGCAGTGTCGGCACACCTTGCAGGTCAACGTGATCATTGGCCTGGGTTGGACGCTGGCCATCGTGGTGTTCGCCGCCTTCGGCTGGCTGGGCGCCGCCGGGGCCATGATTGCCGCGGTGTTGCACAACCTCAGCACCTTGCTGGTACTCGGTAACGCCGGGCGCTTGCTGCGCTTTCACGAGCCGCTGTTGAAGCTTGACGAATAACTTTCAGAAACTTTTGTACACGCTGTAACGCTAAAAGGGCGCCTCACTCTAGTGGTGTGTCGAGACTGGGCAACCCGTTCAGACCGACCCCACTATTGATCTATGAGGACTACACAATGAACATCAAGAAAGCCGTTTCCGGTGCTGCCCTGGCTATCGCTGCCGCTTCCCTGTTTGCCGGCGTCGCCACCCAGGTACAGGCCGCCGACGCTCCGGTTCATTGCTACGGTGTCAACGCCTGCAAAGGCATGAACGATTGCAAGACCGCCGAAAACGCCTGCAAGGGCCAGGCGGTGTGCAAGGGCCATGGTTTCAAATCCATGACCAAGGCTGAGTGCGCCAAGGCTGGCGGCAAAGTCGGCGAGTAACCGACGCGAGTGCTGCCGCAGCGGCAATTGCGCCGCTGCGGACACTGTCCAGGAGCGCATGATGGCCAGTTCTTTCCCTTTCCTGGGCTACGGCCTGGGTTTACGCAACGAATACTATGAACAGATCCTTGCCCAATCCCCTGCGGTGGATTGGTTCGAAGTGATCTCCGAGAACTATCTGGTGCAGGGCGGCAAGGCCTTGTACTACCTGGACGCGATAGCCGAACGCTATCCCCTGGTGATGCACGGTGTTTCCCTGTCGATCGGCGGTCCCCATGCCATCGATACCGATTACCTCAAGCACATCCAGCAGCTTGCCGCGCGCATCCAGCCGGCGTGGATTTCCGATCACCTGTGCTGGAGCCGTGGCAGCGCACACCAGTTGCATGACTTGCTGCCCCTGCCTTACACCGAGGAAAGCCTGTACCACGTGGCCAGTCGCGTGCGTCAGGTGCAAGACGTGTTGCAACGCCCGTTGGTGCTGGAAAACGTCTCCAGTTACCTACGCTCCAAGGCGGATGAATTCACCGAGTGGCAATTTCTCAATGCGTTGACACACCTGACGGGATGCCAACTGCTGCTCGACGTGAACAATGTGTACGTCAGCTCGCGCAATCACGGGTTCGATGCCTGGGAATTCATTCGCAACCTGCCGCCTGAGAGCATTCGCCAGCTGCATCTGGCGGGGCATGTGGATTACGGCGACTACGTAGTCGATACCCATGATCATCCGGTGTGCGACCCGGTGTGGGCGCTCTATCAGCGCACCCTGGAACATTTGGGGCCGGTGTCGACGCTGCTGGAACGCGACGATCATTTTCCGCCATTCGAGGCGTTGCTGGCTGAATTGAGCAAGGCCCGGGAACTGGGGGCCACCGCTTTGGCCAGGGGGGCGCTATGCGCCTGATCGATTGGCAGCTGGCCTTCGAGGCGCATCTGTTGTCTGAAACGTCCACCGCCGCCAGTGGATTTTTTTCCACCCTGCTTGGCGGCCCGACGCTGGATGTAGACACGGGCCTGGCGATTTATCAAAACGCTTACCTGTCGCGCTTACAGGACGTGTTACGCCACGACTTCGCCGCCATCCGCTACTGGCTGGGTGATGAAGAGTTTGCCGCATTGAGCCAGGCGTATGTTCGGCGCTACCCGTCGGACCATTACAGCCTGCGTTGGCTGGGTGAGCGCTTTGCAGTGTTTATTCTTGAGCATCTGGTGGCCGAACACAGTATCCCCCTGGCTGAACTGGCGCAGTTGGAATGGGCGTTCACCCTGGCATTCGACGCGCCTGCGGGCGAGCCGCTGACCCTCGATCACATGGCGCACCTGGCTCCTGAGCACTGGCCGCAACTGCGCGTATCGCTGGCACCTTCGGTGCAACACGTGCTGTGCCGTTTCAATACGGTGGCGATCTGGCGGGCCAACAAGGATGAATCGGACTTTCCCGGCAGCCAGGCGCTGGACGTGGCACAGGTGTGCCTGGTGTGGCGTCACCGCAACCTGTGTCAGTACCGCAGCCTGGAACCGAATGAGGCCCGTGCCCTGGCAGGTATGGCGACCACCGGCTGGAACTTTTCAGAACTGTGCATCGAGTTGGCAGTCACTTATGGAGAGGGTGCGCCACTGCAAGCGGCCACGTGGTTGAAACAGTGGATCCAGGAAGGGTTGCTCGAACGTCGGGCTTCATAGCAGGCAGTTATTTAATCGATAGCTTCCTACTTTATTTGGCATGGTCTACCCTCACTCCAGACGTCTGAAACAAGGGGGGGACTACTCATGCTCGCGCAACTTCCACCGGCCTTACAGAATCTTCAGCTACCGCTGCGTCTGCGACTCTGGGACGGCCATGAATTCAACCTGGGCCCGGAGCCCAGTGTGACCATTGTGGTGAAGGACCCTACGGTTGTCACACAGCTGACCCATCCCACGCTCGATTCACTGGGCGAAGCCTTCGTCGAGGGCAAGCTGGACCTTGAGGGCTCCATTGCCGAGGTGATCAGGGTATGTGACGAATTGAGTCACGCCTTGATCGAAGACCACGACGGACCTCGTCCGGTGCGCTCGATCCACGACAAGGCAACCGACGCGGCGGCCATTTCCTATCATTACGACCTGTCCAACGAGTTCTACCAGCTATGGCTGGACCAGGACATGGCGTATTCCTGCGGTTATTTTGAAACCGGCAGCGAGTCCATCGACCAGGCCCAGCAAGACAAATTTCGCCACCTGTGTCGCAAATTGCGCTTGCAGCCGGGTGAATACCTGCTCGATGTGGGATGCGGATGGGGCGGGCTTGCGCGGTTTGCGGCGCGGGAATTCGGGGTCAACGTGTTCGGGATTACCTTGAGCAAGGAACAACTGGCCCTGGCCAGAGAGCGGGTCAGAGCCGAAGGCCTTGAAGAGCAGGTCGACCTGCAGTTGCTCGACTATCGCGACCTGCCGCAGGATGGCCGTTTCGACAAGGTGGTGAGCGTGGGCATGTTTGAACATGTCGGCCACGCCAACCTGGCGCAATACTGCCGGATTCTGCACGGCGCCGTGCGCGAAGGCGGCCTGGTGATGAACCATGGTATTACCGCCAAGCATACCGACGGTCGTCCCGTGGGCCGTGGCGCCGGGGAGTTTATCGAGCGCTATGTCTTCCCCAATGGTGAGCTGCCGCACCTGGCGATGATGACGGCCGAAATCAGCGAAGTCGGGCTGGAAGTGGTGGATGTCGAAAGTCTGCGCCTGCACTACGCCCGCACGCTGGACCATTGGAGCGAGCGCCTGGAGGACAACCTCGAAGCGGCGGCGAAGAGCGTGCCGGAGCACGCTTTGCGTATCTGGCGCCTGTACCTGGCCGGTTGCGCTTATGCGTTTGCGCGGGGCTGGATCAACCTGCACCAGATCCTGGCGGTGAAACCCCATGCCGATGGCAGCCATGAACTGCCGTGGACGCGGGAAGATATCTACCGCTAAGAACACTGAAGATCAAACTGTGGGAGGGGGCTTGCCCCCGATAGCGGTGTATCAGTAACCCAACTTGTGGCTGACACACCGTAATCGGGGGCAAGCCCCCTCCCACATTTTAAAGGATGGGTGAAATCAAGCGCGCCACGCGCATGCCCAGCTGTTGCAGGCGTCGGGTTTCGCGGCTTTCTTCCTGGCTGACTTCATGGGCCAGGGCGAAGTCGTCCAACAGCATCCGCTCCACCTCTTTGGCGAAGGCTTCGTCGACCGTCAATAACATCACTTCGAAATTCAGCCGGAACGAACGGTTGTCCATGTTCGCGCTGCCGATGGCGCTGATTTCGCTGTCCACCAATACCACCTTTTGATGCAGGAACCCCGGGGTGTAGCGAAAAACCCGCACGCCAGCGCGTACCGCTTCGATGGCATAGAGGCTGGAGGCGGCGTACACGATGCGGTGGTCGGGTTGCGAGGGCAGCAGCACGCGCACGTCCACGCCGCGCAGGACGGCCAGGCGCAGGGCAGCGAACACGGCCTCGTCGGGGATGAAATACGGGCTGGTGATCCACACGCGTTGGGTTGCGGCGTGAATGGCCTCGACGAAAAACAGCGAGCAGGTTTCATACGGGTCCGCCGGCCCGCTGGCGAGCAATTGGCAGAGCACGCCGTCTTCCGGATAAGCGTCCGGCAGGATCAGGGGCGGCAATGCCCGCGCGGCCCAGAACCAGTCCTCGGCGAACGACTCCTGCAAGCACGCCACCACCGGGCCGGTGACCTGCACGTGGGTGTCGCGCCACGGTGACAACGGCAGCTTTTTGCCCAGGTATTCATCGCCCACATTGTGCCCGCCGACAAACCCGGTAATGCCGTCCACCACCACGATTTTACGGTGGTTGCGAAAGTTGACCTGGAAGCGGTTCAGCCAGCCGCTGCGGGTGGCGAAGGCCTTGACCTTCACCCCGGCGTCACGCAGCGATTGCACGTAGCGATGGGGCAGGGCATGGCTGCCGATGCGGTCGTAGAGCACATAGATGTCCACGCCTTCGGCCGCTTTTGCCGTGAGTAACCGGTGCAGTTGGCGGCCGAGGTCATCGTCATGAATGATGAAGAACTGGAACAGTACGGCGGTTTTCGCGTTGCCGATGGCTTCGAAGATTGCGCTGAAGGTGGCGTCACCATTAACCAGCAACTGCACCTGGTTATTGGCCAGGCAGGGCATGCGGCCCAATTTGGGCATGGCGCGCAAGGAGGCATAAGCGCTGGAGTTGCGTGCGGCCAGCGCTTCTTCTACCCAGGGGCGCCAGTTCAGTTCGGCGATTGCCCTGTGCATTTCCTGGTTGGCCTGGCGACGTGCCTGGATGTAGGCATCGAACGTGCTGCGCCCGAAAATCAGGTAGGGAATCAGCGTGAGATAGGGCATGAACATCAGCGACAGCGCCCAGGCGATCGAGCCTTGGGCGGTCCTGACGGTCAGTACGGCATGGATGGCGGCGAGGCTCCCGAAAAAATGCAGCGTGGCAATGAAGTAGGCGAGCAGGTGCGGGCCAAAAAAATCCATGAACGACATCACTCCGGGCAGTCCAGTGCGTAACAGACCATGTTCGACAGTGAATGTCGCTATTTTATTTGCCGTGCAACACTGGCGCCTTTGCGGCGTCTAACGCCCACCATTGCCCAGGAGTTACCCGATGAATGCTCGTCTGCTGTGTTTGTCCATGGTTGTTGGTTTGTCGCTGCCGGTGGCGGCGCAGGCGCAGATGTTGGCGCCGGGCTTGTGGGAATTGACCACCAGCAATATGAAAGTCGATAACCAGGACCTGCCGGACCTGTCGCTGATCCTCGGTCAGCTCAAGCAACAGATGACCCCCGAACAACGCGCCATGCTGGAAAAACAAGGTATTACCATGGCCGGTAAAGGCGTGCAGGTGTGCCTGACGCCGGCCCAGGTCGCTTCCGATTCCATCCCCCTGACCGACCCTCAATCGGGCTGCAAACAGCAAGTGACCGACAAGACCGGCAACCAGTGGAAATTCCGCTTCAGTTGCCCTAAAGCGCAAGGCACGGGCGTGGCGACGTTCCAGAGCCAGAAAGAATTCACCACCACCGTCAACGGTACCTTCAATGCCACCGGCATCCAGCAAAAGGGCAGCCTGGACACTCACGCCCAGTGGCTGGGTAACGATTGCGGCACCGTCAAACCTCGCGCTTGACCCTGAAAATGCAGGGGCAGGGTCTGGCCTTCATTGACCCGCCGTCCATTTAGGATCATCAGGCCGCTCATGCGTCAGAACTCGTTTTGCAGGGCTTTGTAACCGCGCACCAGGTCGACATTGGTGCGCGCCACGTCTTCAGAAAACTCCGAAGCGCTGACGCTCACCGGCGGGAATTGCGACAAGTCGGTAGTGGGCCCGATGCGGGTGGTGGAGGGTACGTAGAAGGCCGCGGGCAGGTCGCGCCCGTCCACCACCGAGTTGTGCCGCACCACGCAGCCGTCGCCCACGGCGCAGTTGAACAGTACGCTGTTGAAGCCGATGAACACGCGGTCGCCGACGGTGCAGGGGCCGTGGACGATGGAGCGGTGTGCAATCGAGGTGAACTCGCCGATGGTCACGGCGGCACCGGACTTGGAGTGGATCACTACACCGTCCTGGATATTGGAATTGGCACCGATGGTGATCGGGTCCATGGCGCCGCTGGCGTCGACTTCGTCGGCGCGGATCACGGCGTAGGGACCGACAAACACGTTTTCGCCGATGATGACCTTGCCGCAGATGATCGCGGTTTTGTCGACATAGGCCGATTCGGCTATCACCGGCAGATCGCCGGAAGGGTTCTTGCGAATCATGGTTTGCCCAGCGCGGCGCACAAGGTGTTGAGGTTGTACTCGAACAGCCCGGTAAAGGTACTGGCCGGACCTTCTGCGGCCAGAGCATCGGAGTACAGCGTGCCGCCGATCTGCGCGCCGCTTTCGTCGGCGATTTGCTTGAGCAGGCGTGAGTCCTTGATGTTTTCGATGAACACGGCCTTGACCTTGTCCTTGCGGATCTGGGTGATCAACGCGGCCACTTCGGCGGCCGACGGTTCGCGCTCGGTGGACAGGCCTTGGGGCGCGAGGAACTGGATGCCATAGGCCTGGCCCAGGTAACCAAAGGCGTCATGGGAGGTCACGATACGGCGGTTACCCGCAGGCAGTGCGCCGAACCTGGCCTTGGCTTCGGCCAGCAGGCGGTGGATGTCTTTCAGGTAGGCCTGGCTGTTGCGCAGGTAGTCCGCCTTGTTGGCAGGGTCGGCGGTAACCAGCGCCTTGGTGATGTTGTTGACGTAGATCTCGGCATTGGCCAGGTTGTGCCAGGCGTGCGGGTCGGGGATGGTCTCGCCGTCCTCGTCCATGGTGTGGGAGATCACGCCCTTGCTGGCGGTGACCACCGTGGCCCTGGTTTCGGTGCTGGTCACCAGGCGGTCCAACCATGGCTCGAAGCCCAGGCCGTTCTTGATGATGAGCGTGGCCTTGAGCAGCGCCTTGGCATCGTCCGGCGAGGGTTCGTAGGTGTGGGCGTCGGCGTCCGGGCCGACCATGTTGCTGATCTGGATGTGATCGCCACCAATCTGATGGGTGATGTCATCCAGGATACTGAAACTGGTGACCACCTGGAGTTTGTCGGCGGCCTGGGCCATCGAGAGCGGCAACAGCAGACTGAACAGCACGAGTAAAGCGCGCATTGGAAAACACCTCATTGGGATGACAGCAAGGGCGGGCGGCGCAGTAAGCCGTGCACCGGACCGAAGACCACGGACAGCAAATACCCGCCGCCCGCCACCAGCACGATGGCCGGGCCGCTGGGCAGTGAGTAATAGAACGACAACAGCAGACCCAGCCATACCGACAGGCATCCCAGCACTGCCGATACCGCGATCAGCACCGGCAGGCGCCGGCTCCAGAAGCGTGAGGCGATGGCCGGCAGCATCATCAAACCCACCACCATCAAGGCGCCGATGGCCTGGAAACCGATTACCAGGTTCAGCACTACCAGGGTCAGGAACAGCCCGTGGGCGAGCGGGCCGAGGCGGCTGACGGTTTGCAGGAACAGCGGGTCGAGTGTGTCGAGCAGCAGCGGTTTATAGATCAGCGCCATGGCAATCAGGCTGAAGCCGGTCACCCACAGCATGCCGGTGAGGGTGGTTTCATCCACGGCCAACGCGGAGCCGAACAGCAGGTGCAACAGGTCCAGGCGCTTGCCGGCGATGCCAAGGATCAACACCCCGGCGGCGAGGGAGATGGGGTAGATGGCAGCGAGGCTGGCGTCTTCACGCAGGCCGGTGCGGCGTGTGATCCATGCGGATAACCCCGCCATGCTCAGCCCTGCGCCGAGGCCGCCGATGGTCAGCGCGGGTAGGCTCAGCCCGGCGAACCAGAAGCCCAGGGCGGCGCCGGGCAGAATGCCATGGGCCACCGCATCACCGATCAGGCTCATGCGCCGCAGGATCAGGAACACCCCCAGCGGCGCCGTGCTGCAGGCCAGCACCAGCCCCCCGATCAGCGCGCGGCGCATGAACACGAAATCGACAAAGGGCATCCACAAGTGGGCGGCAAACTGCATCAGGCCACCTGCAATTGCGGTTGTGGGCGAATCAGCTCTTTACTCGGGCCCAGCGTGCAGCCTGTGCTTTTGATATGCAGCACGTTCTGAGTGTGATGGCGCACCGACGCCAGGTCATGACAGACCACCATCAGCGTGCGGCCCTCTTCATGCCAGGCGTGGATGTGTTTCCAGCACAGCGCCTGGCCTTCCTCATCGAGGGCGGCGTGGGGTTCGTCGAGCAGCAACACCGGCGAGTCGGTCAGGCTCATCCGGGCGAGCAGTGCGCGTTGCAGCTGCCCGCCGGACAGGGCCATCAACGGACGTTGCTCCAGGCCGCTGAGGCACCAGTCTTCCAGCACGGCCTGCAGGCGCTCGCTGCGTTGCGGTGGCGTGAGCCGAGTGCCCCACAGTCCGGCGGCGACCAGTTCTTGCAGGCTGATGGGGAACTGTCGGTCCAAGTGTTGCTGCTGGGGCAGAAAGGCCAGGCCGCCGCGCCGTGGAACATCGACGCTGACCTTTCCTGCCAGCGGCTTCTGCAAGCCGGCGATAACCTTGAGCAGGCTGCTTTTGCCACAGCCATTGGGGCCGATGACGCCGGTGAGGCTGCCTTTTTCCAGGGTGAAATCCACGGCGGGAGTCAGCGGTTGGCCCGGAGCGCCCCAGCGCAACGCATTGCAGGTGATCATGTGGAAGGTCTCGTCCAGCGGCTTTCAGCCACGGCATCGTGCGCGTGCAGGCTTTCGGCGTGGACCACTTTGAGGTGGAAGGCTTTGACCGCATCCGAGCGTTTCAAGGCGAGGTTAAGGCGGCGAGCGGCGTCCTCGCAGAACATCAGGTTCTGCCCATTGGCCAGGGCGAAGGCTTGCTCATCGGCACGTTTTACCGCGGTTTGCACGGCGGTGCCGAGGGCTGCTTCGGCACTGTCGATCAAGTCAACGATTGGCAATTGGTTGCCTTGCAGGTGCACGTGCAACTGCGCGCTGCTGCGCTGGCTGTGGGGCGTGGCGACGACGCCGTTGGCGCTGCCGAGCCAGGTCAACACGTCTGCGTGTTGCAATGGCGCGTTGGCAAAATCATTCAGAAATTGCTGCTGAATCAACTGCCTGGCAAGGGCGGCGGAGCATGGGCAGGTTGAGGAGTAAGTCACGTCAATTTTTAGTTCCACGTGGAACATCTGGTTTTCCAGACGCGCCTCGATGCTGACCGGGTAGCGCTTCCAACCATCCAAAGGGCTGACCAGGGCAGGGCGTTTTAACAGCAACTCGGTGTGAATACGCAGGTAGGCGTTATTAGATAAATCTTCATGTGTGTCGAGAAAACGCTGCAGTACATTACGCAGAAGTGCAGGCGTAAGCGGCTGTTGGTCGAACATCTCCAGCGCCAGGTACAAGCGTGACATATGAATGCCACGGGCCGAGCCATCGTCCAGGCTCACACCCGCATCGGCAGTGGCGGCCAGGCGTTGGCCATCGAACAGGACAGGCAAGGCAACGCCGCACATGCCCACCCAGTCGAGGGGCAAGGCTTGGCGTGAAGCCTGCGCGGCGATATCCGGCAGAGTCAGCGCATTCATAAGCAGGTCCATCGTTGGTAATAATTCGACATGTTATAGTATAACAATATAATCCACGATGAATTTTCTGCTCCAGCCTTTCTTCAGTCACGTCGAGCAGGGACGCTCCCTTATTCGCGGTATCGGTCATGCACAGACGTCAGCTCCTCAACCTGCTGCTGCTCAGCCCCCTGTTCGCCTTGCCGCTGGGGGCTTACGCCACGCAGATCCGCAATGCGCGCCTGTGGCGTTCCGCCGATAAGCTGCGGCTGGTCTTCGACCTCAGCGGCCCGGTGCAATACAAGACATTTTCACTGACCGCCCCGGAGCGCTTGATCATCGACCTGAGCGGCGCGGGGCTCAGCGGTGACTTCTCCCAGTTGGCGCTGAAGAACAGCGGAATTACCTCGATCCGCTCCGGGCATTTCGGCCAGAACGACACCCGCATCGTGCTGGACCTGGCTGCGCCGATGCAGCTCAACAGTTTCCTGTTGCCACCCCAGGAGGGCCAGGGCCATCGCCTGGTGCTCGACCTGACCCGCGCCACACTGGCGCCTCGTCAAATCGCCGCCGAGCCTGCGCCCTTGATCGCGCCGGTGGATAAAACACATCCCCGGCGCGACATCATCGTGGTGGTCGATCCGGGTCACGGCGGCAAGGATCCCGGGGCCATCGGCTCCAAAGGCCAGCGTGAGAAAGATGTGGTGCTGTCGATCGCTCAGTTGCTGGCCAGACGCTTGAAGCGCGAGAAGGGGTTCGACGTGAAGCTGGTGCGCAACGATGACTTCTTCGTGCCTTTGCGCAAGCGCGTGGACATCGCCCGTCAGCACAAAGCCGATATGTTCATCTCCGTGCATGCCGACGCCGCACCTCGGCTTACCGCCTCGGGCGCCTCGGTGTATGCGCTGTCTGAAGGAGGCGCCACCTCTGCGACCGCACGCTTCATGGCGCAACGCGAAAACGGTGCTGACCTGCTGGGCGCCACGACGTTACTCAACCTCAAGGACAAGGACCCGATGCTGGCGGGGGTGATTCTCGACATGTCGATGAACGCGACCATCGCCTCCAGCCTGCAACTGGGCAGCTCGGTGCTGGGTAGCCTGCAAAACATCACCAGCCTGCACCAGAAGCGCGTGGAGCAGGCCGGCTTTGCGGTGCTCAAATCACCGGACGTGCCGTCGATCCTGGTCGAGACCGGCTTTATCTCCAACACCCAGGACGCCCAGCGGCTGGTGACGGCGCGCCATCAACAGGCGGTTGCCGATGGCCTGTTCGACGGTCTGAAAAAATACTTCGAGAAAAACCCGCCGATGAACAGCTACATGGCGTGGGTGCAGGAGCAGCAGAAAGGCCAGGTCTAACAGCCGGTGATTCGGCTGCAGGTGAATGTGGCGCTGGCTCCACCGGAACTGGAGAAGCGGTTAAGCGTGGTCCAGCCCACGCGCCGCGTGTAGCCGACCCACGCCTCACCGTCCGATGCCAACCCGGTAAAGAACGTCAGCTGCCCATAGCGGCTGTTGGTTTGTGCCCAGTAGCGTTTACCGATCACTTCGACACCGCGCAAATACGTGGTGCTGCCCACGGTCGCCACGCTGTAGGCATTGCCCAGCGGGTCTACGCAGGCCAGCAGGTTGGCGCTGCGCGTACAGTGGGCCGACAGGCTTGGCGATTGGGCACAGGCAGGTCCCGCCGCTGCCAGTAGCAGGATGTACCAAAGGCGTTTCATCGGGTTTCTCTGGGGTTGGGAGGTGATCAAGCTTCGCGCCCTTCGTCACGCAGAGCAAGGAAGGTTGGCTTGTTTGTATTGTTATACTATAACATAAAACAAAGCCTGGCTTGACCGGGCAGCCTGATGAGAGCGACCTGATGCCCAATCGTCTACCCGTTACCGTGTTGTCCGGCTTTCTCGGCGCCGGTAAAAGCACCCTGCTCAACCACGTACTGCGCAACCGCGAACACCTGCGCGTGGCGGTGATCGTCAACGACATGAGCGAAATCAACATCGACGGCAGCGAGGTCCAGCGCGACGTCACTCTCAATCGTGCCGAAGAAAAGCTGGTTGAGATGAGCAATGGCTGCATCTGCTGCACCTTGCGTGAAGATTTGCTCGAAGAAGTCGGCAAGCTCGCCAGGGAAGGTCGGTTCGATTACCTGCTGATCGAATCCACCGGTATCTCCGAACCGATGCCTGTGGCTGAAACCTTCACCTTTCGCGATGAAGACGGGCAAAGCCTGGCGGATATCGCACGCCTGGACACCATGGTCACCGTCGTCGACGGCATGAATTTCCTGCTCGACTATCAAGCCGCAGAAAGCCTGGCCTCACGCGGAGAAACCCTGGGGGAAGAGGATGAGCGCTCGATCACCGACCTGTTGATCGAACAGATCGAGTTCGCCGACGTGATACTGATCAGCAAGATCGACTTGATCGGCAGTCACGAGCGCCAAGAGCTGATGGCGATCCTCGAACGGCTCAATGCCCAGGCACACATCATCCCGATGGTGATGGGGGAGGTGGCGCTGCACAAAATCCTCAACACCGGTCGCTTTGATTTCGAACGGGCCGCCCAGGCCCCGGGCTGGTTGCAGGAGTTGCGCGGCGAACACGTACCGGAGACCCAAGAGTACGGCATCGCCTCCACCGCTTACCGTGCGCGCCGCCCCTTCCACCCGCAGCGATTTTTTGACTTCATCGACCGCCCCTGGGTGAACGGCAAGCTGTTGCGTTCCAAAGGCTTCTTCTGGCTGGCCAGCAAACACCAGGACGCCGGCAGTTGGTCCCAGGCCGGTGGTTTGATGCGCCATGGTTTTGCTGGCCGCTGGTGGCGCTTCGTGCCGAAAAGCCAATGGCCGCAGGACGAAGAAAGTGTTGCCGCAATCATGGGCAACTGGCAGCCGAGCACCGGCGATTGCCGTCAGGAACTGGTGTTTATCGGGCAGAACATCGATTTCGCGCAGATGCGTGCCGAGCTCGACCAGTGCCTGCTCACTGACGAAGAAATGGCCCTGGGCGTCGAAGGCTGGTGTCAGTGGGTCGATCCCTTTGGCCCCTGGTATGAGGAGGCAGCCGCCTGATGCTGGCCCCGGTTATTCCCCTGCGCCCCGTGATTCGCCAGACCAGCGGGGAAACCCCGCTGGCGCTCTCCGGCATCCTGGAAGATGGCGTGAACCTGGCGCTGTGGCAGCGCCAACTACCGCTGCATATTGCCCAATTCGGTGCGTTGCTGGTGGCGCTCGATGAGCCGCTGGCCGAAGCGTTGGTCATCGAGTTGAGCGACGACGATACCGTGCCGAATTTGCAGGGCCTGGCGTCCGGTTGCCGTGATCTTGAAGGTTATGATGGCTTTATCGCCGATGTCTCCTGGCTGGTCGGCGCCTTCGCCTGCCTGCTTGGCGCCAGGCGCATCGGCGTGCGTTTGCGCCTGCTGGACAAGGCCATGTGCCCGCGTTTTCATGTCGACCACGTGCCTGTGCGGCTGATCACCACCTACGCCGGCGTTGGCAGCCAGTGGCTGCGCGAAGGCGTCATGGACCGCCGCCGGTTGAGCCAGCCTGACGCAGAACCCACCGAGCGCATCGAGCACATCCACTGCGGTGAAGTGGCGCTGCTCAAGGGCACCAAATGGCACGGCAATGAACACCATGGCCTGATTCACCGCTCGCCCGCCCTGAAGGCCAATGAGCGTCGCTTGATTCTCACGCTGGATTGGCTCGCATAAACGCGTAGGATCAAGCGCTCTACATGGCCTGAATGATGCCTTCCATGCTGCAGAATATTCCCACCCACGTGATTGCCGGGCCCTTGGGCGCCGGCAAGACCAGCCTGATCAAACACCTGCTTGCCCAGCGCCCGGCCAACGAGCGTTGGGCGGTGTTGATCAACGAGTTCGGGCAGATCGGCCTGGACGCTGCCTTGCTCACCCAAGAGGAGGATGGCATTGCCCTGGGCGAGGTCGCGGGTGGCTGCCTGTGTTGTGTGAATGGTGCGCCGTTCCAGGTAGGCCTGGGTCGGTTGTTGCGCAAGGCCAAGCCGGATCGGCTGTTTATCGAGCCTTCGGGCCTGGGCCATCCGGCGCAGTTACTCAAACAACTGAGCCAGGCGCCATGGCAGGACGTACTGGCGGTTCAGCCCTGCGTACTGGTGCTGGACGCTCAGGCCCTGGCAGCGGGCAGACCTTTGCCGCCGGCGCAGCAGGAGGCGCTGGCCAGTGCCGGCCTGCTGGTGTTGAACAAGGATGAGACGCTGGATGCGCTGCAGCGCCGGGCCATTGAGCAGCAATTACCCGGCAACGCGGTTTATTGGACGCGTCAGGCGCGGTTGCCCATTGAGCAGTTACCTGGTTTGACGGCACAGGCAGGCGGGGCTGTGGATAACTTTGTGGCCCCCAAAGGCTTGGCGCACATAGAGACGGTCTGGAGCGACCCCGCGCTGCCGATCTGCCTGAGCCAGGCCCAGGAAAACGGCTGGAGCATCGGCTGGCGCTGGCACCCGAGCCAGCAATTCGATCCGCAGCGGTTGAAGCAGTGGCTGACAGGTCTGGAATGGCGTCGTGCCAAGCTGGTTATCCACAGCCGTGACGCGTGGGTATCCGCCAATGCTGTGGATAACAGCCCGTTGGCCTGGCAGCCCAGCGAATGGCGCCGCGATTCGCGTATCGAACTGATCTTCAGCGCACCCCAGGACATGGCGGCATTGCAGGCCGCCGTGATGGCCTGCCGTTACTGACGGTTCTTGGTGGCGTGATCCTGGCGCCACTGGCTCAGTTCGATAACCTCGGCGCTGGGCAGCGGCTCCTTGGCTTCGAACGGGTAGGGCGCCAGTTCGATCTGCGCGCTGTGAGCGCCAAATTGGGTGATGGTGCCGCTGTGGCGAGCCTCGCCCGTCACGGTGAACTCGAAATTGTAGACGCGCGCCAGGCGGCGCCGACCACTGGCATCCTTCACGAAACCGATGCGTTTCAACGCCACCGCGCCGTCGAGCAGTTCGATGTCGAGCTTGGCGCAGTGCTGCTTGACCCGCTCCAGCGCCCGCTCGCGCAGGCCATGGTTGTGCCAGACCCAAGCGGCGCCGGTCGCCAGCAGCATCAACACGAACATGTTTCCCAGGGTCAGCATTCCATGAACTCCAACAAAGTGAGCGCAGCTTAACTGTGTCGCCGGTCTGTCGTACAGGCTGCGTTTAGTCGCATACTGCGCGGCCAGAATTTCAACGGCTTTATGGAAATCTCCTGCATGAAACGTACACCCCATCTGCTTGCGATCCAGTCTCATGTGGTCTTTGGCCATGCCGGAAACAGCGCCGCCGTGTTCCCCATGCAGCGGGTTGGGGTGAATGTATGGCCGCTCAACACGGTGCAGTTCTCCAACCACACACAGTATGGCCACTGGGCGGGCGAAGTGCTGGCGCCGCAGCAAATTCCAGCACTGGTGGAAGGTATCGCGGCGATCGGCGAGCTGGGTAACTGCGATGCGGTGCTGTCCGGCTATCTGGGCAGCGCGGATCAGGGGCGCGCCATTCTGAGTGGCGTGGCGCGTATAAAAGCGCTCAATCCCAAGGCGATGTACCTGTGCGACCCGGTGATGGGCCATCCGGAAAAGGGCTGCATCGTGCCGCAGGAAGTCAGTGATTTCCTGCTGAACGAGGCTGCGGCCATGGCGGATTTCCTGTGCCCTAACCAACTGGAGCTGGACAGCTTTGCCGGGCGCAAGCCGCAATCGCTGTTCGATTGCCTGGCGATGGCCAAGGCCCTGCTGGCGCGCGGGCCGAAGGCGGTGCTGGTCAAGCATCTGGATTACCCGGGCAAACTGCCGGACGGCTTCGAGATGCTGCTGGTGACGGCCGAGGGCAGTTGGCACTTGCGCAGGCCGCTCCTGGCATTTCCGCGCCAGCCGGTGGGTGTGGGGGACCTGACGTCGGGGCTGTTCCTGGCGCGGGTGCTGTTGGGCGATAGCCTGGTGGCGGCTTTCGAGTTCACAGCGGCGGCGGTGCATGAGGTGCTGCTGGAGACCCAGGCCTGCGCCAGTTATGAACTGGAACTGGTGCGGGCGCAGGATCGTATTGCCCATCCTCGCGTACGCTTTGAGGCGACGCCGATCAGCCTGTAAATACAAACCCATGTGGGAGGGGGCTTGCCCCCGATTGCGATATATCAGCCGCCATCTGTTTGGCTGAAAAACCGCTATCGGGGGCAAGCCCCCTCCCACATTTGATTGGGTTCGCAGATCTGGACTCAGGGCGCGTCGGCCTTGATTTCCTGGTAACGCTTTTCCAGTTCCTGGCGAATCTGCCGACGCTGCTGGGCCTGCACGAAGCGGCGCTTGTCTTCGCTGTTCTGCGGCTGCAAGGGGGGGACGGCGGCCGGTTTGCGCTGGTCGTCCACCGCTACCATGGTGAAGAAGCAACTGTTGGTATGACGCACCGAGCGCTCGCGAATGTTCTCGGTCACTACCTTGATGCCCACTTCCATCGAGGTGTTGCCGGTGTAGTTGACCGACGCGAGAAAGGTCACCAGTTCGCCGACATGGATCGGCTCGCGGAAAATCACCTGGTCCACCGACAGCGTGACCACATAGCGGCCGGCATAACGGCTGGCGCACGCGTACGCCACTTCGTCGAGGTACTTGAGCAGGGTGCCGCCGTGGACATTGCCTGAGAAATTGGCCATGTCAGGGGTCATCAATACCGTCATCGACAGCTGGGCGTTTCCGGGTTCCATAGCACACTCACGGGTTTAGGCATTGGTTGGGTAGGGCACCTCTGCGGGTGCTGGGAGCTTTGCAGCCATCCCTAACGGGACGCCGGTGGGCGGCTTGCCGTCACGCCCGGGCCGATCTGTTTCCATATATTGCACCGGCTTTCCGGCGGAAGTCGCAGTGTTAACCTTCAAACGCGCCTCTATGGGCATTTCTTACGGTCACGGCAGACTTTTCTTTCAGCGGCTGCGCGCGCGGGAAGTGGAAACCGCCAGCAATTTCAAGGAGCCCCACGCCATGCACGCCATCAGCTTTATCCAGGACTTGGCCGTGATCATGCTGGTGGCGGGGGTGGTCACCATCCTGTTTCATCGCCTCAAGCAGCCGGTAGTGCTGGGCTACATCGTCGCCGGTTTCATCATCGGCCCCCACACGCCGCCGTTCGGCCTGATTCACGATGAAGACACGATCAAGACCCTGGCCGAACTCGGGGTGATCTTCCTGATGTTCTGCCTGGGCCTGGAGTTCAGCCTGCGCAAGCTGTTCAAGGTGGGCGCCACGGCGTTTATCGCGGCGTTCCTGGAAATCATCCTGATGATCTGGATCGGCTACGAGATCGGTCAATGGTTCGACTGGAACACCATGGACTCGTTGTTTCTCGGCGCGATCCTGGCGATCTCCTCAACCACCATCATCGTCAAGGCGCTCAATGACCTGAAGATGAAGAACCAGCGTTTCGCCCAGCTGATATTCGGCGTGCTGATCGTCGAAGACATCCTGGGGATCGGCATCATTGCCTTGCTGTCGAGCATCGCCGTCAGCGGCACGGTCAGCTCCGGCGAGGTGTTTTCCACCGTGGGCAAGCTGTCGCTGTTCATGATTGTTGCGCTGGTGATCGGTATTTTGCTGGTGCCGCGCCTGCTGGCCTACGTGGCCAGGTTCGAAAGCAACGAGATGCTGCTGATCACGGTACTGGGCCTGTGTTTCGGCTTCTGCCTGCTGGTGGTCAAGCTCGAATACAGCATGGTGCTGGGGGCCTTCCTGATCGGCGCGATCATGGCCGAATCACGCCAACTGATTAAAATCGAGCGCCTGATCGAACCGGTTCGCGACATGTTCAGCGCGATTTTCTTTGTCGCCATCGGCTTGATGATCGACCCGCAAATCCTGCTGCAGTACGCTTGGCCGATTGCGGTCATTACCGTGGCCGTGGTGCTGGGCAAGATGCTGTCTTGCGGGCTGGGCGCGTTTATCGCCGGCAATGATGGTCGCACCTCGTTGCGGGTGGGCATGGGCCTGTCACAGATTGGCGAATTTTCTTTCATCATCGCGGCGCTGGGGATGACTCTGCAGGTCACCAGCGACTTTCTGTATCCGGTGGCGGTGGCGGTTTCGGCGATAACGACGTTGCTCACCCCTTACCTGATCCGCGGCGCCGACCCGCTGTCATTGAAAATTGCCGCCGTGATGCCCCAGCGCATGAGCCGGGTATTCGCAATGTATGGCGAATGGCTGCGCAGTATTCAGCCTCAAGGCGAAGGCGCCATGCTGGCGTCGATGATCCGCAAGATCGTGCTGCAAGTGGGAGTGAACCTGGCGCTGGTGATTGCGATCTTCTTCGCCGGCAGCTTTTTCGCGGCGCGCATCGGAGGGTATCTGGAAGGCTGGATCAGCGATCAAAGTTGGCAGAAGGCGTTGATCTGGGGTGGGGCACTGCTGTTGTCGCTGCCGTTTTTGATCGCGGCGTACCGCAAGCTCAAGGCGCTGTCGATGTTGCTGGCGGAGATGAGTGTGAAGCCGGAAATGGCCGGGCGGCATACCCAGCGTGTGCGGCGGGTGATCGCGGAACTGATCCCCATTCTGTCGCTGTTGGTGATCTTCCTGCTGTTGGCAGCCTTGTCGGCCAGTATTCTGCCGACCAACAAGTTGCTGGTGCTGATTGCGGTGGTCACGGCGGCGGTGGCGGCCGTGCTCTGGCGCTGGTTCATCCGCGTGCATACGAGGATGCAGGTGGCCTTGCTGGAGACGCTGGATAACCACAAGGATAACCACAAGGATACGCAGTAGGAGCGAGCTTGCTCGCGAAGATCGTCAACGATAACGCGGGAAACCTGACACCCAGTGTCGCGCCCAGGTTTTTCGCGAGCAAGCCCGACTCCTACAAGAGGCTCAGCTTTCCAGCCAGACGTCCCGCGCCCAGTGCCACACCGATTCCCAGGTTTCTTCCTGAACCAGTTCTTCCTCGGCGGACCACAGCACCACGGTGCCGTCTTCTTCGACGCAGTAGTAGTCGTCGCCGTCCTGGCAGATCGGGATCAGGCTGCGGTCAACACCGGCGTCCCAGGCGTTGGCGGCAACGTCCGGCAGATACGTGTGGGACTGCGGGTCGGTGACGGTCACCGGCTCAAGGCTGCCGTAGACCACGTCGCTGACGGTCAGCAGGAATTCGCGGAACACGAAGGGAATGTCGATGAACAGTTGTTCTTCGATTTCCACCAGTTGGTCTTCGTCAGGCAGCTCCAAAGGAACCGGGACCGGTTCGTTGGCTTCACGCAGTTGTTCGATGATTTCTTCCACGGCCGGGATCCTCTTGCTAGATGGCGCGTTTTATAGGGGCGTTTTATACAGTAGCTCGCTATAAGTGCAACCGTGAAATAGAAAACCCCGGAACATGTCCGGGGTTTTTGTTACCACTTGCTTAAGCGTGCGGGTTTCAGCCGTTCTGGCGGATACCGGCGACCAGCCATGGCTGGTTTTCGCCCTGCGGACGTTCCATGTTCCAGCTTTCGCTGAACACTTCGCCCTGGTCGAAACGCGAGGTCTTCGACACGCCGCTGAAGGTCAGGGTGGCGATGGTCTTGTCGGCGCGATCATCCACACCTTCCAGCTGTACGCGCAGGTCGTCGATATAGGTCGACTGGAAGCCGTCACCCAGGTCAGCACGTTCGCGCTTGAGGAACTCCAGCAGTTGCGGGGTCACGAACTCGGCGATCTTGTCCATTTCGTTGGCGTCCCAGTGTTGCTGCAGGGACTGGAAGTGGTTGCGGGCCGCTTCGACGAAACGCTCTTCGTTGAACCACGCCGGCGCGTTGATTACCGGACGGGCGGCAGCAGGGGCTGCCGAACCGCCGAAGATCGACCCCATGGCGGGTTTTTGCTCGAACACTTCACGCTGCATCGGCGCGCCGGCCGGAGCCAGGTGCTCCTGCTGCTTGCGACGACGGGCGGCGATAAAGCGGAAGATCACGAAGGCAATGACCGCCAGGATCAGGATGTCGAAGATCTGCATGCCCTGGAAGCCGCCGCCCATGAACATGGACGCGAGCAGGCCACCGGCGGCGATGCCGGCCAATGGGCCCAACCAGCGCGAAGCACCGCCGGCCTTGGCCGCGGCACCAGCGGCACCGGCTGCGCCCGCAGTCGCTGCAGCACCGCCGGCACCGGCGGATGGAGCCATCTGACTGGTCTGGTGAGTCGGCGCCGAGCCCATGCTCTTGCCGCCGCCGAAGCGTTTGGCGTTGGCGTCGAGGCTCATTGTCAAGCCGATGCACAACGCCATGGCGATGCTAAGAAAACGTTTCATAAAGGGAATTCCCATTTGTGGATTGCACGCGCGCCATGTTGCACAGGTGTCGTGACAGTGGCTAGCGACATAATGTTTCGGGCTTTTGCGTAGGACTGATTCGGAATGGTCTGTAGGACTTATTACAGATATTGGCCCGCCCTTACTAAAAACAAGGGTAGGCCAAAAACCTTCATGTTGAACGGTTCTCTGTAGGAGCGAGCTTGCTCGCGAAAATCGTCAACGATAACGCGGGCATTCTGGATGAACGCGTTATCTGGACGTTCTTCGCGAGCAAGCTCGCTCCTACAGGAGGGAAGACTTCAGACAGCCTCAAGTTTGGCGTAGCCCATCATCAGCCACTTGCTGCCTTCGGCGAAGTTCACCTGCACCCGCGCCTGGGCGCCGGCGCCTTCGAAGTTGAGGATCACGCCCTCGCCGAAGATCGCGTGCTTGACCTGCTGGCCCAGGCTGAACGGGGTTTGCGGAATCTCGGAGCCGGCAAACATGTTGCTGGAGTTCTGCTGCTGGCCACCGCCGAACGGGCGGCTGACGCTGTTTGACAGGCGCACTTCCTGGATCAGCCCCTTCGGCACTTCACGTACGAAGCGCGACACCTTGTTGTAGGTCTCGCTGCCGTACAGGCGTCGGGTTTCGGCGTAGGTCATCACCAGGTTCTGCATGGCCCGGGTAATACCCACGTAGGCCAGGCGACGTTCTTCTTCAAGACGGCCAGGCTCTTCCAGGCTCATCTTGTGCGGGAACAGGCCTTCTTCCATGCCCACCAGAAACACATACGGGAATTCCAGGCCCTTGGCACTGTGCAAGGTCATCAGCTGGATGCTGTCTTCATGCTCGTCAGCCTGGGCGTCCCCGGCCTCCAGCGAAGCATGGCCAAGGAAGGCGGCGAGCGGAGTAAGGTCCTCTTCGTTCTCGGCGTTTTCGAACGCACGGGCGGCGCTGACCAGTTCCTCGAGGTTTTCTACCCGTGCCTGGCCTTTTTCGCCTTTTTCGGCCTCGTGGTAGGCGATCAGCCCGGACTGTTCGATCACGGTCTGGGTCATCAAATGCAGGGGCATCTCCGCGCACTTGGCCGCAAGGTTCTCGATCAACTCGACAAACACACCCAGTGCGCCGGCTGCGCGGCCTGTCAGGCCTTTATTGGCGATGAGCAGGCGCATGGCCTCCCACATCGACACATCGGCATGGCGGGCGTGTTCGCGAATGGCCTCGACGGTTTTTTCGCCGATGCCACGGGCCGGGATATTGATCACCCGCTCCAGCGCCGCGTCGTTGCCCCGACCTTCCAGCAAGCGCAGGTAGGCCATGGCGTTCTTGATTTCCGCACGCTCGAAGAAGCGCTGGCCACCGTAGATGCGATACGGGATGCGTTCACGCAACAAGGCTTCTTCCAATACGCGGGATTGGGCGTTGGAGCGGTAAAGAATGGCGATATCGCTGCGCGAAAGGCCGGTTTTCAGCGCACTTTCGATGCTTTCCACCACGTAGCGCGCTTCATCGTGTTCATTGAAGGCGGCGTACAGGTTGATCGCTTCGCCTTCGCCGCCGTCGGTCCACAGCTCTTTGCCCAGGCGCCCGGTGTTGTTGGCGATCAAGGCGTTGGCGGCCTTTAGAATCCCGGCGGTGGAGCGGTAGTTCTGCTCAAGGCGGATGGTCACCGCGTCCGGGAAGTCCTCGGAGTACTGATAGATGTTCTCGATCTTCGCGCCGCGCCAGCCGTAGATCGACTGGTCGTCGTCACCCACCACCATCAGGCTGTCGCCACCCTTGGCCAGCAGGCGCAACCAGGCGTACTGCACGGCGTTGGTGTCCTGGAACTCGTCCACCAGAACGTGCCGGAAACGCTTCTGGTAATGGGCCAGCAAGCCGGGGTTGTCGCGCCACAGGTCGAGGGCACGCAACAGCAGTTCGGAGAAGTCGATCACGCCGGCGCGTGCACAGGCCGCCTCGTAGGCTTCATAGATGCTGCGCATGGTGGCCAGGAACAGATCGCCGCTGGCCTGGATATGTTGCGGGCGCAGGCCTTCGTCTTTCTGACCGTTGATAAACCACTGGGCCTGGCGTGCCGGCCAACGCTGCTCGTCGAGGCCCAGCTCGCGGATCACCCGCTTGACCAGACGTTGCTGATCGTCGCTGTCGAGGATCTGGAAAGTCTGGGCCAACCCCGCTTCCTGCCAATGCGCCCGCAACAGGCGGTGTGCCAGACCGTGGAAGGTGCCGACCCACATGCCGGCCGGGCTGATGCCCATCAGTTGCTCGATGCGATGGCGCATCTCGGCGGCAGCCTTGTTGGTGAACGTCACCGACAGGATGGAATGGGGCGACGCGTTCTCGACCTGGATCAACCAGGCGATACGGTGCACCAGCACTCGGGTTTTACCGGAGCCAGCACCGGCCAGGACCAACTGACGGCCAACGGGGGCCGCTACGGCCTGGCGTTGGGCATCGTTGAGGGAGTTCAGCAAAAGGGAGAGATCATCGCGCATCGGCGCATTCTAGGGTGCCGGGTGAAGACGGGCAAACCCCAATGCCACGCGCCCGACGGAAAACCGCCTGCGGGGCAACATTCTGTCGGGTGCGGATGACCGGTCAGTCATGCGCCACAGCCCGCGTGGCGTCTCGTTCAAGCTGTCTGGAACAGCGCTTTGCGCCCAACGGCCGGGCGTTTTTTATGATCTGGAGCAGTTTGGCCCGAGCGCTTGCTTGTGTATGCTCCGTCGACGTTCGGGCTCACCATTATAAGAACACTGCCTATGACCTTTGACACTGACCTGTTCGGCCCTTCGGCGGCGCCTGCGCAGGTTATCCGCAAACGTTACGCCACCCAGATGGCGGTCGAGCGGACACGCCTGTTGTATCAAGGCTCATTGGTGCCGACCCTGTTGATGCTGGTCAATGGTCTGGTGTGCGCCTGGCTGCTGTGGAACCCTGCGCAATACCTGCTCGACAGCCTCTGGCTGGTCTGGTTGCTGGCGCTGGTGGCGATGCGGGTCATCCAGGTGGCGGCCTTTGAGTCGGCCATGCCCAGCCGTCAGGCCCAACCTGTCTGGCGCCGGATGTTCATGCTCGGCTCGGCGGTCAGCGGCCTGACCCTGTCGATCGCCGCCATCGCCCTGGTGCCCACCGACAGCTTCATGCAACAGGCCTGGGTGTTCGGCCTGATCGGCGCGGCGATGCTGTCGGCCAGCGTGGCGTATGCCGTAAGCCTCTGGGCCTTTGTGTCCTTCGCCTTGCCGTGCCTGTTGCCGGTCATCGTGTATCTGTTCTGCAGCGGCACCTCGCAGCAACAGGGCTGGGGCGTGCTCGGTGTGATCCTGTTGGCGTCGTTGAGTGTGGTGGCGTGGCAGGTCAACCGCCTGATCCAGCGCGGTCTGTTGCGACGCTTCCAGAACCAGGCCTTGATCGAGCATTTGCAGCAGGCCCGGCAACGCAGCGAGCAGTTGAACCAGGCGTTGATGCGCGAAGTCGAGCAGCGTCGCCAGGTCGAGCAGGACTTGCGTGACGCCCAGGTCGGCCTGCAAGACCGTATGGCGCTGCGCAGTCAGGAACTGGACGCCGCCAGCCTCGCCCTGAACAAAAGCGAGGCGCGCCTGGCCATGGCGCTGCAAGCCAGTGAACTGGGCCTGTGGGACTGGAACCTGCAAACCGATGAGGTGCACCACACCCAGCTCAAGGAACTGTTCGGCCTGGAACCCGAGTACGTCACCGCGATGCTCAGTCATCTCAAGCCGCGCCTGCACCCCGACGACCTGCCGCTGCTCAAGCATGCGCTGGTGGAGCACCTCAAAGGCCGCAGCGAGGACTATCAGGTGGAATACCGGATACGCCATGGCGACGGGCACTGGGTGTGGATCGAGGACCGTGGGCGCGCGGTAGAGCGTTCGCCCGGTGGGCGGGTGATCCGCATGCTCGGCACGCGCCGCGACATCAGTGCCGGCAAGGCCCTGGAAGAACAGCAACGGCTCGCCTCGACGGTGTTCGAGGCCGCCAGCGAAGGCATCGTGATTCTCGACCCGAACTACGTGCTGATTGCGGTCAACCAGGCGTTCAGCCGTGTCACCGGTTTTGACATCGACGACCTGCTCGGGCGCAATGTCGTGGAGTTACCCAGCAGTCGCGATGCCCGGCGTCACTTCCCGGTGATTCGCCAGGCGCTGCTCAGCCACGGCACCTGGCAAGGGGAACTGGTGGAGACGCGCAAGAACGGCGAGCTGTACCCGCAGTGGCTGCAACTGAGCGTGGTGCGCGATGCTCGCGGCAATGTCAGTCATATCGTCGGTTTTTTCGCCGATATGTCCGCGCGACGCGAGTCCGAGGAGCGCATGCGCTACCTCACCCATTACGATGAGTTGACGGGCCTGGCCAATCGTTCGCTGTTTCGTGAACGGCTGCGTGAAGCGCATCAGCGCGTGCGTCAGGGTGGGCGCAGCCTGGCGCTGCTGCACATCAACCTCGACCGTTTCAAGCTGCTCAATGACAGCCTGGGCCATGAAGTGGCTGACCAGCTATTGCAGAAAATGGCACGGCGGTTGATCAACGCACTGCCGGAAGCCGACACCATTGCACGCCTGTCCGGTGATGAATTCGCCGTGCTGTTCGATGCCTATGGCAACTTGTCGAGCCTGGCGCGCGTGGCGACTCGGCTATTGGCAAAGCTGCGCGTGCCGGTGACGGTAGAGGGGCATGAGCTGGTGGTCAGTGCCTCCATGGGCGTCAGCCTGCTGCCGGATAATGCGCGGGAAATTTCTGCGCTGGTCAGCCAATCGAATATGGCGATGCAGCACGCCAAGCACCTGGGCGGGAATAATTTCCAGTTCTACACCGATAGCCTGCAAGCCAGCACCCTGGAGCGCCTGCAGCTGGAAAACCATTTGCGCAAGGCCATCGACGAGGGCCAGCTCACGGTGTTCTACCAACCCAAACTGTGCCTGGCCACCGGCAAGCTCAATGCGGTGGAGGCCCTGGTGCGCTGGGAACATCCGCAATGGGGCCTGGTGCCGCCGGGGGACTTTATCGGTCTGGCCGAAGAAACCGGTCTGATCGTGCCGCTGGGTGAGTCAGTGTTGCGCAAGGCCTGCTGGCAGGCCTGTGAGTGGCAGCGTCAGGGGCTGGCGCCGATTCGCGTGTCGGTGAACCTGTCGGTGCATCAGTTACGCCAGGGCAAGCTGGTCAGCCTGGTGCGCCAGGTGTTGGAAGAGACCGGGCTGGACCCGCAATACCTCGAGTTGGAACTGACCGAAAGTCAGCTGCTCGACAGTGTCGAGCACATCATCATTACCTTCCGGCAGTTGCGCGAGCTGGGTGTGAAGCTGGCCATCGACGATTTTGGCACCGGCTATTCATCTCTCAGCTACCTCAAGCGTATTCCGGTGGATTACGTGAAGATCGACCAGACCTTTATCCGGGGGCTTGGCCAGGGGCGTGAGGACGCCGCCATTACCCGAGCGATCATTGCCATGGCCCACGGGTTGGCGCTCAAAGTGGTGGCCGAAGGCGTGGAGGATCAGCAGCAACTGGATTTCCTGCGAAGCGAGGGGTGCGACGAGGTACAGGGCTATCTGATCAGCCGACCGATGCACGCCGAGGGGCTGGCAGATTTGTTACGGAAAAATCCGGAATTTCCTTAACGACTCGGGGGCAGCCCCTGTGGCTACAAAGCCTCTACCCTTAATTTCAGAGGGGGGCGGGGCGATTTAGTGCTGCATCAGGCGGGCAAAACGGCAATTCTTGTAGTATAACTACAAGCTTGCTACATCCCTGGCGTCTGCCAATAACAAGAGTCCTGCCCTTTGAACCTGTTGCAACATATCGCCCAGTCGCGCCACCTGTTACGCAAATCGGAACTCAAGGTTGCCGATCACGTGCTGCTTGACCCTGCGGCCGTGATGCACAGTTCCATGGCTGACCTGGCCCACAGCGTGGGCATCAGCGAGCCGACCATCGTGCGCTTCTGCCGCGCCATCGGTTGCTCCGGGTTTCAGGACTTGAAGCTCAAGTTGGCGCAAAGCCTGGCCGCCGGGGCGAGTTTCGGCCAGTTTGCGATCCATGAAGACGATTCCGTCGCCGACTACAGCCTGAAAATCTTCGACACCACCTTGCACACCCTGATGGAAGTGCGCGAGAAGCTCGACCCGGTGGAGCTGCAAAAGGCCGTGACCGCCATGTCCCAGGCCCAGCGCGTAGAGTTCTATGGCTTTGGTGCTTCCGGCGCGGTGGCGGCCGACGCCCAGCACAAATTCTTCCGCCTGCTGCTCACGGCGGCGGCCTACAGCGACCCGCACATGCAGGCGATGTCGGCGGTGACCTTGAAGCCTACCGACGTGGCCATCTGTATTTCCCAGTCCGGTCGCTCCAAAGACCTGCTTATCACGGCCAACCTGGTGCGTGAAAGCGGCGCCTCGCTGATCACCCTGTGCCCGAGCCAGACGCCGTTGGCGGAGTTGTCCACGGTGAACCTGGCGATCGACGTGCATGAAGACACCGAGATCTACACGCCGCTGACCTCGCGCATCGCTCACCTTGTGGTGATCGACGTTTTGGCAATGGGGGTCGCCATGGCCCGTGGGCCGAGCCTGGTCAACCACCTCAAGAGCGTGAAGCGCAGTTTGCGCAGCCTGCGGTTGTCGCCCAAGTCGGTCAAAGCCCTCGACGACTGATTCATGGGCCATACTCGGTCGAAATGTGGGAGGGGGCTCGCCCCCCGATAGCGCAGTGTCAGTCACCCGATTCATTGACTGACCCGCCGCCATCGGGGGCAAGCCCCCTCCCACATTGGGTTCTCATGTGTGTCCAGAATCTTCATCAGGTTGTCATCGCCCCGTCATCCCCCGCGCCCATTCTGTACTCCCACGTACTCGCATTGGGAGACTCCAAATGGCCCGGACCTACGAAGACAGCAACAGCACCGTCAAGACCCGTCGTCAGCAGGAAGACCAGCGCCGCATGGCGTTCCGTCGCGCAATCGAAGACCGCTGCGACCAGCGCCAACTGCTCCAGAGCATCAGTGATTACCCGGAACTGCATTGGCAGGCGCCCTTGGCTGCCCAGCGAAGCGCTCAGCCAGCGCGCTGATCTGTACCCGTTCGCTGCGAATAAAGCCCAGGAACGCATGGGCCACCGGTGACAGCCGCTTGGCTTTGGCTTGCACCAGGCACCAACTGCGATACAGCGGCAGTTCTTCCACCGCCAGCTCCTTGAGCCCGCCGGTGGCCAGTTCCAGGTTCAAGGCGTGGCGCGTCAGCAGGGCCACGCCCAAACCTGCGACCACGCACTCACGCTGCGCCTCGGCCGACGCCACTTCCACGGTCTGGGTGAAGTGCACGCGTTTTTCCTTGAAGTACTCTTCGCACGCCAGTCGTGTGCCGGAGCCCGGTTCGCGGATGAGCAGGGTGTAGGGTTCCAGATCCTGCAGGCGCAGCGGCCCTTGCAGGCTCAGCGGATGATCCGGCAGCGCCACGGCGACAATCGGATTGTTGAGAAACGGCAGGAATTCCAGGCCCATGTCCTGAGGCACCATGGACATGATCACCAGGTCGTCGCGGTTGTCCGAGAGTCGGCGGATCACCTGGGCGCGATTGACCACGGTCAGGTGCAATTGAACCTCCGGGTGCTGGCGCTTGAAAGCGGCGAACAGGTGCGGCACGAAGTATTTGGCGCTGGACTCCACCGCCAGCTTCAATTGGCCCTGCAGTGAGCCCTGCATGTCCGAGAGCTGCATATCGAGGTTTTCCAGGCGTCCGAAAATATCCCGGCTGGCCCGTTGGAGGGCTTCGGCGGCCTCGGTCATGTAGAGCTTTTTGCCGACATAGTCGAACAGCGGCTGGCCGATCAGCTCTTCGAGTTGGCGAATTTGCAGGCTGACGGCCGGTTGGGTAAGGGACATTTCCTCGGCTGCACGGCTGTAGGAGCGCAAATCACACACTTCATTGAAAATCTGCAGCTGACGCAATGTCATACGCATCAATGACTTACGCATCAAATAATTCCCGCTCCACCCATCGTCCTGCTAACTATAAGTCTTTACTTATACACAACCCAATAATTATTGATTTTTGTTAATCCCTCGGTGCGCATAGTGTGTGTCTCGCGACTGTCATGAAACATTTGGTCACGCGCTGACCCCCGGCTACCCAGGGTCAAAGACGCAGCAATCGGCTCAAGGGAATTTCCAAGTGATAAAAAAGATCCTGATCGCCAACCGTGGTGAAATTGCCGTACGAATCGTGCGTGCCTGCGCCGAGATGGGCATTCGCTCGGTCGCGGTTTATTCGGACGCCGACCGCCACGCGTTGCACGTCAAGCGTGCCGACGAAGCCCACAGCATCGGAGCCGAGCCCCTGGCCGGTTACCTGAACCCGCGCAAACTGGTGAACCTGGCCGTGGAAACCGGCTGCGATGCACTGCACCCCGGCTACGGTTTCCTGTCGGAAAACGCCGAATTGGCGGACATCTGCGTCGAGCGTGGGATCAAGTTCATCGGTCCGTCGGCGGAAGTGATTCGCCGCATGGGCGACAAGACCGAAGCACGCCGCAGCATGATCAAGGCCGGTGTACCGGTTACGCCGGGCACCGAAGGCAACGTCGCCGACATCCATGAAGCCCTCACCGAAGGCGACCGTATCGGTTACCCGGTGATGCTCAAGGCCACCTCGGGTGGTGGCGGTCGCGGTATTCGCCGTTGCAACAGCCGCGAAGAACTCGAACAAGCCTTTCCCCGTGTGATCTCCGAAGCCACCAAGGCCTTCGGCTCGGCAGAAGTGTTCCTGGAAAAATGCATCGTCAATCCCAAGCACATCGAGGCGCAGATCCTCGGTGACAGCTTTGGCAACGTGGTGCACCTGTTCGAGCGTGATTGCTCGATCCAGCGCCGCAACCAGAAGCTCATCGAAATTGCCCCCAGCCCGCAGCTGACCCCGGAACAGCGCGCCTACATCGGCGACCTGTCGGTGCGCGCAGCCAAGGCCGTGGGCTACGAGAACGCCGGCACCGTGGAGTTCCTGCTCGCCGAGGGCGAGGTGTACTTCATGGAGATGAACACTCGGGTGCAGGTGGAACACACCATCACTGAGGAAATCACCGGGATCGATATCGTCCGTGAGCAGATTCGTATCGCCTCGGGCCTGCCGCTGTCGGTGAAACAGGAAGATATCCAGCACCGTGGTTTCGCGTTGCAGTTTCGCATCAACGCCGAAGACCCGAAGAACAACTTCCTCCCAAGCTTCGGCAAGATCACCCGTTACTACGCGCCCGGCGGCCCTGGCGTGCGTACCGACACGGCGATCTACACCGGCTACACCATTCCGCCGTTCTACGACTCCATGTGCCTGAAACTGGTGGTGTGGGCGTTGACCTGGGAAGAAGCCATGGACCGTGGCCTGCGCGCCCTGGACGACATGCGCCTGCAAGGCGTGAAGACCACCGCCGCCTATTACCAGGAAATCCTGCGCAACCCGGAATTTCGCAGCGGCCAATTTAATACAAGCTTTGTGGAAAGCCACCCTGAGCTGACCAACTACTCGATCAAGCGCAAACCCGAAGAGCTGGCCCTGGCCATCGCCGCCGCCATCGCCGCACACGCAGGTTTATGAATAAACAGCTGCAAGTTGTAAGCGGCACGCTACAAGTAAAAGCAGATTGGCTTTTTCTTGCAGCTTGTAGCTTGAAACTTGCCGCTATGAGGAGCTACCAATGACTAAAAAAATCTTCGTAACCGACACCATCCTGCGCGACGCTCACCAATCGTTGCTGGCGACCCGCATGCGCACCGATGACATGCTGCCGATCTGCGACAAGCTCGACAAAGTCGGCTACTGGTCCCTGGAGGTCTGGGGCGGCGCTACCTTCGACGCTTGTGTACGGTTCCTCAAAGAAGATCCGTGGGAGCGTCTGCGCCAACTGCGCGCGGCATTGCCCAACACGCGCCTGCAAATGCTGCTGCGCGGCCAGAACCTGCTGGGCTACCGCCACTACAGCGACGATGTGGTCAAAGCCTTCGTCGCCAAGGCTGCGGTTAACGGGATCGATGTGTTCCGTATCTTCGATGCGATGAACGACGTACGTAACCTGCGCGTGGCCATCGAAGCGGTCAAGGCCGCCGGCAAACACGCCCAGGGCACCATCGCCTACACCACCAGCCCGGTGCACACTGTCGACGCCTTCGTGGCCCAGGCCAAGCAGTTGGAGTCCATGGGCTGCGACTCGATTGCGATCAAGGACATGGCCGGCCTGCTGACCCCTTACGCCACCGGCGAACTGGTCAAGGCGCTCAAAGCCGAACAGAACCTGCCGATCTTTATCCACTCCCATGACACCGCCGGCCTGGCCGCGATGTGCCAGCTCAAGGCCATCGAGAACGGTGCCGACCATATCGACACCGCCATCTCCAGCTTCGCCTGGGGCACCAGCCACCCAGGCACCGAGTCGATGGTCGCGGCCCTCAAAGGCAGCGAATTCGACACCGGCCTCGACCTGGAGCTGTTGCAGGAGATTGGCCTGTACTTCTACGCCGTGCGCAAGAAGTACCACCAGTTCGAAAGCGAATTCACCGCCGTCGACACTCGCGTGCAAGTCAATCAGGTGCCGGGCGGGATGATTTCCAACCTGGCCAACCAGTTGAAAGAGCAGGGCGCGCTGAACCGTATGAGCGAAGTGCTGGCCGAGATCCCGCGCGTGCGTGAAGACCTCGGCTTCCCGCCGCTGGTCACCCCCACGTCGCAGATCGTCGGCACACAGGCGTTCTTCAACGTGCTGGCCGGTGAGCGCTACAAGACCATCACCAACGAAGTGAAGCTCTACCTGCAAGGCGGCTACGGCAAGGCCCCGGGCACGGTGAACGAAAAGTTGCGCCGTCAGGCCATTGGCAGCGAAGAGGTTATCGATGTTCGCCCGGCTGATTTGCTCAAGCCGGAAATGACCAAGCTGCGCGGTGAAATCGGCGCGTTGGCCAAGTCCGAAGAAGACGTGCTGACCTACGCCATGTTCCCGGATATCGGGCGCAAATTCCTCGAAGAACGCGACGCCGGCACCCTGGCCCCTGAAGTGCTGCTGCCGATTCCGGAAGCGGGCGGTGTAGCCCGTGCCAGCGGCGAAGGCGTGCCGACCGAGTTCGTTATCGACGTGCACGGCGAAAGCTACCGTGTGGATATCACCGGTGTCGGCGTGAAGGCCGAAGGTAAGCGCCACTTTTACCTGTCCATCGACGGGATGCCGGAAGAAGTGGTGTTCGAACCGCTCAACGAATTTGTCAGCAGCGGCGGCAGCAAGCGCA
The DNA here is from genome assembly GCF_005233615.1 of Pseudomonas sp. CFBP13528. NCBI lineage: Bacteria > Pseudomonadati > Pseudomonadota > Gammaproteobacteria > Pseudomonadales > Pseudomonadaceae > Pseudomonas > Pseudomonas sp. CFBP13528. The sequence continues at coordinate 186,939 of NZ_QGAJ01000001.1, forward strand.
AGCACGCTACCGAACCGGGCCATGTCAGCACGGCGATGCCGGGCAATATCGTCGATGTGCTGGTCAAGGAGGGCGACGTGGTCAAGGCCGGCCAGGCCGTGCTGATCACCGAAGCCATGAAGATGGAAACCGAAGTCCAGGCAGCCATTGCCGGCAAGGTGACCGCCGTTCATGTGGCCAAGGGTGACCGGGTCAACCCGGGTGAGATCCTGATTGAGATCGAAGGCTGAATTCAGCCTTCGACATTACCGCTTAATCCTCGGGGGGGCAGGTGCCCTCCTTTTTTTTGCCTGCTATTCAGGCTTCGTCAGCAGGCTTTTTGCGCTTGAAGCTGACAAAGGCGCCGGTGGCTGTGTAGATCAGCTCCGGGGTCAGGGTTTCAAGGTTGCTGGTGATCCGCTCGAAGCGGCCTTCAATCTGTGCGGCGTCGACGATGCGTAGCTGGCGGTTGAGCAGTTCATCACTTTCGTGCTCGATCTGGATACTCAGTGTTGCCCCCCCCAGGCTGGCACGGTTGCCGACTTTCAGGGTGCTGTGTGTTTCGCCCTGGCCCACCTTGAGAGCCAGGGTCGAACCCTGTGTCATGTTCAGGTCGCGTTTGATGCGCCCTTGGTTTTTCAAGGCCGGGTCGAGCACCAGCGTACCGGCAACGTCAAGTTCGTTCACCGTGCCTCCGGCGTAGGTGGCACCCTGTTCAACCGCGACCGTGCCGCCGATGCGGCTCTGGTTGATCAACGTGGCGCCGCTCTGAACCCGACCTCGCTGGTTGGCCTCCAGTGCGCCGGTCAGGGTCCAGGCGCCTGCGGTGACGTCCAGGTGCTGAACCTGGCGGGCGCCGTTGAACATGCCGCCCTCGATATCATCCAGGATTACCTGGTTGGTACCGCTGCCGCCGTCCACCTCGCCCCTGAATCGGGCCTGGCCGCGCACAGTCAGCACGTCGTCGCCACCGCCCATGTTCAGGGCAACGCCGTTGCCACCGCTGATCAGGCCGTTATTAATGACCCTGTCATTGAAATTTCCGACCAGGTTTACCCCATAGCCATTGCGACCTCTGATACTGCCGTTGTTGACCAGCAACGTGCTGCCAAAGGCAGGCCCTGCGTTCCCGTTGTCGACCAGCACGCCATGATGCGCACCGCTGATGAGGCCGTGGTTATAGATGTCGGCACCCCCTATGGCGATGCCTTCACTGGTATTGGGCGCGCCGTGCTTGTCACTGCCATTGGCCCCCGTGCCCTCGATGATCCCGTAGTTGTGTATGCGCCCGAATTTGTCGATATCCAGGCCATCACCGTCGCCGTCGTTCTGCCGGGCACGCTGGGTATCTGCGCCGGTGATGACGCCATAATTGACCACCTCTGCATTGCCCTTGGATTTCAAACCGGCGCCTTTCTGGCCGGTGATCGCGCCTGTATTGGTCAGTACTACAGCGTCCTTGGCCTTGATGCCATTGCTGCCACCCATCACTGCCCCATGGTTGACGACTGTTACGTCTGCGCCGTTCACGCTTATGCCACTGTACGATTCTTCGAAGCGTGTTGAGGGGCCGGTGGATATATGCCCGTTATTTGTGAGGTGGCCTCCGGTGGTGAGTTCGATGGCGCTGCCGGCCTCGACATGCACAGCGGCCGAGTTCGAATAGAACGTTTGAGGGGAGCAGGCTGCAAGCTGTGTGGATACGCTCGACATTGGATTTCGACCTCACGTGTGCTGGAGGTCGAAAAACTACCGCAGGTAAATGCCTGTAGCTGTCGGCGGGTGGCATTGAGCGTTGTAAGAGGGCTCGTTATTGGAATAGCGCCTTAGTACGCTTGGTTAAAAGCTCATGGTCCACTGCCCCTTCACGCCCTGATTGCGGCTATGCGTGCCCGCCTGGCCGCTGTAAGTCAGGCCCAGTGTGTGTTGCTTGGAGAGTGCGACGTCCAGACCGGCTTGCACGTCCAGGCTGTTGCGATCCAGTGCCGTACCGGTGATGGTGAAGCCGTCCAGCACCACTGGAACGTTGCGATAGGATTGGTGCACCTGGCTGTCGACTGCGCCGTAGAGGTGTTTCCAGCCGGTGCTGAGGTGGGGTGTAAGGCTGATCTGATTATCGAACCGGTACACCGTCGCCAGGCGCAGACCAACCGTGCTGCTCAGGTTCTGCTGGGTCTGCGCGCCGACGTTGAGTGCGCTCAGGCCACCGCTTTCCTTGAAACTGTCGCGGTGATAACGCTGGTAGCCAATGCCGGCGAAAGGCTCGACGCGCAAGTCCTGGCTGCCCAATTGATAGCCCAGTTCCGAGAACAGCGTTTGGCTTTGGGCATCGTAACGAGACTTGAGCTGATCTTTGTAATCGAGCAGATTGACGTTGCGCCTGTTGGTCCCGGCGTGGCTGCTGTAGATCGCACCCAGGCGCAGGGCCAGCGGGCCGTCCTGTCGCACGGCATAGGCTCCCAGATGCAAGCTGTCCAGCTCGGCGGAAAAGCGCTGGGCGCCAAGATTGCTCGCGGATTTGGCACTCATCACCCCCACGCGCCAGGCTTGGTCCACCGCCCAGTCGGCGCCCAGCAACAGCCCACGGGTACCGTGTTTCAGGCCGGCGCTGCCGCTTCGTGAATCGAGGTTGCCATCGTTGCCCAGGCCCTGCACCCAAAAGTGACTATTCTCGTCGGCTGGCAAGGCGCGCAGGGTCGAGAGTAATTGGTTGCTGATTTGGCTGGTGACGGCGTGGGTGGCGGTGGCCAGGTTAGCGTTTTGGCTGCCGGCCAATTGTTCAAGGGCTGCGCCGATTCCGCCGGGCTGTCCGGCAAGTGCTTCATTTACCTTTTGCAGCTTCTTTATCTGTTCCGAGGTCAGCTCACCGGCGTTCAGCAGTTCAAGCAGCGCGGGCTCCAGCACCTTGGCGACCTGCACGCCGTTGTAGGTAGTGGCTTGTCCAATGAGGTACCCGGCGTAGGGCGGCGGGGAAGGCGGCGTACCGAGCTTGGGTTCGATGGTCCACTCAGTTTCGATTGAATCATAAGGGTGATGAAAAAACGGCCTGTATTCAATATCGCCGCGTGCTTGCGCGGGTTGAACACTGATGGCCACTGCAAGGCTGATGAACGCAGCGATTCTGGAGGGTATGAAAGACATGAATTCCCGACCTCTGATGAATGAGGCCGGGAATGTAGCGAGGTCGTCGAGGGATAACTGTCAGGCCACTGACCGCTGGTTTGCGGGAGTTGTCGTTAATGGCGTGCGGCTGAAAGCTCATCTGCCTAGGGGTTCTGAACTTCAACCGCGGCGCACATAACCTTTGCCGAAATGCCGCTCCATGCGCGCCTGGATCAGCTCCAGCCCGAGAGACATCACCCAGTAAATGATCGCCGCCGTGGTGAGCATCTCGATATAGCGATAGCTCGAGCGGCCATAGGACTGCGCCAGGAACATCACTTCCCAAACGCCCATCACCGAGATCAGCGACGAGTCCTTGAGCATCGAGATGAACTGGTTGGTGGCCGGCGGAATGATGGTGCGCATGGCCTGGGGCAGGGTGACATGCCAGAAGATCGCCCGGTCACGCATGCCCAGGGCCAATGCGGCTTCCCGTTGGCCATGGGGCACGCCGAGGATACCGGCGCGAAAGATCTCGCTCAGATAGGCACCATAGTTCAGCGACAGCGCGATGATCCCGGCGACGATGGCGCCCGGTACCAGGCCCAGTTGCGGCAAACCCAGGTAAATCAGCAGGATCTGGATCAGCAACGGCGTGCCGCGAAAGAACGAGGCGTAGAAACTGGCAATGCCGAACGCCACCGCGCTTTTCGACAGGCGCCCCAGGGCAGTGACAAAACCCAGTACCGACGACGCAACGATGGCGCACAGGCACAAAAACAGCGTCAGCGCCGCGCCTTGCAGGAAGCCATTGGGCGCCAGGTGCAGGCCGACCAGGTTGGGCAGCTTGTCGAGGATGATCGAGAACTTCAGGTCAAAGCTCAGGAAGAAACTGGCAAACAAGGCGAACAGAGCCGCCCAGGTCAGGTAAAGCCGTATACGAAAACTCATCGGCTGATATCGGCGCCGATCCATTTTTGCGACAGCTTGCTCAAGGTGCCGTCCTGTTTGAGCTGGGCGAAGACCTCACGCACTTTGCTGTCCCACTGCGCGTCGCCTTTCTCGATGGCCACCGAGTTGGGCTCCGAATACAACGGCTCGCCTGCAAGCTTGAAGCGCTTGTCCTGGGTCAGGCGCGGCTGCGCGGTGACCAGGTTGGTGAGGATTGCATCCAGGCGCACGCCCGCGCCCAGGCCGAGGTCCTGGAATGCCACGTTGTCGGTGTCGTACGGGGCAATCTGCACATCCTCGAACGGGTACTGCAACTGAGTGTCTTCGGCGCCTTCGATCACCAGGTTCTTGTTCAGGTAGCTTTCATAGCTGGAAGCGCTGGTGAGGCCGACTTTCTTGCCGCTCAGGTCTTTGGCTGTATGGATGCGATCATCCTTGGCATTGACCACGATGACGGCGGGCGAGGCGTAGTACTCCACCGGGAAGTCGAACACCTCGGCGCGTGCCTTGCTCGGGGTCATGGAGCAGATGCAAATATCGTAGCGCCCGCTCCAGCGGCCGGCGGCAATGACGTCCCATGAAGGCGTTTCCAGGCGCAACTTGACCCCAAGCTTTTGCGCCACGGCCTTGGCCACATCCACGTCGAAGCCGTCCAGTTGGTTTTGATCGTTGAGGAATGAAAACGGCGGGTAGCTTTCCATCAGCACACCGACCAGCTCTTTCTTCTGTTCGATACGGTCCAGCGTGGCGCCGCCAAAGGCTTGGGTTGAAGCGGCCAATATCGTCAGGCCCAGGGCCAACAGCGGTCGTAATTTCAAAATCGAGCACCCGAATAAAAAAGAGGTTGTTATTAACCGAACGGTACGCATTAAATAGTTATAAGAACGACTCTCATAGTGAGTTATTTTCATAAGCATATGAGTAAAAAGCATATGGGCACAGCAAGCACAGTAATTCTTGATGGCGGCATGGGCCGTGAACTGCAACGCCGTGGCGCGCCGTTCCGCCAGCCGGAATGGTCGGCGCTGGCCCTGAGCGAAGCGCCGCAAGCGGTAGAGGCGGTGCACGCAGCTTATATCGACAGTGGTGCCAACGTGATTACCAGCAACAGTTACGCGGTGGTGCCGTTTCATATCGGCGAAGCGCGGTTCGCGCAAGAGGCCCAGGCGCTGGCCGCGCTGGCCGGTGAGTTGGCGCGACGGGCGGTGAAGGCATCCGGCAAACCGGTGCGCGTCGCCGGTTCATTGCCGCCGTTGTTTGGCTCATACCGGCCCGACCTGTTCCTGCCGGAGCGGGTCAGCGAATTGCTGACACCGCTGGTGCAGGGCCTGGCGCCTCACGTTGACCTGTGGCTGGCGGAAACCCAAAGCTCCATCGTTGAAGCACAAGCGATTCATGCCGGCCTGCCGCAGGATGGCAAGCCGTTCTGGCTGTCGTTTACCTTGAAAGATGAAGACACTGATGACGTGCCGCGCCTGCGTTCCGGTGAGCCAGTGGCGGAGGCGGCCGAGGCGGCGGCGCAGTTGGGCGTGCAGGTATTGCTGTTCAACTGCAGCCAGCCGGAAGTGATCGGCGCGGCGATCGATACGGCGCGGGCAACCTTCGAGCGATTGGGCGTCGCGATTCAGATCGGCGCCTACGCCAATGCCTTCCCACCGCAACCCAAGGAAGCCACGGCCAACGATGGCCTGGACCCATTGCGCGACGATCTCGACCCGCCGGGTTACCTGCAGTGGGCGGCTGATTGGAAAGCGCGTGGCGCCAGCCATTTGGGCGGTTGCTGCGGCATCGGGCCGGAGCATATTGCGGTGTTGGCCGAGCGCCTTACCAACTGATTCACCGCAGATCAAAATTGTGGGAGGGGGCTTGCCCCCGATAGCAGAGTGTCAGTCTCAGCCTGTTTGACTGATAAACCGCCATCGGGGGCAAGCCCCCTCCCACATGGGTTTTGTTTTGCGGGTGAGGTTCAGGTTCGGCATTCGGCCAGTGTTCTGAGCTGACCGGAACCGGCCTGGTTCTCCTCCGACAACCACGCCTCAAACCCCGCGCCAATCTTCGGCCATTCCGAATCCAGCATCGAATACCACGCCGTATCCCGGTTCTGCCCCTTGACCACCATATGCTGGCGGAACACGCCTTCAAAACTGAACCCCAGGCGCTCGGCCGCATACCGGGAGCGCGCATTGCCGTTGTTGCACTTCCATTCCAGGCGGCGGTAGCCCTGTTCGAACGCGTACTTGGCCAGCAGGTACACCGCTTCGGTACTTTTTGGCGAACGCTGCATCGGTGCGCCAAAGGTGACGTGGCCGATTTCAATACGCCCGTGAGCGGGGACGATGGACATCAGGCTGAGGATGCCCTGGACCTGGCCGCTTGCGCGGTCGACCACGCTGAAGAAATACGGGTCGCTGCTGGCAGCATGGTTGTTCAGCCAGGCATCGAAGGCGCTGCGCTCAGCAAAAGGCCCGTAGGGCAAATAGTCCCACAAGGTCGGGTCGGCACCGGGGCCTTCGAGGGCTTGCCACAGTTGCTCGGCGTGGCGCGCCGGGTCGAGCTTTTCCAGGCGAATAAAGCGCCCTTCAAGCAGTTGCGCGGCAGGCGCGGGGGCGCCTTTCCAGTCGGCGGGGGAAGTGACCATGCTGCGCTCCTTAAAGACCTTTGCGAAATTGGATGAAACCCGGGCGTTCAGCGATGCGTTCGTACAGTTGAATCGCGGTGGCGTTGGTCTCGTGGGTCAACCAGTGCACCTTGCAGCAGCCATCGGCCTTGGCGGTGGCGTAGACGAATTCGATCAGCTTGCGACCCACGCCAGTGCCACGCTGGGCGGGGTCCACCAACAAGTCCTGCAGGTAGCAGGAGTTCTCGATGCTCCAGTTGGAACGATGGTAGATGAAGTTGACCATGCCCACTGCCTTGCCGTCCTGCCAGGCGAGTGCCGAATGAGTCGGCTCGCGGGCGTCGATCAGGCGTTGCCAGGTGCTTTGGCTGACGGCGTCCGGCAGTTCGGTGTTGTAGAACTTCAAATACGCCTGCCACAACGGCAGCCAGGCGGTGTGGTCGGCAGCGGTGACTTGGCGAATGTCGATCCGGGTCATTGTGTAACTCCTTGGGGAATATAGCGGGCGAGGGTCTGGTCGCGCACATCGGTACTGGCGGCCAGGCCTTCGCGCACGCCTGCCATGTCGGCCGCGCTGCGGTTCTGACTGAGTTTGTGTTTGCCGATCACACGCTCGATGGGCAGGGCGAAGCCGACGATCGCCTTGAGCATGCCGTCGATGTAATCCGCCGGCGCGTCGCTGACTGTCCAGGGCTGGGCGCGGCCGCTTTCATGGCGCTCGGTGAGGGCGTTGACCACCTTGAGCAATCGCTCGGCGTCGCTGAACACCTCGGCCTTGCCATAGGCGTGCACGGCGATGTAGTTCCAGGTCGGTACCACTTTGCCGTGTTCGGCTTTGGCCGGGTAAAACGCCGGGCTGATATAGGCGTCGGCACCCGCAAAGATCACCAGCGCCTCACTGCCATTTTGCAGCTCGCGCCATTGCGGGTTGGCCTTGGCCAGGTGCCCGTAAAGCGTGCCGTTGGGACCTTCATCGGGGTTGAGCAGCAGTGGCAGATGGCTGGCTTGCAGGCCATCTTCTCCCACGGTCACCAACTGCGCCAGACGGGTGTGCTGGATCAGTTGCTGGATTTGGGGCAAGTCATCGAGGGCAAAGGCGCGGGGTGTGTACATGGAAATTTTCCTTGGCGAATGCCTGCATCGTAGGCAGGCTATTGGTTCGTTGTAAGAGCCATCTAGCGCTATTTCCATAGGTCCAATATGCCGCTCCTTTCGCCGCCGTTATCCTTCAACCCTGCCGGTATCGAACTGGACCGCCGCCAGGGCCTGACGCGCCAACTCTATGAAGCCCTGCGCCAGCGGGTGCTGGATGGACGGCTGGTCAGTGGTACGCGGTTACCTGCTACTCGTGATCTGGCGGCGGCATTGTCGATTTCCCGAAACAGCGTCGTGCGCGCCTACGATCAGCTGTATGCGGAGGGGTTTATTGAGAGTCGGGTGGGAGATGGCACCTATGTAGCCCAATTGCCCAGGCCAAAAAAACTATCCACAAAAGTATCCACAGGGTTTTCAACAGGCTTATCCCCAGCCTTATCCACAAAATGGGCGAATTTGCCTGAGGATCTGGACGATCAAGTTATCCACAGCACGGGCCTGGCGCGGGTAAAAAACCACCACCTGCCTCAGCCTCCCATGGGGCCACCGCGGGCATTTCGGGTGGGCGTACCGGCCTTTGATCTGTTTCCATTTGAGGTATGGGCCAAGCTGAACGGGGCGTTCTGGCGCAAACCTGACCTGGAACAGCTGTGCTATGGCGATCCAGCAGGTGACGGCCGCCTGCGTGGTTTGATTGCCGCCTACCTGCGCAGCTCACGGGGTATGCAGTGCACGGCTGAACAAATTGTGATCACCAGTGGGGCACAGCAGGCGATCAGCCTTTGTGCACAGTTGCTGATTGAGCCGGGTGATGGGGTGGCGGTGGAAAATCCGGGTTACCGTGCGGCAGGCCATGCATTCGCCCTGGCCGGTGGACGACTGCAGGGCGTGCCGGTTGACAGCGAGGGCCTGGATTGCCAGGTGCTCAACGCTCTGCATGAGTGCCGTGTGGCCTATGTCACACCTTCCCATCAGTATCCGTTGGGCGTGGTGATGAGCCTGGCCCGGCGTCTGCAATTGCTGGCCTGGGCCGAGCGTTCGGGCGGTTGGATCGTGGAGGACGATTATGACGGTGAGTACCGCTACACCGGCGCGCCGCTGTCGCCGTTGGCGGCGCTGGACCGCAGTGGTCGCGTGTTATACGTGGGCACTTTCGGCAAAGTGGCGTTCCCGGCGTTGCGCCTGGGTTACCTGGTGCTGCCACCGGGCCTGGTGCAAGCCTTCACTCGGCGCCGCGCCGTGGACATGCGCCATTCCGAAGTCAGCACCCAGGCGGTGATGGCTGAGTTCATGGCGGCGGGGCACTTCCAACGCCACATTCGCCGAATGCGTCGCGCTGCGCTGAGCCGTCGCAACGCCTTGCTGGCCGGTTGGCCCGATGGGTTGCCCGGCGTCGGCGCCTTGCCCAGTGTTGCGGCCGGGCTGCACCTGACAGTGCGAGTGGACAGCCTGGCCCGCGAGCAGGCGTTGCTCGCGCAGGCCCGTGCGGTAGAGGTTGAGATCAACGGTTTGAGTAGCTATTGGCTGGCTGGCACAAGCCCACCACCGGACCAGCGCGCGGGCCTGGTGATGGGGTTTGCCGCCGTGCCCGAGGCGGCCATCGCGCAGGCTCTGGCCCGTTTGCGCCAGGTATGGCAGGCATAAAAAGGTGATCAGCTGTTGAGGAACAGCGACTTGGCCAGTTGATCACCGATGCTGCTGCGGTGGATTTCTATCATTTCCCAGTCACTGGGTCCGGTGCGTTGGCGAGAGCCACCCAGGCGCTGTTGTTCACGCGTCTTGAGGTGGGCCTTATCGAATCTCTCAAGGGCGGCGCCTTTCGTTGCATAGTGGAAGTGCGCGTACCACAGCACGGCGTTGGTTTCTTTATCACGTACCTCGTACTCGTCCAGGTAGCCCTTTGGAGGCCCTTTGACGGCGCGGCGGCTGAAGGTTTTGCTGATACTTATCAGCCCTTGGCTACGCAGCCACTCCACCCGCGCCGCCGTGGGCGGCTGCTGTTTGATCATGTCGATGTAGGTTGTTCTACCCAGGCGATAAAGCCGCTGTGCTGCGTCGTTGAGGTTGCGCTTGGTCGACGCGGCGGAAGTATGGTCGCTTTCGGTGAGATTGCGTCGGGTCAGCGCTTGCTCGATGTCGTTTGACACATCCTCCAGTTTTTTGGCGTAGGCCTCGTACATATCTTGGATATCCTGGGGCGCGTGCCAGGGTTTACGTGAGAAGCCCTGATACTTGCGGGTTTCAGCCTGCTCGGCATCCAACAGCGTTTGTCCGGTGTTGATGCTGGTATCCAGGTCCACCGTGGCAGGCGGTGGCGGTGGCGGGGTGACCTTTTGCCGCTTGACCCAGACGCCTGGGGTTTTTTCATGAAACGTAGCGAGTACCTTGCCCGTCACGGACGTCCTGACATCGACCAGCGTACTGTCGGACTCTTGGGGCTGGGCTATTAGAATGCCATCGTAGCGTGTCGTGATCACCTTGCGCCGTGGCGCGCGCGTGGCCTTTGAGCTGCCGGGCTTGGGTTCCAGGGCTTTTTTCTCGCGCAGCAGATGCGCCAGGTCGTGAACGGCCCGCCGGCTGAACTCGCCAATTTGCTGTCGAAAGCTCTCCAGGCGAGTTTTCAGCAGAAACTGCGGGTGGTCGGCATGCATGTCCAGCAGACGTTGGTCTGCGCTGGAAAATTGCTCGACCAGGCTGTTGAGCACGTCAATGCGCTCATCCAGCGATGTGTCGCTACCCCGTTCCATGATTTCAGTGAAACTCTCGACGTTAAGTTCGGCTGTATCGACGCACTGGTTCATCTGCTCTCGCAGCGTGGCAGGGATCTGGCTTTGCTCTTCATCGATACACAAGTAGCGACCCAAGCCGATCTCCAGGGATTTGAGCTCAGCGAGGGTGAACGGGGGCAACTCGCTCATGGTTTTTTGAATGACCGCTGCGCCTTCATCTCCCAGCATTTTGAGATCGCTGAAACGATTGTTGATGAACTCCAGGCGCTTGATGATTGCCAGGTTCAAGGTGGACAGGGTTTGTGCGCTTCGCGCCTGGTTTTTATAGTCAATGCCTGTTTCGGCGTCGAGGATGGGGGACGAAGCCTTCAAGGCCTCGCTATAGCCCACCAATTGTTGCTCCACGACTATCTGAGACAGTTGTATTTGCTGTTTCAGGTATTCACTCATGTTGCGCTGGTAGGTGGGCACGGCATCGATGATGCTCAAGGATTTCAGCTGACTGATCGCTTCATCGTACGCCGTCAGCCGGTTGTCGGCTTTACCTATGAACGCTGTACGCAGCAGGTCCGTGGAAGGGCCGGGGGCGGCGTCCAGTGCAGGCTTTGACTCAAGCACGTCCAGCTGTTGTCTGGCGGCGACCGCATCAAAGGCGTTGAGCTGGGTCATGAGTGCCGCAATGCGCTCAGGCTGGTTCACCTTGACCGCACGCTGACGGTTCCGAAGGCCGCCGCCGCGCAGTCGTAAGCGGATGTCAACGTACCACTGGCCCGCCAGATTGCCGATCAGCGGCGGGCCCGTACGCAACGGTGCCTTCGGGTCGATGATGATGACAATGTCGTTGTCATCCACCCTCACCTCGAACCAACGCGCGGCAACCGGTGCATACCACTTGTCCGCAAGTGGATACAGATTCAAGTGGCGCCCAGGCGTTTTGTTTTGCTCGCCAAGCTTATCGGGTTTGGCGATATTGAAACTGTCGAGTGTCTTGGCCAGGCCCAAGCGGCTATGGCTCAGGGCCCCCAGGATGTGTACGGCGCCTTGGTGCTTGGCGGGCAGTTGGCTGTCGGGAATATTGGCTTGTTGCACAGCTTTATATTTTTTCTTGGTAACCGGTGGTTTACCGGCGGTTTCGATCGTTTTTGACTCGGATCGAGTTTTGCCCTTCGGCGCATCGAACTGTTCCAGCGGGCGAGGATGGCGTAGGGCGATGTGCAGGGTCAAAGCCATGCCCAGGTTGAGGAATACATCCACTAACGCTGTCCACGAGGCTTGTTGATCCCCCTTGTCCACGGCTTCCTCGGTGGCTTGCAGGTCGTCCATGATTTGCCAGACCCAGGCGGCTATTCCGACGGTACGGCCCATGAATGGCAGGGCCGCGTTGAATATTTGCCAGCCGGTGTGTCGAAACGTCGCCCAACGCTTCTGTACAGTGGACACCGACTGGCGGTCCGCCAATTCGACCATCGCGGTGGCGTTGGCCTTGAACAGCGTTGCCAGGGCGTCATTGCCCACTTCTTGATCGGCCAGGGCCACGGGGCCGCTCATGTACAGCAGGGTGAGGGGCTCGACCAGGGCTCGCACCACCGTCCAGGGCGAGGGGAAGGTGTCGGGGAACACGTATTGGGCGTAGTTGAAGCTTTGCGCTTGCGGCAGCCAGGCCAGCACCGATTCGCGCAAGGGGCGGTTATGTTTGATCGCGTACAGCAGGTTTTGCCGTGACGGGTATTGCACCAGCACCGGTTCCAGCAACGGGCGATAAAGCAGGCACGGACCGGCGTTGGCGTCCCTTGGACCGATCACGAACATATTGGCGACCACGTCGCGCTCATTGCCGGGCCGCAATGTGGGCACGAAGGCCAGGGCGCGGATAACAATGAGTTGCCCGTCTACGTGGCGGTCGTATTCATCGGTGTGCATCACGGCGGCAACGTAACGGTAGCCGCGTTCATCGATTGCGCCCTGTCTGCGGATTTTCATTTGCAGGGCCAGCAGCGGCAGTTGCAGGCGTAGATGGCTGATATACAGCTGTTGGCGGTGACTGGATTGCACCGGGTCATCGAGCAGTTTCTGTTTGATCAGTGCGGGGTAGTGTTCGCCGATATCAATGTCTTCGATCAGGTCTTTCAAATAGCTGAAGGTCAGCCAGCTGGGGACGCCATTGTTATCGTCGTTGTGGTGCACCGTGGTGTTGCCGGTGGGCAGGCCGGTGAGGTTGTCCAACGTCAGATCGATCAGGCCGCGACGGGTGATGTCCACGCTGCCCGGCACGACGAAGGTGCCCCATACCACCGGGCTTTCGATCACCACCTCGATTTTGTCCAGGTTCAGGCGTGCACCGCCTTTATGCGCCTGGATGCGGCTTTGCAGTTGCGTACGGGCATAGTCCCGAATGGGCGCAATGCCGTCCTGGAATGTTTCGCCGCGATAGTGGGCATGCAGTTGGGCCAGGTCGATCATGTAGCGGCTATAGGCGGCGGTGTCCGAGTCCGACGCCGAGGCCAGCCAGTCGGGCAGTTGTTGATGAACCTCGCGGATACTCGAGAGTTGGTGATCGCTCATCTCTTCGATGCTGGGCACAATGCGGGCGACGGTGGTAGGGCTTGGCTGGTCCTCTGCCGGCTCATCGACCGCGGCTTGGCTGTAACTGCCGATGGCGCGGATTTGCAGCGCGATCAGGGTGCAGGCCAGTGTGTCGAAAAAGTTGCCGGCGGGCTCATACAGGCGCCATTGCAACGTGATATCGCGCTGTGGCGCACTGAGCCGGGCTGGCAATGAGGCGCCGAACGCTTCAAGTGACTCGAAGGTTTCATAGCCACTGACCAGCGAGTGCGTCAGGACCAATTGGCGCTCGTCGTGCTCGCCAACCAGTACGGCGATGTCCAGGAAACTGATGTGGGTGGACTCGCCGTCCCACAGTAGGTCGACGTCAACCAGGTAGGCGTGACTCTTGTAGCGATCATTGAGCGAGCGCCTGCCCCGGTCCGGTTCCTGGAACACTTCACGGGCCATGGCCGCATGGTGCTCATCCAGGCCTTGCTCTTCGGTGACATTCCACACTTTCCTCAGCGAATTGGAAAACGTCTGCCAGCGTGGCCTGCTGCTGTCGTCGGAGGCGTTCCAGAAGTTAAGTTGCTGTTCCTGAAAAGCGATGAACAGCAAGTCGGATAACTCGTTGATCAAGCGTGCGATGGCATCGATCTTCACCGCAAGGTGCACAGGCGCCGCCGCGTTCGGCTGCAGCGTGAGGAAGTGCTCGCCATCGATGTAAGTGACCCGCTCGCTGGTCAGCGTTTGATGAGCCAGTACCGAGGTCAGGGACTGGATAACGGCTGGCGCCGGTTCGACAGCGCTGCCCACGACATGCCAGCGCGGGCTGACCACCATCGCCAGGTCGGGATCGATATTAAGGGTGGGGTAGAGTTCTCTGAGTGCCGAGCGCAACGTGGCGGCCGCGACCTCGTGGGTGGTGGGCCCGGTGGTTAACTGGGTGAGCAGTTCATAGGTGCTGGGGGGGCGATGATTGTTGTCAAGTCGGTCGTTGGGCATGTGTTGCTCCTCTGCAATCGCTGGCCTGGACGGGCGTTGAGGCTGTGCAAGGTAGCGATGGCCAGGGAAACTTTTCATAACCCTTGAGCAGCAGCGGGGTCGCAGTCTCCCTGAACGACGCGCCGCTAGAGCGCTGCGTGAGCAGCGCTATCGGTGCATTCGGACGCGGTGTGTGGGTGGGCGTGGTAGTTGAAGCGGCGGCGTTCATGGTGAGGCTTCCCTGTCTGGCCGTTTGGTGGAACTAGCCTGAGGTAAAGGCTAGGCGTTCCATGCTAGGGCGCGGCCACACAGAGAGGCGGTGCTTAGATAGGCCCACCTTCACGAGCGCACTGGAAGGCGCCCGTCAAATCAAGGTGTTTCAGGTGCCGGATTTGATCTTGGTCCAGGCCCTTGTCCTGGCGCGTTCGGCTTTGCTGTCCAGGGGCTTTAGGGTATAGAGCGTCGTCATGGCCGCGTCGGTCGGGTACAAGTTGGGGTTGTTGCGTATCGCCGGGTCGACCCACTCGGTAGCGTCCTTGTTCGGGTTGGGATAGCCGACAAAGTCGCTGACCGGTGCGATGACGTTGGGTTGCAACAGATAATTGATGAACGTGTGGGCGTCGCCCGGGTTTTTAGCACCCTTGGGGATGGCGAGCATATCGAACCAGATCGGCGCGCCTTCCTTGGGCAGGCGCATATCCACGGTCACGCCGTTCTTGGCTTCCTTGGCGCGGTTGGCGGCCTGGGAAAAACTGCCGGAATAACCCACCGCCACACAGATGTCGCCGTTGGCGATATCGGCCATGTATTTGGAGGAGTGAAAGTAGGTGATGTACGGACGGATTTTCATCAGCAGTGCTTCGGCCTTGATGTAGTCCTTGGGGTTGCTGCTGTTGGGGTCCAGGCCCAGATGCTGCAAGGCCAGCGGCAGGATCTCCGAGGGCGAATCCAGCAGCGCGACGCCACATTGCTTGAGCTTGCTGATGTTTTCTTCCTTGAAGATCAGGTCCCAGCTGTCCAGTGGCGCGTTGTCGCCCAGGGCCGCCTTGACCTTGGCCGGGTTGAAGCCGATCAGGATGGTGCCGTACATGTAGGGCACGGCGTACTGATTGCCGGGGTCGTTGGCTTCGATCAGCTTCATCAGCTTGGGATCCAGGTGCTTCCAGTTGGGCAACTGGCTACGGTCCAGGGGTTGGAACACGCCGGCTTCGATCTGCTTGGCCAGGAACACGTTGGACGGCACGACCACGTCATAGCCGGAGTTGCCGGTGAGCAGCTTGGCTTCCAGCGCCTCGTTGGTGTCGAAGATGTCGTACACCAGCTTGATCGACGGGTTCTGCGCCTTGAAGTCCTCCAGGGCCTTGGGGGTGATGTAGTCGAACCAGTTGTAGACCTTCAGGGTTTTCTCTTCGGCCTGTGCCGCGCCGCTGGCGACAGCGACGCACAGGACGAGCGATTTGAGTATGTTCATTGGGCTGCTTCCTCGAAACCTTCAAGCACGTTGACGGCGTTGATACCGATTTCTTCTACGGCGTAGCCGCCTTCCATCACAAACAGCGTCGGCTTGCCGAGCTGCGCGATGCGACGACCCATGGCCAGGTAGTCCGGGCTGTCCAGCTTGAATTGCGAAATGGGGTCGTCCTTGAAGGTGTCCACGCCCAGGGAGACAACGATGACATCGGCACCGTAGCGCGCGATCTCGGCACAGGCTTGTTCAAGCGCGGCGCTCCAGGTTTCCCAGCCGGCGCCGGCCGGTAACGGATAGTTGAAGTTGAACCCTTCTCCCGTGCCCTCTCCGAGCTCATCGGCATACCCGAGAAAGAAGGGGAACTCTGCCTCCGGATGGCCATGGATCGAGGTGAAGAGCACATCGCTACGCGGGTAGAAAATCGACTGCGTGCCGTTGCCGTGGTGGTAATCCACATCGAGGATGGCGACCTTTTTGCAGCCCTGATCGAGGAACGCCTGGGCGGCGATGGCCGCGTTATTGAGATAGCAATAACCGCCCATCAGGTCGCTGGCGGCGTGATGCCCTGGCGGGCGGCACAGCGCAAAGGCACTGTGGGCGCCTTGCACGATGGCGGCCTGGGCGGTGAGGGCGACTTGCGCCGCGCTGTAAGCCGCTTGCCAGGTGCCGGCGGTGATCGGCGCGCCTCCATCGAAACTGTAATAGCCCAGCTGGCCGTGCAGGCTGGCGGGAATCACGCGGCGCAACGTGCGAGCGGGCCAGGTGTAGGGCAACAGGTCGCCGTCCTGGCCGTACTCGGTCCAGCGTTGCCAGGCGCCTTTGAAGAAGTCCAGATAGTCGCTGCTGTGAATACGTTGCAGCGGCGCCAGACCGAAGTCCTGCGGGGCCTGCACGGGCCCCAGGTCACGGTCCTTGACGCGTTGCAGCACGTGGTCGGCGCGCGAGGGCATTTCAAAGCAGGGCATCAGTTGCCCGTCCATCAATTCACAACGGCCGTGGTGCAGGTGGTGATCGTCCGAGTAGATCGTCAGCATTTATTGTTCTCCGCAGGCGGTATCGGTGCCTGCAGTCTTGCGGCGGACGCGGTTTATGAGAATGGCAGGAGCGGCCAAAAGGGGATAAATATGGCCAACTTATGTGTCCGCAATTGGCCCCTGATTGGGGCGTCATGCGCGAAATTGGCTCGGCGCTACGCCGCTCCAGCGTACGAACGCGTGCCTGAAGCTGGCCGTCTCGCTGAACCCCAGCGTCTCGGCAATCCGGTGGATTGGCCACAGGCCGTCAGCCAATAGCTGTTTGGCGCGTTCAAAGCGCAACTCATCGAGCAGCTCCTGATAGCTGCAGCCCAGGTCGTGCAAGTGTCGACGCAGGGTGCGTGCGGAGCAGTTCATTTGCCGGGCCAGGCCATCCAGCCCGGGTGCGGCATGCAGTTGCGCGGCCAGCAACTGACGGATCCGCCCCAGCCATGCCTCGCGTCCGGTGAATTCGGTGTTCTGTTTCCGGCAACGCTCGACCATGGCCTGGTGGGTCACGGTGTCGGCCAGTGGCAGAGGTTGGGCAAGCCAGCGTTTATCAAAGGCGAATGCATTGGCCGTGGCCTGGAACTGCAGTGGGCAATCGAAGCTCTCGACGTAACGCGCTTGATAATCCGGCGCGTCGTGCTCGAAACGAGCGCCCAACAAGGGCAGTGGATGGCCAAGCAGGTCGTCACAGATCACCTTCAGCGACCCCAGGCACAACTCGACATTGAAGGCCGTCAGTGCAGGGCTCTCGCGGTAATCGCCAGCGGTGAACCAGACACGTTCACCGTCCTCCTCCAGGCTCAGTTCGAAGAGTGTTCCCAGCAGCGCCGGATAACGCAGGGCCAGGCGCAAAGCGTCACCGAAAGTGGCACTGGTGAGCAGGGCATAGCCGAGCATGCCGTAGGAGGAAACATGCATACGCCGCCCCACGATCAGGCCGATATCGCGCTGCAGGGCCACGGCGTTGGCGCACACTTGCATCTCCTGGTGCGTGGCGATACGCGTGTCGGCGCGGCGCAAGTCCGCTGCGCGGATGCCGCTGCCGGCCAATAACGCTTCATGGGGCAAGCCTTCGGCCTCGAAGGTACTGAGCACCAGGGACACGGCATTGAGGGTGGTGAGATGGGAGTGCAGCATGGGGACTTCCAGCCTTGGGTAGGCTGGAAGTGGAGCAAGTTACATGCCGGTCAGTTCAGTTCGCCGCACAGGTCCAGTTCCACCAGGCGCCGGATTTCGCTGGTTTGCAACCCGGCCCCGAGCAGGGCGTTGAGCTTGCCGAATACCGCCTCGCGGGTCATGCCACCACCGGACAGCACGCCCACACCGCGCAGGCGGCTGCCGGCTTCGTAGACGTCCAGTTCCACGCCGCCTTCATGGCATTGGGTGATCGCAACCACCACTACATCCTGATCCTGCGCACGTTGCAGGCTGGCCAGGAAGGCCGGGTTGTCACTTGGGCCGGTGCCGCTACCGAAGCATTCGAGCACCAGCGCCTGGATGCCGCTGTCGAGCAGCGCATCCAACAGGTCGGCGGCGATGCCCGGCACCAACGGCAGGACGCCGACCCTGGCGACGGACTTGGGTTGGCGGTAATGCAGGGCAGCAGGGATCATGTCGGCTTGGGAGACGCCGCCGTTACGTTGCAAGGCTGCGAACGGATGGCGACCAAAGCTGCGGA
Source organism: Pseudomonas sp. CFBP13528 (assembly GCF_005233615.1). NCBI lineage: Bacteria > Pseudomonadati > Pseudomonadota > Gammaproteobacteria > Pseudomonadales > Pseudomonadaceae > Pseudomonas > Pseudomonas sp. CFBP13528. The sequence continues at coordinate 205,108 of NZ_QGAJ01000001.1, forward strand.
TCTTCGCGCACCGGGTTGGCGCCATGAGTGCGCCGTGGAAATACAATTGCACGCCAGGTGCCAGGCCTTCCCCCAGTGCCGTCAGCGCACCGCTGACGTTTTCCCAGGCATCACTGTCGGGCACGCCTGCCGGCAACATCGAGCCGGTGAACAGTACGGGTGCCGGCAGACCGAGGAGTTGAAAACTCATGGCCGCCGCGCTGTAGGCCAGGGTGTCGGTGCCGTGCAGGATCAGCACGGCGTCGCAGCCGTCGTCCACGGCCTCGACGACGGCGCTGCGCAGGTGCTGCCAGTAGGCAGGGGTCATATTGGCGCTGTCGATCAGCGGCGACATCTCCCGGAAGCGCCACGTGGGCACGGGTGCGTCGGCCAGTTGCTCGCGCATACGCGCCTCAAAACCGGAAGCGGGTGCCAGGCCATTGGCACTGGCCTGCATACCGATGGTGCCGCCGGTGTAGAGCACCATGACGTTGTTGGCTGGTTGCATGAAAAATCTCCTGAACGAAAAACGCCGCCGGGCCCAGAGCATGCCCAAGGCCGGGCGGCGTGTCATCTAGCGGTGATTAACGTTGCGCCTGGGCGCTCAGTTCAGGCGACGGCGCTGCTTCGGATTTTACCGGGTTGGCCGGCCAGGCCTTGCGGTCCAGATCCAGGTCAGGGAACTGGCTGGAGTCGAACACCGGGGTCTTGATGCCCGCTGCGCGCTGGTTGTCGTAGTCGTTGAGGATGCGCATGGCGATCTTGAACAGGAACGCCAGGGCGAACAGGTTGACGAACGCGAGCATGGTCATGGTGATGTCGGCGAAGGCGAACACGGTGCTCAGGTTCTCGATCGAACCCCAGAAAATCAGCACCAGCACCAAGGCGCGATAGCCCATCAGCACCTTGCGGTTGTTACCGACCAGGAAGCGCAGGTTGCTCTCGCCCAGGTAGTAGTTGTACATGATCGAGGTGAACACGAACAACGCCAGGGCGACCGAGATGAACATGCGGCCCCAGTCACCGACCACGGCGGCCAGGGAGTTCTGGGTCAGGGCAATGCCGTCGCCTTCAAAGCCCGGGGTGTAGAAACCGGACAGCAGGATCAGCAACGCGGTGCAGGTGCAGATCACGAACGTGTCGAGGAACACGCTGAATGCCTGCACCACACCTTGGGCAATCGGGTGTTCTACCGAAGCGACTGCCGCCACGTTAGGCGCGCTGCCTAAACCTGCTTCGTTGGCGAACACGCCGCGTTTCACGCCCATGATGATCGCGCTGCCCACCAGGCCACCGAAGGCCTGGTCGAGGCCGAAGGCGCTCTTGACGATGGTCGCGAGCATGGCCGGCACGTGGTCGAATTGCAGCACGATCACGTACAGGGTCACTGCGATGTAGACCAGCGTCTTGACCGGCACCAGCAGGTCGGCGATCGACGCAATACGCTTGATCCCGCCGATGAATACCAGGCCCAGCAACACCGCCAGCGCGAGGCCGGTATAGGTGGTGTCGAGACCGAAGGCGTTATTGAGCGAGTGAGTCACGGCGTGGGCTTGCAGGCCGTTGAAGGCAAAGCCGAAGGTCACCAGCAGCAGGAACGCCATGACCATCCCCAGCCAGCGTTTGTGCAGGCCGTGCTGGATGTAATAGGCCGGGCCGCCACGGTAGGTACCTTCCGCATCGGTGCGCTTGTACAGCTGACCCAGGGAGCACTCGATAAAGCTTGAGGACATGCCCACCAACGCAGTGACCCACATCCAGAACACCGCACCCGGGCCGCCCAGGGTCACGGCAATGCCGACGCCGGCAATGTTACCGGCACCGACGCGGCCCGCCAGGCTGAGCATCAGTGCCTGGAACGAGCTGAGTTGACCGGAGCTGCTTTTCAGGCTGTCTTTAAACACCGAGAACATGTGGAAAAAGTGACGCAGTTGAACGAAACGCGAGCGGATCGTGAAATAACCGCCGAGCCCGACAATGAGCACGATCAGTACTTTCCCTGAGAGGAAGTCGTTGATGACTTCGAGCATGGAGTGTTCCTCGCTGATTTTTCTAATGGCAAACGCAGGACGGTCCGATACATCGCTCGGCACCAGGCAGTGCACGACGCTTCGATCCCGATCCTTTTGCGGGTGTTGTTATTCATGCGCTTTCGCGTGGTATCCGGGCCTCGTTACCGATTGCCGCAGACGCGAAGAGGGGCGGCACTATACCTAGGCGAGCGTGATCCGTCTGCACGGCCTGATTAAAGGTTTCAGCGAAGCGGTGACAGGGGAGGTGGGTAAGCGGTGCGATATTGGATTTTTTATAAGCGTCATGAGCAACCTCAAGGCAAAAAAAAGGGCCTGAAGAACGAGCCTTCAGGCCCTCAAAAGGTGAGAGGTGTCTAGTCCCTCAACCTGGTGAGCGGTGCAACAAACACTTAGGCCTTCAGTGGGACCAAGCGTGGAGCGATCATGTTTTCGGGGCGCAGGATGTCGTCGAGCATGGCGTCGTCGAGCAAGCCTTCTTCACGCACCAGTTCCAGCACGCCGCGACCGCTTTCAAGGGCGATACGCGCAATGCGGGTGGCGTTTTCATAGCCGATGTAGGGGTTCAGCGCGGTGACCAGGCCGATAGAGTGCTCCACCAGCTCGCGGCAGCGCGCTTCGTTGGCGGTGATACCGACGATGCAGTGCTCGCGCAGCATGTCCATGGCGCGTTGCAGCAGGCGGATCGAGTCGAAGATCTTGAAGGCGATCAGCGGCTCCATCACGTTCAGTTGCAGTTGGCCGCCTTCGGCCGCCATGGTCAGCGCCAGGTCGTTGCCGATCACCTGGAAGGCCACCTGGTTGACGGCTTCCGGGATCACCGGGTTGACCTTGCCGGGCATGATCGAGCTGCCCGGCTGGCGTGCCGGCAGGTTGATCTCGTTGATGCCGGTGCGTGGGCCGCTGGACAGCAGGCGCAAGTCGTTGCAGATCTTCGACAGCTTCACGGCGGTACGCTTGAGCATGCCGGAGAACAGCACGAAGGCACCCATGTCGGAGGTGGCTTCGATCAGGTCGGCCGCCGGTACCAGCGGCTGGCCGCTGATGGTGGCCAGGCGCTGTACGGCCAGGGCCTGGTAGCGTGGGTCGGCGTTGATGCCGGTGCCGATGGCGGTGCCGCCCAGGTTCACTTCGGTGAGCAGCTCCGGCGCCAGGGTTTTCAGGCGGGCCAGGTCTTCGCTCAGGGTGGTGGCGAAGGCACGGAATTCCTGGCCGAGGGTCATCGGCACGGCGTCTTGCAGTTGGGTGCGGCCCATTTTCAACACATGCCCGAACTCGACACCTTTGGCGGCAAAGGCCTGGATCAGGCTGTCGAGGCTGGCCAGCAGCGCGTCATGGCCCAGCAGCAGACCCAAGCGGATCGCGGTCGGGTAGGCGTCGTTGGTCGACTGCGCCATGTTCACGTCGTTGTTGGGGTGCAGGTACTGGTATTCGCCCTTCTGGTGGCCCATGGCCTCCAGCGCGATGTTGGCGATCACTTCGTTGGCATTCATGTTGGTTGAAGTGCCGGCGCCGCCTTGAATCATGTCCACCACGAACTCTTCGTGGAAGTCGCCACGGATCAGCCGGGCACAGGCTTCGCTGATGGCAGCGTGCTTGGCTTCGCTGAGCTGACCCAGTTCGCGGTTGGCGTCCGCCGCTGCTTGCTTGACCATTGCCAGGCCGACCACCAATTTCGGGTAATGCGAAATCGGAACGCCCGAGAGGCGGAAGTTGTTCACCGCTCGCAGGGTCTGGATGCCGTAATACGCTTGAGCCGGTACTTCGAGTACGCCAAGCAGGTCTTTTTCTGTACGGAAAGATGCAGCAGAGGACATGACGGAAATCATCTCGATAGGGACCCGGAACTGGCCGGAACGCTGCGAATGCTAGGCTTGTAGAACTTTTTGGGCCAATGCTGTTAAACACTGGCCTATGCACAAACGGCATAATGTGGATGTGACCCGGTTACCATGACGGGCGTGTGTGCCAAAATGGTGCATTCCCGTGGGAGGCAGTGATGAACCTTGAGAGCAAATGGCTGGAAGACTTCAGCGCCCTGGCGGCAACGCGCAGCTTTTCCCAGGCGGCGGAGCGGCGCTTTGTCACCCAGCCGGCGTTCAGTCGACGTATTCGCAGCCTGGAAGCGGCGCTGGGGTTGACCCTGGTCAATCGCACACGCACGCCGGTGGAACTGACGGCGGCGGGGCAATTGTTCCTGGTCACCGCGCGCACGGTGGTCGAACAACTCGGTGAAGTGCTGCGCCATTTGCATCATCTGGAAGGCGGGCAGGGCGAGGTCATGCAGGTGGCGGCGGCTCACTCCCTGGCATTGGGTTTTTTCCCGCGCTGGATCGCCCAGCTGCGCAACGAAGGTTTGAACATCGCCACGCGGCTGGTCGCCACCAACGTGGGTGACGCCGTGCACGCCCTGCGCGAAGGCGGCTGCGACCTGATGCTGGCGTTCTACGACCCGGATGCCGCCATGCAGATGGACGCCGAGATCTTCCCCTCCCTGCACCTGGGCAACACCGAAATGCTCCCGGTGTGCGCCGCCGATGCCGACGGCAAGCCGCTGTTCGATCTTGAAGGCGAGGGCAGTGTGCCGCTGCTTGCCTACAGTGCCGGTGCCTTTCTCGGGCGCTCGGTGAACCTGCTGCTGCGCCAGCGTGCCCTGCGTTTTACCACCATCTATGAAACCGCCATGGCCGACAGCCTCAAAAGCATGGCCCTTGAAGGCTTGGGGATCGCCTGGGTGCCGCAATTGAGCGTGCGGGCGGAACTGGCTCGAGGCGAACTGGTGGTGTGTGGCGGGTCGCAATGGCATGTGCCGCTGGAGATTCGGCTGTATCGCTGTGCGCTGGTGCGCAAGGCCAATGTGCGGTTGTTGTGGCGCAAGCTCGAGAGTGGCATCGCAGTGAGTTCCTCCGCATGAGCGGAGGAAGGCCAGTGATCGAATCGATGGGCGTAAAACGGTAAAAGAGGTGTTGGTATTAATCTTTGCTGGCCAGGTAATTCTTGATATTTTGCCGATTGGCGGGGCTGAACGTGTAAGTGGTGGAACTGCTACTGCGGGGTGCCATATAGGTATACGTCTTGATGTCCTCGTACCAGGTTCCGAATACCCAAGCTTCTAGAAGTTTAAGGCCGCTGGCCCAGCGGCGCTTTAAATGAACTTCAGAGTCGTCATGTCTGGCCCCTAATAAATGACCGATCTCATGGGCGATAACTTCTGGCGAGACCAATGATGCGATGGCGAATGTTCCGCCCTGGGTTTCCCCATGCGTGCTCGCGAGGCCTAAAACCGTATTATTTAATTTGTCGTTGGTGACGAGAACGACTTTGGTCAGATCATTGGTTTCCAGGCCCTCTTGCGTCATGTCGTCGAGAAGTTGAGTGCCGAGAGTTTGCCAGCGTGTTGCCGCGTCCTCAATATCGTCGCCTTTGTATTCCATGTTGCTGTGGGGCTCGCCCTGGGTGAAGACGACATTGATTTTCCGCTCTGCGAAGCTTTCCAGTTCTTTTACGAGTGCGTGAAAAAAATCAGCGTAAATGGTCTTTCGTTTTGCCGGCGTCACGTCATCATGCAGGACGGCGATAATAGTAATGTGTTTGTTAGGTGTGCCTTCGGTTGTCGACGTCATCTTTCAAACCTTTCAAGGAGTTCCAGGTTATTGATAGTGAATCAGCGTCCGGCGAGTTTATTAAATGAAGGTATTGCCCCAGGTGGTAATTAATTCTCGACGGTCATGCGGTTTGGCGAGTGGGCATGAGCGTGGTGTTTTGGCGTGCGCCAGTGACTGACCTGAGAGTCAATAAATCGCTCGGTGGCAACGGATGACAGATGGTCGTGACAGGGGCTGTTTATCTGGATTATTACGGTATACTGCGCGGCCTTCGGCCGGTCCAACCGGCCTGATTTCGTACACCAAGCCACGCCGGATTTCCCGCGTGGCTTGTTGTTTTTTGACGCGCCTGCGGGCGCCCAGAGAGAAGAGGCACGACGATGAGTGCATTGGTTGGCGTGATCATGGGCTCCAAGTCCGATTGGTCCACCCTTAGCCACACCGCCGATATGCTGGAAAAACTCGGCATTCCGTACGAAGTGAAGGTGGTCTCCGCCCACCGCACCCCGGACTTGCTGTTCCAGTATGCCGATGAAGCAGAATCCCGTGGCATCGAGGTGATCATCGCCGGTGCCGGCGGTGCGGCGCATTTGCCAGGCATGTGTGCAGCCAAGACTCACCTGCCCGTGCTGGGTGTACCGGTGCAGTCGTCGATGCTCTCGGGCGTGGATTCGCTGTTGTCCATCGTGCAGATGCCGGCCGGCATCCCGGTGGCGACCCTGGCGATCGGCAAGGCCGGCGCGATCAACGCCGCGTTGCTGTCCGCCAGTATCCTGGGCGCCAAGCACCCGCAGTTCCATGCGGTGCTGAAAAAATTCCGTGCTGAGCAGACAGACAGCGTGCTGGACAATCCAGACCCACGCATCGCCTGAGGGTGTTGATTGATGAAAATCGGTGTAATCGGTGGCGGCCAACTGGGCCGCATGCTGGCTCTGGCGGGAACCCCGCTGGGGATGGATTTCGCTTTTCTGGACCCGGCGCCGGACGCTTGCGCGGCCGCCCTGGGTGAACACCTGCGCGCGGACTACAGCGACCCTGATCACCTGCGCCAACTGGCCGACGAAGTTGACCTGGTGACCTTCGAGTTCGAAAGCGTCCCGGCCGAAACCGTGGCTTTCCTGTCGCAGTTCGTGCCGGTGTACCCGAGCGCTGAAGCCCTGCGCATCGCGCGCGACCGCTGGTTCGAGAAAAGCATGTTCAAGGACCTGGGCATCCCGACCCCGGCCTTCGCCGATATCCAGTCCCAGGCAGACCTGGACGCCGCCGTCGCCAGCATCGGCCTGCCGGCCGTGCTGAAAACCCGCACCCTGGGGTATGACGGCAAGGGCCAGAAAGTGCTGCGCACCGCTGCCGATGTGGCCGGTACCTTCGCCGAACTGGGCAGCGTCGCCTGCCTGCTGGAAGGCTTCGTGCCGTTCACCGGCGAAGTCTCGCTGATCGCAGTGCGCGCCCGTGATGGTGAAACCCGCTTCTATCCGTTGGTGCACAACACCCACGACAGCGGCATTCTCAAGCTGTCCGTGGCCAGTACCGACCACCCGCTGCAGGCCCTGGCCGAAGATTATTCCAGCCGTGTGCTCAAGCAGCTGGATTATGTCGGCGTGATGGCGTTCGAGTTCTTTGAAGTCGATGGCGGTCTCAAGGCCAACGAGATCGCCCCGCGCGTGCACAACTCCGGGCACTGGACCACCGAAGGCGCCGAGTGCAGCCAGTTCGAGAACCACCTGCGGGCGGTGGCGGGCTTGCCGTTGGGCTCCACGGCCAAGGTTGGCGAGAGCGCCATGCTCAACTTCATTGGCGTGGTGCCGCCGGTTGAGCGAGTCATGGCGATCGACGATTGCCATGTGCATCACTACGGCAAGGCCTTCAAGGCAGGGCGCAAGGTGGGTCACGCCAACCTGCGCTGCAAGGACCGCGCGACCCTGCAGGCGCAGATCCTCAAGGTCGAAGCACTGATCGCCGAACAATAAGCTGCGTCGCCGTGGGAACCATTAAGGCTCGGCGTCCCTCTGATTGCAGGATGCCAAAGTCTGACTAGGCTTTGGCATGACTCACACCAATCAGAGGGAAATGCCATGGGTATCATCGGAACCATTTTTATCGGCTTGATCGTCGGCCTGCTGGCGCGTTTCCTCAAGCCTGGCGACGACAGCATGGGCTGGATCATGACCATTCTGCTGGGTATTGCCGGCTCCCTGGCTGCAACCTACGGTGGCCAGGCCCTGGGGATCTACCAGGCCGGTCAAGGCGCGGGCTTTATCGGTGCGCTGGTCGGCGCGATCGTGCTGCTGGTGATCTACGGCCTGATCAAAAGAAAGTAATCAGCCGACAAAGTCCTCTGCGCTGCGCAGGCGCAGAGGGCTAGAATGCTCGCCACTTGTACTTGCCGAGCTTCTCCATGCGCCGTCTTCTGTTGACTCTCCTCTTGCTGGCCCCAGGCCTGGCCCACGCTGGCGAACTGCCGGAAACCGACTGGCTCGAGCTGATGCCGCTGTCGGATCAGAAAGCCCTCGAAGCCATGCCCGAGATCGATCACAACTCGCCCGAAGCCCAAGGCACCTTTACCGACAAGGGCGGCCTGAAACAGAGCAAAGGCTTGCCGGCGGTGATGTATTCCACCAAAACCGTGCCGGCCATGAACGGCAAGCACATCCGTATCGGCGGCTACCCAGTGCCGTTGGAAACCGATGCCAAGGGCCGCAGCACGCTGTTCTTTCTCGTGCCATACCCCGGCGCGTGCATCCATGTGCCGCCACCGCCGCCCAACCAACTGGTGTTGGTGCGCTATCCCAAGGGCTTGAAGCTGGATGATATCTACACGCCGCTGTGGGTCACCGGAACCTTGAAGGTGGAGAAGGTGAATAACGACCTGGCGGATGCGGCGTATGCGCTGGACGCAGGGAAGGTGCGGGTAGTGAAGGAGTCCGATCTCTGAAAGCCAACACATAACAATGTGGGAGGGGGCTTGCTCCCGATTGCGGCATGCCAGTCAAACATGTTCTGACTGAACCACCGCTATCGGGAGCAAGCCCCCTCCCACATTTTGAACTTCGCCTACAGGGCGACAGCGGCGATGCTCACGCCCAGGGTGTGGCTTTCACCGGGCGCCAACGCCACCACATCATCCAGCACATTCGCCGTCTCGACGCATAACATCCCCTGCCAGCCATCGTCGGCCATGTCATCGAAGGCCTTGGCGCGTTCGGTCCACGGGTTCCAGATCACGGTCGATTTCGAACCTTCGCTGGTGAGCTGGATGCGGCGCTGCCAGTCCTTGTCGACGATGCTCAGATGGGCAGGCGTGTCGAGATAGATACGGTCAGTCTCGGCCGTGAAGTGCAGCAGGCCCGATTGCGTCTTCTCGGCCCAGCCATCGGCGGTATCGATATAGGCCGCCCCGTCCAGGCCTTCGACCTGCACCTTGCGCACATCGCTGACGGCGAAGTAGGTGTGCAGTGCCTGGCTGAGGGTCACGGTGTCAGTGCCGCGGTTATGGCTGGTCAGGTGGATATGCAACTGGTCGTCCAGCACCAGGCTCAACGTCAAGTCGACCTGATGAGGCCAGCCAGGAAAGCCGCCTGCCGGTACGGGCAGCGCAAGATCCACCCGCAACGCCTGGCCTTCAAGCTCGGTTGCGGCTAATTCCCACAACGCCGTACGCACAAAACCGTGGGCACCGGCCGGCTGATCGCTCTGGCGCATTGCCTTGACGCTCTGCGGGTTGCGGTCGAACACACCAAACCAGGGCCAGCACACCGGGACGCCGGTACGAATGCCTTTGCCCTGCTTGAACACCGCTTCGGGGTTCGGCCAGATCAGCGGCTGCTCGCCGTCGCGCTGATAACTGAAGATATGCGCGCCCTGTTGGGCCACCCTCAACTCGGCGCCGTTGTGGCGGATGCGCCAGCAGTCCAGCGCGTCGATTTTCACGGTTTCAACGTGGGGCGTCGGCATAACAAAGCTCTCTCAATGGCAGGCAATGGGCAATGGCAGGCAATGGGGCAATTGACCGTGAAAACCCGATGAGGTTTAACGCGCGCGCGACGGAACCGAGCGCGTGCGGCCGCTGCCGTCGATGGCGACGAACACGAATACCGCCTCGGTGACCTTGCGCCATTCGCTGGACAGCGGGTCGTCGCTCCACACTTCGACCATCATCTGGATCGAGCTGCGGCCGATTTCCAGGGCCTGGGTATAGAAGGACAACTGCGCGCCCACCGCGACCGGTACCAGGAATGCCATGCGATCAATGGCCACCGTGGCTACGCGCCCGCCGGCCACCTTGCTGGCCATTGCCGTACCGGCCAGGTCCATCTGCGCGACCAGCCAGCCACCGAAGATATCGCCAAAACCGTTGGTTTCACGCGGCAGCGCAGTGATTTGCAGGGCGAGATCGCCTTGCGGGATAGGATCTTCTTGTTCGAGTTCGATCATGCCGAAGGTGCCTCTGACCCGTGACGCTTCATGGGTATTTCAAGTGGATAGCCGTCTTCTGGAAAAACGTTTCAGCACCAACATACACCGCTCGATGCGTTTCTCGTAAGGCGAACTAAAGGGAAACTCTGCCAAATCGGCTGGATGGCGCCCAACAACGTTTTGGCACAGCAGCCCGTCAAGACTGGGGTTCCTGCGCTTGCACGGGCGAGTATATCGGGACGCTGGCGCGACGACGACCACCTGAGGCTCATTTGGTCGGTTAATAGACGCTGTATCGGGGCTTTTGCGCGCAACTGTTTTCACAGCGCTGTGCTTTTTCAAGCGATTTGCTATCTTGCCAAACCCGCCGCAAGTCACGGGCGTGCAGTCCTTTACGATGATTACTATAAGAGAAGCCTTGCCATGTCCTCCGTGCCCGCAAGCAGCGCGCAACCGTCGCGCCCGCTGACCCGCAACGACTACAAAACCCTGTCGCTGTCTGCCTTGGGCGGGGCGCTGGAGTTCTACGACTTCATCATTTTCGTATTTTTCGCCACCGTGGTCGGGAAACTGTTCTTCCCCGTCGACATGCCCGAATGGCTGCGCATGATGCAGACCTTCGGCATCTTCGCCGCCGGCTACCTCGCCCGCCCGCTGGGCGGCATCATCATGGCGCACTTCGGCGACCTGCTGGGCCGCAAGAAAATGTTCACCCTGAGCATCTTCATGATGGCCGTGCCGACCTTGATCATGGGCCTGTTGCCGACCTACGCGCAGATCGGCTTGTGGGCGCCGCTCCTGTTGCTGCTGATGCGCGTGATCCAGGGTGCGGCGATTGGCGGCGAGGTACCGGGCGCCTGGGTATTTGTCTCCGAACACGTCCCGCCACGCCACATCGGCTACGCCTGCGGTACCCTGACCAGCGGCCTCACCGCCGGTATTCTGCTGGGCTCGTTGGTCGCCACCGCCATTAATACGGTCTATACCCCGGAGCAGGTCTCCGATTACGCCTGGCGGATCCCATTCCTGCTCGGCGGTGTATTCGGCCTGCTGTCGGTGTACCTGCGCCGCTGGCTGCATGAAACACCTATTTTCGCCGAGATGCAGCAACGCAAGACCCTGGCCGCCGAGCTGCCGTTGCGCGCGGTATTGCGCGACCACCGTGGCGCCATCGTGTTGTCGATGCTGCTGACCTGGCTGCTCTCGGCCGGCGTCGTGGTGGTCATCCTCATGACGCCGACCGTGCTGCAGACCGTCTACCACTTCAGCCCCACGGTTGCGTTGCAGGCCAACAGCCTGGCCATCGTGACCCTGAGCCTGGGTTGCATTGCCTCGGGTGCCCTGGCCGATCGTTTTGGTGCCGGTCGTGTACTGGTCACCGGTTGCGCACTGTTGCTGGCCACTTCCTGGACGCTGTACCACAGTCTCATGGCCCACCCGGACTGGCTGTTCCCGCTGTACGCCTTGACTGGCCTGTTTGTCGGCACCATCGGCGTGGTGCCTTACGTGATGGTCAAGGCATTTCCGCCGGTGGTGCGTTTCAGTGGCCTGTCGTTCTCCTACAACGTGGCCTACGCCGTGTTCGGTGGGCTGACGCCGCTGGCGGTGTCGCTGCTGATGAAGGAAAGCCCGATGGGGCCGGCCTACTATGTTGCTGCCTTGTGCTTGATGGGGATGGTGGTGGGTGGGTATCTGTGGAAGCGTTCCCGCTGACACTGCCCTGATCTCCTGTGGCGAGCGAGCAAGCTCCCTCGCCACAGTGAAGGTGTTCATTGACCGTTTTACTTTCCCAAGCCTGCGCTTTCGATAGTGGCCTTTCATCTAACTGTCACATTGCAGACATAGAGTGTTCACACGGCCTCTCGATACTTGGCCCCGATCCAACTATCCCTATCTGCTAGGAGCAAGGCATGAAACTGAAACGTTTGATGGCGGCAATGACGTTTGTCGCTGCTGGCGTCGCGACCGCCAACGCGGTGGCTGCTGGCGTTGACCCGGCGATCCCGGCTTACGTCAAGACCACTGGTGTGTCGGGCAACCTGTCCAGCGTCGGTTCCGATACCCTGGCAAACCTGATGACCCTGTGGGCCGAGGGTTACAAAAAGGAATACCCGAACGTCAACATCCAGATTCAAGCGGCCGGCTCCGCCACCGCGCCACCTGCGCTGACTGAAGGCACCTCCAACCTGGGCCCGATGAGCCGCAAGATGAAGGACACCGAACTGGCGGCCTTCGAGCAGAAGTACGGCTACAAGCCAACCGCTATCCCGGTAGCCGTGGATGCCCTGGCGGTATTTGTGCACAAGGACAACCCGATTCAGCACCTGACCATGGAACAGGTCGACGCGATCTTCTCTTCGACGCGCTTGTGTGGCGCCAAAGCCGACGTGAAAACCTGGGGTGACCTGGGCGTGACCGGCGACCTGGCCAACAAGCCGGTTCAGCTGTTTGGCCGTAACTCGGTGTCCGGCACCTACGGCTACTTCAAGGAAGAAGCCCTGTGCAAAGGCGACTACAAGCCTAACGTGAACGAACAACCTGGTTCGGCTTCGGTCGTACAGTCGATCAGCTCCTCGCTGAACGGCATCGGTTACTCGGGCATCGGCTACAAGACGGCCAGCGTGAAGACCGTGGCCCTGGCCAAGAAAGGCAGCACTGACTTCATCGAAGACAGCGAAGAAAACGCCCTGAACGGCAAATACCCGCTGTCGCGTTTCCTCTACGTTTACGTCAACAAAGCCCCGAACAAGCCTCTGGCTCCGCTGGAAGCTGAGTTCGTGAAACTGGTGCTGTCCAAGCAGGGCCAGGAAGTGGTAGTGAAAGACGGTTACATCCCGCTGCCAGCCAAAGTTGCCGCCAAGGCCCTGGCTGACCTGGGTCTGAAAGAAGGCAACTGATTGCCTCTGCGGGCGCCGGTACGCCGGTTCCCGCATCACTCATTTTCAATCCGCTGCCAGCCCTGCTTCGCGGCGGATTTCCTGCGTCACTGCACTGTCATCTTTCTGTCATACAGGACCGCTAGGGTGTGCGCATGAATGATCTGGCCAATTCCACCATGACGACGACTTCTCCCCCCAAGCGCATTGATTTCAATACGCCTGAGCTGCAACGCAAGCGCCGCATTCGCGCGCTCAAGGATCGTTTCACCCGCTGGTACGTATTGGTCGGCGGCCTCGCCGTGCTGGGTGCCATTACCCTGATTTTCTTCTTTCTCGCCTATGTGGTCGCGCCGCTGTTTCAAGGCGCCTCGCTGACCAAGGAAGACGCGCTGACGCCTGCCTGGATGCAGGACGCCGGCAAGCCATTGCTGATCTCGCTGGAAGAACAGAACCAGGTTGCCATGCGGGTTTCCGACAAGGGCCAGGCGCTGTTCTTTGCAGTCGACACCGGCACCGAGCTCAAGCGCGTTGACCTGCCGCTGCCGGCCGGTACAAGCGTTGCGTCCATCGGCGAAGACCAGCCGGGCAGCCCGCTGGTGATCCTGGGTTTGTCCAACGGCCAGTCCATGGTGTTCCGCCACACTTATAAAGTGTCTTACCCGGACGGCAAGAAAACCATCACGCCGGCAATCGAATACCCTTATGGCGAGACGCCGATCGTGCTGGATGAGGCCGGCCGCCCGTTGGAGCACGTCGCGCTCAATGCCACCGATACTTCCCTGGTGGTGGCAGGCTCGGCCGGTTCGCACTTGAACGTGCTGACCCTGAGCCGCGAAGAAAACATGATGACCGGCGAAGTCACCAGCGAGCAGAAGCGTGTCGAGCTGCCGCAAATGACCGAGCCGGTGAAGGCGATCTTCATCGACCCGCGCCAGCAATGGTTGTATGTGATCAACGGTCGTGCCCTGGCCGACGTGTTCAGCCTGCGCGACAAGAGCCTCAACGGTCGCTACAAGCTGCTTGAAGACGGCACTGCCGACGTCACCGCCAGCACCCAGCTGGTGGGCGGCATCTCGCTGATCGTCGGTAACTCCAAGGGCGGCCTGGCCCAGTGGTTCATGGCCCGCGATCCGGATGGCGAGCAGCGCCTCAAGCAAATCCGTACCTTCCAGATGGGCACTGCGCCCATCGTGGAAATCACCGCCGAAGAGCGTCGTAAAGGTTTCACTGCCCTCGACGCCTCCGGTCAGTTCGGCGTGTTCCACAGCACCGCGCACCGCACCTTGCTGGTCGATCCAGTGGTCGACGGCCCAGGCGTGTTCGGTTTGTCGCCACGGGCCAACCACGTGATCGTCGAGGCCGGTGGCAAGCTGCAACCGTTGCTGCTCGACAACCCGCACCCGGAAGTGTCCTGGAGCGCGCTGTGGAGCAAGGTCTGGTACGAGAACTACGACGAGCCTAAATACGTCTGGCAGTCGACCGCCGCCAACACCGACTTCGAGCCCAAGATGAGCCTGGCGCCGCTGACCTTCGGTACGTTGAAAGCCGCGTTCTACGCGATGCTGCTCGCCGCGCCGCTGGCCGTAGCCGCCGCGATCTACACCGCTTACTTCATGGCCCCGAGCCTGCGCCGCAAGGTCAAGCCGGTGATCGAGTTGATGGAAGCGATGCCCACGGTGATCCTCGGCTTCTTCGCCGGCCTGTTCCTGGCGCCTTATGTGGAAGGGCATCTGCCGGGGATTTTCAGCCTGCTGATGCTGTTGCCGATTGGCATCCTGGTGGCCGGCTTTGTATTCAGCCGGTTGCCTGAGTCGATCCGCCTGCGGGTGCCGGATGGCTGGGAAAGCGCGATCCTGATCCCGGTGATCCTGTTCGTGGGCTGGCTCTCGCTGTACATGAGCCCGTACCTGGAAACCTGGTTCTTCGGCGGCGACATGCGCATGTGGATTTCCCATGACCTGGGCATCACCTACGACCAGCGCAACGCCCTGGTGGTCGGCCTGGCCATGGGGTTCGCGGTGATCCCGAACATCTACTCCATCGCCGAAGACGCCGTGTTCAGCGTGCCGCGTGGCCTGACCCTGGGCTCCCTGGCCCTCGGCGCCACGCCCTGGCAGACCATGACCCGCGTAGTGATCCTGACCGCCAGCCCGGGCATTTTCTCGGCATTGATGATCGGCATGGGCCGCGCCGTCGGCGAGACCATGATCGTGCTGATGGCCACCGGTAACACGCCGGTGATGGAGATGAACCTGTTCGAAGGCCTGCGCACCCTGGCGGCCAACGTCGCGGTGGAAATGCCCGAGTCGGAAGTGGGCGGCAGTCACTACCGCGTGCTGTTCCTCTCGGCGCTGGTGTTGCTGCTGTTCACCTTCATCATGAATACCCTCGCCGAGCTGATCCGTCAGCGTCTGCGCAAGAAATACTCGTCGCTTTAAGAAAGGTAGAAGTCTGTGAAACAGAACTCCCTGAATGGATGGTTCAAGAGCGGCGCCCCCGGCGTCTGGATCAGCGGTGGCGCGGTGTCCATCGCGGTCATCATGACCATTGGTTTGCTGGCGGTGATTGCGGTGCGCGGTCTGGGCCATTTCTGGCCGGCCGACCTGATCCAGGCCAACTACAGCGTGCCGGGCCAGGCCAACCATATCGTCATCGGCGAAGTGGTGCAGAAGGAAGAAGTCCCACGCGAGCGCCTGAAAAGCGCTGGCCTGCCGGTGCCCGATGAGGGCCCGGAGTTCATGACTCGCGAGCTGATCAAGGTCGGCAACCGCGACTTGAACGGCAATGACTTCACCTGGATCGTCGGCGAATGGTTGAAGGACCAGACCACGCCGGTGCAGTTGATGACCATCGAGCGGCGTGAATGGGGCAACTTCTACGGCACCCTGGTCAACGTCAAGCAGGATGGCAAGATCATCGCCGAAGGCGAGGCCGCGTGGCCGGAGTTGCAAGCCCGTGTGGACCGCGTCAACACGCTCGCCGCCCAGCTCAAGAGCCTGGAAAAAACCGATATCGGTGCGATCAATGCCGGGCTGGAGCGCGTCCGCCTGCACGGTCGCAAGCTGGAGCTGGAAGGCAAGCTCGACGCCGCCGCCCAGGCCGACATGGACGCCGACCGCGCCGAACTGAACGCCCGCTACCAGGACATCGAAGCGCGCCTGGCCGACCTGCACGCCCAGTTCAACCGCGACGCGCTGACGGCCCGGGACGGCAACGGCAAGGAAATCGAAATCGGTATCGGCAAAGTGGTACACGCCTACCAGCCGAACGCCATGGGCACCCTGACCAAGATCGGCTTCTACTTCAGCAAGGTCTGGGAGTTTCTGAGCGACGATCCACGGGAAGCCAACACCGAAGGCGGGATCTTCCCGGCGATCTTCGGTACCGTGATGATGACCCTGATCATGGCGATGATCGTCACGCCATTCGGCGTACTGGCGGCGGTGTACCTGCGTGAGTACGCCAAGCAGAACACCCTGACGCGGATTATCCGCATCGCGGTCAACAACCTGGCGGGCGTACCGGCCATCGTCTACGGCGTGTTTGGCCTGGGCTTTTTCGTGTATGTGCTGGGTGGCTCGGTGGACCGGCTGTTCTTCGCCGAAGCCCTGCCGGCGCCGACCTTCGGCACGCCGGGCCTGCTCTGGGCCTCGCTGACCCTGGCGCTGCTGGCGGTGCCGGTGGTGATCGTGGCCACCGAAGAAGGCCTGGCGCGGATTCCTCGCACCGTGCGTGAAGGTTCCCTGGCGCTCGGCGCGACCAAGGCGGAAACGCTGTGGAAGATCGTGCTGCCGATGGCCAGCCCGGCGATGATGACCGGCATGATCCTCGCCGTGGCCCGGGCCGCCGGTGAAGTGGCGCCGCTGATGCTGGTCGGCGTGGTGAAGCTGGCCCCGTCGCTGCCGTTGGACGGTAACTACCCGTACCTGCACCTTGACCAGAAGATCATGCACCTGGGTTTCCATATCTATGACGTCGGCTTCCAGAGCCCCAACGTCGAAGCGGCGCGGCCGCTGGTCTACGCCACCGCCCTGCTGCTGGTGCTGGTGATCGCCACGCTCAACCTGTCGGCGGTGTGGATTCGTAACCACCTGCGCGAGAAGTACAAGGCGTTGGACAGTTGACAGCTAAAGCTAAGTCACAAGCGGCAAGCCTCAAGCTACAAGCCGCTTTTGCTCAAATCTTGCAGCTTGCAGCTAAAAGCTTGCAGCTACGAACGGAGTGAGACCATGCAACACGAAACCCATTCCCACGGCATCAACATGTCTGCCCTGGGACGCGACAAGCAAAGCCTGAGCCTGGCCCAGGAAACCGTGGCCATCGAAGTGCCGGGCCTGAGCCTCTACTACGGCGACAAGCAGGCGCTGTTCGACGTCAGCATGAACATCCCCAAGCAGCGCGTGACTGCCTTCATCGGCCCGTCCGGCTGCGGCAAGTCCACGTTGCTGCGCACCTTCAACCGCATGAACGACCTGGTCGACGGTTGCCGCGTGGAAGGCGCCATCAACCTCTACGGCACCAACATCTACCGCAAGGGCGAAGACGTGGCCGAGCTGCGCCGCCGCGTGGGCATGGTGTTCCAGAAGCCCAACCCGTTCCCCAAGACCATCTATGAAAACGTGGTTTATGGCCTGCGCATCCAGGGCATCAACAAAAAACGCATTCTCGATGAAGCGGTTGAATGGGCACTCAAGGGCGCAGCGCTGTGGGACGAGGTCAAAGACCGCCTGCACGAGTCGGCCCTCGGTTTGTCCGGTGGCCAGCAACAGCGTCTGGTCATTGCCCGCACCATCGCCGTGGAACCTGAAGTGCTGCTGCTCGACGAACCGTGCTCGGCCCTCGACCCGATTTCGACGCTCAAGGTTGAAGAGCTGATCTACGAGCTCAAGTCCAAGTTCACCATCGTCATCGTGACCCACAACATGCAGCAAGCCGCGCGGGTGTCCGACTACACCGCGTTCATGTACATGGGCAAGCTGGTGGAGTTCGGCGACACCGATACCCTGTTCACCAATCCGGCGAAAAAACAGACCGAAGACTATATTACGGGGCGGTATGGTTAGCCCCGGCTGCAAGCCGCAAGTTTGAAGCGGCAAGTAAAAGCAGTTTGATTAACGACACACATCAGCTTGCAGCTTGTAGCTTGCGGCTTACAGCTTTTGCGGAGCAAAACCATGATTTCAAAGGAAGGCCTTACCCACCACATCTCCGCGCAGTTCAACGCCGAGCTTGAGGAAGTGCGCAGCCACCTCCTGGCGATGGGCGGGCTGGTGGAGAAGCAAGTCAACGATGCGGTCACCGCGCTGATCGAGGCCGACTCGGGCCTGGCCCAGCAAGTGCGTGAGATCGATGACCAGATCAACCAGATGGAACGCAACATCGACGAAGAATGCCTGCGCATCCTGGCCCGTCGCCAGCCCGCGGCTTCCGACCTGCGTTTGATCATCAGCATCTCCAAATCGGTGATCGACCTCGAGCGTATCGGCGACGAAGCCACCAAGATCGCCCGCCGCGCCATCCAGCTGTGCGAAGAAGGCGAAGCGCCGCGTGGTTACGTGGAAGTGCGGCATATCGGCGACCAGGTGCGCAACATGGTGCGCGATGCCCTTGACGCGTTTGCGCGGTTCGATGCGGACCTGGCGCTGTCGGTGGCCCAGTACGACAAGGTCATCGATCGCGAATACAAGACTGCCTTGCGTGAGCTGGCCACCTACATGATGGAAGACCCGCGCTCTATCTCGCGCGTCTTGAGCATCATCTGGGTGCTGCGCTCGCTGGAACGCATCGGCGACCACGCGCGCAATATCTCGGAATTGGTGATTTATCTGGTACGCGGCACCGACGTTCGGCACATGGGCCTCAAACGCATGAAAGCCGAAGTTGAAGGCAACGCTGATCTTATCCCTAATGTTCCGGGCGAATCTGACGATAAGTAAGGTTGCCCGAGAAATTAACGCCCGGCCATTGGTCGGGCGTTTTCGTTTGTGGCGAGCGGAATTTATTGCGGACGGGGCGTAATAAGTCCTAACGTGACTGCAGAGTTTTGGCAAACTGCCATCAGTCAGGCGTACTGCCAGCCAAGGTTTTATAGGATGAAGGGTCGATGAGTAAAGTCAGTGTGTTGGTGGTGGATGACGCCTCGTTTATTCGCGACCTGGTGAAGAAGTGCCTGCGCAACTACTTCCCGGGGATCAAGATCGAAGATGCGGTGAACGGCAAGAAGGCGCAATCCATTCTGATGCGCGAGACCTTCGACCTGGTGCTGTGCGACTGGGAAATGCCGGAGATGTCCGGGCTTGAGCTGTTGACCTGGTGCCGCGAGCAAGCCCATCTGAAGGCCATGCCGTTCGTGATGGTGACCAGCCGGGGTGACAAGGAAAACGTGGTGCAGGCCATTCAGGCCGGCGTGTCCGGTTACGTCAGCAAGCCGTTCACCAATGAGCAGTTGTTGAACAAGGTCAAGCAGGCCCTGCACAAGATCGGCCGCCTCGACGCGTTGATTGCCAGCGCGCCGACCAAGATGAACTCGGCCTTCGGCAACGACTCCCTGAGCGCGCTGACCGGTGGCAAGCCCGAAGCTGTCAAACCGGCGCCGGTGTCGGTGGCGGCAGCCCCGAGCAGAGGCCTGCTCAATAGCGCGCCTGTCGCCGCCGCCCCGACCGCTTCGCCTGCAGGCGGCCGTGGCCAGGGCCAGTTGCGGCTGTCCAGCGGAACGCAGCAGTGCGTGATCAAGGCGCTGAGCATCAAGGAGGCGTTGTTGGTGGTGCGTCGCGGTGAGGTCCTGCCCCAGGTACTGGAAAGCGCCGTGCTCGACCTCGAACAGGGCGAGAACGCTGAAGTGGCACGCCTCAACGGCTACCTGCACGCCATCGTTGCCTACGAGCCCAGGCCCGACAGTGACTGGCTGCAACTGACCTTCCGGTTTATCGACCAGGATGCGCAGAAGCTGGACTACATCTCCCGGCTGATCGCACGTGGTACCGCGCAGAAGCATTTTGTGCCGGGTGCGTAATTCAAAGGATGACCACTCACCAATGTGGGAGGGGGCTTGCCCCCGATTGCGGTCTATCAGTTAAAAATATGCTGACTGAACCACCGCTATCGGGGGCAAGCCCCCTCCCACATTGGGTAGTCAATCCAGCATCAACACCTTGGCCAGCACGATCTTCGGTCCTTTCATCTTCTTGATGATGATCCGCAAGCCCTCAACCTCCAGCACTTCTTCCTCTTCAGGCACCCGTTTCAAGGTGTCGTAGATCAGGCCGGCCAGGGTTTCGGCTTCGATGTGGTCCAGGTCGATGCCGAGCAGGCGTTCTACCTTGAACAGCGGGGTGTCGCCACGCACCAGCAGCTTGCCCGGCTGGTAGGCGAGGATGCCGCGTTCGGCCTTGCGGTGTTCGTCCTGGATATCGCCCACCAGCACTTCCAGCACGTCTTCCATGGTCAGGTAGCCAATGATCTTGCCGTCGGCTTCTTCCACCAGGGCGAAGTGCGCGCCGCCTTTGCGGAACTGCTCCAGCAACTGCGACAACGGCATGTGCCGCGACACGCGCTCCAGCGGGCGGGTCAGTTCGGCCAGGTTGAACGACTCGGGGATATGGTCCAGGGCCGCCAATTCAAGCAGCAGGTCCTTGATGTGCAGCAGGCCCACGAACTCGTTGCGCACGGCGTCATACACCGGGTAACGGCTGAATTTGTGGCGACGGAACAGCGCCAGGATTTCCTTGAGTGGGGCGTTGAAATCCAGGGTGACCAGGTCCTCCCGGGAGTTGGCCCAGTCCACCACTTCCAGTTCGCCCATTTCCACGGCGGAGGCGAGTACGCGCATGCCTTGGTCGCTCGGGTCCTGGCCACGGCTGGAGTGCAGGATCAGCTTGAGCTCTTCGCGGCTGTAATGGTGCTCGTGATGCGGGCCGGGCTCGCCCTGGCCGGCGATGCGCAGGATGGCGTTGGCGCTGGCGTTGAGCAGGTAGATCGCCGGGTACATGGCCCAGTAGAACAGGTACAGCGGCACGGCGGTCCACAGCGACAGCAATTCGGGTTTGCGGATGGCCCAGGATTTGGGGGCCAGCTCGCCGACCACAATGTGCAGGTAGGAAATCACGAAGAAGGCGGCAAAGAACGAAACGCCCTTGATCACCTCCGGCGACTCCACGCCTGCGGCGCCCAGCAAAGGCTCGAGGATGTGCGCAAAAGCCGGTTCGCCGACCCAGCCCAGGCCCAGGGAGGCGAGGGTGATACCCAGCTGGCAGGCCGACAGGTAGGCGTCGAGCTGGCTGTGCACGGTGCGCAGGATCTGCCCGCGCCAGCCGTTGGTGTGGGCGATGGCCTCGACCCGGGTCGAGCGCAGTTTGACCATGGCAAATTCCGCCGCAACGAAGAAGCCGTTGAGCAGTACCAGGACCAGTGCAAAAAGAATCATGCCGAAATCGGCGAAAAGTGTCGCGAGGGTGATACCAGGGGAAGGGTCCATGATGGGGTTTTGCAGGTTCCGTCTGTTCAATAGGGGGAAGGCTGGCCTGAAAGGCAGGCGCAAGTCGGCCAATGTAGCGGCTGATGGGGCGCTTGCCTAGTGGTTGCTGCCGGGCGGGGCCTGGAATGCATTCCCCAGATTCATGCACAACCACTGTGGGAGGGGGCTTGTCCCCGATAGCAGGGTGTCAGTCAGCACATCTGGTACTGATACACCGCTATCGGGAGCAAGCCCCCTCCCACAGTGGGTGTTGTGCTGTGTTTGAGTTATTCGTCATTTCCGACGAGCCGCGAACGGGTCACCTGCGTTGTCGGAAAGTGGCAGGTAAATGTACTGCCATGCCCCAGCACGCTGCTGATCTCCAGGCGTGCCCGATGGCGCAGCAGCACATGCTTGACGATCGCCAGGCCCAGCCCGGTGCCGCCGGTATTGGAGTTGCGGCTGGAATCGACGCGGTAGAAGCGCTCGGTCAGGCGTGGCAGATGCTTGGCGTCGATACCGATGCCGGAGTCCTGCACGCTCAGGTGCGCCCCCTGTTCGTCGGCCCACCAGCGGATGCGGATATTGCCCTTGTCCTGGGTGTACTTCACCGCGTTGAACACCAAGTTGGAGAACGCACTGCGCAGCTCGCCCTCGCTGCCCTTGAGCAGCACCGTCGGGTCGGCTTCCAGAGTGATCTGCTGGCCGCGTTCGCCGGAGAGCGCCTGGGCGTCGTTCTTGATGGTTTGCAGCAGGCTTTGCACCGCCACTGGGTGGTTATCGGAGGGGTAATCGGTGGCCTCAAGCTTGGCCAGCAGCAGCAAGTCATTAAGCAGGGTCTGCATGCGTGAGCCTTGCTGCTGCATCTGCTGCAGGGCGCGGCTCCAGCGCGGGTTGATCTCGTCGACATTGTCCAGCAGCGTCTCCAGGTAGCCGCAGATCACCGTCAACGGCGTGCGCAGCTCGTGGGAAACGTTGGCAACGAAGTCCTTGCGCATCTGTTCCAACTGATGGATGCGGGTCACGTCGCGCACCAGCATCAAGTGCTCGTTGTTGCCGTAGCGCGTCAGGTACAGCTGGATACGCATGCGATCATTGGTGGGCGAGGGGATTTCCAGGGCTTCTTCGTAGTTGTCCTGCTCGAAGTATTCCTTGAAGCGCGGGTGGCGTACCAGGTTGGTCACCGGCTGGCCGCTGTCCTGGGGGGTCTTGAGGCCCAGCAGGGTCTCGGCGGCGCGGTTCCACCATTCCAGGTTGCCGTCGCTGTCGAGCATGATCACCGCGTCCTTGAGCGCGGCGGTGGATTCCTGTACCCGATCGATCACCGCCTGCAGGCGCCCGCGCACCCGTTGGTCGCGGCGCTGCAAGTGGTAAATGCTGTCGAACACTTCACCCCACAGGCCGTAGCCATCGGGGGGAGCTTCGTCGGGTTTGTGCTGGCGCAGCCATTCATGCAGGCGCAGCAGTTGCTTGAGGGTCCAGCCCAGGTACAGCGCGATGCCGATGGCCAGGCTCCAGCCGTAATAGCCACTGATCAGCCCGACCAGCAGGCAACCGGTGACCAGCAGGAGCATGTGGCGAATCAGGGTGCCATGCCAGTTTTGGTTCATGGAGCGTCCTTCGGAGCAGCTTCAAGTTTCAAGCTGCAAGCTTCAAGTCAGAGCGAGGCGGCTTTTCTCTTGCCGCTTGTAGCTGATCACTTGCAGCCAGATTTCAACCTTTGGTTGAAAACCGGTAGCCCGTGCCGCGCACGGTTTGTACCAGATTCTCATAGGCATCGCCCAAGGCTTTGCGCAGGCGGCGGATGTGCACGTCCACGGTGCGCTCCTCCACGTACACATTGCCGCCCCACACCTGGTCCAGCAGTTGGCCACGGGTGTAGGCGCGCTCCTGGTGGGTCATGAAAAACTGCAACAGACGGTATTCGGTCGGGCCCATCTCAGCCGGCTTGCCGTCGATGGTCACGCGGTGGCTGATCGGGTCCAGGATCAGGCCGTCGACTTCGATGGGGGCTTCGCCGTCGGTCGGGCCGGCTCGGCGCAGTACGGCTTTGAGGCGCGCTACCAACTCTCGCGGGGAGAAAGGCTTGGTGATGTAGTCATCGGCGCCGACTTCCAGGCCCTGGATCTTGTTGTCCTCTTCGCCCTTGGCGGTGAGCATGATGATCGGGATATCCCCGGTCAGCTCGTCACGCTTGAGGCGCCGGGCCAGCTCGATACCGGAAGTGCCGGGCAACATCCAGTCGAGCAGGATCAGATCCGGCTTGCGGTCGACGATAATGGCATGGGCCTGCTGGGAGTTCTCCGCCTCCAGGCAGTCGTAGCCGGCCATTTCCAACGCAACGGCGATCATCTCGCGAATGGGCGCTTCGTCGTCAACAATCAGAATGCTCCTGCCAACCATGCTCAAAAATCCTCTTTGTCATTTAACTGTCTTGCGCCGCATTAGATAACGGAATTATTGCAGTCGTGTGACAGTAATTTAGACCCTTGGGCAATTCACGGCACTCTGGACTACCCTTTGGGTCCGAATCCTGACAACCACAAAAGGAAGGTTCCGATGACTTACAGCACGATTTCCTGGAAAGCCCTGCTGGTAACGGCCGCGTTGACGCTGCCGGGCCTGGCTTTGGCCGCAGAACCTGCGATGACGAAAGACGGGATGCTGGTTGATCACAAAGGCCTGACGCTCTACACCTTCGACAAGGACGCCGACGGCAAGTCCGTGTGCAAGGACCAGTGCGCGACCAATTGGCCGCCGCTGAAGGCCGAGTCTACCGATACCAAGGCTGGCGACTGGACAGTGATTACCCGCGACGATCAGACCAGTCAATGGGCCTACAAAGGCAAGCCGGTCTACACCTACAAGGATGACAAGAAAGCCGGTGACAAGACCGGGGATGGCAAGGGTGGGGCTTGGCATATCATCAAGCCTTGACTGCGCGGCGCTGCTGAAATCATCGGGGGCAAGCCCCCTCCCACAGTTGATGGGTTAACACCTTCAAATGTGGGAGGGGGCTTGCCCCCGATGGCGTCGGAACAGTTACCGCAAACCTCTCATCGCAACCCGTAGTCAGCCACAATCCCCACAAAAATCGCCAACCCGGCCCAGTGGTTGTGCAAAAACGCCTTGAAGCACTTCATACGGTCCCGGTCTCGGGTGTACCAGAATTCCCAGGCAAAACAGCCTGCCGCCGCCAGCAGACCCAAGTGAAACCAGCCGCCCAGCTCGAACCGGGCCCCGGCGAGCAACAGGCACACCAGCGCCAGGCCCTGCAGGGTGAGAATGATCACGCGGTCAGCATCACCGAACAGGATTGCGGTGGATTTCACGCCGATCTTCAAATCGTCGTCGCGGTCGGTCATCGCGTAATAGGTGTCGTAACCCACCGTCCACAACAGGTTGGCGATGTACAGCAGCCAGGCCTCGGCTGGCAGATGGCCGGTCTCGGCCGTGAATGCCATCGGCATGCCCCAGGAGAACGCCGCGCCCAGCACCACCTGCGGGTAATAGGTGTAACGCTTCATGAACGGATAGCTTGCCGCCAGCGCCAGCCCGCCAAGGGACAGCAGGATGGTGCTGGCGTTGGTCAGCAGCACCAGCAGGAAACTGATGCCCATCAGCAGCGCAAAAAACACCAGTGCCTCTTTCGAACTGATCTTGCCGCTGACCAGCGGACGTTGCTCGGTGCGTTTCACATGCCCGTCGACCTTGCGGTCGGCCCAGTCATTGATCACGCAGCCACCGGCACGGGTCAGCACCACACCCAGCACGAAAATCACGATATTGAGCAGCGACGGCGAGCCCTTGCCGGCGATCCACAGCGCCCATAGCGTCGGCCACAGCAGCAGGTAAATACCGATAGGCTTGTCCATGCGCGTCAGTTGAATGAAATCCCAGGCCCTGGGGTTCAGGCGATTCAAGGATTTGAGCACACGTTGGTACATCAGCGGTTCTCCGGATGGTCATGCAGCACCTGCCAGACACTCGGCAGGAAGACTTCCGCCACCAGCACGCTCAGCGCCCCGCGATCGAAACGCGAGCGGCGCGCCCACAGCCCGTCGACCTGATCCGCAGCGGGTAGCCAAGGTGCCGGGTAATGGCACACTTCGATCGGCTGGCGGGTAAAGGCGCGGTCGCAGAACAACAACTCGCCCAGCGAGCGGCTGCCCAACTCATCCATCTGCAAGCCGTCGCCCTGCAATGCCCCGCGTGACGCGACACTGCGGGCAAACACCCAGGGTTGGTCATGCCCGCGCAAATACACCTCGCGTACCCAGCCGACAGTGCCCGGGGGCAGGGCCAGCGCCGTACATTCATCGTCGCGCAACGGTTGCCAGCCTTCGAGCAGCGGCGTCACGCTGAAGTCGTTGCCGGACAGCCCTGTCAGCCGCCGCGTCAGCGAGCCTTCATCGAACAGCCAATCGAGGGTCAAGGGCGCAGGCATCGGACTCAGAAGGCTCTGGGGCAGCCATCGGCAAGCATCGGAAGGGGCGATTGAGTGCGGCACGGCAAGTCAATATTGGCGGCAAAAGAGGCGGCGAGCTTACCATGGCGTCCTGAACTTTTGCCGGGCTGACCCGACGTTTAAGCCAATCCTACTTGCATCTGCCGGCTGCGATCAGTACAAACGCCCTGAGCCGAGCGGCAGCGCTGGTCTATCGACCGTCGGCCAAGATGCCTGGACCCTGAGGAAGTACGTAATGAAAAAGTGGCAATGTATCGTCTGTGGCCTGATTTACAACGAAGCGGATGGTTGGCCGGATGACGGAATTGTGCCCGGCACCCGTTGGGAAGATGTTCCGGAAGACTGGCTGTGCCCGGACTGCGGCGTAGGCAAAATGGATTTCGAAATGATCGAAATCGGCTAATTTGAAGTTTTACGAAACGTACTACAAGGAGAAAGGAATGAACTCACCTGTCGTGATCATCGGCACAGGATTGGCCGGTTACAACGTAGCCCGGGAGTTTCGCAAGCTCGACAGCGACACCCCATTGCTGCTGATCACCGCGGATGATGGGCGCTCCTACTCCAAGCCCATGCTCTCCACCGGTTTTGGCAAGAACAAGGAAGCCGATGGCCTGAGCATGGCCGAACCTGGCGCCATGGCCGAGCAACTCAAGGCCCAGGTACGCACCCACACCCGTATCAGCGGCATTGACCCGGGCCACAAGCGCTTGTGGATCGGCGAGGAGTCAGTGACCTACCGCGACCTGATCCTGGCCTGGGGTGCCGAGACCGTGCGTGTTCCGGTCGAGGGTGATGCCGCCGAGCTGATTTTCCCGATCAACGATCTTGAAGACTACGCGCGCTTTCGCGCCGCCGCTGCCGGCAAACGCCGCGTGCTGCTGCTCGGCGCCGGCCTGATCGGCTGCGAATTTGCCAACGACCTGATCCTTGGCGGCTATGAAGTCGACCTCGTCGCGCCGTGCGAACAAGTCATGCCGACCCTGCTGCATCCGGCGGCTGCGGCTGCGGTGCAAGCCGGGCTGGAAGGCATTGGCGCGCGTTTCCACCTGGGGCCGGTACTCAACCGCCTGCAACGCAACGCCGATGGCCTGGAAGCCCATCTGTCGGACGGCGAAGTGATCCAGTGCGACCTGGTAGTCTCCGCCATCGGCCTGCGCCCACGCATCGACCTGGCGGCGGCGGCCGGCCTGCAGATCAACCGCGGCATCATGGTGGACCGCCACCTCAAGACCTCCCACGCCAATATCTACGCCCTGGGCGACTGCGCCGAGGTCGATGGCTTGAACCTGCTGTACGTCATGCCCCTGATGACCTGCGCCCGCGCCCTGGCCCAGACCCTGGCCGGCAACGCTACCGCCGTGAGCTACGGGCCGATGCCCATCACCGTGAAAACCCCGGTCTGCCCGCTGGTGGTCTCGCCGCCGCCACGCGGTAGCGAAGGCGTATGGAGTGTCGAAGGCGAGGGCGCCGACATCAAGGCCTTGTGCCGCGACGCCAGCGGTCGCCTGCTGGGCTACGCGCTGACGGGCACCGCCGTCATGGAAAAACTGGCATTGAATAAAGAACTTCCGCCGCTGCTGGCGTAAATGTCGGTCGTTCTGTCGGAATCAGCCTCTTCTTACCCGTAGAAAGGTCGCGGCGAGGCTGGCGGAGCGTGCGAGGGCATGCCATCCTCACTCCCGTCTGCCGCAGAGTAGAGCCTGCGGCGCCTTGGCGCTGCTCCACCAGAGAGCAGCACGGACATAACAACAAAAAACCGTCAAAGAGGCTTCACATATGCGTAAACCAGAACTCGCCGCCGCCATCGCTGAAAAGGCCGATCTCACCAAGGAACAGGCCAACCGCGTCCTCAACGCCGTTCTCGAAGAAATCACCGGCGCCCTGCACCGCAAAGACAGCGTCACCCTGGTTGGCTTCGGCACTTTCCTGCAACGCCACCGCGGCGCCCGCACCGGCAAAAACCCGCAGACCGGTGAGCCGGTGAAGATCAAGGCCAGCAATACTGTTGCGTTCAAGCCGGGCAAGTCGCTTAAAGACAGCGTCAATCCGTAAAAGCGGTACCGCCTGAAGGGAAGCGGGTTGGTATGAAAAATGGGCACGCCGACGGGGTTGGGTGCCCATTTTTGTTGGATAGGAATCAGCCTTCCATGAAGTCGTCGTATTCCCGATAGTGATTGATTGCTCGGATCAAAATATCATTATCTGGCGCGTTAACCTTCTTTTGAATGACTTCAAATATGGCTTGTAGAGTTTGCACATCCAACCAAGTTTCGACGTTTTCTTTTTCCAGGGACTTGGGGATAAGCTCGCCGGCAGAATTCTCGACTGTTTTATCGTCTTCCTCGAGATCGTCAATTTCCTCCTCGGAAATGAGGTAGAAAATTGCATTCCTTGGTTCTTCTTCCCATTTATCCAAGTTGGTATAGACCCAGTCGTTATCGGTATGGGAGTTGACGGTGCTGAACAGGTTGGTGATGCCTTGCATCTTTTTCATCAGTGACTCCTCATTTTCTACAAGATGACCCGCCACCCCACGTTTTTCTGCCGCCTACTCGTTTACCGTTACGGCCTTTCGGGTGGTAGTCGCCGTGACGGTTTTTATGGTCCTCGTGACTGACCAACTGCAAATTGCCACCTACTACAGGGTGGTGATGCCAGGTCGAGCCTTCATTGCTGTTGTTCTGAACTTGCCATTTTTCTTCGGCGCAACCCATTTTGAGATGCCTGGGTGTTTTGCTTCGACAGTAGCTTGCAATGCGGGATCGTTCTTCATTGCGTAATGCAGTTGTCTGTTGGATTCGGCGAAATGTACGGAGTCCTTTGAGAAGGGAGAAGGGGACGGATTTATTTTCGCAATTGCTTGGCTAGGAGATCTTTAAATAAATCTTTCCCTTTTTCTACTTTTCTATAAAAACTTGATAGCCTTGCTGCCGTGGAGCTGCACACCGCGAACTCCAAGATAGCCTTGAATTTTGTTGGTTGAGTAAGGGATTTCATTATCAAAGAGCGATTTCAAAAACCACTTTGCCGAGACGATTTTTGATTTTATAAGCAGAGTCATTGATTTCCGCAGTTTTGAATAAGTCGCTCCGGTCAATAAAGCCGGGCAGCTCATGCATCCAGCTTTTTTTATGTGCCGGGAAGAGCTCTTCACAGTACCAGCCTTCACCGACTGCAGCATTGAGCACTCGATAAACATTTATCTTGGATTTTTTATTTTTGCTGGTTTTTGAGAGTTTTTTGATTTGAGTTTCTAGTTCAAAATTTGTTTTTAATACGGCCTCAGCGGTTGAGTTGATAACATCAACAATGGCTTGATTGTCTTCTTTTTTCGTTGCAATAAGAGTGAGTGATTGACGCAACGTTTCCAATAATTTTTCATCCTGGCTACGGCGGTTCAGAGAGAGAAACTGTTTGAAGTCGAAATTTTCAACGAAGATATTGGTCACGCCTAAGACATTATCAAATACATCTTCGTCTCCGCGAGGTCCCAACGAAACAACTATTTTGCTACTACCGTTTAGCTCGACCTTGGGCAGCAACGTCATGAATATCTGGGTAACGTGATGGCTCAGTTGACGTACACGAACGCCATCTCTCAGAGCAGATGCGTCATTTTCTTGCAAAGTCAGTAGATTTAGATTCATTGCAGTATTCACTTCGAAAAACTAACCGATAAAGGGGTCGGATTTATTTATAGTCCCTATCCGGATTAAATAGGTCCGTCCCCTTTATTGTTGTTTATTGTTCAGTCCCCTTTATTGTTCAGACTTGGATACCTTTGGAACAGTCTACGAATCGAAGACCTTTAAGCTGGGATGCTTCGCATTGCTGCTTGAACTGCTGGGAAACAAAGATGCGTTGTGAACTTTCCTTAGCTCTCACGATATGGTGATTGCCTAAGGTAGCAGGTGGCAGACTTTGAAGAGTGGTGAATCTCAGAGGGCCATCCGGCATAAAGCTGAACATGGGACCATATTGAGAGTTATTCAAATCAATACAAGGAAGTATCTGGATCACATTGAATACATAGTAACCTTCCAGCTTTTCTTCTTTTAGATAAACGTTGGCAGGAAAAAGCTGAACGTCTGTCGGGAATTTGCGCAGTACGTTGGCCATTGCCTCGCTTACAAATTCAAGCGTGTCACTTTGAAGAAGATCGAAGGACATTAGGCGAGATGCGCTGATCTTATTTTTATTTCTAAAGGTTGGAGTGGTAGCAATTGATGATTGCTCTTCTCCACTAATAAACAATAGGTGGTCGGGAGATTTTTTCTGGTCGTATTTGAACCAGTAAATTTCTGAATAATTTTCACTGATTTCTAATAGGTACATATTATTTCCCGCAGCGACCTGCTTGAGTTGAGTTTTTATTCAACCGAGTACGCCCATTGCGTAATCCCGACCTTTCAGAGCTGACAACCTCCCTCACTGCCTGCGCGTACTGGGCTTTTTTCCATTTTCCAGCCTTGCCCGCGAGGGATATTTCATTGAGTTGTGCCCGAACAGCTTTGTTGTAACCCGGATGTGAGCCTTTGTGAATAGTGCGATATTTGTGCTTGCCCTCTTCACTAGGCAAGTAAATGATGTTGGAAGTTTTGTGTATGTCGAATCCAGCCTTCTTCAGAGCAGGGTGATCAGCCAGCGATTGAGGAATAATATGGTGTTTCTGGAATCCATCGATTCCAGGCATATTTTTATAGTTCCAATTAAACAGGCCCCATGGATCAACCCATGTAATTGGATTTGGCGCATATTGGTACAGGTTTATGCCGCCCAGTAAACTGATCGGATCTGGAGTCGTGAATCTCCCTATTTCGGGGTCGTAGAACCTGAGAGTGTTGTAGTGTAGCCCCGTCTCCCGATCCAGGTACTGCCCCTGGAACCGCAGGTTCTGCTCCTCGATGTAATAAGGCTCCCGCACCTCTTCCAGCGTGTTGCCCCACACCCGATAAGTCGCCTGCCAGACGCTGTGACCATCGGCTTCGGTCAGTTGCTCGGGCAAGCCGTTCAGGTCGTTGTGGTAGTAACGAATCTTCTGCAACGGACCAATGCCGTCCACGCGAGCCAAGGGCTCGTAACCGCTTTCATCTTCGTAAACATAAAGACTGGTCTGGCTATGTTTATGCTCCTGCAACAACCGCAAACCATCCCACGTAAACCGTGTTTCCCCCAGCGGATACCCATCGCTGCCATGCTCGGTTTTTTCAATCCGGCGCCCCAGCGGGTCATACGCCATTCTGACCACGCTACCGTTCTCATTGCGCACTTCAATCAACCGACTTTCAGCGTCATACGCAAACCGCTGCACGCCTCGCTTGGCACTGCGCTTTTCAATCATCCGCCCAAACGCGTCATAGCGATAACGCTTGTCCTGATACGTCAGCAGCTTGTTATGCACCACCAACCCGGCACCCGCCTGCGAGCCGTCAAGCAGGTTGGCGGCGGCATCGTAGGCGAAGGTTTCGCGCTGGCCATGCAGGCTGTCCTGGCTGGCGATGATGCGGCCGGTGGCGTCGTAGTGCAGCAGTTGGCGATGTTGCGTGGCGGGTTGCTGGTCGAGTTTGCCGATCAGGTTGTCGGCAGGGTCGTACTCGAACTGTTTCTGCGCGGCTGCGGGCATCAACGATGGTTGGCTGGCAAGGCGGCGCTGGCGTGAGCGCAGGCGGCCGCTGCGGTCGTATTCGCTGCGGGTGCTGAGCTGGCCTTGGGTGCGCAGGACTTCGCGGTGCAGGCGGTCGCGTTCGAAGTCGCTGATGACCTGGCCGTCGAGGTTGATCTGGTGCAGATGGCCGCTGCCGTAGTACAGGCGGTTGAGCCAACGGCCGTCGGGTAGTTGGGTCTGGATCAGGTTGCCGAGTTCGTCGTAGTGGTGTTTCAGGCTACCGGCCGCGCTCTGTTCGACAAGCAGTTGGCCGAGGGCGTCGTAGGCGAAGCCCAAGGCCTGTGCATTGCCTTGTAGATCGGTGAAAGTCACCGCCGTGAGCTGGTCCACCGCATCGTAGCTGTACTCAGTGCGACCATCGTCGGTGACTTTCGCCACCAGCCGGCCGACAGAATCACGCTCCAGCCGATGAACAATGGGGGCGGGTGGTGCCTCGGGGACCACCGCCAGGCCGTTGCCATAAGGCGCCGCAATGGCGGTTACCGTGGTGATGTTGTCCAGCAGGTCGTAGTCGTAACGCTTGGCGCTGCCGTCCAGGTCCTGCTGCTCGGCCAGGCGGTCGGCGGCGTCCCAGGCAAAGCGATAGCGTTCACCGTTCTCGTTGATCAGCGCTTGCAGGCGCCCGTAGCTGTCGTAGCCGAACTTCACCTGCCGGCCATGGGCGTCGGTGCGCTGGCTGACTTGGCCGCGGCGGTTGTGCTGGTAGAGCGTGGTGTGCCCGGCCGGGTCGGTATACCCCAGCAGTTGACCGCTGATGTCGCGCTGGTACTGCTCGATACGGCCATCCGGCAATTGAGTGCTTAGCAAGCGCCCCTGAGCGTCGTAGCTGAATTGCGTGCGCTCACCCAGTGCATCGGTGATGACGTGCAGATAACCGCGCTCGTCGTAGCTGAAACGCGTCGGGTAACCCGAACAATCGATGTGCTCGACCAATTGCCCGAACGGGTTCCAGCGCAGTTTCTTGCTTTTGCCGGTGGCGTCGATGATTTCCACGACCTGGCCATGGGCGTCATAGCGGTACCGGGTGACGTAGCCCAGCGGATCTGTTTCGCCGATGCAGTTGCCGCGCTGATCGTAGCGATATTGCCAGCTGTTGTCGGCGGCGTCGGTCTCTACCAGCGGCAGTGCCCAATGCTCCAGCCACAAGGTCGAATCGCTGCGGCCCAGTGGGTCGGTTTCGCCGATCAGGTTGCCGGACTCGTCGTAGCTGTATTCGTAGCGCCCACCCTGCGGGTCGGTGGCGCTGAGCAATTGGCGCTCATCGTTCCATTCGAACAGCCAGGTCTGTCCGAGGTTGTCGCTGTAGCGAATGATCTGGTGCTGCGTGTTCCAGTGCCGGGTGCTGATGCGCTGCAATCCGTCGGTGATGCGGGTAAGGCCGGCGTTCAAGTCATAGTCGAATTGATACGCGTCGCCTTCATCCGTCCAGTGCCGCACCACGCGCCATTCCAGGCCTTCAACCAAAGCCCACTCATAGAAACAACGCAACCCGGTCGGCAACTGATGCTCCACCATGCGCCGGTCGCTGTCGTAGGCGAAGCGCCGCCGCACCTGCCCGGTGGCATCACGCACCTCGGCCAGGTTGCCGGCGGTGTCGTAGCCATACCCAACAAGCGCCTCACGGCGTTGATCGGGATACACCCGTTCGATGCGACTGACCTGTTCGCCGTCGCGAATCAGCTCAACCTGCACCAGGTCGAAGGTATCGCGCAGCCGTACCAGGCGTCCGGCCTCGTCATAATCAATATGGATGCGGTTGTCGTTGCGGTCCCCCAACTGAGCCAGGCGCAGTCGCGACGGGTTAGTCGTAAGTTCAAAAAGACGGTACAGGCCATCATCGCTCTCAATCAGCAACTGCCCATTGAGGTGCCGCCGCACAGCGAGCCCTTCACCGGCGCTGAACACCGCGCCGCCCAAGGGAATCGAACCCATGTCGATAGGGCGCCCTTGCTCGTCGGTGTATACAAGCGTCTCGCCGCCGTCGGGATGAGGCCGGACTTCGACGCAGACCTCATACGGCACGCTCCAGCCCGCGCCAAACAGACTGCCGGTGCGTTCGTCGCGGCTGTTATAGAAACGTTGCCAGTCAATCGGCAAGATGCCGGGCAGCATGAAATCCAGCTCATCGACATCGCCCAATACCTTCGCGCCCGTCGCCGCATGCACCGGATTCGACGAGCCCATGGCAGCATTCGCCATCGCTCCCATCGCACTGCTGACCGCCATCGAGGTCGCACCGCCGATCAGCATGCAGGGCAACTTGCTGAAGAACTTGCCCTTGCCACCCTTGAGCATCAGTAATGCCGTCACCGCCAGCCCCACGCCAGGCGTCTTGCCGCTGCGAATTTCGCGCACTACCACGGATCCACCGCCGATGGTCACGTTCGATGAAATCAACCCGGACGAAACCACCGTCGCATCACACGTGCTGCGGTCACCGCTGCGCACCGCCGGTTGGCCGTTGATCGTGACCTTGTCCGAGCCTTCGGCCAGAAACTGCGGCGGCATCGGCGGGTGTTTCATGCACACGACCAGGTCCAGCGGCTTGGGCACGGCACCTGGCGCAGGCGTGGCGACGGTCGGACGCCACATCTGCGAAAAGAAGCTCTCGGCCATGTCCAGGTAGCTGGCCTCAGGCGCAGGTGCCGGCTCTTCCAGTTCGGTACCCGCTGGCGCAACGTGAGAGCTGATCGCGCCGGCGGCGCGGGCGGCGGGGATGTTATTGGTGAGTGTGTTGGTGGAACCGGTGAGAATATTGGCCTGTACCGTGGGCGGAAACAGCGCATTGCTGAAGCTGTCGCATAAATTCGTCAGGCCTTTATCCGCGCCCGTCTTGCTCATGGCCAGGCCGACAATCGTGCCCACCACCGCGCCCAACAGGAAGCAGCCCAGCCCGCCGGTGGCGACGGTAATGCCGGTGGCCGCGACTACTGCGGCAGTCGCTACAGCAGTAATCGCGATATTCGCCGCCACCTCCAGCACACCGCCGAGGATGTCGGCCATCATCGAAGTGTGGGCGAGCGCATCGCCCATCCGGGCTGCCCATAACGCGTCAGACATGCAGGCCGCTCATCAGGAAATAGCGTCGAACGACAGTGAGTTTTTTATCAAGGCCCAATGCGCCGCCTCGGCCTCACCCAGCGCGTCCGCCTTCACGTAGCTGAGAGCAAGCATCTTGCGCGTGCCCGGAATCACCAGTGCCAATTGATACTGGAACACCTTGTCATTGCCCTTGTTGAACTGGCTGCGCAATTCGATCCCTGCCACTTCTTGAGCCGCGCCCAAACGCACATCGACACCCGGTTGATAACGTAAATCCTGCACCTGTTTTTCCAGGCGCTGGAGTTGGTCGTTGAAGTTGCTGTGCAGGGTTTCACCTTCGCCCAGCAAGCTGCGGCTGACGATCAGGGAGGTGCCCAGTTCGGGGAACTTGAGAATGTTGATCGTCGCGTCCTGCAACTCGCCGGCAGGCAGTTGAAACTGGAATTCATTGATTCGATACGTCATGGCAAACAGATCTCGTCAGGAGCTTTTAGGCGTGGGGAACGCGGCTTTGATATTGGCGTCGATGCTGGCTTTCACGCCCTGGCCATCCGGTGTGGCGCCCGCGCCGCCACCATTATTCAGGTGTAGGAGGCCGCCGGTATTGAACTCGGCATCGCCGCTGGCGTAGAAGCTGATTTGCACGCCAGTGAGGTTGATCTGCCCGCTGGCGTTCAATTCCAGGATGCTTTCGCCGCAGACCAGGCGCAGGTTTTCGCCCACTTCGATGACGTAGCTCTGGCTGATGCTGTCGGTCTTGCGCTGGCCCACTGAGAGGATGTCTTCCTGCTTGACGATGCGCAGACGGTTATTGCCGATGGTCACCACCTCGTCATGTCCAATGCTCTTATTCCGGTCATGCCCCACCGAATGGCTCTCATCCACCTCCACCACGATGTCCTGGTTACGCTCGGCATGGATGTACAACTGCTCCAGGCCCTTCTTGTCCTCCATGCGGATTTCATTGAAGTTGGCCGGCGTGCCGCCTTTGCTGGATCGACTTTTCATGCCGCTCTGGGTCGCGTTTTCCGGCAGGTCGTAAGGCACGGTCTGCTCAGCGTTGTATACCCGCCCGGTGATGATCGGTCGGTCGGGGTCGCCTTCGAGGAAGCTGACGATCACTTCCTGGCCGATTCTGGGAATCTGCATCGAGCCCCAGTTCTTGCCGGCCCAGGACTGCGACACGCGAATCCAGCATGAGCTGTTTTCGTTGGATTGGTCGTGACGGTCCCAGTAGAAGTGCACCTTCACGCGGCCGTATTGGTCGGTCCAGATTTCCTCGCCTTTGGGGCCGACCACCAGCGCCGTTTGCGGGCCTTTGACCACGGGCCGATGGGTGGTGGGCAGGGTGCGGTAGCTCTGTTGCGCGGGGATACAGGTCAGGCTGCTTTCGAACTGCGCCGAGCCGGATCCGCCGCCACTTTCCAGGCTTTCCTGAACGATGTAGTAGCGACAGCCGACGATCAGGTATTCGCGGTTCTGGTCCTGGCGGCTGAAGCCGGTGAGGCTGAACAGGTGGCCCGAACCCAGGCCGCGGGCATTGCCGGCGAACTCGATCTGTTCATGCAGGGTTTGCAGGGCTTCGATGCGGGTGCGCGCGTAGTGTTCGCCGTCGGCGCTCTGCACGTAGGTGCCGGGGTAGTCGTACAGCGGGTAGTCGCCGGCGGTGTGCGGACGCGGCATGGCCGAGCGCACGTCGATGCTCGCGCTGGGCCGCTGGAAGTCATAGTCGTTGAGCTCCAGCGAGCCGGGCTGCACCTCCTGCGCCAGGTGCCAGTTATGCATGTGGTCGCGTTCGCGCTGCTGCTCGTCCTTGGGGTAGTACGGAATCGAGGCGTAGCCGGGCACCGTGGTGTGGGCGCCATAGGCGTCGGCCAGCACCAGCACATGGCGGTCCTGCTCGTGACGGAAGAAGTAGTAGATACCTTCCTGTTCCATCAAGCGGCTGACGAAATCCAGGCTGGTCTCGCGGTACTGCACGCAGTATTCCCACTCGCGGTACGGCCGGCTCAGGGCGTCTTCGAAGTCGGAAAAGCCCAGGTCGCGGAACACCTGCTTGATGATCTGCGGGATGCTCAGGTTCTGGAAAATCCGGCAATCGGAGGTGCGGCTGAGCAGCCACAGCCATGGGCGCAACGTCACCTGGTAGCTGGCGAACTGGCCCTGGTCGATGTTCTGGCTGCAGCGCGCGACGATGCCGTGGAAATGCCGCTCGCCACCGTTGGCCAGTTGCAGGCCCACGCTCATCGGCTTGCCCAGCAACTGGTTGAGGTCGATGTTGGCGTCCAAAGACGTCAGTTGCAGCTCGTAGTTGAACAGCCGTCCCAGCTCTTCGCCGCCGCCCATTTCATTGAGCAACAGCACATCCGGCCCGAGGGGGCTGGTGATCTGGGCCAGGCGTGAGGCTTGGTTGAATAACATCGGGCGTCTCTTAATGACTAAATGACTGAAGAAACCGGTTCAAAGTGTGGGAGGGGGCTCGCCCCCGATAGCAGTGTGTCAGCTGATGCATCCGGTGACTGATTCACCGCTATCGGGGGCAAGCCCCCTCCCACATTTGGATCGAGTTTCGTCAGGTCAATCGTTGAACTGGTAGTGCAGCTCGTTATCCCGACTGCTGATCCGCACCCCCGCCAACGCCTTGCCTTCGAGCATGCGTGTGAGGAATTCACGGCTCATGTCCGGCAGCAGGCTGTTGGTGAGGATAGTGTCGATCATGCGCCCGCCGCTTTCGGTTTCGGTGCAACGCGAGACGATCAGGTCGACCACCGCGTCGTCGTAGTCGAAGGCGACCTTGTGGGTGTTTTCCACGCGCTTTTTGATGCGGTTCAGTTGCAGGCGAGTGATCGCCTTGAGCATCTCGTCGCTCAGCGGGTAATACGGAATCGTCACCAGGCGACCGAGCAAGGCCGGCGGGAAAATCTCCAGCAGCGGCTGGCGCAGGGCCTTGGCGATTTCCTCGGGCTCGGGAATGTTTGCCGGGTCCTTGCAGACGTGGGAAATCAGCTCGGTACCGGCGTTGGTGGTCAGCAGGATCAACGTATTCTTGAAGTCGATCACCCGGCCTTCGCCGTCTTCCATCACGCCCTTGTCGAACACCTGGAAGAAGATTTCATGCACGTCCGGGTGGGCTTTTTCCACCTCGTCCAGCAGCACCACACTGTAAGGTTTGCGCCGTACCGCTTCGGTCAATACACCGCCTTCGCCGTAGCCGATATAGCCCGGTGGCGCGCCCTTGAGGGTCGACACGGTGTGAGCTTCCTGGAACTCGCTCATGTTGATGGTAATCACGTTCTGTTCACCGCCGTACATGGCTTCAGCCAGGGCCAGGGCGGTTTCGGTCTTGCCCACGCCCGAGGTGCCGGCGAGCATGAACACACCAATCGGCTTGCTCGGATTATCGAGGCCGGCGCGGGAGGTCTGGATGCGCTTGGCGATCATCTGCAGGGCGTGGTCCTGGCCGATGATGCGTTTCTTCAGGTGCTGGTCGAGGTTGAGCACCGTCTCCAGTTCATTGCGCGCCATGCGGCCCACCGGGATACCGGTCCAGTCGGCGACCACCGAGGCCACGGCCTGGTAATCCACGGTCGGCAGGATCAGCGGGGTTTCGCCCTGCAGTGCGCTGAGGCGCTGCTGCAGGTCGACCAGTTGCGTGCGCAATTCATCGCTGCCGCTGTCCACCACGCCGGCTTTTTCACGCAAGGTCGCACGGGTGGCAAGCAGCTCATCCACCAGGGCTTTTTCTTCAGCCCAACGGCTTTCCAATGTGGCCAGGCGCTCACGCTCGGCGCTCAGCAAGGCTTCGCTGTTGGTCTGGCGCGCCCCAATGGCGATGCCGATCGCATGCTCGCGGGCGATGATTTGCAGCTCGGTTTCCAGGGCTTCGATACGACGGCGGCTGTCGTCCACTTCGGCCGGCACCGCATGCAGGCTGATGGCGACGCGGGCGCAGGCGGTGTCCAACAGGCTCACGGATTTGTCCGGTAGCTGGCGCGCCGGAATATAGCGGTGGGACAGCTTGACCGAAGCTTCCAGCGCTTCATCGAGGATCTGCACCTGGTGGTGTTTCTCCATGGTCGACGCCACGCCGCGCATCATCAGCAGTGCCTTGTCTTCCGAGGGCTCGGCAACCTGTACCACCTGGAAACGGCGGGTCAGGGCCGGGTCTTTTTCGATGTGCTTCTTGTACTCGGCCCAAGTGGTGGCGGCCACGGTACGCAAGGTGCCACGGGCCAGCGCAGGCTTGAGCAGGTTGGCTGCATCGCCCGTGCCGGCGGCGCCACCGGCACCGACCAGGGTGTGGGCTTCGTCGATAAACAGGATGATCGGCTTGGGCGAGGCCTGCACGTCTTCGATGACCTGGCGCAGACGCTGTTCGAACTCGCCTTTCATGCTGGCGCCGGCTTGCAGCAGGCCCACGTCGAGACTGCGCAGTTCCACGTCCTTGAGCGCAGGCGGTACGTCGCCGGCGACAATGCGCAGGGCGAAACCTTCGACCACGGCGGTCTTGCCCACCCCGGCTTCACCGGTGAGGATCGGGTTGTTCTGGCGGCGACGCATGAGGATGTCCACCAGTTGGCGGATCTCTTCATCACGGCCCACGATGGGGTCGAGCTTGCCGCTGCGCGCCTGTTCGGTCAGGTCGACGGTGAAACGCTTGAGCGCCTCCTGCTTGCCCATCGCGCTGGGGGCCATGGCGCCGCTGGCTTCGCCTGGCACACCGGCATTGAAGCCATCGCTGGCGCTCAAGGCATTTTCCGGCGAGTCGCCGACGTACTCGTCAAAGCGTTCGCTCAAGGCTTCGGGCTTGATCTTGTCGAACTCGGCAGACAAGCCCAGCAGCGCATGGCGCAGGCTCGGCGTTTTCAGAATGCCCAGCACCAGGTAACCGGTGCGCACCTGGCTCTCACCGAACATCAGGCTGCCATACACCCAGCCGCGCTCCACCGCTTCCTCCACATGGGACGACAGGTCGGTAATCGAGGTCGAACCGCGCGGCAGGCGGTCCAGGGCGTCGGTGAGGTCGCGGGCCAGGCGTGCCGGTTCCAGGTTGAACTGGCGGATGATGCGGTGCAGGTCCGAGTCCTGCAGTTGCAGCAACTGATGAAACCAGTGGGCCAGTTCCACATACGGGTTGCCCCGCAGTTTGCAGAACACGGTGGCGGCTTCGATGGCCTTGTAGGCCACGCTGTTGAGTTTGCCGAACAGTGCGGCGCGACTGATTTCACCCATGCTCTGGATTCCTTGAGGTGGTGGCGTGATCGGCGTAATGCCGGGCCAGGATTAGGTCGTTGGCGTCATGTGCAGGTTGGCCGAGCCAGGTATTGAAACCCAGGCGGAACCGGCCGTTGAGTTGCAGCGCCGGGACTTCAGGTTGTTGCAGGACCAGGTTCAAGTCCCAGTCCAGTTCATGGCCCAGGTACTCGGCCACCCAGGCCACCAGTTCGTTGAACGGCGGGTGGCCGGGCAGCATGCCCATGTAATCGTCGAGCTTGAGCGGCCCGAGGCGAATACGGAATTTGTGCTGGCGGTCCCACACATGGTTGCCCAGGCAGAAATCCACGCCCAGCCGGTTGGCGCTCACGCCGACGCGGCTGCGTTCGGGTAGTTCCAGCCATTGGCCGACGTATTCCTCGATCGCTACCGGCAAGCCGAAGTACTCGCTGAGGATCGCCTTCAAGCCATCCGGGTAGCGGGTTTGCGCCGACAAGTGGCCGCTGTAATGCAGCTTCGCCGTGTCGGCGATCAAGCCCTGGTTGAGCAAGCTCGGCATGCCGCGGCCACTCAAGGCGGCGAGGCGTGCGGACCAGTAGTCATCGTCTGGCCGGTCGTGGCTGACCGTCGGCCGTGCCTCGGCCCAGGCTCGGTAGAACAAGGTCAGCAGGCGATGGTGGAACACGTCCAGAAATTGCTTGCTGGTGCTGTCGGCGTTGTTGCGCTGGCGCTCGCGCACATACTCGGTGATGTGCAGCGGCAGCGGGCCGTTGGGGCCGCCGAGGCCGAAGAAGAATTGCTCCAGCCGCGCCGGCTTGCCGTCGCCGCCAGGGTCGACCGACGCCAGGGTGGCCGGGGCGAAGGTGCAATCGGCCTGTTGCCCCAGGCGCAGCGGGTCGTCCGCCAGGCGCAGGGAGTGGCCCAGGCGCGGCAGGTCTGGCGATTCGCACTCGATACGCCGCAGCGCCTGGAAGAAGTCATATTCCCAGGGCTCCTGGTGCATCGCGTCCAGGGTACTCACAGGGTCGGACGCCGTCCGGGCTTGGCTTTCCATCGCATGATCTCGCCGCGTTCGGTGGTACGGATCACCGTCTCGGTAAAACTGTTGATCGACACGTAGCGTGCCAGGAAGCGTTCCAGCACCGCACCGAGCAGGAACACTCCGGTGCCGCGAAACGCGTTTTCATCGAATTCCAGGGTGATCTCCAGGCCCCGGCCAAACACGATCGGGCCGGGCATCGGCAGGCGTCGGGTCACGGCTTTGCTGCTGACTTCGCGCAAGCCTTCAATCTGCAATTGCAGCGCGGCGTCGTTACTGTCGCCGTACAGGCGCAGCAGTTCGCGCAAGGCGCCGGCGCCCTGGCCCTGTTCGCTCAACGAAAGGTAATTGAGCGACAACTGGCTGATCAGGCGCCAGGCCTTGGCGTCGTGGGCATGGCTGGCGCGTGGGCGGCTGGGGCCTGCGACGCAGCGCACAGAGAGCACCGGCGCGCTGTCGGCGAGGGTGAAATCGGTCTTGCCGTTGCCCACGCTCATGAACAACGGCAAGTCACGGTTGGTGCACAGCGCCGTCACGCCGAGCTGGCGCAGGTCATGCCGATACGGCGCCTGGCGGCTGTCCACCAGGCTGACGAAGGTTTCGCTGCCCACATAGGTGGAACGCGGGCCGTTGCGACGCTGGTCACTGGACAGCACGCGGGGTTCGCGGCGTACCGTGTAATAGGCCTGGTCGCGCCCATAGCGGGAAGGATCGCGCACGGCGTAAAACGGCAAAAACGACTGCTCCGGCCCGGTGCCGTGGCCAGTGATGCCGCTCAGGGAGTGAATCTCGAAATCCATCGGCCGGGTGCGGTCGGCGATCACATGGTGTTCGTTGACCCGATCAGACAAGTGAATACGGTCCACGCGCTTGGGGAACAGGTTGATCGCCGGCGTGCAGAACGGCAGGAACTGCGCCGCGCCGACGCTGCCTTCCAGGCTGGGGTCGTGACGGTCGAACAGCACGATCAACTCCAGCTCCTGGCCGTCGCAACGTTTGACTGCGCGGCTCAGTTCGGCGAATTCGACAAACAGGAAACGGTGGGGCAGGGCGAAGTACTCCTGCAACAATCGATAGCCCTGGAACGCCCGCGCCACCACCGGCATG
Source organism: Pseudomonas sp. CFBP13528 (assembly GCF_005233615.1). NCBI lineage: Bacteria > Pseudomonadati > Pseudomonadota > Gammaproteobacteria > Pseudomonadales > Pseudomonadaceae > Pseudomonas > Pseudomonas sp. CFBP13528. Next base: position 247,007 of record NZ_QGAJ01000001.1, read on the forward strand.
GCCGCGTCGGCATCGTCGAAACCGCGTGAACGCAAGGCATCCTGAGGCAGGCGCTCAACCCAGTCGCCACCGGGCTTGCGCGCGAACACTGCGCAGGCGTTGCCCAGCAGTTGTTCGTAGAGGCGGAACGGCTGCTCATCGGCGCCGCTGAGGTACAGCGGCAGGTTGTCCAGCTCGAGGCTGTTGAACGGCAATTCGGCGCCGGTGCGCAGGGTCAGGCGCAGACCGGCCTTGGCTTTCGGTTCGCTGGCGGCCAGGCGGCCGAGCACGGCGGACGGGTTGCCGAAGTACTCTGCATGGCTGACCTGCAGCGGCCACAGCGTCACCGGGTGCGCGGTGCGGTACTCGCAGCAGGTCTGGGTTTCACGGCCCAGGGCGGCGCGCAGTACAGTGTCGCGGGGCAGCGGGAAGCCGCCGCCGAGGGAGCCTTCGTCGGGGTCGGTCTGCAGCTGCACCACGGTCATTGACGGCGTCGGTGCCAGGTAGTGCGGGTAGGCGATTTCCAGCAGGTTGTGGGTGAAGGTCGGGTACTCGGCGTCGAGCTTGAGCTGCACGCGGGCCGTCAGGTAGGCAAAGCCTTCGAGCAAGCGTTCGACGTACGGGTCGGCGCAGTCCATACCGGACAGGGTCAGCCGACTGGCGATCTTCGGGTATTCCTTGGCGAACTCGGCGGCGCTTTCGCGCACGTGGTGCAGTTCCTGGTTGTACAGCTCCAGCAGGCGCGGGTTCATGGGCGTCTCCGCTGGTCGGCATTGACCACGCGCACATGCCCGGATTCCAGGTCCAGATCGGTCTGCAGCAACAGGCGCAACGGCACCGGTTGCGCCCACAGGTCGCCTTCGATTTCGAAACTCAGGGCGTTGTGATTCATCTCGCCCTGGCCGACACGGGCTTTGACCCGCAGGGTGTGGCGCAGGATGCGCGGCTCGAAGGTGGCAATGGCCTGGTAGATCAGGGCTTCCAGGGCCTTGATATCCACGCTGGAAACACTGTTGCCCGCCAGCGCCGGCAGGCCGTAATTGACCACCGACGTACCGGCCGGGGTGTGCAGCGTGGCATCGGCATCGAGCAACGACGTGGTGTTGAGCAGCCACGCCAGGTCGCGCAGTACCGAGGCTTTCAATTGGGTCAGGGACAGCACGCGTTTGTCGGCGCTTTCCTTGGGATTGGTTGGGTCGTCGTCGGTCAACCGGTCCAGCAGGGACGGTTGCAGACGGTCGCGGGAAGCGATTTCAGTTACCACCAAAGCAGCTCCACGGACGGGTTGCGGGAGGGACAAAATGTCTGCAGCCGTGACGCAAGGCCACGGCTGCAGGGGCTATCAGCGCTTGGTGTTGGAACGGATGTTCCAGCCAAACTTGATCGCGCCGCCGTCTTTGGTGCCGTCGGCTTTCTGCGGCTGGTAGTCGACCATCACTTGGGCGAAATTCAGGGTGACGTTTTCGGTCAGGCGGTCATCGGTGCCCGAACCGCCGGTGCTCAGCGAGGTGACCAGCACTTCTTCCAGGTTGATCACCATGTACTCGACCTGGCTTTCGCCACCGGCCTTGCGCACGGTCAGCTTGACCTTGTCGATGTGCTTGCCGCTGGCGCAGTGCATCATCAGGTTCGGCGATGCCTTGTCGACGTATTTGGTCAGCGACAGGTCCTGGATATTCACCTTGCCCGCGCCGCCGCCACCGCCCACATGCATGTTGCCGGACTGGGCCATGCCCCAGCTCCAGTTCAGCACGTCGATTTCGTCCTTGTGGGCCTTGTCCATGGACTCGCCCTTGATGTCGCCGATCTTGATGAAAATATCAACAGCCATGTTTTCTCCCTGTGTGGACTCAGCCACTGAATTTGGTTATGCCCCAAAAGGGCCATTGCTTTTGTGTGGGAGGGGGCTTGCCCCCGATGCAGGCAACTCGGTTTGTGAGGCCGACCGAGGTGATGCTATCGGGGGCAAGCCCCCTCCCACAGAAGAGCGAATTACTTAAGCGCTCTTGGCCGAAGGCAGCTTCGATACCAGGCGCAACGACACCGTCAGCCCTTCAAGCTGGTAGTGCGGGCGCAGGTAGAACTTGGAGTTGTAATACCCCGGGTTGCCTTCGACTTCTTCCACGATCACTTCGGCAGCTGCCAACGGGTGCTGGGCCTTGGTGGTCTCGGTGGAGTGCGCAGGATCGCCATCGACGTAGTTGAGGATCCAGTCCTGCAACCAGCGCTGCATCTCGTCCTTCTCTTTGAAGGAGCCGACCTTGTCGCGCACGATGCACTTCAAGTAGTGGGCGAAACGGCAGGTGGCGAACAGGTACGGCAGGCGCGCGGCCAGGTTCGCGTTGGCGGTGGCGTCCGGGTCGTCGTATTCGGCCGGTTTCTGCAGCGACTGGGCGCCGATGAACGCGGCGAAGTCAGTGTTTTTCTTGTGCAGCAGCGGCATGAAACCGTTCTTCGCCAGCTCCGCTTCACGACGGTCGCTGATGGCGATTTCGGTCGGGCACTTCATGTCCACGCCACCGTCATCGGTCGGGAACGTGTGGGCCGGCAGGTTTTCCACTTCGCCGCCGGACTCGATGCCACGGATGCGCGAGCACCAGCCGTAGTGCTTGAACGAACGGTTGATGTTCACCGCCATCGCGTATGCGGCGTTGGCCCAGGTGTACTTGGAGCTGTCGGCGCCGTCGGTGTTTTCTTCGAAGGCGAAGGCTTCCACCGGGTCGGTCTTGGCGCCATACGGCAGGCGCGCGAGGAAGCGCGGCATGGTCAGGCCGATGTAGCGCGAATCTTCCGATTCACGCAGCGAGCGCCAGCCGGCGTATTCCGGGGTAGTGAAGATCTTGGTCAGGTCGCGCGGGTTCGACAGTTCCTGCCAGGAGCCCATGCCCATCACGGTCGGCGACGCGGCAGCGATGAATGGCGAGTGCATGGCGGCGCAGACTTTCGACAGCTCGCCCAGCAATTCCACATCGGGCGGCGACTGGTCGAAGTAATAGTCACCCACCAGGCAGCCATAAGGTTCACCGCCGAACTGGCCGTACTCTTCTTCGTACATTTTCTTGAAGATCGGGCTCTGGTCCCACGCCGTACCTTTGAATTTCTTCAGGGTCTTGTGCAGGTCCGGCTTGGAAATGTTGAGCACGCGAATCTTCAGCTGCTCATCGCTCTCGGTGTTGTTGACCAGGTAATGCAGGCCACGCCAGGCGCTTTCCAGCTGCTGGAAATCCTGATGGTGGATGATCTGGTTGACCTGGGCGGTGAGCTTGGCGTCGATCGCGGCGATGATCGACTCGATCGACTTGATCGCGTCGTTGGACACCAGGTCGGTTTGCGCCAGGGCCTGTTCGGCCAGGGTGCGTACGGCGGTCTCCACGGCTTCGCGAGCGCGCTCGGTCTTGGGCTTGAATTCCTGCATCAACAGCGAGGCGAACTCGCTGGTTTCTTCGGTGGCGCCCAGGTTGGGCGCGCCTTCGCGAACGGTATTGTCAGTCATGCTTACTGCTCCCCTGCAGGCTTGGGCGCACTGGCAAGTGCCTGGAGCAGTGCCGGGTCCTTGATCGCCTTCATGATGATTTCTTCAGCGCCGGTCTTGCCGTCCATGTAGGTCAGCAGGTTGGCCAACTGGGTGCGGGCTTCGAGCAGCTGGTTCAACGAGTCGACCTTGCGCGCCACAGCGGCCGGGCTGAAGTCGTCCATGCTTTCGAAGGTGATGTCCAGGCTCAGGTTGCCTTCGCCGGTCAGCTCGTTCGGTACGTGGAAGGCCACGCGCGGCTGCATGGCCTTGAGGCGTGAGTCGAAGTTGTCGACGTCCACTTCAAGGAACTTGCGGTCGGCCACGGGTGCCAGCGGCTCGGCTGGTTTGCCGGCGAGGTCGGCCATCACACCCATGACGAAGGGCAGCTGGACCTTTTTCTCGGCGCCGTAAAGCTCGACGTCGTACTCGATCTGCACTCGAGGCGCGCGGTTGCGCGCGATGAATTTCTGAGAACTTTGCTTCGCCACGTTGCTGCTCCTGGTCGCTTGAGCGACGGTGTTGTTACTGCACGGTCCGGCGGCTTACTCGCTGTCCGGGCCGCGCAGGTTTTCAAATTGGGACATGCCGTCGGGAATCAGATTGCGCACGATCGCCGCGAAATCGGCATGCACCAGATTCTTCGCACGGTTCAACAGCACCGGCAGCGGGCTTGAAGGCTCGTGCCGGGTGTAATACGCAAGGATTTTGTCGAGGCTGCGCAGCACATCGTCGCGGCTGGCGATATCGCCGACCGGACGCGGGGCAGCGGGGGCAGCGGCGTAGTCCACCGAGGGGGCATGGTCTTCATTGACCGCCTCGGGTTCGCTGCTGCTGTCGGCGCCGGGCACCGCTTGATTGAGCAATTGCAGGGCTTGCTTGAGCGGCTGCTTCAAGGCGCTGAGGTCCACGCCCTGGGCGGAACCGACCTGTTCGTTGACCTGTTGTTCGATGGCTTCGCAGGCGGCGCGCGCGGCAACCAGCGCATCGCGGGTGGCCTGCAAGTGCTCCGGGTCGCTGTCGAGGAATGCGGCGTTGAGTTGCTGGGCGCCGAGTTGTTCATCGGGGAAGCTCAACAGGCCGCTGGCGTTGAGCGCCGCGCGCAGAGTCACAGGGCCGAAGGTACGTGAGCGCGTGAGGATGCTCTCGCGCAGCAGGCGAATATTGGTGTCGCAGGTCAGGCCGGTGAGGGCGTTGATGCGCACGGTGGGATCGTTATCGTCGTCGGCATCCAGGCGTGGGTGCAGGTCGGCCCAGTAATCGCGCAGCAACGCATCGATCAGCGTCAGCGCTTCGGCCAGTCCGGCCACGCCCTGGAGGGCGAGGGTGCTTTGCAGCAGAAAGTGGGTGATGCGCAGGTCTTTGCTGCGCTGCAACAGGTCGAGGCTCTGTTGCTGGATGCTGCGCCACTCCGGCGGCTCGGCGGGCAGGATCGAGTCGCCCATGCTGCGCTCGGGCTGGCCCTTGGCATCACGTTCCAATTGCAGAAATTGCGCGTCATATTCCATGTCTTCGCCACAGGGCGAAGTCGCGGAAACGGCGGTGAGCAGCAACGGCACATCCACAGAATTCGATCTCCCTATCAGCCCGTTAGATGCCGGGCAATGCATGCATTAGTTGCGCGGTGAACTTTGCATGTTTTCTTGGTCATAGCCTCAGAATGCCACTATCGTGCCATCACTGATGTTCAAGAAGTTGTGCATTTTTGGTGTAGTACTTATGCCTTGTCAAGGTAAGCTATTCGCCCTCTGTGACAGATGTGCGGTGTTTAACAACCTGCGCGACTGATGGGTCGAACGCTGCGCCCGCAGAGGATTTTTGTCATGCAAGCCGGATAAGATCAGCGATCATGCTGGCAAATGCGGATTTGGAAGGTCGGTCCCACGACCTGGCGGCGATATTCAGGCAAGCGTAGGCCAGGTCTCGACTGCGCGCGATGTATCAGCAAGGAGGCAAGATGTCGCTGTGTTTGACTATCACTAGTTATCACAAGATTACCCCAGGGCAGTGCGCCGAAAAGTCCATGAACCAGGGCTCGATGGCGATCGGCCGCAGTTCGGAAAATGACTGGGTATTGCCCGACCCCGAACGCCTTGTCTCCTCGCAACATTGCGTTATTCAGTACAAAGATGGCCGTTATTATTTAACCGACAACAGTACCAACGGTGTGGAGTTGGTCAACGCCGGCATCCGGTTGCGCCGTGGTAACAGCGAGCCGCTGCAGGATGGGGAGTTGATTCGCATCGGCGATTACGAAATCCAGGCGCGCATCGACTTCAATGTGCAGGCCGTCGACAGCCAGCCGTTCGCCGGTGATTCGCCGAACAGCTTTGAGGCGTTGATGGGCGCGGTGGCGAGCCCGCCCGCGCCGACACCGATGATCGCGCCGCAGTTTCATGGCGCTTCGTCGATGGAGACCCTGCCGGACCTGTTCGATTTCCTCAGCCCCGCTGCCGTGCCACCGGCCACCGTGGCAGACCACGTGCCCTCCGAGCAACATGACTTCCGTGCGCCGGCTCCGGTTGCCGTGCCGGTGGCCGAACCCCCGGCGGTGGCCGGTGCGGTCATTCCCGAAGACTGGGACCTGCTTGGCGACGCGCCCGCGCCGCTCGCCCCTGTTGCGCCACCCCCCGCGCCGGTGATTGCGCCGCCGCCTGTGGTCGAGCCGGTTGCGCTCCCCGCTGACGACGCCCAGCCACAAGCCGACCTCTTGCAGGCTTTCCTGCGCGGTGCCGGCCTCGATCAGTTGCGTCTGGACCAGGCCGATGCCTGCGCCCAGATGGAAAGCATCGGCCGCAGTTACCGGCTGATGGTCGAAGGCCTGATCGACGTGTTGCGTGCCCGCGCCAGCCTCAAGGGCGAATTTCGCATGCAGCAGACCATGATCCGCCCCGCCGAAAACAATCCGTTGAAATTCGCTCCGAATGCCGACGAAGCGTTACTGCTGCTGCTTCGTCACGGCAACCCGGCCTTCATGGCGCCGGACGCTGCCGTGCGTGACAGTTTCGACGACCTGCGCGCGCACCAACTGGCCGTGATGGCAGGTGTGGAAGCAGCGCTCAAGCACTTGCTGCTGCGCTTTGAACCGGCGCAGCTGGAGGAACGCATGGGCAAGCCCGGCGGCCTCTCGAGTATTTTCAACGGCTCGCGCCAGGCCCAGTACTGGCAGCAATTCACCGAGCTCTACAACAATATTTCCCGCGAGGCCCAGGAAGATTTCCAGGACCTGTTCGGCCGCGAATTCAGCCGGGCCTACGAAGCGCACAGTGCACGACAGCGACGCTGAGCCGCGTCGCAGTGATGGATAAAACGGATAGCTAAACACGTCATTGAGGACGCAGGATGATTCCCAGGTTTTTACTTTCAGCCGCCACCGCGCTGCTGCTGACGGCGTGTGCCAAGGACGCGGCCAAGCCCGAAGCCGGCGCCGACGCTGAAGCGAACACTGCCGCCGTCGAGCTGCATTTTCATGCGATCGCCGGGCTCAACCCCGGCGCCAACGGCCAGGCCGCCCCGGTGCGGGTGCGTATTTTCGAGCTGAAAAACGCCGCGACGTTCGCGCGCTCCGATTACTTCGCCCTGGCTGACCGTGCGCAATCCACGCTTGGCCTGGACCTGCTGGACCAGGACGAAGTGGTGATCCAGCCCGGCCAACAGCTGAGCGTTCAGCGCGATCTCGACCCGGCCACCCGGCAGATCGGCCTGCTGGTGGGCTATCGCGAGCTTGACCGGGCGCAATGGCGCGCCGTTATCAACGTGCCGCCACGCCAATACACCGAATATCAGATCAGCCTTGATGTGCGCGCCGTGCGCGCCGACGTCGTGGCTACCCCCTCCAGCCCAGCCCAATAACAAGCAATCGGAGCCCCCATGTCCTGGAACAATCGCGTGGTCTGGTCGGAAGGCATGTTCATCGGAACGCAGCACTTCCAGCAGCATGACCGTTACCTGGAAAACCTGATCGACGCCCGCAGCCGTCCTTTGTCAGCGGGTGCCTGGGGCTTTTCCGAGTTGCTGATCGACCAGGGCCTGCTCGCCCAGGGCAAGCTGGCAATCGTGTCGGCCCGTGGCCTGCTGCCTGACGGTACGCCGTTCAATATCCCCCAGGACGATCTGGCGCCGAGTCCGCTGAATATCGACGACAACCTGCGCGACGGTCTGGTGTACCTGGCCCTGCCGCTCAAGCGTGCCGGTGCGCGTGACACGGTGGACGAAGGCGAGGCGTTGGAAGCCGCGCGTTATGTGAGCCAGGTGCGTGAAGTGCGCGACGACAACGCGCCCTTCGAAAACCGCGCGCCGGTGGCTGTGGGCTCCAGGGCATTGCGTTTGCTGACCGCCCAGGACGGCATCAGCGACTACGCCGCCATCGGGCTGGTGCGCATCAAGGAAAAGCGCGCCGACCGCGCACTGGTGCTCGACGACACGTACATCCCGCCGGTATTGGACGTGGTCGCGAGCAAGCCGCTGACGGCCTTTCGCAGCGAGCTGCTCGGCCTGCTGCACCAGCGTGGCGAAGCCCTGGCTGGCCGTGTGGTGGCGTCGGGCGCTGGCGGCGCATCGGAAATCGCCGACTTCATGCTGCTGCAACTGGTCAACCGCGCCCAGCCGTTGATTCAGCATTTGAGCCAGTTGAGCCCGCTGCACCCGGAGCGTTTCTTCAGTGAGCTGGTGAGCCTGGCCGGTGAGTTTTCGACATTCTCGACCTCTGGCCGCCGCCCCCAGGAATACCCGCAGTACCAGCACGACGACCTGGCCCTGAGCTTCGCCCCGGTGATGGCCGCCCTGCGTGAGGCGCTGTCGATGCTGATCGACAGCAAGGCCACGCCGATCCCGATTGTGGAGAAGGCCTACGGTATCCACGTGGCGATGCTGGCGGACAAGACCCTGCTCGACAACGCCAGCTTCATCCTCGTGGTACGTGCCGACGTGCCCGGCGAAACCCTGCGCGCGCGCTTCGGCCAGCAGAGCAAAGTCGGCTCGGTGGAGCACATCCGCGACATGGTCAACCTGCAATTGCCGGGCATCGGCCTGCTGCCATTGCCGGTGGCGCCACGCCAATTGCCCTACCACGCAGGCAGTACCTATTACGAGCTGGACCGGGGCAGCGAACACTGGCAGCAGTTGAGCAATTCCGGCGGTTTCGCCTTTCACATCGCCGGGCAGTTCCCGGGCTTGAACCTGGCCTTCTGGGCGATCCGAGGATAATCCGCGATGCATCCCAATGATGATGACCGCACACAGTTCATGCCGCGCCCGGGCGGCCGAGCACCCGAACCTGCGCGCGCGGAACCTGCACCTTTGTCGATGCCGGCCGCGCCGATGCTCACCGGCAAAAGCCAGGGCCTCAACCCGCTGGAAAGCGCCGCCGGCCCGTTGCTGGCCTTGCTGACGCGGTTGCGTAACACCCTTGCACACCCGGCGCCGGCCAGCCTGCGCGCGCAGTTATTGGCCTATCTGCGCCAGTTTGAAGAGCGCGCCGAAGCCGCCGGCGTGGCGCGCAACGAAGTGCTGCTGGCCCGTTACGCGCTGTGCACTGCCCTGGACGAAGCCGTGCTGAGTACGCCCTGGGGCAGCACCAGCGATTGGGGCAAACAGAGCTTGCTGATCACCGTGCACAACGAAGCCTGGGGCGGTGAAAAGGTCTTTCAGTTGCTCGACCACTGCCTGCAAAGCCCGCGGGAGCGCCTGTACCTGCTGGAGCTGCTGTACCTGTGCATGTGCCTGGGTTTTGAAGGCCGCTACCGCGTGATGACCGACGGGCGCAGTCAATTGGAAGCCTTGCGCGAGCGCACTGCCGCGGCGATTCGCAATGCCCGTGGCGAACACGAGCGTGAGCTGTCGCCGCACTGGCGCGGCGTGACCGTGGCGCGCGATCGCCTGGCGCAATTCATGCCGCCGTGGATTGCGCTGGCGATCGGCCTGGCGCTGCTGCTGGCGTTGCTGTTTGGCCTGCGCATGAAGCTGGCCTCGGATGCCGAGCCGGTGTTCAAGAATATCCATGCCCTGGGCGAGATTCCGGTGCAAGCCATCGACCGTCCGGTGGCGCAACCGAAAGTGATCGAGCGGCCACGCCTGGCCGGCTTCCTGGCCGAAGACATCAAGGCCGGCCGCGTAGCCTTGGAAGACAAGGTGGACCGCTCTGTGGTGACGATTCGTGGCGATGAACTGTTTGCGTCCGCCAGTTCCAGCATCGTCGATGACTATCAGCCGCTGATGCTGCGCATTGCTGATGCCATCCGCAAGGTCAAGGGTCAGGTGCGTGTCACCGGCCACAGCGACAACCGCCCGATTGCCACCCTGCGCTTTCCGTCGAACTGGGCGCTGTCCGAAGCGCGGGCCAAGTCGGTGCTGGAGATCCTCGCGGCCAAGACCGGCCAGGCCGAGCGCTTCAGCGCCGAAGGCCGCAGCGACACCGAGCCGTTGGCCACCAACAGTACTGCCGAAGGCCGTGCCCGCAATCGTCGGGTTGAAATCACCGTATTGGCGGAGGGCGTCGAGTGAAGGCGTTTTTCAGTTTCATGATTCGCTGGGTGATCCCCGTGCTGGGGTTGATCGCCCTGAGCCTGATCATCTGGTTTGTCGGGCCGTTACTCGACGTGCTGGTGCCCGAGGGACGCCGCTGGGCGCTGATCATCCTGGTGTTTGCACTGTGGATGGCCTACCGCGTGTTGCGCATCATCCAGGCGCGCCGCCAGGCCGCCGAAGTGATGCGCAGCCTGGCCGCCGAAACCCCGGCCGACCCCAATAGCGTCGCGACCGCCGAAGAGCTGTCGACCCTGCGCCAGCGCATGGACGAAGCCCTCACGCTGCTCAAGAAAGCCAAGCTCGGTGGCGACGAACGCCGCAATCTGTATGAGCTGCCGTGGTACGTGATCATCGGCCCGCCGGGTTCGGGCAAGACCACCGCACTGGTCAATTCCGGGCTGCACTTCCCCCTGGCTGCGCAATTGGGCGCGGGGGCGGTGCGCGGCGTCGGCGGCACGCGCAACTGCGACTGGTGGTTTACCGACCAGGCCGTACTGCTCGACACCGCCGGTCGCTACACCACCCAGGACAGCAACTCGACGGTGGATAAAGCCGCGTGGCTGGGCTTTCTCGACCTGCTGAAAAAGCAGCGCTCACGTCGGCCCATCGACGGTGCCTTCATTGCCATCAGCCTGTCGGACCTGCTGCTGGGCACCGATGCCGAGCGCGCCGCCCATGCCGCCGCGATTCGCCTGCGTATCCAGGAGCTGTACACCCAATTGGGCGTGCGTTTCCCGATCTACCTGATGCTGACCAAGCTCGACCTGGTGCCGGGCTTCATGGAGTTCTTCGACAACCTGAGCAAGGAAGAGCGCGCCCAGGTGTGGGGCATGACCTTTGCCCTGGACGACGGCAAGCATAGCGACAGCCCGTTGGCGCATCTGCAAAGCGAATTCGCCGGTCTGGAACAGCGTCTTAACGAACGCCTGGTGGAACGCCTGCAACAGGAACGCGACCCGGCGCGGCGCGACCTGATCTACGGTTTCCCGCAGCAGTTCGGCGCATTGAAGGACTGCCTGCAGAGCTTCCTCGAGGGCGTGTTCAAACCCAATGCCTTTGAAGAGCGTGCGCTGCTGCGCGGCGTGTACTTCACCAGCGGCACCCAGGAAGGCAGCCCGATTGACCGTCTGATCGGCGCCATGGCCCAGAGCATGAACCTGGACCGCCAACACTTGGCGCGCCAGAGCGGCACCGGGCGCAGTTACTTCATCGAAAAACTCTTCACCGCCGTGGCCTTTGCCGAACGTGGCCTGGTCGGGGTGAACCCGAAAGTCGAGCGCCGTCGCAAGTGGCTCGCCCGGGGTGTCCTCGCGGCCACGGTGGCCTTGGTGGTGGTGGTCAGCAGCCTGTGGTGGGTGAGTTATCGCGCCAACCAGACGTATATCGCCCAGGTCGATCAGAAAGTCGCTCCCCTGGGCCAGACCGTGCAGAACCTGAGCCCGGCGCAGCGTGACGTATTGGCCGTGCTGCCTTTGCTCAACGCGGTGAAGCACCTGGCCGGCGATTCGCCAAGCTGGTCCGAAGGGCTGGGGCTGTACCAGGGCGACATGCTCGAAGCCGAATCCGCAAGCGTCTATCGCAAGTTGCTGATCGCGGTCTTCGCCCCGCGCCTGGTCACGCGCATCGAAGAACAACTGCACGGCGGCGGCAACTCGGACTTCCTCTACGAAGGCCTCAAGGCCTATCTGATGCTGGCCGACAACGAGCATTACGACCCGGACTTCATCAAGGCCTGGATCGCCCTCGACTGGGACCGCAACCTGCCACGCGACCTGCCGGCCGATCAGCGCCAGGCCTTGACCGGGCACTTGCAGGCACTGTTTGACCGTCACCCACCGAATGCGCGTCTTGACCCACGCCTGATCGACGACCTGCGCCGCCAACTGCAACAACTGCCGGTGGCCCAGCGTGTCTACGACCGGGTCAAACGCCAGAAACTGCCTGAAGGTATTGCGGACTTTCGCCTCAACGAAGCGGCCGGCCGTGATGCCGCGCTGGTGTTCAGTCGCAAGAGCGGCAAGCCGTTGGGCGAGCCGTTGAGTGGTTTCTTCACCGCCAGGGGCTATCGCCAGGCGTTTTTGTTGAGCAGCCTGAACCAGACTGGCACCCTGGCTGAAGAGCAATGGGTCCTGGGCCAGGAACAGGCCGACCAGCAGAACGTGGTGAGCCTGGCCGCCGATGTGCGCCGCCTGTATTTCCAGGACTATCAGCGCCAGTGGGACGCGTTGCTCGCCGACATCGACTTTGTGCCGATCACCAGCGTGGCCCAGGCCGCCGACGTGCTGCGGGTTATCTCGGGGCCGACCTCACCGCTGAAAAAGCTGCTGGTGGCGGTGGCCAGGGAAACCGACCTGCAGGCCGAAGAGCGTCAACTGGCCGCCAAGGGTGTGCCGGTGGAAGGCGGTGTCGACAAGCTCAAGGAGCGCTTGGGCAGCTTGCTCGGCCAGGAACAACCCACGGCGAATGCGCCGGTGGCTGCGGATGATCCAGTCACCGCGCACTTTGCCGAACTCAACAGCATCGTCAGTAAAAACGAAGGCGAGCCGGCGGCCATCGACAGCCTGCTCTCGGACATGAATGCGCTGTATGTGCAGGTCAGCGCCATGGTCGGTGCCAGCGGCGATGCGCTGCTCGGCGAAGCCAAGAACCAGGCGGCGGCTGCGGCCACGCGGGTCAGCCTGAATGCCGAGCGCCAACCGCCGCTGGTGCAGGGCATGGTCAAGTCGGTGGTCAATTCCACCACCAACAGCATGATGGGCGGGGTGCGTAACCAGTTGAACGCGGCCTGGGTCAGCGAAGTGGTCAACGTGTATCGCCAGTCCCTGGCCGGACGCTATCCGATGTCGCCCGGCAGTGCGCGGGACGCGACCCTGGATGACTTCGGCCAGTTCTTCGGCGTCGGCGGGGTGATGGATAACTACTTCCGTAAGTACCTGCAGCCCTATGTGGATACCTCGGCGCAGACCTGGCGCTGGCAGCCGGGCGCGGCGCAGAAGCTCGGTATCGCGCCGGGCGTGCTGCAGACCTTCCAGCGCGCGGCGGCTATTCGCGATGCGTTCTTCAGGTCCGGGGGCACGCAACCTATCGTGCGCTTCGAACTCAAGCCGGTGTCGATGGACCCGACCATCACCCAGTTCCTGCTGGACCTCGACGGCCAGCAACTGAGCTATGACCACGGCCCGAGCCGCCCGGTGGCGATGCAATGGCCGAACCCCGGCAGCATTGGCGTGGTGCGTATTTCCATCATGCCGCCCTCGGCCAGCGGGCGTTCCGGTGTGACGCTGGACGGCCCGTGGGCCTGGTTCCGCCTGCTGGAGCAATCGGACCTGACCGCCGGCAACTCGCCGGACCGCTTCAACCTGCGCCTGCGGGTCGACGGCGCGAGCATCGCTTACGAATTGCGCGCCAACAGCGCCTTCAACCCGTTCAAGAGCCGCGTGCTCAGCGGCTTCAGCTTGCCGGAGCGGCTATGACGACGCTGGGTTTCTACGGCAAGTTGGCCAGTCGTGGTGATTTTGTCAGCCGCGCCTTGCCCCAGAGCTTTATCGGCCCCTGGGACAGCTGGCTGGCGGCGGGGCTGCTCGCCAGCCAGAACAGCCTGGGCGGCGACTGGCTCAACGCTTACCTGGTCAGCCCGCTGTGGCGCTTTGTCTTGGCGCCCGGGGTGTGCGGACCGGATGCGGCGGCGGGTGTGGTGATGCCGAGTATCGACCGGGTCGGGCGGTATTTCCCGCTGGCCGTGGTGGTGTTGCTCGACCACGACACCAACCCCGCGTCTCTGGTCGGCGGGCCGGATGCCTGGTTTGAGCAGGCCGAAGAGCTGTTGCTCAGCACCCTGGACAGTGGCGCTACCTTCGAAAACTTCAACGCCGGCCTCGACGCCCTGGGCGTTCCGGCGAGTGAGCCGCGTGCGCTCGACAGCCGTTTCGCCGGCCTGCAACGCGTGGCCGCCACCGTGCCCCACGGGCGCATGACGGCGCTGGCCGAACAAGCCTGCGAAGGTGCCAGCCTGTGGTGGGGACGCGGTTCGCAGCGTATTTCTCCCGGTTTATTACGGTGTCAGGGCTTGCCTGCCGCCAGCGATTTTGCGCAGTTTCTGCTCGGACAAGAAGGTGTGGTGTAGATGGGGGCGACTTACAAATCCGCGAGCAAAAGCCATGTGGGCATGGTCCGCCAGGTCAACGAAGATGCTTGCCTGGAGCTGCCGGAGAACCGCCTGTGGGTGGTGGCCGATGGCATGGGCGGGCACGCGGCGGGGGATTACGTCAGCAGCCTGATCGTCGACAGCTTGCGCGCTGTACCGGTGGGGCGCTCCCTCGACGAATACGCGGCCGCCTTGCGCAACGACCTGATTCGCATCAACGCGGCGGTACGCGAAGAAACCGCCAACCGTGGCGTGACCATGATGGGCAGCACCGTGGTGGTGCTGGCCGCACGCGGCTTGCGTGGGGTGTGCCTGTGGGCCGGCGACAGTCGCCTGTACCGCCTGCGCGACGGTGAGCTGGAAAGCCTCTCCCGCGATCACAGCTATGTGCAGGACCTGCAAGACAGCGGCCTGCTCAGCGAAGCCGATGCCCGCGTGCACCCACGCGCCAATATCGTCACCCGCGCGGTGGGCGTGGAAGCGCAACTGAACGTGGCCTCGGTGGAGCTGTTGATCGCCCCCGGCGACAGCTACCTGCTGTGCAGCGACGGCCTGACCAAGACCGTCGAGGATCATGAGATTGGCGAAGTGCTCGGCCATGACGCGCCGGATGAAATCGTGCGCAGCCTGGTCCACCTGGGGCTCAATCGCGGCGCGCCGGACAACATCACCACGATCGTCGTGAAGGTCTCGTCATGATCATCGAGATCCCGGGCTATGCCATCGAAGGCGAGATCGGCGAAGGCGCCATGGCCAACGTCTACCTGGCGACCCAGCGCTCGCTGGAACGCAAGGTGGCGTTGAAGGTGATGGCGGCGGCCCTGGCGGCCGACCCTACGTTCTGCGAACGCTTCCTGCGCGAGGGCAAGACCCTGGCGCGCCTGTCGCACCCGCACACGGTGACCATTCATGACATCGGCAATGTCGGTGAAATGTATTACATGGCCATGGAGTACCTGCCCAACGGTACGCTCAAAGAGCGCATTGCCGCCGGGCTGACCCCGGAGCAGGGCGTGACGCTGATCCGCCAGATTGCCTCGGCGCTCGGTTATGCCCATGCCCAGGGGCTGGTACACCGCGATGTGAAACCGGCAAACATCCTGTTCCGCGCCGATGGCACGGCGGTGTTGTCGGACTTCGGTATCGCCAAGTCCCTGGACGACCGCACCCAGTTCACCCAGGCCGGCTTCGCCGTGGGCACGCCGAGCTACATGAGCCCGGAACAGGCACGCGGCCAGGAGATCGACGGTCGCGCCGACCTGTATGCGCTGGGCGTGGTGCTGTACGAAATCCTGGTCGGCGAGCTGCCGTACCGCGGAACCGATGCGCTTTCGACGGCGCTCGCGCACCTGACTGAGCCGTTGCCGGAATTGCCGGTGCACCACGGCCGTTACCAGGAGGTGCTGCGCAAGTTGTTGGCCAAGGATCCGGCGGAGCGTTTCGCGGATGCCGACGCATTACTGCTGGCCCTGGACAACCTGCCGGCGGAGTCGCCGGAGGCTACCCTGGTGCGGCCGCTGCCGATTCCACTGAGTTTTGACCTGGCGGGCATGACCCCTGTCACCGTCGACATACCCACCGACAAACCGCAGCCGCAGCCGATAGTGCGCCAACCGGTCGTGACGCCAACGCAGCACAACGCCCCGTCCGAACAGCGCCGTGGGCCGGTGCTGGCATTGGCCGCCGTGGCGGTTGCGGTGGCACTGGCCATCGGTGGTGCCAGCTATTGGTGGCTGAGCGGTAGCGATGAGCCTGCCCAACCGCCGGCTGCCGTGGTTCCCAAGGTGACGCCGCCCGTAGCCGTCGCTGAAGTGGACGGTGGTCAACGACCGTTGCTGATGGCGGGCAAGAAAACGCTGTTCCAGCGCGTGCTCAGCAAGCCCGGCGCCAAGCTTTCCAACGAGGCGGGCAGCGCGCCGGGCAAGGCGCTACCCGCGTTTTCCGTGCTCTACGTGTACCAGCGCAAAGATATCGACGGCAGCCCTTGGGTGCGTGTCGGCGCCGCTACCGACGGGCGCAGCGACGGTTGGTTGCCCGCCTCCCAAGTCAGTGACTGGAAACAAAGCCTGGTGCTCAAGTTCACCGAACGCTCGGGGCGTGCGCCAGTGATGTTCCTGCGTCAGTCCGGCGAGGTGGAAAAACTGTTGGGCGATCCGGCTGCGGCGAAAAGTGCGTTGGCCAAGGCGCAAAGTAACCGTGAGGACAACCAGCAAGTCCTGGCCCTAGAACCCACCGCCAGCGCGGTGCCGCAAGACCAGTTCTACCTGTTGCCGATTTTTGATTCCAAAGAGAGCTTCGACGAAAACGGCCAACCGGTGCAGTTGCTCAACGTGGCGTCCATCGACCCTGGCAGCAGCGCGGTCGCCAAGCCTTCGGCGCCCGCGCTCAGTGCCCATGCCGACGCCTTCCGTACCGCTGTGGTGCTGGTGGTCGACACCACTGTGTCGATGCAGCCCTATATCGATCAAGTGCGCGACGTGGTGCACGAGCTGCAAACCCGCATCGCCGAGCGCGGCGAGCTGGACAGCGTCAGCTTCGGCCTGGTGGGTTTTCGCAACAGCATCAAGAAAACCCCCGGCCTGGAATACGTGGCCAAAACCCTGATCACCCTTGATCAGGGCCGCGATCCGCAGCGTTTCCTCGACATGGCGCGGCAGGTCAAGGCCTCGACGGTGTCCAGCCACTCGTTCAACGAAGACGCGTTTGCCGGCGTGATGCAGGCGGTGGACGGCATGGACTGGTCCGGCTACGGCGGGCGCATCATCCTGCTGGTCTCCGATGCCGGTGCGCTGCGCAAGAACGACCCGTTCGCCGCCACCCAGATGAACGAAGCCGAAGTGCGCCAGGCGGCGCTGGGCAAGCAGATCAAGATCTACGCGTTGCATCTGCGCACCGATGCCGGCAAGAAAACCCATGCCGGCGCCGAGAGTCAGTATCGCGTCCTGACCGCCGACGCCAACCCGCAGATCGGCGACCTGTACACGCCGGTGCCGGGCGGCGATGTACGCAAGCTGGGTGAGCGTGTCGATGAGATCGGCACGGTGTTCGCCAACCTCGTGCATCAGGTGCGCAGCAACACGCCGCAGCCAGTGCCTTTGCTCAGTGCCGCGCCGAGCCTGGCGGACAAATCCGCAGCCGTCGGCTATGCCATGCACATGGATTTCCTCGGCCGTAAAACCGCAAGCCAGGCACCGCAACTGGTCAGCGCCTGGACCGCCGACCGCGACCTGACCAACCCGGCGCTGCCGGCTTTCCAGGTGTGCGTGATGCTGACCAAATTGCAGCTGAACGACTTGCAGCAGTCGCTGAAATTAATCGTCGATGCGGCGCGCAAGACCCAAAGCTCGCCCAAGGACTTCTTCCAGGAAATTGCCAGCGCGTCGGCCTACATGAGCCGTGACCCGCAAGCCCTGCGCAAGGGCGGCAACCTGGCCGACGGCGGCCTGTTGGGCGAGTACCTGGAGGGGCTGCCGTATCGCAGCAAATCGCTGAACATGACCCAGGACCTGTGGTTGTCGTTGAGCGTGGCCGAGCAGGAAGATTTTATCGACGAGCTGGATTCGAAAATCCGTCTCTACGAGACCTTCCACAATGACCTGGCCAACTGGGTGCGGTTCGGCGATGCCGAGCCGGGCGATGCGTTGTACCGCGTGCCGTTGTCGACGTTGCCGTGATGCTGAGCCTGAACGCGGTGCACAAGAGCCGGGGCGTCGGCAGCCAGCGCTACAGCCTGGTGATTCCGGCGCTGCACGTGCGTGCGGGTGAGCAGTTGGCGATTGTCGGGCCCAGCGGCTGCGGCAAAAGCACCTTGCTGGATATGCTCGCACTGGTGCTGGCGCCGGACCGGATCGGGCAGTTCGAACTCAACCAGGTCGACATCGATGGGCTGTGGCGCGCGGACCGGCAGACCGACCTGGCCCGATTGCGCAGCCGGCATCTGGGCTATGTGCTGCAAACCGGCGGGCTGCTCGAATTTCTCGATGTACGCGGCAATATTGCCTTGTCCCGGCAGTTGCTGGGTTTGAAGGACGACGGCAGCGTGGCGCGCCTGGCCGAGCAGCTGCAAATCAGCGATCAACTGGACAAGCGTCCGGCGGCGCTGTCGGTGGGCCAGCGCCAACGCGTGAGCTGCGCCCGCGCCCTGGCCCATGCACCGCAACTGGTGTTGGCCGATGAGCCGACGGCGTCCCTCGACCCGCTCAATGCCGAGCGCGTGATGCAGGCACTGCTGGCCCAGGCCCGTGAACACCGCGCCGCCTGTGTGATCGCCACGCATGATGAACCCTTGGCCCGCGCCAGCGGCTTGCAGGTGCACCGCATCGGTTGCCGACGCGATGCCGACGGCGGTGTCACGGCCACGCTCGGGGAGGCCTGCTGATGCGCATCGGTCTGGTTGCGTCGCTTGCCTGGCAGGACTACCGCAACGATGCGTGGCTGTCGGCCTGCTCGGTGCTGGCACTGGTGGCGGTCATCGCGCCGTTGCTGGTGTTATTTGGCCTGAAATTTGGACTGGTTGGCAGTTTGACCCAACGCCTGGAGACCGACCCCGCTACCCGTGAAATTATTCCGTTGGGCGGCGGTCGATTCAGCAGCGCTTTCGTCGAGCAGCTTGGCCAGCGCAGCGATGTGGCGTTTGCCATACCGCGTACGCGGCAGATTGCGGCGACCGCGCAGGTCGGCGCCTTGGTCCTGGAAATGCTGCCGACCGCGCCGGGCGACCCGCTGCTGGTCGGCTTGCCGATACCTGAGGGTCTGGACCAGATCGTGCTCAGCCATACCGCCGCCGAGAAGCTCGCGGCGCGGCCCGGCGACTGGCTGGAGACGCGCTTTGCGCGGCAACTGGCCGGGCGCGTCGAGGCCCAGCGAGCGCGGTTGCAGGTGCGGGCGGTATTGCCGTTGGAGGCTTTCGCGCGTGACGGGCTGTTTGCGGATCTGGCGTTGCTGGAGGCGGTGGAAGATTATCGCGATGGCCGCGCAGTGCCGGCGTTGGGATGGGAGGGTGACGCCGTGGCGGTGGGCGAGCAGCGGGTGTACCCGGCGTTTCGCTTGTATGCGCGCGGACTCACCGACGTGGAACCGCTGCGCCTCTATTTCGCCGGGCAGAATCTGCCGGTGTCGACCCAGGCACCGACCATCGCCCAGGTGCAGTCGTTGAGTCGCAACCTGTCGATCGTATTCTGGATCATCTGCGGGTTGGCCCTGGCCGGTGCATTTGCCGCGACCTTCGCCGGCGCGTTGGCTGCGGTGGCGCGTAAGCGACGGGAGTTGTCAGTGTTGCGCCTGCTGGGATTTTCCACCGCGGCGCTGTTGCTGTTCGTGGTGCTGCAGGCGCTGTACAGCGCGAGTATTGCCGCGGTGCTCAGTGCCGGGCTGTATGGGCTGGCCGAAGCGGGTTTGAACCGATTATTCGTGCAGGTGCCGGGCGAATACGCCAGCCATCTGTTGGCGCGTCACTACGGCCTGGCCCTGGCTGCCGTGCTCGGCGTCAGCGCCGTGGCGGCGGCGTGTGGGGGTTGGCGAGTGGCGCGTATCCAGTCTTGCGAAGGAATCAGAGATGTTTAAGTTACTGGGCGCCTGTGTGGCGCTGAGCCTGGCCTCACTGGCCTGGGCCGATGAGGCAAGCGACAAGCTCGACAACCCCAAGCCGTTGCCGGACGACGTGAGCCTGCCGCTGCCGTGCGAAGGCCAGATGGTGTTTCGCTACGCCTACGTGTTGGCCCAGGGCACCCTGGACGACCGCGAAGTCAGCCTCGGCTATCCCTTTGCCGAAGGCGAGGCGGGCTACCAGCAGTCGTTTATTTCCGGCTATCGCCGCGACTTCATCAACGGCCAGTTCACCCTCAAGGATCTGCCGAAAGACTGGAACAAGATCATCGCGCCGCTGATGCCGAAAACCGACGCCAAAACCCCGCTCAAGCCGATGCTGTACTTCATCGGCAAGTACGAAGTGACGGCCCGCCAGTACGCCCAAGTGATGTCCCAGGCGCAGTCCCTGGCCAGCGGCGAACCGGCTCCGGCCTGCGATGCGCCTGAGGGTATGGCCGGGCGTTTGCCTAAAGTGAAATTGTCGCGTTTCGAGGCCGAGCGTTTCTCGGCGGTGTACAGCGCCTGGCTGATGAAATACCACCGCGAGTTGCTGCCGGTGAGCGGCCGCGGTGCCTCGGCCGAAGACGGCGGCCTGGGCTTTGTGCGCCTGCCCACCGAAGTCGAATGGGAGTACGCCGCGCGCGGTGGCCAGGCGGTGAGTCGTCAGGATTTGGAAGGGCGTCTGTTTCCACGCCGCATCGAGGGCAGTGAAAACGACGGACCCCTGGGCGATTACGCGGTGTTCAATCAAGTTGCGGGAGGCACCGGACAGGCGGCGCGGTTGATGCCCATCGGCACCAAATTGCCCAACCCGATCGGTATGTTCGATGTAATCGGCAACGCTGCGGAAATGGTTCAGGAATCCTTCCAGCTGGTGCACGCAGGGCGCCGCCAGGGCACTTATGGCGGCTTCGTGGTCAAGGGCGGCAATTACCTGGAGGGCGAAGGCACGTTGTTTACCGGCATGCGCCGCGAGTACCCGCTGTTTGGCGCCGATGGCACCGAGCAAAGCAACGAGACCACCGGCTTTCGCGTGGCGATTGGCGCGCTGTCGGCGCCGCGCTCGCGCTACAAGGAACTGTTCGCCCAGTGGCAGAAAGAAGGACGCCTCGCCTCGCTGACCGACGCCATCGACGACGCTCAGGACCCGACCAAGCGCCTGGACAGCATCATCGCCGCCAGCGTCGATCCCAAGCTGCAAGCCGAACTGGGGCTGGTCAACGAAGAACTCAAGCGCAACGTTTCGCTGATCGCCCAGCAACGCGAAGAAGCGGCGGGCAACCTGATCCAGTCTGCCGCGTTGGTGGCCGAGACCATCAGCAACTACAACATCCGCCTGGCCAACCTGCAGAAGAGCCGCCAGCAGGCTGTGGATAACAAGGACACGGCCAGCGCGCAGTTATTCGACATGGCTATTGCTAACGGGCGCAGCGCGCTGGATGGCGCGGTGGCGATTTATATCGATAACCTGGCCACCGGTACGCGCTATACCGATGCGGTGATCCAGGCCCAGTTTCAACGGATCAAGGAAGAGTTGGATCGCAAGCCGGTGCTCGGCAAGAGCCTGGTGACGCGCGCAACACTGTTCGTTCGCCATGTCGGCAACTACCGCAAGCAACAGCGGGCCGACCCGGCAACGATCTTGAAGGAATTGCTCGCAGCGAGCGGTCAGCGGTCTTGATCGTTGGCTGTCCAGCGAGCTTGGAAGGGACTCAGACGGCGGTGGGCCGTGCTGGGCAAGTCAAACTTAATAGAGATCACACCTATGCTTTTTTCCCGTAAGTCGGTTTCCAAGCGTCACCTGCTGCTGATCGCGGCTGGTTTCAGCACCGTGTT
Organism: Pseudomonas sp. CFBP13528; assembly: GCF_005233615.1. Lineage (NCBI taxonomy): Bacteria > Pseudomonadati > Pseudomonadota > Gammaproteobacteria > Pseudomonadales > Pseudomonadaceae > Pseudomonas > Pseudomonas sp. CFBP13528. The sequence goes on from NZ_QGAJ01000001.1 coordinate 268,588, forward strand.
GACCGGTTGCGCTACGTCGCCTGCGTCCAAGGTCGCGTCGAGCACCAAAGTCGAGTACTACCCGAACTGCTACGAGCCGGTGCAGCACCTGCGCGCTACCGATTCGAACATGACCAAGTCAGTCGTGAGCGGCGCCGCTATTGGCGCGGCCGGCGGTGCATTGCTCGGCGCCCTGACCGGCGACAAGGAAAAGCGCGGCCGTAACGCGGCTATCGGCGCAGCCGGCGGTGCCCTGGCGGGCGGCGCGGCGGGCTACTACACCGAGCGTCAGAAGCAGATCGCCGATGACAACCAGCGCATTGCTTCCTACTCCACCGACTTCAACAAAAGCGCCTCTGACATCGACCGCAGCACCGCCTATGCCAAGGCTTCGCAGCAGTGCTACCAGAGCGCGTTCACCAAGCTGGTGGCAGACCGCAAGACCAAGACCGTCAACGACACCGAAGGCCGCAAGCGCCTGGCGGAAATCGTGGCAGGCCTGAAGGAATCCAACGATCTGATCGTTGCGGTCAACGGCAAAGCCAGCGAAGACCTGAACAACTACACCCAGGCCTACGAGAAAGACCTGCAGCAAGTGGGGGTGCAGCGTAATGATGTGGTCACCGTCGCCACTGCCGACACCACACAGGTCGCGCCGCCAGCCAAAGGCAAGAAAGTCGTCAAGCCGCCGAAAAAGAAAGTGCTGCCAGTGGTGCCACAAGAAGCGGTGACCACCGAGAAGAGCATCCAGACCGTGCAGGCCAAGCAGGCTGAAAGCAAGCAGGTCGCCAGCGCCGGCAAGGCTCAGCTTGAGGGCAGCTGCCGTGATCCGAACCTGGCCGACTGGGCGCCGGTGCCTTGCCCTAACGTTTAAGTAACATGTTGCTATAAGCGTTAAACGCCAGCCGATCTCCTGCTAAAGCGCGAGATCGGTGGCGTTCTGCCTGCAAATCGTTACACTGCTGCGGCCACTCAATAATTACACCGAGGCCGTGTGCATGAAATTTCGTCTTCTCCTGTGGGTGCTGGGCCTGATGATGGGCAAAGCCAGCCGCACCAATCCCGCCTTCCAGCAGCAGCTGGGTGACAAAGACCTGGCCTTCCAGTTGCAGACCCTCGACGGCAAGGTTGCCCGTCACTTCATCGTCAAAGACCAGCGCATCACCAGCCGCTCGGGCGTACACCCGGCGCCGGCGTTTGCGATCGCCTTCAAGGATGCCGCCTACGGCTTCGCCACGATGCAGGCGAAGAACAAGCAACTGGCATTCATGACGGGGATTCAGGACAAGTCGATCCAGATCAAGGGCAACCCGGCGCTGGTGATCTGGTTCCAGGGGTTGACCAAGTATTTGAAGCCGAAGAAAAAGAAGTAGGCTTTCAGGGAGACCGAGCTGGATTCAGCGGGAGCAAGCCCCCTCCCACATTCGGCCACATTCCAACGCTGGAACTCGATCAAATGTGGGAGGGGGCTTGCCCCCGATAGCGGCCTGACAGGCTACACATTCATCCCTGGCTGAACTGTGAAGCCAGCTCCCGCAACAGCACCTCGGCATCCAGCACTTTACCGACCACTTCCTCAGCCTTCTCACGGCTCAAGCCCAGACGCTCAAGCAGCGCATCCGGAATCGCCTCATCCGGCCCGGAACCAATGCCTCGGCTGCGCAACAGGCGCACGGCCAGGCACACCAGATTCGGGTATTCAGCGTACTGCCCGTCATAGGTGGGGTCGTGTTGGAAGCGCAGAGCGGTGGACAGCTCGTCCGGCATGTCCCAGTAGCGCATCAGCCAGGCACCGATCTGCTCGCGGCTGATACCGAGCAGGTGTTGCTCGACATAGCTGTGGCACACATGCGGGTTGACCTCCAGGTGGCGGCAGATCAGCGAGAAGTGCGGCGGGAAAACGTGGGCCAGCAGCAGGTAGCCGAAGTTATGCAGCAGGCCGGCGAGGTAGGTCAAGCCGGCTTCGGGGCGCTGGGCGCGGGGCATGGCGCGGGTCAGGCCCTCAATCACGGCGGCGGTGTAGATCGATTGGTGCCAGTACGGCGTGGACGGGTGCGGACGGTCCTTGGGCAGGCTCAGGGTTTTACCCAGGGCCAGGCCCAGCGCCAGGTTGATCACCAGATCGAAGCCCAGTACGCGCACGATGGCGTCTTCCACCGAGCGGATCTTGCCCGGCGAAGCGTAGTAGGGTGACGCCGCCCAGCTCACCACCTGGGCGGCCAGTGCCGGGTCGGTTTCCACCACGCCGGTGATGTCATCGATGGTGGCGTTGGGGTCGACGCGCAGTTTGATGATCTTCTGCGCGGTATCGGCCAGCGGCGGGATCTCGATGGTCGCTTCCAGGCGTTGCTGAATACGGCGGGCGGTGAAGGCCTGCATCGCCTGGGTGATTTCCTCACGGTCATCATTGGGGCGGTCGAGGTTGGGGCGAATCTTGCTCAGCGGCTCGCCAAACTGCGCGGCGCTGGCTTTGGTCAGCATGGTCTTGAAGTGCTCGCTGGCGATTTCCAGCAGCAACCCGGCTTCGCCCGAATGCACCAACAGGCTCGGCTCGTTGAGCAGGCAGCCTTCATACAGGCAAGGCGAACTGGTGAGTGGCGGCAGGCCCGGCAGCAGGTTCAGTTCATGTGTGCCCAATAGTCGCTCAACGCGCTCCGGCGCCACAGCGGTGAGCCGACGCCCGGTGAGTTCGGTAAGGCGGTTGAGGTCGAGCAACTGGCTCTGGGGGAACAGCACCATGAGCGCGCCGACGGCGTCTTCGAGCAGTACCGCCTGGACCTTTCGCGCAGGGTTCAGGCCAGGCTGTTCGATGACTTCCGTGTAGGGAATGGCGAGCTTTGCGAGCAGCGCCCGAATGACCGGCGGGGCGGTCAGTGGGGCTGTAGCGAGGGCAACTTCTGACATGGCCTGATCCAATTTCTTACAGTCACCGAAGTATAACCAGCTTGTTACACCTGTTGGTTGACTAACTTTGGTTTGTGATCGGGTGCGCGGCCCCTGTAGGAGCGAGCTTGCTCGCGAAAATCGTTAACGATAACGCTGGCATTCTGGATGACCGCGTCGTCAGGGCGGTTTTCGCGAGCAAGCTCGCTCCTACAGGGGGGAGGGGCGTCAGACCTGGCCGTATTGCTGCCCGTGCCGCAGCCAGCGGTTGAGCAACGGGCTGACATGTTCCGGCCAGCGCTCCAGCAGCGCTTGCGCCGCATCGCGCACGGCGGGCAGCAGGTCGGCATCGCGCATCAGGTCGGCGACCTTGAATTGCAGCAGGCCGGTCTGGCGGGTGCCGAGCATTTCGCCAGGACCGCGCAATTCGAGGTCTTTTTCGGCAATGACAAAACCGTCGTTGGTTTCGCGCATGATGCCCAGCCGTTGGCGGCCGATCTGCGACAGCGGCGGGTGATACAGCAGCACGCAATGGCTGGCGGCGCTGCCCCGACCGACGCGGCCGCGCAATTGGTGCAGTTGAGCCAGGCCCAGGCGCTCGGGGTTTTCAATGATCATCAGGCTGGCGTTGGGCACGTCCACACCGACTTCGATCACGGTGGTGGCCACCAGCAATTGCAGGTTGCCGGCCTTGAACTCGGCCATCACCGCGGCTTTTTCGGCCGGTTTCATACGGCCATGGATCAGCCCGACCTTGAGTTCGCCCAGGGCGCTGGTGAGGTCTTCATAGGTGGTTTCGGCGGCCTGGCAGGTCAGCTCTTCGGACTCTTCGATCAGCGTACACACCCAGTACGCCTGGCGGCCTTCGGCGCAGGCGCCGCGCACCCGCTCGATCACTTCGACGCGCCGCGTGTCGGTGACCAGCACGGTGTTGACCGGCGTGCGGCCGGGCGGCAGTTCGTCGAGGATCGAGGTGTCGAGGTCGGCGTAGGCACTCATGGCCAGGGTGCGTGGGATCGGCGTGGCGGTCATGATCAACTGGTGCGGGTTCATGCGCCCGCCCACGCCTTTCTGGCGCAGAGCCAGGCGCTGTTGCACGCCGAAGCGGTGCTGTTCGTCGATGATCACCAGCGCCAGGTTCTTGAACTGCACTTCGTCCTGGAACAATGCATGGGTACCCACCACCATGGGCGCGCCAGCGGCGATTTGCTCGAGGGCGGCTGCACGGTTCTTGCCCTTGAGCTTGCCGGCCAGCCACGCGACTTCCAACCCCAGCGGCTCGAGCCAGCGTTTGAAGGTGATGAAGTGCTGTTCAGCGAGGATTTCCGTCGGTGCCATCAGCGCGACCTGGTACCCGGCTTCCAGGGCCTGCAAGGCGGCGAGGGCAGCGACCACGGTCTTGCCTGCGCCCACATCGCCCTGGATCAGGCGCAGCATCGGTTCCTGCTGGCTGAGGTCGTAGGCAATTTCGTTGCCGACGCGTTGCTGGGCGCCGGTCGGTGCAAAGCCCAGGTTGGCCAGATATTGCGCGGGCAGGCGCGTGGCCTTGGGCATCGCCGGAGCGCGCAGCGAGCGCATGCTTTCGCGCAAGCGCTGCTGGGACAGTTGATGGGTCAGCAGTTCTTCGAAGGCCAGGCGGTGCTGCGCCCAGTGATGGCCGAGGGCGAGCTCGTCGACATCGGCGTCGGCCGGCGGGTGGTGCAGGTAGCGAATCGCATCGGCCAGCGGTGCCAGTTGATAGTCGCGCGCCAGCTCCAGCGGCAACCAGTCGGGCAGGCTTTGCGGGCCGAGCATCGTCAGGGTCTGCATGCACAACTGGCGCAGGCGCTGCTGGGTGAGGCCTTCGGTCAGCGGGTAGATAGGCGTGAGAGTGGTGTCCACCGGCGGCGGTTCGTCGCCGGTAATGGCGCGGTACTCCGGGTGATAGATCTCCAGGCCCGACGCACCTGGACGCGCTTCGCCGTAGCAGCGCACGCGGGTGCCGCGCTTGAGGCCGTCTTTCTGCGCATTGCTGAAGTGATAGAAGCGCAGGCTCAGGCCACCGGTACCGTCCTGCAGGCGCACCACCAGGCTGCGGCGCTTGCCCATCACCACGTCGGCGCCACTGACAGTGCCTTCGATCACCGCGTCCTGGCCGGGACGCAAATGGCCAATGGGCACGACCCGGGTGCGATCCTGGTAGCGCAGCGGCAGGTGGAACAGCACGTCCTGAAGATTTTCCAGGCCGACCTTGGCCAGTTTCTCGGCCATGGCTTCACCGACACCCTTGAGTGCCGTCACCGGCACCTGCGACAGCTCTGTCATACCGTTACTTAGCTCGCAGCAGGCGGTTTGGCCACCGAGCACAGGCGGATCGAGTCGGCGAGGATCTCAATCGCTTTGGGGCGCGGGAAGCTGGCGCGCCAGGCGATGGCCACGGTGCGGAAGGGCACCGGTGGCGTGAGTGGGCGCACTTCGATCACGCCGGGGGCGTAGTGATGGCTGTCTACCGCCGACAACGGCAGGATCGAAATACCCAGGCCGGAAGCGACCATGTGGCGAATGGTCTCCAGGGAGCTGGATTCCACCGTGGTGTGCTTGGCGCCGTCGTTGCCCTTGGTCAGGGTGGGGCAGGCTTCCAGGACCTGGTCGCGGAAGCAGTGGCCTTCACCGAGCAGCAGCAGGCTCTTGTCGTTGAGCAGGCCGGCGTCGATGCTGTCCTTTTTGGTCCACGGGTGGGAGGCCGGCATCAGCACATAGAACGGCTCATCGTAGAGCGGCAGCGTCAACACATCCGCCTCATTGAACGGCAGGGCGATGATGATCGCGTCCAGCTCGCCGTTGCGCAGTTTGTCGCGCAGTACGTGGGTGAAGTTTTCTTCGATATACAGCGGCATCTGCGGCGCGACGCGGTGCAGTTGCGGGATCAGGTGCGGGAACAGGTAGGGGCCGACGGTGTAGATGGCGCCGACCTTGAGCGGTGCGGTCAACTGGTTCTTGCCGGCCTGGGCCAGTTCACGAATGCTTTGCGCCTGTTCCAGCACCTTCTGGGCCTGGGCAACAATGCCTTCGCCCACGGGGGTGAGGCGCACGGCGCTCTTGCTGCGCTCGAAAATCAGTACACCGAGTTCGTCTTCAAGCTTCTTCACACCCACCGACAGCGTCGGCTGGCTGACGTGGCAGCGCTCGGCCGCGTGGCCGAAATGCTGTTCCTGGGCGAGGGTCACGATGTAGCGTAATTCTGTAAGAGTCATAGCGGGCGTCCATGAAGTTGCGGGCCAAGCATACCGGCTGCAATCGATAGACGCACGTTATCAGAACTTTGCTGGGGATTGAGCGGGGGCTGTCGGTAATTTTGCTGATTCGCTGAAGCCGACTGTGGGAGGGAGCACGCCCCCTCCCACAGTGCCCGGCTAGCGGCGGCGCTTGTCGATGTTGTAAACGAACGGTGCGACGAGTTCCACACTGCCGTTTTTCAGCAGGTCGGCTGGCGGCTTGGGCAAGGGTTGAGCCTTGCGGATCATGTCCAGCGTCGCGCGGTCCAGGTCGGCGTTGCCGGAGCGGCCCTCCAACTCATAGGACAGCACATTGCCTTCGCCATCCACCACGAAGCGCAGGCGGTTCATGCCTTCCTTGCCACGCTGCTGCGCGCCTGGCGGGTACTTCTTGTACTTCTGCAGGTGTGCCAGCAGGGTACTTTGCCAGGATGCCTGGGCGGCAAGCTGCTGTGCCGATGGGCCGGGGGCGGGCTGCGCGGATTTTTGCGCAGGCGCGTTGCTCGGCGGCGTGTCGCTCGGTGGCTCTTCGGAAGGTTTTTCCTTGGGCGGCTCGGGCTTTTTCTCCACCGGCTTGGGCGGCTGGGGCTTGGGCTTGGGTTTGACCGGCTTGGGCACCTGGATCGTTGGCTTGGGCGCTTCGGCCAACTTCGGCAGAGGCAGCTCTTCGACCGGTGGTGGCGGTGGCGCAACGACCTTGGGCGGTGCCGGAGGCGGCGGTGGCGCCGGCAGGGGCGCGAGGTCGATGACCATCGCGGCCGGCGGCAGCTGAATCGCCTGCGGCGCGGACCATTGGAGCGCGATGATGATCGCAACGGCATGCACGCCCAGCACGACTGCGAGGCTGGTGCCATAACGCGTCAGTTTGTGGCGCGTCGTGATCATTTCTTGGCTGCCGTCTCAAGTCCGACCAGGCCTACCTTGAGGTAGCCGGCTGCCCGCAGGGCATCCATCACGCTCATCAGGTCGCCGTAGTCCACGCCCTTGTCGGCCTGGAAGAAGATCGTCGTGTCTTTCTTGCCCTGGGTCTTGGCGTCGAGCACCGGCCCCAGGGTTTCGGCCTTGACTTCTTCTTCACCCAGGAACAGGCGTTGATCCGCCTTCACGCTGAGGAAAATCGGCTTCTCCGGCCGCGGCGCCGGCTTGGCGCTGGAGGCGGGAAGGTCGACCTTGATATCCACGGTGGCCAACGGTGCGGCCACCATGAAGATGATCAGCAGCACCAGCATCACGTCGATAAACGGCGTGACGTTGATTTCGTGGTTCTCGACGAGTTCGTCGTCGCCTTGATTCAAATGCAGGCCCATGGCCGATTACCCCACTTTCACCATGTGCGGTTGCGAGCTGCGCTCGGGAGGCAGGTGATCGAGGTCGCGGCTGACCAGCAGCAGGACTTCTGCCGACGCATCCGACACCTGGGCCTTGTAGCCGGCAATCGAACGGGCGAAGACGTTGTAGATCACCACCGCAGGAATCGCGGCAACCAGGCCCAGGGCGGTAGCCAGCAGGGCTTCGGCGATGCCGGGGGCGACCACGGCGAGGTTGGTGGTCTGGGTTTTGGCGATGCCGATAAAGCTGTTCATGATGCCCCACACGGTACCGAACAGGCCGACGAAGGGCGCAGTGGAACCGATGGTGGCCAGCACGCCGGTGCCGCTGCTCATGTTACGGCCGCAGGCCGCCACCAGACGCTCCAGGCGGAAGCTGACACGCTCCTTGATGCCTTCTTTTTCGCGGGTGTTGGCCGACAGGCGCATTTCTTCCAGCGCGTCGTGCACCAGGGTATTGGCCAGGGTGCCCTTCTTGGTCGCGGTTTCACTCGCTTCCTTGAGGGTGGTGGCTTTTTTCAGGTGGACGATTTCAGTACGCAGGCGACGCTTGGCGCCCAGCAGCTCGAAGCCTTTGGCGATCCAGATGGTCCAGGTAATGATGGAGGCGATGGCCAGGCCGATCATCACGGCTTTTACCACCACGTCGGCGTTCTGGTACATGCCCCACGGAGACAGGTCGTGTGCCATGCCCAGGGTGTTGTCTTCTTCCAGCACAACGCCGGTTTCGTCGGCAGACGCTGCAGCCGGGGCCGGGTCGGTGGCGGTTGGCGCGGCGGCTGGGGCAGCCGGGGTGGCGGCATTCTGCTCGGCAGCGGCTGGAGCGGCAGGTGCGGTGGCATCAGCGAAAGCGGCGGTCGGCGCCAGCAGTACGCTGAACAGCATCGCAGCAATCGCACGCCAGGCGCGGGATGGGCTGTGAGGCTTGGTTGGCGAAGCGGGGTTTGTATTACGTGTCATGCTGGCCGGACCTGAGAGAAAATAATGGGTGATCGTCCTGCCAGACCCCTGCGGGCCGAGGACAAATGGGTGGTTATTATTGCAAGTAATTCTTGTTAACTAAAGTGGCACTGTTACTTTATTTCGCTTTTTACTGGCCGTTGATCCTCTCGCGCGGCTAATCTGCGCCTTTGAGAATGGAGTTTTATGATGTCTGCGCCTTCTGTTGTGATTGCCGGTTGCGGCGATGTGGGTAGTCGGCTGGCTAGCCAATTGCTGGCCGGAGGATGGGAGGTGCATGGCCTGCGCCGCGATATTTCACGTCTTCCCGAGGGCGTGATCGGCATCGCCGGCGACCTGTTCAATAAAGACTGCCCTGAGACCTGGCCGATCGGCGGGGTGGATTACCTGGTGTACTGCGCCGCAGCCACCGACCACGACGAGGCCGGCTATCGCGCGGCGTATGTGCAGGGTTTGAAGCATGTGCTGGAGTGGCTGCAGGATTACGGTCAGGCGCCCAGGCACCTGCTGTTCGTGTCCAGCAGCAGTGTGTATGGACAGCAGAATGGCGAGTGGGTCGACGAAACCTCTGAAACCCAGGCCAAAGGTTATTCCGGCCAGGTCATGCTCGAGGCCGAGCAGGTTGCGCTCAACAGCGGCATCCCGGCGAGCGTGGTGCGATTGACCGGCATTTACGGCCCGGGCCGTGAGTGGCTGTTGACCCAGGTTCGCCAGGGCTACCGCGTGGCGATTGACCCGCCTTTATATGGCAACCGGATTCACGCGGATGACGCGGCGGGCTTGCTGGCGTTTTTGCTGCGTCATGTGGAGCAGGGCGGTTCGCTGGACAAGGTCTATATCGGTGTCGACGACGCGCCCGCACCATTGGCCGAAGTGGTGGGTTGGTTGCGTGAGTATCTGGGGGTGACAGAGTGGTCCGAGGACGCCAGTGTGCGGCGTGCCGGCAGCAAGCAATGCAGTAATGCGCGGGCCAAGGCGCTGGGGTGGGCACCGACCTATCCGACTTACCGGGAAGGCTATGCAGCCATCCTCAAGGGTTGAAACACCGTCTGGAATGTGGGAGGGGGCAAGCCCCCTCCCACATTTAGCTGCTTGCCCGGTCGGTTATTGCTTTTCAAGCAGCCATTGGCGAGGGCCTTGGGTGAACTGAGGCACTTCATCCGCTTGCGCCGTGTTGATCGCCTGGAAAATCTCCAGTTGCTTGCCCTTGCGCGCAAAGATCCACGGATTGCCCACGCCATTCAATTGCAGCCAGATGCTGTCATAACCGCCGCTCATCGAGGCGCAATCGCCCGCCAGGCACAGGGAGTAGCGGTCCACCCCAGGCAGGCCGACAATCTTGCCGTCAGCCTGGAACTGTACGGTGGCGCCATTGCCGACCCCGTCGGTGATCTTCCAGTCCCCGCCCATGTAGGCCGCATAGAGCGCCCGCTCGAAGTTGGCGCCCAGTGGCGCGCCCTCCGGAGCCGGATCCTTGGGGCGCATGAACAGTTGCTCAGGCTCATTGTCGTTGGCCACTTGCAGCAGCTTTTTGCCCCTGCGCTTGAGCTCGGTGGCAGCGCTGCCGTAGAAGTCCACGCTCCAGGCGCCTGGCTTGTCCGTCTGCAACTTGCCTTCCGCTACTTCAAAACCGTTGTAGTAGCGTGCCTGCAAGGCCTTGGTGTTGACCTCCCATTCCAGGTTCGGGCCAAAGGTCTGCAAGGCTTCGCGCAAAGGGCCGCCCTTGGCTGCCGCATCGATGGCGGCCTGGTTGATCCAGGTCCCGCTGACATCCAGATTGGCAGGGTTGCTGGCACAGCCGCCGAGCAGCAGGGCGAGCAACGACGAGGCTACAAGCGCTTTGCGCATGACTAAATCCTTCTGAAACGAAGTCGGCGCAGCGATTGAAGCTGCGCCGGGTGTTTTTACTCGATGACCAGAATTGCGTCCATTTCAACCTGCGCGCCCTTTGGCAGGGCAGCAACGCCGATGGCGGCGCGGGCTGGGTACGGCTGTTCGAAGTACTTGCCCATGATCTCGTTGACCTTGGCGAAGTGGCTCAGGTCGGTCAGGAAGATGTTCAGCTTGACGATGTCCTTGAAGGAGCCGCCAGCCGCTTCAGCCACGGACTTGAGGTTTTCGAAGACCTGTACGGTCTGTGCTTCGAAGCCTTCCACCAGTTCCATGGTCTTTGGGTCCAGCGGGATCTGGCCGGACATGTAGACGGTGTTGCCCGCCTTGATCGCCTGGGAATAAGTACCGATGGCGGCCGGGGCTTTGTCGCTGGTGATTACTGTCTTGGTCATGAGTGACTCCTTGTAATGGATCGGTTATGCACGCATGCGGGTGATGCGGATCACACCGGTCAAGGCGCGCAGCTTCTTGATCACGCGAGCCAGGTGCACGCGGTCGTGCACGCTGACCACCAGCTGGACCACGCTGATGCGCCCATCGCGTTCGTCCATGCTGATTTTCTCGATATTGCCGTCGGCCGCGTTGACGCTGCTGGCCAGCAGGGCGATCAAGCCACGCTGGTGCTCCAGCTCCACGCGCAGCTCGACATTGAATTCGCCGGTGACATCCTTGGCCCACGAAAGCTGGATGCATTTTTCCGGGTTGTGACGGATTTCGGTGATGTTGCGGCAGTTGTCCAGGTGCACCACCATGCCTTTGCCCGCCGACAGGTGGCCGACAATCGGGTCGCCCGGGATCGGCGTGCAGCATTTGGCATAGCTGAGCACCAGGCCCTCGGTGCCGCGAATCGCCAGTGGGCCTTCCGGGCTTGGCAACTGTTCGCCTTCGCCGAGCAGGCGGCGCGCGACCACGTAGGCCATGCGGTTGCCCAGGCCGATATCTTCGAGCAGGTCTTCGATGGTTTCCTGGCGGTACTCGTGGAGCATCGCTTGCACGCGCTCCTGCGGGATCTTGTCCAGGGCACTGTCAAAACCGTTGAGCACCTTGTTCAGCAGGCGTTCGCCCAGGCTGATGGACTCGGAACGGCGCTGCAGTTTCAAGGCGTGGCGGATATGCGTGCGCGCCTTGCCGGTAACCACGAAGTTGAGCCAGGCCGGATTCGGCCGCGCGCCCGGTGCACTGACGATCTCCACCGTGGAGCCGCTTTGCAGCGGTTCCGACAGCGGGGCCAGGCGCCGGTTGATGCGGCAGGCGATGCAGCTGTTACCCACGTCAGTGTGCACGGCGTAGGCGAAGTCGACTGCCGTGGAGCCCTTGGGCAGCTCCATGATCCGGCCCTTGGGCGTGAACACGTAGACCTCGTCCGGGAACAGGTCGATCTTCACGCTTTCGATGAACTCCAGGGAGTTGCCGGCGCGTTGCTGCATTTCCAGCACGCCCTTGACCCACTGACGGGCGCGGGCGTGGGTGCCCTTGGGCTGCTCATCGCCGCTGGACTTGTACAGCCAGTGGGCGGCGATGCCGTTGTTGGCCATCTCTTCCATTTCGCGGGTGCGGATCTGGATCTCGATCGGTACGCCGTGCATGCCGAACAGCGTGGTATGCAGCGACTGGTAGCCGTTGGCCTTGGGAATCGCGATGTAATCCTTGAAGCGGCCCGGCAGGGGTTTGTACAAATTATGTACAGCGCCCAGCACGCGGTAGCAGGTGTCGACCTTGTCGACGATGATCCGGAACGCATAGACGTCCATGATCTCGTTGAAGGCCCGGCGCTTGCCGCGCATCTTCTTGTAGATGCCGTAGATGTGTTTCTGCCGTCCGCTGACTTCGCCTTCGATCTCGTCGATCGCCAGGCAATGGCTCAGGGACTCTTCGATCTTGTTGACGATTTCCTTGCGGTTGCCCCGGGCGCGCTTGACCGCCTGGAAGATGCGCGCCGAGCGCATCGGGTGCATGGCCTTGAAGCCTAGGTCTTCGAACTCGATACGAATGGCATGCATGCCCAGCCGGTTGGCGATGGGCGCGTAGATTTCCAGGGTTTCCTTGGCGATGCGCCGGCGTTTTTCGCCGGAGAGCACTTCCAGCGTGCGCATGTTGTGCAGCCGGTCGGCCAGCTTGACCAGGATCACGCGGATATCGCGGGCCATGGCCATGGCCATCTTCTGGAAGTTTTCCGCCTGGGCTTCGGCCTTGGTCTCGAAGTTCATCTGGGTCAGTTTGCTGACCCCATCGACCAGTTCGGCCACGGTTTCGCCAAATTGCGCGCTGAGCGCTTCCTTGGCGATGCCGGTGTCTTCGATCACGTCATGCAGCATCGCGGCCATCAGGCTCTGATGGTCCATGTGCATGTCGGCAAGAATGTTTGCCACCGCAAGAGGATGGGTGACATACGCCTCGCCGCTACGACGGCGTTGGCCGTCGTGGGCTTGTTCGGCGTAGAAATACGCTCGGCGGACCAGGTTGACCTGGTCGGGACCGAGGTAGGCCGATAAGCGATCGGCGAGGGCGTCTATGCTCGGCAAAGTGTGAACTCCTGCCGAAGGCTGTGACCCCGCGCCGTGCTACGTCGACCAGGCATAGGCTTAGACGGCCTCGTTGGACTCGTCCTCGAACGCTGCAAACAGCGGTTCGTCTTCAACGATTTCAGCGTTGGCGATGAACTCGTAGCTCATCAGGCCTTCAGCGATTTCACGCAGGGCCACAACGGTAGGCTTGTCGTTTTCCCACTGGACCAGGGGCTCTTTGCCGCCAGTGGCCAGTTGACGGGCACGCTTGGTAGAGAGCATGACCAGCTCAAAGCGGTTATCCACGTGTTCTAGGCAGTCTTCAACGGTTACGCGGGCCATGGTATTCCTCGGAGCGAATGCAAGATGCGCGCTGCCCGGTTGGGCGAGCGGACTGAGCAGTTTAAAAAATCACCAGCGTTTAGGGAAGCGCTGATTTTTCTCAGGCCCTCGCAAAACCGCTACAAGTGCCAATGTAAAGCCCTTGCAGCCATTTTGGGAAGGGCCAATCAGCCGAGCAGTTCGGCGAGTAACTTGCCGAAACGCTGCTGTTGACGCTTTTGCTGCAGTTGATTGGCGCGGAAAATCGCCTTCAAATCGTCCAGCGCGTGGGCAAAATCGTCATTGATGATCAGGTAGTCGTAGTCGACGTAGTGGCTCATTTCGCTGACGGCTTCACGCATGCGACCTTCGATGATCTCGTCACTGTCCTGGCCGCGGTTGGTCAGGCGCTGGTGCAAGGCTTCAAGCGAGGGCGGCAGGATGAAGATCGAGCGCGCCTTGGGCATCAGCTGGCGTACCTGTTCGGCGCCCTGCCAGTCGATTTCCAGAATCAGGTCATGGCCTTCATCCAGCGTCTGTTGCAGGTGGCTTTGCGAGGTGCCGTAGAGGTTGCCGAACACTTCGGCGCGCTCCAGGAAGTCACCGTGTTCGATCATCTTGACGAACTCGGTACGCTCGACGAAGTGATAGTGCACGCCGTTCACCTCACCCGGGCGCATGGCGCGGGTGGTGTGGGAGACCGAGATGCGGATCTGCTCGTCAGCGTCGGTCAGGGCCTTGACCAGGCTGCTCTTGCCCGCGCCCGAGGGGGCGGAAATGATGTAAAGGGTGCCGGTGCTGTGGGTCATGGAGGTTGCCTTACTCAATATTCTGTACTTGTTCGCGCATCTGCTCGATCAACACCTTGAGGTTGACCGCCGCCGTGGTGCTGCGCGGGTCGAACGCCTTGGAGCCCAGTGTATTGGCTTCGCGGTTGAGTTCCTGCATCAGGAAGTCCAGGCGCCGACCGGCGGCGCCGCCGGACTTGAGCACGCGGCGCACTTCGAGGATGTGGGTGCTCAAGCGATCGAGCTCTTCGGCGACGTCGCTCTTCTGGGCCAGCAGCACCATCTCCTGCTCCAGGCGCACGGGGTCGAGGTCGGCCTTCATGTCGGCGAAGCGGTCCAGGACCTTCTGGCGCTGGGTGGCGAGCATCTGCGGTACGAGTTCGCGCAGGGTGACGACGTCTGCTTCGATCGACGTCAGGCGCTCGTTGATCAGGCGGGCCAGTTCGGCGCCTTCGCGTTCACGGCCGGCCTTGAGTTCGTCCAGGACCTGGGTGAAGAGTGCCAGCGCTTGGGCGTTCAAGGCTTGCGGGTCGGCGGCATCGGCCACCAGCACGCCGGGCCAGGCCAGGACTTCCAGGGGGTTCAGTGCGGCGGGCTGCTTGATCAGGCCGGCAATGGTTTCGGCGGCGGCGACCAGTTGCGCGGCGCGGTCGCGGTCAACCTGCAGCGGTTTGCCGGTGGTTTCTTCAGTAAAGCGCAGGGTGCATTCGAGCTTGCCGCGGGAAATGCCCTGGCGCAGCGCTTCACGTACGGCGCCTTCGAGGTCGCGGAAAGACTCGGGCAGGCGTAGATGTGGCTCCAGGTAACGGCTGTTGACCGAGCGCAATTCCCAGCTGAGGGTGCCTTGGGCGCCGGCTTTTTCGACACGGGCGAAGGCGGTCATGCTGTGCACCATGGAGGTACCTCGCAATGCAGTCCCGCAGATACGGGCTGATGATGAAATGGGAGCCGACAGGCTGCAAAGGCGCAGGAGTGTAGCGCAGTGAGGCGGGTGCGCCCAGACAATGGGCGATGGACCGCGTATTCGTAACCGGATTTTTAGAAGTGCCCCGAATCCGCTGGCGGCTCTATAATGCTCGGCAGTTTTTCGTCCTCAGTACAGGAATTCCCTATGAAACGTCCAAGTGGTCGCGCTGCCGATCAGCTCCGCTCGATCCGCATCACCCGCAACTACACCAAACACGCCGAGGGGTCCGTACTGGTCGAGTTTGGTGATACCAAGGTGATCTGCACCGTCAGCGTCGAGAACGGCGTGCCGCGCTTCCTCAAGGGCCAGGGCCAGGGTTGGTTGACCGCCGAGTACGGCATGCTGCCGCGCGCCACCGGCGAGCGTAACCAGCGTGAAGCCAGTCGTGGCAAGCAAGGCGGGCGTACCCTGGAAATCCAGCGCCTGATCGGTCGTTCCCTGCGCGCTGCCCTGGACATGTCCAAGCTGGGCGACGTGACCCTGTACGTCGACTGTGATGTGATCCAGGCCGATGGCGGCACCCGTACCGCGTCGATCACCGGCGCCATGGTGGCTCTGGTCGACGCACTGAAAGTGATCAAGAAGCGCGGTGGCCTCAAAGGCGGTGACCCGCTCAAGCAAATGATCGCCGCCGTCTCGGTCGGCATGTACCAGGGCGAGCCTGTGCTGGACCTGGACTACCTGGAAGACTCGGCCGCCGAGACCGACCTGAACGTTGTCATGACCAGCACCGGTGGCTTCATCGAAGTGCAGGGCACCGCCGAAGGCGCGCCATTCCAGCCGGCCGAGCTGAACGCCATGCTGGCCCTGGCCCAGAAAGGCATGACCGAAATTTTCGAACTGCAAAACGCCGCACTGGCTGACTAAGCCGGTCCTCAGGAGAAGCGCCATGAATGACAGCCAGTTGCCGGTTCCGACACCGTCCGGGGAAGTACGCCAGTTGGCGATGTTGTGTCATTTCGCGGCGTTTGCAGGGTTGGTGTTCCCTTTCGGCAGTTTGTTGGGGCCGTTGATCCTGTGGCAGTTCAAGAAGGACGTGGACCCGTTCATCGATGATCAGGGCAAGGAAGCCCTGAACTTCCAGATCACGGTGGCGATCGCCTGGCTGGTGTGCCTGTTGCTGGGCTTCGTAGTCATCGGCTTTTTGTTGATGACCGTGCTGGTGATTGGAGCGCTGATACTGACGATCATTGCCGGTATCAAGGCGAATAAGGGCATTGCCTACCGTTATCCGTGGACCTGGCGCCTGGTCAAGTAAACAGTTGCCCACAAAAAAACCGACATCGCTGTCGGTTTTTTTGCGTCTGGAGAATGACCTCAGATGGTCAATGTCCAGTCGTAGTCCACGATCAGCGGCGCGTGCTGCGAGAAGCGCGGCTGGCGCGGCAGGCGTGCACTGCGTACGAACCGGCGCAGGCCCGGGGTCAGCAGCTGGTAGTCGAAACGCCAGCCCAGGTTGAGCATTTCGGCCTGTTCGTTATCCGGCCACCAGCTGTACTGGTCGCCTTCACGGCTGACTTCGCGCAGCGCGTCGACATAACCCATGTTGCCGACAATTTCGTCCATCCAGGCCCGTTCCGGCGCCAGGAAACCCGGGGATTGCTGGCTGTCGCGCCAGTTCTTGATATCCAGCTTCTGTTGCGCCACGTACAGCGAGCCACAATAAATGTACTCGCGACGTTTGCGTCGCTGTTTATCCAGATAACGGGCGAAATCGTCCATTAGCTTGAATTTCTGGTTCAAGTCTTCATCGCCGTTCTGCCCCGAAGGAAGCAGCAAGGTCGCGATGCTGACCTTGTCGAAATCGGCTTGCAGGTAACGCCCGTAGCGGTCGGCTGTCTCGAAGCCGAGGCCGCTGATGACCGCCTTGGGTTGCAACCGCGAGTACAAAGCCACACCACCTTGGGTGGGCACTTCGGCATCGCAGGCATAAAGGAAGTAGCCATCCAGTTGGAAGGCTGGGTCGTCCAGTTCAAAGGCGGAGGCACGGGTGTCCTGCAGGCAGATGACGTCGGCATTCTGTGCTTGCAGCCAACTGAGCAAACCACGCTCGACTGCAGCCTGAATACCATTAACGTTCACACTGATGATCCGCATAAATGGCCCCAAAAATCGCGTGCGTGTATGATACACGCCGTCCACCTAATTAGCTAAATCCGTGGTATCTGAGGCTTTTTTCATGCAGGCGTATCAACGCGATTTCATTCGTTTTGCCATCGATCGCGGGGTTTTGCGCTTCGGTGAGTTCACCCTCAAGTCCGGGCGCACCAGCCCGTATTTCTTCAATGCCGGCTTGTTCAACTCGGGCTCGGCCCTGGCTCAGTTGGGGCGTTTCTACGCGGCAGCCATTGTTGAAAGCGGTATTTCCTTCGACGTGCTCTTTGGTCCGGCCTACAAGGGCATTCCCCTGGCCGCTGCGACGGCGGTGGCCCTGGCGGAACATCATGGGCAGGACTTGCCGTGGTGCTTCAACCGCAAGGAAGCCAAGGCTCATGGTGAAGGTGGCAGCCTGGTCGGAGCCCCGTTGACCGGCGATGTGCTGATCATCGACGACGTCATCACCGCAGGCACCGCGATCCGCGAAGTGATGCAGATCATCGCCTCCCAGGACGGCGCCAAGGCCGCCGGTGTGTTGATCGCGCTGAACCGCCAGGAGCGTGGCAACGGTGAGTTGTCGGCGATCCAGGAAGTGGAGCGTGATTTCGGCATTCCGGTGGTGAGCATTGTGTCGTTGAACCAGGTGTTGCAGTTCCTGGAAGATGATCCGCAGCTTAAACAGCATCTACCGGCAGTGCGGGCGTACCGCGAGCAGTTCGGCGTCTGATACAGCAAGTAATGTGGGAGGGGGCAAGCCCCCTCCCACATTTGTTTTCAGCGTTTTTAAGGACGCTTGCGATTGCTGATCAGTGTACCCACACCCGTATCGATGAAGATTTCCAGCAGGATCGCGTTCGGAATCCGGCCATCGGCGCTCAGCTCGTCGACTTGTTGCTAAGCCAATTTCCGCCATTTATCGATCAATCGCACGACAAGCCAGGCGTTGAACAGCGCAAACACCAGCAATGCCAGGACCACCAGCACGTACAACGTGCGATCCACGTCGAAGTTCCACAGGTCCAGTCTGCTGCTGGTCATAACGCGGACGGCGGTGGGCAGGTTTACGTAAAACAACGCCATGAAAGTACTGGTCATGGGTAGGGCGCAGGCGAGCAAAATATTGAGGACTTTGGTCCTGCTACGTTTCCTGGCCTGCGCGCCTGATTGGCTCTCATCCAGCGCTAACACGTCATGAACTTTGGGCCACGCCAAGTTGAACATGAAGGTGGCCAGGGTCAGCAGCAGGCCGCTGACCGCGACGATGTCACCCAACGGCATTCAGGCCCAGCGTTTGGCATAACAGCGCATGTGAGTCTTCGCTGATCTCGAATTGCCCGGCACTGCCCTTGCGTTTAGTGATGGGTTTGAAGGTGGGTTCATTTTGCGTAATGAGCATGTTCAGCTCATCGCGGATGACGTCCGAGCTGATGACCACCAGATACACCGCCTGTGCATGCTCTGCAGACTCGATCACAGTTTGCATACTGTGCTGCAGGATCTCGTCCAATTGATTACGAAAGCGTGAAACCGTGTTTTTCAGCAACGTTTTGCTTTGGCTTTGGGTCAGCTGAAAGATCGTCGAAATCTGCGATTCAGTGGGCAGAGTCTGCCCGAAATAGCTTTGAATCAGATACAGCAAGCGATCCTGTTTCGCCTCATCTGCCCTACTTGGCATGCCACCCTCTACCAGCATTTTCAAATACTCGGTCAGGCTTGCTTTGGCGATGCGTTGTAAGGCACTTGCAATTTCGCTATCGGAAATTTTCAGGGTTTTCTTGACCGGCTCCCTCTGTTCCCGCTGGAAAGTATCGGTATCGATGGTGAACGAGATCTCCATAGTCCAGTCTCCGCCGTTATTGGGAAGGCTGGTTCGGGTACGGATCTTCGACGGCGTCACCTTGGCCGGTGAGGATATTCCAGCCTTTCAGGAGGTGCGTGCCTGGTTTGAAGTCAGGACAAGGTGGGAGTGAAGTCTTCGACTGATTGCTGTAGTGGCGTCCGCAGTCGGCGCACTCATAAGTGCCTGCCGAGACGTCGCTGCCGTAGGGGGTGTGGGCTTTTTGCATGGGGAAGATCTCCTGTGGAATTAAGGAAGATCCTAAGCAGATGCATGCCGGCACGATGTCGGATGATTCGATCATTGCGGTAGGGCATTTCCCTCTCGCATTGAAAAGACCGCAGATCTCGTCGATTCCTTCGGAAGTTTCGTACGCAGGTGCGCGTTGCCGAAGGAATCGACGAAAAACTACGGTCCAGGTAAGATTTTCACGTCATTGACGCTTGCGGTTGCTGATCAGCGTACCCACACCCGTGTCGGTGAAGATTTCCAGCAGGATCGCGTTCGGAACCCGGCCATCGAGGATCAGCGAGCTGCCGACGCCGCCTTGCACCGCTTCCAGCGCGCAGCGGATCTTCGGCAGCATGCCGCCATAGATGGTGCCATCGGCGATCAGCTCGTCGACTTGTTGCGTAGTCAGGCCGGTGAGTACTTTGCCTTCCTTGTCCATCAGGCCGGCGATGTTGGTCAGCAGCATCAGCTTTTCAGCTTTCAGCGCTTCTGCCACTTTACCGGCCACCAGGTCGGCGTTGATGTTGTAGGACTCACCGTTGGCGCCCACGCCGATCGGCGCGATCACCGGGATGAAGTCACCCTTGACCAGCAGGTTGAGCAAATCGGTGTTGATGCCGATCACTTCGCCTACCTGGCCGATGTCGATGATTTCCGGCTGGGTCATTTCCGGTGTCTGGCGCGTCACGGTCAGTTTTTTCGCGCGGATCAGTTCCGCGTCCTTGCCGGTCAGGCCAATGGCGCTGCCGCCGTGGCGGTTGATCAGGTTGACGATGTCCTTGTTGACCTGGCCACCGAGCACCATTTCCACCACGTCCATGGTCTGCGCGTCAGTGACGCGCATGCCATCGATGAAATGACTCTCGATCGACAAACGCTTGAGCAGGTCACCGATTTGCGGCCCACCGCCGTGGACGACAACCGGGTTGATCCCCACGGCTTTCATCAGCACGATGTCGCGGGCAAAGCCGGTTTTAAGCTCGTCGCTTTCCATGGCATTGCCGCCGTACTTGATCACCAGCGTCTTGCCGACGTAGCGTCGAATATAGGGCAACGCTTCGGACAGGACCTTGGCGGTGTTGGCAGCGGCTTCGCGTTCGAGGGTCATTCAGGGCTCCGGTAAAAAATCAGAACGGTAATTGGAGATCAGGGGCAACACGTTTCAACTGGACGTGGAACACGTCCTTGATGCGCTGCAACTCAGCCTCGGTATCCGCCTCGAAGCGCAGCACCAGCACCGGCGTGGTGTTGGACGCGCGAACCAGGCCCCAGCCTTTGGCGTAATCGACTCGCACACCATCAATGGTGGTCAGGTTGGCGCCTTCACCCCATTGCGCGTCGTGCAGTGCGTCAATGATGCTGAATTTGCTCTCCTCGGTCACATGGATATTGATCTCTGGCGTAGAAATATCGTTCGGGAAGGTCTGAAACAGCGCTTGCGCGGTGGATTTTTCCTTGCTGAGGATCTCCAGCAGGCGCGCAGCGCTGTAAATGCCATCGTCAAAACCGAACCAGCGTTCCTTGAAGAACACGTGACCGCTCATTTCGCCGGCCAGCAAGGCGCCGGTTTCCTTCATTTTCTTTTTGATCAACGAGTGACCGGTCTTCCACATTAACGGGCGACCGCCGTATTCCTTGATCAGGGGCGTGAGACGACGGGTGCATTTCACGTCGAAGATGATTTCGGCGTTGGCATTGCGCGCCACCACGTCACGGGCGAACAGCATCAGCAGGCGGTCCGGGAACACGATCTCGCCGGTTTCGGTCACCACGCCTACGCGGTCGCCGTCGCCGTCGAAGGCCAGGCCCAGGTCGGCGCCCACTTCCTTGACCTTGGCGATCAGGTCCACCAGGTTTTCAGGCTTGCCGGGGTCCGGGTGATGGTTGGGGAAGTTGCCGTCAACATCGCAGAACAGGGGAATCACTTCACAATTGAGGGCTTCGAGCAATTGCGGAGCGATCACGCCAGCCGCCCCGTTGCCGCAATCCACCACCACTTTGAGGCGACGGGCGAGCTTGACGTCGCGGGTGATTTCGTCGGAGTAGCGCTGCAGGATGTCGACCTTGGTGATACTGCCAGTGCCGCTGCTCAGGTCGTTGGTTTTCAGGCGAGTGTGCAGGGCCTGGATCTGTTCGTTGGCAAGGGTGTCGCCGGCGATAACAATTTTGAAGCCGTTGTAGTCCGACGGGTTGTGGCTACCGGTCAGCATGACGCCGGACTTGCCGGCCAGGACGTTGGCGGCGTAATACAGCGCAGGCGTGGGCACCAGGCCGACGTCGCTGACATGGCAACCGCTGTCAGCCAGGCCCTGGATCAATTGCTCCACAAGCTGCGGGCCGGACAGGCGGCCGTCACGACCTACCGAAATATTCGGCTCGCCCTGGGCCAGGCTCTGTGAACCGATGGCGCGGCCGATCCAGTAGGCGGTTTCGGCGGTCAGGGTCTTGGGCACCACGCCACGAATGTCATAGGCTCGGAAGATGCTGTCGGGAAAGCTCGGGGCTACGCGGGCTGCAGTACTCATCGCGGGGGGAACTCCATCTGAAAGGGGGCAAGGCTGGCCTGATGTGGCTGGCCGGCAGGCTCAAACTGAAGGGTATGACGACGTTTTCGGCAGAGAGTTCGTGGTGTAAAAGTGCCATCGGCGCTTCGGCCTTGCGCTCATATTTGCGTAACCTGTTGATTTTATTTGATAAAATCCGCTGATAATTTACGCGCATTCTTCATCCTGAAAAACCGGGCGGTGGCGTCTGACCGGGCAATTGCGCCCGGCCCTGTTCAGCTTAGTCAGTGACTGCCGGAATGCCCAAAACCACCTGCGCCACGCTGGGTTTCGTCGAATTCCTGCACCAGTTCGAACTGCGCCTGGACCACCGGCACCAGCACCAGTTGGGCGATGCGCTCGCCGACCGCGATATTGAATGCGGTCTGGCCGCGGTTCCAGCACGACACCATCAATTCGCCCTGGTAGTCGGAGTCGATCAGGCCCACCAGATTGCCCAGCACGATGCCGTGTTTGTGGCCCAGGCCGGAGCGCGGCAGGATCAGGGCCGCCAGGCCCGGGTCGCCGACGTAGATCGACAGGCCGGTGGGGATCAGGATCGTCTGGCCTGGCTCGAGGACCGTGTCCTGCTTGAGCATGGCGCGCAGGTCCAGGCCGGCGGAACCTGGGGTGGCGTAGGCCGGAAGTGGGAATTCGTTTCCGATGCGTGGGTCGAGGATCTTGGCTTGCAAAGCGTGCATGGACATTAAACCTGGTTCAGCCGTTGGGCGATAAAAGAGATCAGTTGACGGGCAATCTTGCCCTTGCTGGTCTGGGCGAAAACGGTGGCGTGCAACTCGCGGTCGATCACGCTGATGGCATTTTCCTCACTGTTGAAGCCGATGCTCGGGTTGGCGACATCATTGGCAACGATCAGGTCGAGGTTTTTGTCTTTCAATTTGCGCGCGGCGTAGTCCAGCAAATGTTCGGTCTCGGCGGCGAAGCCGACGCTGAACGGACGGTCCGCACGTGTGGCGATGGTGGCCAGAATGTCAGGGTTGCGCACCATTTGCAGGAGCAGGCCATCGCCGCTTGTAGGGTCTTTCTTGAGCTTTTGCGGTGCAACGACCTCCGGCCGGTAGTCCGCAACCGCTGCCGAGGCGATGAACAGGTCGCACGGAATGGCCGCTTCACAGGCCGCCAACATGTCCCGGGCGCTGACTACGTCGATTCGGGTGACACGATCGGGCGTCGGTAAATGCACCGGGCCGGTGATCAGGGTGACACGTGCGCCTGCCTCAACCGCTGCTTCAGCCAGGGCAAAGCCCATTTTTCCTGAGCTATGGTTGGTGATGTAGCGCACCGGGTCGATGTTTTCCTGGGTTGGGCCCGCGGTGATCAACACGTGTTTACCGGTGAGAGCCAGGTGCTGGAAGCACTCGGCGGCACACAGCGCCAGGTCGGTGGCTTCGAGCATGCGGCCCATGCCGACGTCGCCACAGGCCTGGCTGCCGGACGCCGGGCCGAAGACCTTGAGGCCACGGCTTTGCAGGAGTTGGGTGTTGGCCTGGGTGGCCGGGTCGCGCCACATGGCCTGGTTCATCGCCGGGGCAATGGCGACGGTGGCGTCGGTGGCCAGTACCAGGGTGGTCAGCAGGTCATCGGCAATGCCCTGGGCCAGGCGCGCGATCAGGTCGGCGGTGGCCGGTGCGATGAGCACCAGGTCGGCCCATTTGGCCAGTTCGATATGGCCCATGGCGGCTTCGGCCGCCGGGTCCAGCAGGTCCAGGTGAACCGGGTGGCCGGACAAGGCCTGCATGGTCAGCGGGGTGATGAACTCACTGCCACCACGGGTCATGACCACGCGCACTTCGGCGCCTTGGTCCAGGAGCCTGCGAACCAGTTCCGCGCTCTTGTAGGCGGCAATGCCGCCGCCGACGCCGAGAACGATGCGTTTCCGATACAGACGCTGCATTGGTTTGCCTTTCCAGTTCAGTGAAGCCAGTTCAGTGACGCCTGCGATGACCCCTCCCCAGGTGAAATCGCATGCAAAAAAGAGGGCCTACGATAACACAGCGTCCGTCCGGCAACAGCGGCGCATACGGCGTACATCATGGAAAGGAGGTGGGATGAGTATTCGCAATTGGCCTGCTGCCGAGCGGCCGCGGGAGAAGCTGTTGGAGTGGGGCGCGGCCAGTCTGTCCGATGCCGAGTTGCTGGCGATTTTCCTGCGCACCGGCGTATCCGGCAGGAGCGCCGTGGACCTGGCGCGCCACCTGTTGGCGCAATTCGGTGGGTTGCGCCCGCTGCTGGAGGCCAGCCAGGCGCTGTTCAATCAGCAGTTGGGCCTGGGGCCGGCGAAGTTTGCCCAATTGCAGGCGGTGCTGGAAATGTCCCGGCGCCACATGGCCGAGCGCCTGCGCAACGATTCGGTGCTGGAAAGCCCGCTGGCCGTGCGCGAATACCTCAAGGCGCTGCTGCGTCATGAATCTCACGAAGTGTTTGGCTGCCTGTTTCTCGACTCCAAGCATCGGGTGCTGGGTTTCGAGGCGCTCTGCGAAGGCACCATCGATTCCGCCCTGGTCTATCCCCGGCAAGTGGTCAAGCGTGCGCTGGCGTACAACGCGGCAGCGTTGATCCTGTGCCACAACCATCCTTCGGGAAGCGTGGACCCCAGCCCGGCTGATCGAAAATTGACCAAGGTTCTACAAAAAGCCCTGGAAATGGTGGACGTGCGGGTGCTGGACCACATCATCGTGGGCGATGGTGATCCGTTGTCGATGGCGGAATACGGATGGATGTAGAAGGCAGCTGCAAGGTCAGAGCTGCAAGCCACAAGTCGGCTTGCAGCTTGCAGCTTGCAGCTCGCAGCTTAAGGCTTGACGCTGACTTTGGAATAATCCTGGCGACCAAACGGGCTCACCTGGTAGCCACCAATATTCTTGCGCGTCAGGGCAAATGCTGTGGGGTGTGCCAGGGGCAGCCACAAGGCCTGCTGCTGGATCTGCGCCTGGGCCTGCTGGTAGAGCTTGGTGCGCACGCCTTGTTCGCTGGTGGTCTTGCCGGCGCTGATCAGCTTGTCCAGCGCAGGGTCGCAGTAGCGGGCGAAGTTGGTACCGGATTTGACGGCTGCGCAGGAAAATTGCGGGGTCAGGAAGTTATCCGGGTCGCCATTGTCGCCGGCCCAGCCCATGAAGAGCAGGTCGTGTTCGCCGGCTTTGGCGCGGCGAATCAACTCGCCCCACTCGATCACGCGGATGTCGGCCTGGATGCCGACCTTGGCCAGATCGGCCTGCAGCAGTTGAGCGCCAAGATTCGGGTTGGGGTTCAGCAAGCTGCCGGTAGGGCGGGTCCAGAGCGTGGTTTTGAAGCCATCCTTGAGGCCGGCGCGGTTGAGCAGCGCCTTGGCTTTGGCGAGGTCTTGTGGATAACCCGGCAAGTCCTTGGCATAGCTCCAGGTATTGGGTGGATAAACACCATTGGCCGCTTCGGCGGTGCCTTCGAATACAGCCTTCAGGTAGCTGCCTTTGTCAAAGGCCAGGTTGATCGCCTGGCGTACCTCGGGCTTGTCCAGTGGCGGGTGCTGGCTGTTGATGGCGACGAAGGCAGTCATGAACGCGGCAGTTTTTTCCACCTTCAGGGCCGGGTCTTTTTCAGCTTCGCCCACATCCAGGGGCTTGGGCGACAGGGCGATCTGGCACTCGTCGCGATGCAGTTTCTGCAAGCGCACATTGGCATCCGGCGTGATGGCGAAGATCAGGTTATCCACCGTCGGTTTGCCGGCGAAGTAGTCTGGGTTGGCCTTGTAGCGCACCACCGCATCCTTCTGGAAACGCACGAAAACAAACGGGCCGGTGCCAATGGGCTGGCTGTTGAGCTTCTCGGGGGCGCCGGCCTTGAGCAATTTGTCGGCATATTCGGCCGGATAGATCGAAGCAAAACCCATACTCAATGCTGCGAGAAATGTGGAGTCGGGGTGATCGAGGGTGAAGCGCACGGTCAGCGGGTCAAGAGCATCGATCTTCTTGATCAGCGCCGGCAATTGCAGGGATTGCGCGTGGGGAAAGCCGCTTTGGGCGATCTTGTGCCACGGGTTGGCCGGGTCGAGCATGCGTTCGAAGCTGAAGCGCACGTCTTCGGCCGTCAGGGTACGGCTCGGGGTGAAATACTCGGTGCGATGGAATTTTACGTTCGGGTGCAGTTTGAAGGTGTAGGTCAGGCCGTCCGGGGAGACATCCCAGCTGTCTGCCAGGCTCGGCACCAGCTTGCCGGCGGTTGCGTCGTAGTCCACCAGGCGGTTCATCAGCACGTCCGCCGAAGCGTTGGTGGTGGTCAGCGAGTTGTACTGCACCACGTCGAACCCTTCGGGGCTGGCCTCGGTGCAAACGCTCAAATTGGTGGCGGCAGCGGCCGTCGGCGCGATAAAGAGGGGCGCTAGCAACAGCGGTAGGGCAGCGAGGCGCATATGCGGTTTCCTGTGCAGATCGAAGGCCCATCTGCGAGTGCAGTCTGGAAAAGTCCTACCGTAGTGGCCTGTTGATTAAATGACTAGCCTATTTTTGCCTGTGCTTTTGGCCAAAATGCTGTTTTGATGGCGCCTCAGCGCGTTTCAACGTGCAGGTCAGAGTGCTTGCAGGCGCTGAAAATCATTCTGTGCGACGAGCGGTCGGCTGTTACAGCGGCCCCTCCTGGCAACGGTTCAGGCGCCAATAGGCGAGATTTGCTCAGGTAAAAACACACTCGCTGTTGTTGCACCTGGGTCTTTCTGGTATAAAGCAGCGCTCTTTTCTAGGGGCCCGGTTCCTTCGCTTGTAGGTGTAGCCGGTAAGACCCTAAAGAAACGCGGCGCCTGGCGCCAAATGACTGAGAGATTAAGCGGCCAACCCATGCCGGGTTGGGCATGTGGTTTTAGAGGGCTGAGGCATGTCGAGAGTCTGTCAAGTTACCGGTAAGGGTCCGGTGACTGGGAATAACATTTCCCACGCAAATAACAAAACCCGTCGTCGTTTCCTGCCGAACCTGCAGCATCACCGCTTCTGGGTTGAAGAAGAGAAACGTTTTGTTCGCCTGCGTGTATCTGCCAAAGGCATGCGTATCATCGACAAGCGTGGCATCACTGTCGTGCTGGCCGAAATCCGCGCCGCCGGCAAGATCTAAGGAGCTCTATCATGCGTGAATTGATTCGAATGATCTCTAGCGCCGGTACTGGTCACTTCTACACTACCGACAAGAACAAGCGTACTACCCCGGACAAGCTCGAAAAGAAAATGTTCGACCCGCGCGTTCGCAAGCACGTGATCTACAAAGAAGGCAAAATCAAGTAATTGATTTCCTTCCTTGTGAAAAAAAGCCCGTATCTCACGATACGGGCTTTTTTTTGCCTGTGATTCGCTGATCAGGCCTTCTGTTCGAACACCACGTAGATCTTGCGGCACGCTTGCAGCACTTCCCAGGTGCCGCTGAAGCCGGCCGGGATCACAAAGCGGTCGCCGGCGCGCAGGGTTTTGGCATTCCCTTGGGCATCGCGCAGTACGGAAACCCCCTGCACGATCTCGCAGTATTCATGCTCGGTGTAATTGACTGTCCACTGCCCGATTTCGCCTTCCCAGACGCCCGCGTTCATTTGCCCGCATGGGCTGTTGTAGTGGTTGTAGATCGTCTGTTCGGGGTCGCCCTTGAGGATTTTCTCGGCGGCAGGGCGATAGCGGTCGGGGGCGGTATTGGCTTGGCTGAAATCGACGATGTCCTGGATGCTCATGTGCTTATCCCGTCTGGCCTGCAGTTGGAGAGCCCAAAGTCTATGTTTATTAAAATGAACATCGCAAGGGCGTTTGCCGCCGTTATGTCAAATATATTGAAACATCCCCAGCCGCTGGTTTAGGGTGGCAAGTGCCTTGAGCCGAACAGCAGGCTGGCCAGGCAAGCATTCGTGGAGGCGCCGGGATCACTTTTCCAGGCCCTTGTATCCAATAAGAGGAGGAGACTTGCATGACCACCCTGACCCGTGCCGACTGGGAACAACGCGCCAAGGACCTGAAAATCGAAGGCCGCGCTTACATCAATGGCGAATACACCACCGCCGCTTCCGGTGAGACCTTCGAATGCATCAGTCCGGTCGATGGCCGTCTGCTCGCCACTGTGGCCAGCTGTGACGCCGCCGACGCCCAGCGTGCCGTGGAAAACGCCCGTGCCACATTCAATTCCGGGGTCTGGTCACGCCTGGCACCGGCCAAGCGCAAGTCCGTCATGATCCGTTTCGCGGCGCTGCTCAAGGCCAATGCCGAAGAGCTGGCGCTGCTGGAAACCCTGGACATGGGCAAGCCGATCAGCGACGCCCTGAACATTGACGTCCCCGGCGCGGCCAATGCCTTGAGCTGGAGCGGCGAGGCAATCGACAAGATCTACGATGAAGTGGCGGCCACGCCCCATGATCAACTGGGTCTGGTGACCCGTGAGCCCGTCGGCGTAGTCGGTGCGATCGTACCGTGGAACTTCCCGCTGATGATGGCGTGCTGGAAACTCGGCCCGGCGCTGTCGACCGGTAACTCGGTGATTCTCAAACCGTCGGAAAAGTCCCCGTTGACCGCCATCCGCATCGCCGCTCTGGCCGTTGAGGCCGGCATTCCAAAAGGCGTGTTTAACGTGCTGCCGGGCTACGGCCACACCGTGGGTAACGCGCTGGCAGTGCATATGGACGTGGATACCCTGGTGTTTACCGGTTCCACCAAAATTGCCAAGCAACTGTTGATCCGCTCCGGCGAATCGAACATGAAGCGCGTATGGCTGGAAGCTGGCGGCAAGAGCCCGAACATCGTGTTTGCCGATGCACCGAACCTGCAAACCGCCGCCGCGTCCGCAGCCAGTGCCATCGCTTTCAACCAGGGCGAAGTCTGCACCGCCGGTTCGCGCCTGTTGGTGGAGCGTTCGATCAAGGACACCTTCCTGCCGCTGGTGATCGAGGCCCTCAAGGGTTGGAAACCCGGTAACCCGCTGGACCCTGCCACGAACGTGGGTGCGCTGGTGGACACCCAGCAGATGAACAATGTGCTCTCGTACATCGAAGCGGGGCATGCCGACGGCGCCAAACTGGTCGCCGGTGGCAAGCGCACCCTGGAAGAAACCGGTGGCACGTACGTCGAACCGACCATTTTCGACGGTGTGACCAACGCCATGAAAATTGCCCAGGAAGAAATCTTCGGTCCGGTACTGTCGGTGATCACGTTCGACAGCGCCGAAGAAGCTGTCGCCATCGCCAATGACACCCAATATGGCCTGGCTGCGGCGGTGTGGACGGCGGACATTTCCAATGCTCACCTGACTGCCAAGGCCCTGCGGGCCGGTAGCGTGTGGGTCAACCAGTACGACGGCGGCGACATGACCGCTCCGTTCGGTGGCTTCAAGCAGTCGGGTAACGGTCGCGATAAATCGCTGCACGCGTTCGACAAATACACTGAGCTGAAGGCGACCTGGATCAAGCTGTAACCCTGCTGGAAACAGCACAGGGCAACTGTGGGAGGGGGCTTGCCCCCTCCCAGATGGGGTATGCCTGATTTCTAGAGCATGCGCTCCAGGCCGACACTGGTGGCGAACCAGGCATTGAGCCGGCGCCACCAACTGCCTGGCTCCCGGGTCAGGGTGTGCAACTGGCCGTTATCTTCCGTTACCCACACGATATGCCCATCCTGCAGTTTCGCCTCGTAGCTCAGTGCTGGCGCCATCCCTTGCAGCGCCAGGTTGCGCACGTGTTCCGCCAGTTCCGGGCTGTCCACCAGTACGCCGACCTCGGTGTTCCACAGCACCGAGCGCGGATCGAAATTGAAGGAGCCGATAAACGATTTTTCCCGATCGAAAATCATCGCCTTGCTGTGCAGGCTGGAGTCGGAGCCGCGAAAGCTGCCGCGACGAAACAGGTGCGGCCCGCTGCTTGCGCTGGGGTCGCCAGGTTGTCGACGCAGCTCATAGAGTTTCACGCCATGCTCCAGCAGCGCCTTGCGATAGGGCGCGTAGCCGCCGTGCACGGCGGGTACATCAGTGGCTTCGAGGGAATTGGTCAGCAGGTTCACTGACACGCCCGCATCGGCGCGGCCCGTCAGGTACATCAGCCCGGGAGGCCCGGGAACGAAGTACGCCGAAATCATGATCAGCTCACGGCTGACGCCCTCCAGCTCCGGCGCCAGTTGCGTGGTGAGGAGCAATTGCGGGTCCGGGTCGGCCTTGGCCAGCACCTTGCTCGGGGCATCCCACAGGGCCTGGTTCCAGGCCCAGATCAACTCGCGACGCCAGATATCCATGCGCGGCTGGGTCTGGTAAGTGCGCAGGCGGTTATACAAAGCGTGGTTCTGCTGGCGCGATTGGGTCAGCGAGGCCTCCAGGCGCCCACGCGCAACAGCGAGGTCGACCTTGGAGGGCATGTCCGCGACAAACTCATCGATAGGTTTGCTCAGCGCGCTGTTCCAGTACTGATCGAAACTGTGACCCAGTTGCTCGGCCACCGGCCCGACACTGAGCATGTCGATATCGGTGAAATTCAGGTTGGGTTCGGCATCGAAATACTCATCCCCCAGGTTGCGCCCGCCCACGATCGCCACGCTGTTGTCTGCCAGCCACAGTTTGTTGTGCATGCGCCGATGTTGCAGCGACAGGTTGAACAGGCGCCCCATGGCACGTGTCACCCCGGTGCTACGCCCCAGGTGCAGCGGGTTGAACAGGCGAATGTCGATGTTGGGGTGGGCGGCAAGCGTCGCGATGATCTGGTCGAGCCCGTCGCTTGTGGTGTCGTCCAGCAGGATGCGCACGCGCACGCCGCGGTCGGCGGCCTTGAGCAGTTCATCCACCAGCATGCGCGTGCTGATACCGTCATGCACAATGTAGTACTGCAGGTCGAGGCTGGTCTGGGCGTTGCGGATCAGTTCGGCGCGGGCCATGAAGGCTTCGCTGCTGTTGGGCAGCAGACGAAAGCCGGAGCGGCCCTGATACGGTGCCGCCTGGGCCTGGATCGAACGGCCGAAGGAGGAGTCTGCCGCCGGTAGCGCATCACTGGGCACGCGCGGTGTGTAGGCTGTCGCGCAGCCACCCAGTGCCAGTGCTCCCAACAGGGCAAGCGGTAAAAGCCGTTTAATCATCAAGGAAGCGGCATCCAGGTCAGGCGTTTGTCGGCATATGACGGCAATGGCTCGAAAAAGGTCAGTCTGCCGCTTCGGCTAGCAGGGTGTGCGCAGCGGTACCGACTTTGCGTACCGCTTCTTCAATCTGCGGCGTCGGTTTGGCAGCGTAGTTCATACGCAGGCAATTACGGTATTTGCCGGATGCAGAAAAGATGCTGCCTACCGCCACCTGGACGCCCTGGTCCATCAGCGCACGGTTGAGCTTGAGGGTATCGAAGCCCTCCGGCAATTCTATCCACAGCATAAAACTGCCCTGCGGCCGGCTGGCGCGCGTACCGGCGGGGAAGTAGCGGCTGACCCAGTCGAGCATCAGGTCGCGATTACGCTGGTATTGCGTGCGCATCCGGCGCAAATGCGGTTCGAAATAGCCGCCTTTGAGAAATTCCGCAATCGCGATCTGCGGCTGGGTAGCGGTCGAGCCCGTGCTGATGTATTTCATGTGCAGCACCCGGTCCAGGTAGCGCCCCGGCGCGACCCAGCCAATGCGCAGGCCAGGCGCCAGGGTCTTGGAGAACGAACTGCACAGCAGCACACGGCCGTCTTCGTCAAAGGATTTGATCGTGCGCGGGCGCGGGTAGCTGTAGGCCAGTTCGCCATACACATCGTCTTCGATGATCGCCACGTCAAAACGCTGGGCCAGGGTCAGCAGTGCGCGTTTGCGCGCCTCCGGCATGATGTAGCCCAAGGGGTTGTTGCAGTTGGGAGTGAGCTGGATGACTTTGATCGGCCACTGTTCCAGCGCCAATTCCAGAGCTTCAAGGCTGATGCCGGTGATCGGGTCGGTGGGGATCTCGAGGGCTTTCATGCCCAGGCCCTTGAGGGTCTGCATGGCGCCGTGGAAACTTGGCGAATCCACCGCAACGATATCGCCGGGCTCGCAAATCGCGTGGATGCTGGCGGAAAGCGCCTCGTGGCAGCCGGTGGTGATGACGATATCCTCGGCCGTCAATTGGCAGCCGGAATCCAATGACAGTCGCGCAATTTGCTCGCGCAACTCCATACAGCCAAGAATGTTGTCGTAATACAGCCCGGGCAGATCCTGCCGGCGACTGACACGGGCCAGGCTGCGAAGCAACGGTTTGAGAGTGGGCGACAACACATCCGGCATGCCCCGGCCCAACTGTATGGTGTCTTTGCGCGGCACGGCACGAATCAATTCCAGCACCTGGTCCCACTGGGAAATCTCGACCGGTCGCTGGGCCGGGCGTCCCACCTCGGGCAGCGCCGGCAGTTCACGGCCCGCCGGCACAAAATAGCCAGACTTGGGCTTGGGCATCGCCAGGCCATTGTCTTCCAGCAATCGATAGGCTTGCTGCACGGTGCTCAGGCTGACCCCGTGCTCCACACTCAATGCGCGTACGGAAGGCAGACGGTCGCCGGGGCGATAGAAGCCTTGTTCGATGCGGGTGCCCAGCAATTCGGCGAGGTTGACGTAGAGGGTCACGGCGGTCACTCCCAACAGACCAGTACAGATAGGCGCAAAATACAGGATTCAGCCGTGTATAGGCAGTGTCTGTATGGATTTAATAAAGGGAGGTTGAATCTGTATTGGTTTTGCTTGCGCGCTCATTCTAGTCACTCAAGGCAGCACGCTAACGAGGGACGGCAAAATGAATGGCATGAGCGATGTGCGGCTGGCGTTACACAGCCAGGAACTGGAAGCAGAGCAGGAGCGGGCGCCTTCTGTGCCCGGCGAAAACCGCTGGAGCCTGTTCTGGCGCCGCCGTCATACACGCAAGGTCTTGCTCACGCTGACGCGAGAGCAATTGCGCGACGTGGGGCTGACGGCAGAGCAGGCGCGCCATGAAGGCCTGAAGCCTTTCTGGCGCGATTGATCAGACCAGTTCCTTGAGGCGATGCCAGAGCATCCCCAGGGCCAGCAGCGGCGAGCGCAGGTGTTTACCACCAGGGAAGGTCATGTGCGGCACCTGGGCGAACAGATCGAAGCGCCCTTGTTGCTGGCCGCTGATGGCTTCGGCCAGCAATCTGCCCGCCAGGTGTGTGGCGTTGAGGCCGTGGCCTGCATAGGCCTGGGCGTAATACACATTGGGTTGATCCGCCAGGCGCCCGATCTGCGGCAACCGATTGGCGCCGATGCCGATCATGCCGCCCCACTGGAAGTCGATCTTCACATTGGCCAATTGCGGGAACACGTGCAGCATCTTTGGCCGCATATACGCGCCAATGTCTTGCGGGTCGCGCCCGGAATAGTGGCAGGCGCCACCGAACAACAGGCGGCGATCGGCGGACAGGCGGAAATAGTCCACCGTTACGCGCTGATCACATACCGCCATGTTCTGCGGCAACAGGCTGGCGGCTTGCGCTTCGCTCAAGGGTTCGGTAGCAATGATGTAGCTGCCGGCGGGCAATATCTTGCCGCTCAAGTGCGGGTTGAGGTCGTTGAGGTAGGCGTTGCAGGCCAGCACCAGCGTCGTGGCATGTACCTGGCCCAGGGCGGTGTGCACCTTGACCTGTGCGCCGTAGTCGATGCGCGTCACCTCGGACTGCTCGAATAATTGCACGCCCAACTGCCGGGCAACGGCGGCTTCGCCCAGGGCCAGGTTCAGCGGGTGCAGGTGCCCGGAGCCCATGTCGATCATCCCGCCCACATAGCGGTCGGAGCCGATCACGCTGGCCATCTCGCCGGCTTGCAGCAGGCGTACTGGATGGCGATAACCCAGGCTGCGCAGCTCTTCGGCGTCTTCGGCGAGCCCCTGCAGGTCGCGGGGCTTGTTGGCGAGGTCGCAGTAGCCCCAGGTCAGGTCGCAGGGGATCTGGAAGCGCTCGACGCGCTCGCGTACGATCTCCACCGCTTCCAGGCCCATCAGTTTCATCTGGCGCACGCCGTCGGTGCCGATCACCTTGGCGAACTGGTCAAGGCCATGGCCGACGCCGCGAATCAGCTGCCCGCCGTTACGCCCACTGGCGCCCCAACCGATCTTGCGCGCCTCCAGCAGCACGACGCTGAAGCCGCGCTCGGCCAGCTCCAGGGCGGTGTTGAGCCCGGAATATCCCCCGCCAATCACGCAGACATCGGCACGCACCTCACCCGTCAACGCCGGGTAATCGGGGTGCGGCACGCTGCTGGCGGCGTAGTAGGACGCGGTGTGCCGGGCGCTGGCGATCATGGGGGCCTCCCTGTTTGAAAAATTTGACGCAGGATACAACGGTCGGGCGAAGCTGTCTGCGCGGTGCGTTTTGAGTCAGAATCCACACCTATTCGCCGTTCGGTATGTGTTTCGATGAGTTGCAACAGTCAGAAAATCAGCGCGCTGCGTCGACAGATACCTTCGTTCGAGTGTGTCCCCGGTTGCCACGACTGCTGTGGGCCGGTCACCACGTCGCCCGAAGAAATGTCGCGCCTGCCGCGCAAGACGGCTGCCGAGCAGGAGGCGGCCATGGATGAGCTCAACTGCGTGCACCTGGGGCCTGACGGCTGCACCGTGTATGACGAGCGCCCGCTGATCTGTCGCCTGTTCGGCACTACCAAGACGTTGCCGTGCCCTAATGGCCGGCGGCCGGTGGAATTGATTCATCCACGGGTTGAAAAGCAGATTCACGCGTACATGGCGAGTACCCGGCAGGTACTGGTGTAGCGGATGTACTCGGTCAATGTGGGAGGTGGGCTCCCGTGGTGGCCTGTCAACCGACGGTTACCCACCTGATACACCTCGGTCCAGATGTGGGAGGGGGCTTGCCCCCGATGGCGGCCTCTGGGCCGACCAGGATGTTGGATTGGACCGAGTACATATCCGTTTTTGCGGTAACGGCTGCTATGGGTTCCGCTTTTACAGCGGGTCACTTTTGGAAAAGAGCCCCAAAAGTAACCAAAAAGGCTCTTGCCCCACCACTCGGCACCTCGCCTAGGCTCGGTGTGCCCGAACGCAGGCTTGAATCCGTGGGCCGCCGCAATGGGCCATCCCTGGCCCAGTGCGGCTAACCCGGCGTCCTGCCGGGTTACCCACGGATTCAAACCTGCGTTCGGCCAGCGTGGTTTAACGGGGCGCCTGAGATCAAAAGCAGATCAAGATCGAGAGCGGCTCGCTTCGCATCGTGGTTACCGTCAGATGCTGTGGCCTACGAAGTTGTGTAGATACCTATGGCCATCGGGGGCAAGCCCCCTCCCACATTTGATTGAGTTGTGTGGGTTAGTCCGGGATCGGCAGGTTCAGGCTTTCCTTCACCTCTTCCATCACGATATAGCTCTTGGATTCGCGCACATGGGGCAGTTTGAGCAGAATATCGCCGAGTAATTTGCGGTACGAGGCCATCTCGGAAATCCGCGCTTTCACCAGGTAGTCGAAGTCCCCGGACACAAGGTGACACTCCAGCACATGCGGCAGTTTGAGCACCGCGCGGCGGAATTCTTCGAACGTGTCGCCGGACTTGTAATCCAGGCTGATCTCGACAAATACCAGCAAACTCCCTTTCAAATGCTGTGGATTGAGCCGTGCGTTGTAGCCCATGATGATCCCTTCGCGCTCCAGGCGCCGGACTCGCTCGGTACAGGGCGTAGTCGACAGCCCGACCTTCTCCCCCAGCTCCGTGAACGAAATGCGCCCATCGGTTTGCAGGATGCGCAGGATATTACGGTCGATCTTGTCCAGCTCCCGCTTGGTCTGAGTGTTGGTACGCATAGGGGATACGCCTCTGTAAAAAGCATTTGTGCCGAGAATTGTCGCCAAATATAGGCATTTATATAGTGAAATGCACTGGTGATTGTTTTTTACACTGCGTCCATCATTGCTCGAATAACACACGTCAGCGGCTCAGCCCGTGATGAGGATATAAAAATGCGCGTTCTGGTCTTGGGTAGCGGCGTCATTGGCGTGACCAGTGCCTATTATTTGGCTCGGGCCGGCTTTGAAGTCGTGGTGGTCGACCGTCAACCGGCCGCCGCCATGGAGACCAGTTTCGCCAATGCCGGCCAGGTATCCCCAGGCTATGCCTCGCCATGGGCCGCGCCGGGCGTGCCGCTCAAGGCGATCAAATGGCTGCTGCAACGCCATGCGCCGCTGGCGATCAAGGCCACCGCCGATATCGACCAATACCTGTGGATGGCGCAGATGCTGCGCAATTGCACCGCCAGCCGGTATGCGGTGAACAAGGAGCGCATGGTCCGCCTCTCCGAGTACAGCCGCGACTGCCTTGACGAACTGCGCGCTGAAACCGGGATTGCCTACGAAGGGCGCAGCCTGGGCACGACTCAACTGTTCCGCACCCAGGCCCAGCTCGATGGCGCTGCCAAGGACATTGCCGTATTGCAGGAGTCCGGCGTGCCCTTCGAATTGCTCGACCGTGCAGGTATCGCCCGGGTCGAGCCGGCCCTGGCCAACGTCACCGATATTCTCGCCGGTGCCCTGCGCCTGCCCAACGACCAGACCGGCGACTGCCAGATGTTCACCACGCGCCTGGCCGACATGTGCAAGCAGCTGGGTGTTGAGTTCCGTTTTGAACAGGACATCCAGCGCCTCGATTATGCAGGCGACCGCATCAATGGCGTGTGGATCGACGGCGCGTTGGAAACTGCCGACCGCTACGTGCTGGCCCTGGGCAGTTATTCGCCGAAGCTGCTCAAGCCGCTGGGGATCAAGGCGCCCGTGTACCCGCTCAAGGGCTACTCGCTGACCGTGCCGATCACCGACCCGGCGATGGCGCCTACCTCGACCATCCTGGACGAAACCTACAAAGTCGCGATCACCCGTTTCGACAACCGAATTCGGGTCGGCGGCATGGCTGAGATAGCCGGTTTTGACCTGTCGCTCAACCCGCGTCGGCGTGAAACCCTGGAGATGATCGTCAACGACCTTTATCCTCAGGGCGGCGATCTGGCCCAAGCCAGTTTCTGGACCGGCCTGCGCCCGACCACACCCGATGGCACACCGATTGTCGGTGGCACCCCGTTCAGGAACCTGTTCCTGAATACCGGCCACGGCACCCTCGGCTGGACCATGGCATGCGGCTCCGGTCGTTTGCTGGCCGACCTGATGGCGAAGAAAACGCCGCAGATCAGCGCCGAAGGCCTCGATATTTCCCGTTACGGTAATCACCAGGAGTCCGCAAAACATGTCCATCCAGCGCCAGCTCACCAATGAACGCATGAGCCAGATCGTTGTTCACAGCGGTACCGTGTACCTGGCGGGCCAGGTGGGCGACGACATGGATGCCGGCATTGAGCAGCAGACCCGTGAAACACTGGCCAACATCGAGCGTTTGCTGGACCTGGCCGGCACCGACAAGACCCGCTTGCTGTCGGTGACGATCTATTTGAAAGACATCGATGCCGATTTTGCCGGTATGAACGCGGTGTGGGACAAGTGGTTGCCCAAAGGTGCCGCGCCGGCCCGCGCCACGGTTGAAGCCAAGTTGTGCGAACCGAATATCCTGGTAGAGCTGTCCGTCGTGGCCGCGTTGCCTTAACTGCAAATCCCTCTCCCGGGCCGACGTTGTCGGTCGGCACCGGTTTTTCTTCACTCTGCCGCCTAGAAGCCTGCCGCCATGCGTCCTGCCCGTGCCCTGATCGACCTCCAAGCCCTGCGTCACAATTACCAATTGGCCCGCGAAGTCACCGGCGCCAAGGCCCTCGCCGTCATCAAGGCGGATGCCTACGGCCACGGCGCGGTGCGCGTAGCCCAGGCACTGGAAGCCGAGGCGGATGGGTTTGCGGTGGCGTGCATCGAGGAGGCACTGGAGCTTCGCGCTGCCGGGATAGGTGCACCGGTACTGCTGCTAGAAGGTTTTTTCGAAGCCGACGAGCTGCCGCTGATCATCGAGCAGAACCTGTGGTGCGTGGTGCATTCACTGTGGCAACTTGAGGCTATCGAGCAGGCCACGCTGGGCAAACCGCTGACCATCTGGCTCAAGCTCGACTCGGGCATGCACCGTGTCGGCCTGCACCCCAAGGATTTCCAGGAGGCGTACAAGCGTCTGTTGGCCAGTGGCAACGTTGCGAAGATCGTATTGATGAGCCATTTCGCCCGTGCCGATGAGCTCGATTGCGTGAGCAGCAGCGAACAAGTGGCGGTATTCGAAGCGGCCCGCCAGGGTCTGGCGGCTGAAGTCAGCCTGCGCAATTCCCCATCCGTACTGGGTTGGCCGAGTGTGTCCAGCGACTGGGTGCGCCCTGGCATCATGCTCTACGGCGCCACGCCCTTTGGTGATGACCAGGCTATCGCCGCACGTTTGCAGCCGGTGATGACCCTGGAGTCCAAAATCATTTGCGTACGTGAACTGCCGGCGGGAGAGCCGGTGGGCTATGGTGCCAGGTTCGTCACGCCCAAGCTGATGCGTATCGGCGTGGTGGCCATGGGGTATGCCGATGGCTACCCGCGCCACGCGCCCACAGGCACACCGGTACTGGTCGCCGGCCAGCGCAGCCAGTTGCTGGGCCGGGTGTCCATGGACATGCTGTGCGTCGACCTGACGGATGTGCCCCAGGCGGGGCTGGGTTCCACGGTGGAGTTGTGGGGCAGGAATATCCTCGCCAGCGACGTCGCGACGGCGGCTGAAACCATCCCTTATGAGATTTTCTGCAACCTGCGCCGGGTGCCAAGGCTCTATTTGGGCGCTTGATCGCCAGGTACGAATGCTACTGCCCAGGATTTAGGCCCAAGTGTTGTAAATACTGAACGCTGTCGCCATGATAACGCTCAATTACAACAAAGCCTGAATCCTAGGAGGCACCTGCATTGGACGTCGGCGAACGACTGCAATCCATCCGTAAACTCAAAGGTCTTTCCCAGCGCGAGCTTGCCAAGCGCGCGGGCGTCACCAATAGCACCATTTCGATGATCGAGAAAAACAGTGTCAGTCCCTCGATCAGTTCCCTGCGCAAGGTACTGGGCGGCATTCCCATGTCCATGGTGGAATTCTTTTCCGAAGAGATCCTCCAGGAAATACCGACGCAGATCGTCTATAAAGCCAATGAGCTGATCGACATCTCCGACGGTGCCGTGACCATGAAGCTGGTTGGCCGAGCGCACCCGAGCCGGGCAATCGCGTTTCTCAACGAAATCTACCCGCCAGGCGCCGACACGGGCGAAGAAATGCTCACCCATGAAGGCGAGGAAACCGGGATTCTGGTGGAAGGGCGCCTGGAACTGGTGGTGGGCCTTGAAACTTTTGTGCTCGAAGCAGGCGATAGCTACTACTTTGAAAGCACCAAGCCCCATCGTTTTCGCAATCCGTTTGACGTGCCGGCGCGACTAATCAGCGCAGCCACACCCGCGAACTTTTAAAACAGAGGCGTCCTGCCAGCGTTGCAGGGGTTCGCGCAGCAGTACACCGTGAGGCCGAATCTCCCTTTATTTAATAGGGTTGTTTCGGCAAGGCGGTCTAACCGCTATACTTTCGCCGCCTGCGAAACCGTGGCCGCAGGCGTGAATAGCCACCATTGAGGGTGAACGCGTGAACCTAATTATGAAAATGCTGGCTGCACCAGCAACCGTACTGGCCCTGTGGGCTGTCAGCGCTCAAGCTGCGACCAACGACGACATCGCCAAGCGCCTCGAGCCTGTGGGCCAGGTGTGTGTCCAGGGTCAGGAATGCAAGGGTATGGAAGTCGCCGTGACAACGGGCGGCGGCGGCGCGAGAACCCCGGACGAGATCATTGCCAAGCACTGCAATGCCTGCCACGGCACCGGACTGCTGAACGCGCCAAAAATTGGTGATACGGCAGCGTGGAAAGAGCGCGCCGATCATCAGGGCGGCCTCGATGGCATCCTGGCCAAGGCGATCACCGGCATCAATGCCATGCCGCCCAAGGGCACTTGCGCTGATTGCTCGGATGACGATCTCAAAGGCGCCATCAAGAAGATGTCCGGACTGTAGTCAGTCGATCTTCGCCAAAAATGCCGCTTACGAGCGGCTTTTTTGTCCCTGTGATTTGCCTTTCGTCGCTGGTCATTGCAGCAAAGACCCGGCAAGCTCGGTCCAACCCCCCATTAATGGAATGTTCGGGAGCAGTCGGATGGTGCAGTTGTGTTCAATCGAGCAAGCAGTTGACGACGTACTGGCGCGGTTGCCGGCGCATATCCACATGGGCATGCCGCTGGGTTTGGGCAAGCCCAACCTGTTCGTCAATGCGCTGTACCGGCGCATCGCCGAGTTGCCCGAGCGGGCGTTGACCATCTACACCGCGCTCAGCCTGGGTCGCCCCTCCCTGGGGGACGGGTTGCAGAAGCGCTTTCTCGAACCTTTTATCGAGCGCGTGTTTGGCGATTATCCGGAACTGGATTTTCTCGCTGACCTGCACAAGGACAGCCTGCCGAAGAATATCCGCGTGCAGCAATTCTTCATGCAGCCCGGCAGCCTGCTCCACAGCGATTGCGCGCAGCAGGATTATGTCAGCAGCAACTACAGCCATGCCGCCCGTGATATCAATGCCGCCGGCCTGAACCTGGTGGCGCAACTGGTTGCCAGCAGCGCCGAGCATCCCGACCGCCTGAGCCTGAGCTGCAATCCGGATATCACCCTCGACTTGCTACCCATGATCGCCAAGCGCCGCGAAGCCGGGGAAACCATCCTGGTTGTCGGCCAGGTCCACACTGAACTGCCCTACATGCCTGGCGATGCGGAATTGGGCATGGATGCATTCGACTACCTGCTCGACGAGAAAGACAGCACGACGCTGTTTTCCACGCCCAACATGCCGGTGGGGTTTCAGGACCATTTTATCGGCCTGCATGCCAGCACCCTGGTACGCGATGGCGGCACCTTGCA
This sequence comes from Pseudomonas sp. CFBP13528, assembly GCF_005233615.1. Classification (NCBI taxonomy): domain Bacteria; kingdom Pseudomonadati; phylum Pseudomonadota; class Gammaproteobacteria; order Pseudomonadales; family Pseudomonadaceae; genus Pseudomonas; species Pseudomonas sp. CFBP13528. The sequence continues at coordinate 308,997 of NZ_QGAJ01000001.1, forward strand.
GATCGGCATCGGCTCCATGGGCGATGCGCTGACCGCCGCCTTGCTGGCGCGCCAGGCCGACAACGAAGCCTATCGATTGCTGCTGACCGATCTGGATGTGTATCAGTGGGCGCCCTTGATCAGCCGTGAGGGTGGCGTCGAGCCGCTCGTCCGGGGCCTTTATGGTTGCAGCGAAATGTTCGTCAACGGCCTGCTGGTGCTGGCGGATGCCGGCATCATCCGGCGCAAGGTGTACCCGGATGTGGCGACCCAGGAGCAAGCCAATGCCGGGCTGCTCGACGATGCGGCGCAGCCCGATGGCATCTCGATCCATGGCGGTTTCTTCCTTGGCCCGCGCAGTTTCTACCAGCGCTTGCAGGAGATGAGCCACGCCAAGCGGCTGGCATTCAACATGACCGGCATCAGCTATATCAACGAGCTGTACGGCCAGGAAGAACTCAAGCGTTTGCAGCGCCTGGACGCACGGTTCATCAACAGTGCGATCATGGTGACGTTGCTCGGTGCCGGTGTGGCCGACCAGTTGGAAGATGGCCGCGTGCTCAGCGGCGTGGGCGGGCAGTACAACTTCGTTGCCCAGGGCCACGCGCTGGAAGGCGCACGCTCGGTCCTGATCCTGCGCAGCTGGCGCGAGTCGGCGGGAGAGGTCAGTTCCAATATCGTCTGGGAATATGGCCACTGCACCATTCCCCGGCACCTGCGGGATATCGTCATTACCGAGTACGGCATTGCCGACTTGCGGGGTCAGACGGATGCCAAGGTGATTGAAGCGTTGCTCAATATCACTGACTCGCGCTTCCAGGACGATTTGATCGAGCAGGCGCAAAAGGCCGGTAAGTTACCCAAGGATTTCAAGCTGCACCCGCGTTTTGCCGACAACACACCGCAACGGCTCCAGGCGATTCAAGCCAAGCACTGGCGCCTGTTCCCGGAGTACCCGTTGGGCAGTGACTTCACGGACGAGGAGCGGGACCTGTTGCGGGCACTGAACTGGCTCAAGAGCAAATTCAAGCTCACGGAGATGCTGGAACTGGGCAAGGCGGCGCTGGACGCGCCGGAGCCTGAGGCGTTTCCCAGGCATTTGGAGCGGATGCGGCTGGATCAGCCGGAGGGGTTCAAGGAGGATCTGTATCAGCGCCTGTTACTCGCCGGCCTCCAGGCCACCGCGCACTAACAGGTAATAGAGGGCAAATGTGGGAGGGGGCTTGCCCCCGATGACAGTGGGTCAGCCAACACATGTGGTGACTGATACACCGCTATCGGGGGCAAGCCCCCTCCCACATTTTAAGCTGCGTTGATTCAGATGAAGGTCACCACCCCACCGGCCAGGGACTTCACCCGCGCCAGCGATTCAACCCGATAACCCTGCGCATCCAGCTCGGCACGGCCGCCCTGGAACGACTTCTCGATCACAATGCCCAAGCCGGCAACGGTCGCGCCGGCTTGCTTGATGATCGAAATCAGCGCCTGGGAGGCCTTGCCGTTGGCCAGGAAGTCATCGATAACCAGCACGCGGTCGCTGCTGGTCAGGTGGCGTGGGGAGATCGCCACGGTGCTTTCGGTTTTCTTGGTGAAGGAGTACACCGTCGCCGACAGCAGGTTTTCGGTGAGGGTCAGGGACTGCTGCTTGCGTGCGAAGATCACGGGCACGCCTAGGTTCAGGCCGGTCATGATGGCCGGGGCGATGCCTGAGGCTTCGATGGTGACGATCTTGGTGATGCCCGAGTCCTTGAACAGCGCGGCGAATTCGTCGCCGATCAGTTTCATCAGTGCCGGGTCGATCTGGTGGTTCAGAAAGGCGTCAACCTTGAGTACCTGATCGGAAAGCACGATGCCTTCTTCGCGAATTTTCTTGTGCAGTGCTTCCACGGAAAGCTTCCTCTGATGGCGCAACAGGCGCCGAAAGTAGATTAAAAAGTAGTCGATTCTAGCGCTTTAACATCGCGCGTATATCGGCCAAGGCGCTGTTGCCGCGAACGGCCTTCACCTCGGTCGGGGTGTCGTCGTTGCCTTCCCAGGCCAGGTCATCCGGCGGCAGCTCATCGAGGAACCGGCTGGGGGCACAATCGATGATTTCGCCGTATTGCTTACGCTTGGCGGCGAAGGTGAAGGCCAGTGTCTGGCGCGCACGGGTAATGCCCACGTAGGCCAGGCGCCGTTCTTCCTCGATGGTGTCGGCTTCGATGCTGGAGCGGTGTGGGAGAATTTCCTCTTCCATGCCCATGATGAACACGTAGGGGAATTCCAGGCCCTTGGACGCATGCAAGGTCATCATCTGCACACCTTCGGCGCCGTCTTCCTCTTCCTGCTGGCGCTCGAGCATGTCGCGCAGCACCAGCTTGCCGATGGCGTCCTCGACGGTCATCTCACCGTCTTCGTCTTTTTCCAGGGTGTTCTTCAGGGCTTCGATCAGGAACCAGACGTTGCCCATGCGGTAGTCCGCAGCTTTGTCGCTGGAACTGTTGGTGCGCAGCCAGTTTTCATAGTCGATGTCCATGACCATGCTGCGCAGGGCACTGATCGGGTCTTCGCCGGCGCACTGCTCACGGACCTTGTCCATGAAGCGCTTGAAGCGCGACAGGCGGTCGGTGAAACGCGTGTCCAGGTGTTCGCCCAGACCGATCTCGTCGGTGGCGGCGTACATCGAGATCTTGCGTTCGGTGGCGTAGTTGCCGAGCTTTTCCAGAGTCGTCGAACCGATTTCCCGACGTGGCACGTTGATCACGCGCAGGAAGGCGTTGTCGTCATCCGGGTTTACGATCAGGCGGAAGTAGGCCATCAGGTCTTTCACTTCCTGACGCCCGAAGAAGCTGTTGCCGCCCGACAGGCGATACGGCACCTGGTGGTGCTGCAATTTCAGCTCGATCAGCTTGGCCTGGTAGTTGCCGCGATACAGGATTGCAAAGTCGCTGTAAGGGCGGTCGGTGCGCAGGTGCAGGCTGAGGATTTCCACCGCCACGCGCTCGGCTTCGGCGTCTTCGTTGCGGCAGCGGATCACGCGGATTTCGTCGCCATGACCCATCTCGCTCCACAGTTGTTTTTCAAACTCGTGGGGGTTGTTGGAGATCAGCACGTTGGCGCAACGCAGGATACGGCTGGTGGAGCGGTAGTTCTGCTCCAGCATTACCACTTTCAGGGACGGATAGTCGTCCTTGAGCAGCATCAGGTTTTCCGGGCGTGCGCCGCGCCAGGCGTAGATCGACTGGTCATCGTCGCCTACCACGGTGAACTGATTGCGTGTACCGATCAGCAGCTTCACCAGCAGGTATTGGCTGGCGTTGGTGTCCTGGTATTCGTCCACCAGCAGGTAGCGCACCTTGTTCTGCCACTTTTCCAGGATGTCCTTGTGCTCCTGGAACAGTTTGACCGGCAGCAGGATCAGGTCGTCGAAGTCCACCGCGTTGAACGCCTTGAGCGTGCGCTGGTAGTGGGTGTAGACGATGGCGGCGGTCTGCTCCTTGGGGTTGCGTGCGGCTTCCAGCGCTTCGGCAGGCAGGATCAGGTCGTTTTTCCAGGCGCCGATCATATTCTTGATCTCGTCGACGCCGTCGTCGCCCGCGTATTCCTTCTGCATGATGTCGGTCATCAGGGCTTTGACGTCGGTCTCGTCGAAAATCGAGAACCCCGGCTTGTAGCCCAGCCGTGCATGTTCCTTGCGGATGATGTTGAGCCCAAGGTTGTGGAAGGTGCACACGGTGAGGCCACGGCCTTCGCCACCCTTGAGCAGGGTGCCGACGCGCTCTTTCATTTCCCGCGCCGCCTTGTTGGTGAAGGTCATGGCGACGATGTACTGGGCGCGGATGCCGCAGTTCTGGATCAGGTGCGCGATCTTGCGGGTAATCACGCTGGTCTTGCCGGAGCCAGCACCGGCGAGCACCAATAGAGGGCCGCCGACGTAGTTCACGGCTTCTTGCTGCCGGGGATTGAGTCGGGACATACAGAGTTCAGGGAGTCGTTATTCAAAAGGGCGGGCATTTTAACAGGCTGGCAAGATTCTGCTGCCTTAGAACGACGGTGTGACGTACCACTCGATCTAAATTTGCCGGTTTTGCTACTTTGCCGCAGGATGTCGGGGGTATCGCGACTATTTTTCACAGTCTGCGTGTTTGATAACACCTATCATGGGTCATGCATTTGTTATCGTCAGGCCGCACGTCATAATGCCCGCCGCCAACGAATTTTTGCAGAGTCTAGGGAGCTAGCTTGTCTACGCCTGTCGAACCCTTGCGTTTGCTGCTGCTGGCCGATACGCCGGCGTGGGCAGCGTTGTTGCGCGAGTGCCTGGCGCCGATGGGCGATGGGGCTGTGCTGATCAGTGCACCCAGTTGGGATTCGGTGAGTCGTCTGTTCGACGACGATCACGAAGCGGTGCTATTGACCACGCCCGACCTGCAACCCGGTCCGGGTCGTTGCAGCCTGCCGTGTGTATTGCTGCTGGAACAGGAGCCGCTGGTTGCGCCGCTCGGTGTCAGCGATTGGCTGATCCATTCTGCGCTGGACGCCAGTACCTTGCGCCGCTGCCTGCGCCATGTGCGCGAGCGAGGCGTGCTGGAAAACACGTTGCAGCGCTTGGCCGAACAGGATCCGCTGACCGGTATCGCCAATCGTCAGGGTTTCCAGACCTTGCTGGCGGCACGGCTGGCGGAAAACGAAGGCCGCGGCCTGGCGCTCGGTCATCTGGACCTGGACAATTTCCGTCACGCCAACGATGCCCTCGGTCACCAGGCCGGCGACCGCTTGATTCTGCAGGTGGTCTCACGGCTCAAGAGCCAGCTTGAAGCCGGTGATCAACTGGCGCGCCTGGGCAGCGATGAGTTCGCGCTGCTGATCGACACCCGCCGTGCGCCCCAGCGCGCCGAATGGATGGCCGAGCGCATCACCGAAGTGATGGCCGAGCCGTACTGGGTGGACGGCGAAAGCCTGCTGATCGGCTGCAGCCTGGGCGTGGCGCATGCCCGAGCCCGTGCCGGGGCCGATCCGTTGATGTGGCACGCCCATATCGCCATGCAACAGGCCAAAAGCACCCAGGGCTGCACCTTTCATATCTTCAACGAACGCATCAACCGCAACGCGCGCAGCCTGGCCGATCTGGAAAGCGAGTTGCGCCGTGCCTTGCGCCGCGATGAGCTGGAGCTGCATTACCAGCCGCGCCTGGACCTGGATGACGGGCATATCGTCGGCCTCGAGGCCCTGGTGCGCTGGCGCCACGGCGAGCGTGGCCTGTTGCCTCCGAGCGAGTTCGTGCCCCTGGCCGAGCAGAGCGGCCTGATCGTGCCGTTGGGTTATTGGGTGATATCCCGGGCCCTGCGCGACATGCAGGACCTGCGCGAACGCGGCCTGCCGGCGTTGCATATGGCGGTCAACCTGTCGTTTCGCCAGTTCCAGGACAGTCAGTTGCTCTCGACACTCAGCCGCCTGATTGCCGAGCGCGGCGTGGAAGCGCAATGGCTGGAATTCGAGCTGACCGAAACCGCTGTGATGCGTCGCAGCGACCTGGTCAAACAGACCATGGACGCCCTCGGCCGCCTCGGCGTGCGGTTTTCCCTGGATGACTTCGGTACCGGTTTTTCATCGTTCGTGCACCTCAACAGCCTGCCGATTGCCTTGTTGAAGATCGACAAGAGCTTCGTCGGCGGCATGGAAGAGCGCGAAGAGAATCGCAAGCTGGTACACGCCATGATCAACCTGGCCCACAACCTCAACCTGGAAGTGGTGGCCGAAGGCGTGGAAACCCTCGAGCAGCTTGAACTTCTGAGACTGTTTGGTTGCGATCAAGCCCAGGGTTACTTGATCAGTAAACCGTTGCCGTTGGCTGAGCTGGTGGAATATCTGACGTCCGGCCAAAGCCAGCAGGCGTTGTCGGGCTGAGTACCCACTCCCACAGGTCTGACCGAGCAGGGCTTTACTCTGTCTGCGCCGCCTGAAAGGCAGGCTGTATGTCCGGCTCTCGCCGAATCATCCGCTTCATCTTCGTCTCGAACGCCCAGGTCAGGCTCACCGCCGCACACGCCAACCCCAATGCCAGGCCCCACCACACACCGGTCGGCCCCCAGCCCAGGGTGAACGCCATCAACCAGGCCGCTGGCGCGCCGATCAGCCAGTAGCAACCGAGCCCCACCAGGAACGTGGTCTTGGCGTCCTTGAGGCCACGGATGCAGCCCATGGCGATGGTCTGCACGCCATCGAACAGCTCGAACCAGGCGGCGACGGCCAGCAGGCTGACGGCCAGGACGATGACGTCATGAAACGCCGGATCGTCATGGTCGAGGAACAGCCCGATCAGCGGGTCGGAAAAAAGCCAGAACACCACGGCAAACCCCAGCATCAATAGGGCACCAAAGCCGATGCCGACCCGTCCGGCCATACGTGCCCGCAGCAACTGCCCGGCGCCATAATGCTGGCCGATACGCATGGTCACCGCGTAGGACATTCCCGCCGGAACCATGAACGCCACCGAGACGATTTGCAGGGCAATCTGGTGCGCCGCCAACTGCGTACTGCCCATGGTGCCCATGCACAGCGCCGCAAACGCAAACAGCCCGACTTCCACCGCATACGTGCCACCAATTGGCAGCCCCAGGCGCCACAACTCGCGCAGGTACTGGGTATTGAGGCGCAGCAGCCCGCTGCTCAGCGGATAGGCGGCGTAGGTGCGGTTGCTGCGGATGTACCACATCAGCGCCAACGCCATGCCATTGGCGACAATGGCCGTCACCAGGCCAATGCCCATCAACCCGAGTCTGGGCAGGCCGAACATGCCTTCGATCAGCGCGTGATTGAGCAGGTAGTTGACCACCGTGCCGCACAGGCTGATGACCATCACCGGGGTGGCTTTGCCGATGGCACTGGTGAAACCACGTAGTGCCATGAAGCTGAGATAGCCGGGCAGGGCGAAGGGCAGGAGGGTCAGAAATTGTCCGGCGGCCTGCACGTTGGTTTCGGTCTGGCCGAACAACAGCAGCACCGGCTTGAGGTTCCACAGCAGCAGCGCCGCCGCCAGGGCCATCAACCACGCGAGCCACAGCCCGGCCTGGGTCAGCCGGGTGGCGCCGTCGATGTCGCCAGCGCCGTGACGGATGGCCACAAGGGTGCCCACTGCCGCGATCACGCCGATGCAGAAAATCGCCACGAACGAATAGGTCGCCGCGCCCAGCCCCCCACCGGCCAGGGCTTCGGGGCTCAGGCGGGCCATCATCAGGGTGTCGGTCAACACCATCAGCATGTGCGCCAACTGTGAGGCAATCAACGGCCCCGACAGCCGCAGAATGGCCCAGAGTTCGGTACGTGCCGGATGCTGCATGATCATCAATCTCGAAATGTCTGGGAGGTGCGGACGGTTGATTCTCGGCGCTTTCGGCGCATTGCACAAAAGGATAAAAGTGATTGTTTGCATGATTAAAACTCATGCCTGATCGATTCTGGTAGGGTTTGCCAATTGCGCTGTCGGAGTTATCAAATGTCTCGTCGTCTTCCCCCGCTTTACGCCCTGCGGGCATTCGAGGCCGCGTCCCGTCACCACTCCTTCACCCGCGCGGCGCAGGAGTTGTCGATTACCCAGAGTGCGGTCAGCCGGCATATTCGTACGCTCGAGGAGCATTTCGCCTGCCGGCTGTTCCAGCGCAACGGCCGTACCTTGCAACTCACGGAAGCGGCGCGTTTGTTGCTGCCCGGCGTGCGCGAAGGCTTCGCCGCCCTGGAGCGCGCCTGCCATACCCTGAACGCCGAAGATGACATCTTGCGCATGAAAGCACCGTCCACCCTGACCATGCGCTGGCTGTTGGCGCGGTTGAGCCGCTTTCGGGCCCTGCAGCCGGGCAACGAGGTGCAGCTCACCAGCGCGTGGATGAACATCGATGAAGTGGACTTCAATCAGGAACCGTTCGATTGCGCAGTGTTGCTCAGTAACGGGCACTTTCCGGCGGACTGGGAGGCCAGCTACCTGTTTGCCGAAATGCTGATTCCGGTGGGCGCGCCCAATCTATTGGACGACGGCCCTTGGGACGCGCAGCGGTTGGCAACGACCGAATTGCTGCACCCGACCCCGGACCGGCGTGACTGGCGTTACTGGCTGGAGCGCATGGGGCTGACCTCCCGGGTCTCGCTCAAGGGTGGGCAGGTGTTCGACACGCTGGAGTTGGGCATGATCGCTGCCGCGCGCGGTTATGGCGTGTCCATGGGAGACCTGTTGATGGTGGCCGAGGACGTCGCGCAGAAACGCTTGAGCCTGCCGTGGCCAACGGCCGTCGCCAGCGGGGAAAGTTATTACCTGGTGTGGCCGAAAACCCGTCCCGGCGGTGAGCGCCTGCGGCGCCTGGCGGAGTTTCTACAGGGCGAGGTGCAGGCGATGGTTCTGCCCGCTGTGACTCGCCTCGAATGAAAGGGTCTGCGCATGAAGAGCAATCGTTTGCGTGACACCCCTGTGAATCGCTCAAGTATTGTGGAACCCCGCCGAAGTAGGTGGGTTGGAACCCTCGTGCACCACGTTTCCCACTAGATAATTCGCCGAGCAGCGCTAAGAGATCAGGATGATCCTGGCCTCGGCTCAGGAGCTGTCATGTCTCAACCTCGCGCTCGGATCGCTTCCCAGTTAGGCCTCGCATTGGCCGTGATTCTGGCTGTCGTCATCAGCGGCAGTACCGTCTTCGCTCTACGCTCGCTCGATACCGCCAACCTCGCCACCCGCGAGGAACACTTGGCCAGCGAGGCGCGTCTGCTCGCCGACCAACTCAATACCTTCCACAGCACCTTGCGCGAGAGCACTCAGCGTTTGAGCGGGCTGTTTGAAAAGCGCTTCGGCGCCGGCTTGAGCGTGCGTGCGGACCAGCCTGTCGCCGTGGCCGGTGTACAAACCCCAAGCCTGTACCTGGGCAGCGAGTTACTGAACAACAACTTCGGCGAAGTGGACGAATTCAAGGACATGTCCGGCGGCGTGGCCACGGTATTCGTGCGCAGCGGCGATGACTTCATCCGCATCAGCACCTCCCTGACCAAGCAGGATGGCAACCGCGCCATCGGCACCGTGCTGGATCGCCAGGGCCCGGCCTACCAGCGTGTGTTCAACGGGCAGGCCTACATCGGCCGGGCAGTGTTGTTCGATCGCTCCTATATGACCCAGTACAGCCCGGTGCGTGACGCCAGCGGAAAGGTCATCGCGGTATTGTTCATCGGGTTCGACTACACCGACGAACAGAAAGCCCAGTTCGACAACCTCAAGCGCTTCCGTATCGGCCAGACCGGCTCCTTGTCGCTGCTGGATGAACAGAAGCACTGGTTGGTACCGCCGGCCGGTGTGCAAGCCTTGGATCAAGCTGTCGCAGTGATGCTCGACTTGGCGAAGAAACCCGGTGAAGGCCGCTTCTGGAGTGACAAGAACGAAGATTTCTACAGCGTGTCGGTACCCTTCGAGGGTGGCCCTTGGGCGGTCGTGGCAAGTATGCCCAAGGCCGAGATTCGTGCAGTGACGTGGGACGTCGGCATGCGCCTGGTCATTGGCAGCGTGCTGGCCATGCTGTTGGCCGTGGGGGCCACGGTATGGCTGTTGCGCAGCAAGCTCGCGCCATTGAGTGACTTGGTGCTTCAGGCTCAAGCGCTCGGCGCAGGTGACCTGAGTGCGCGCCTCAATGTTTCCAGCCATGACGAAATCGGCCAATTGGCGCGCAGCTTCAACCAGATGGGCGAGGCGCTGTCGACCATGGTTTCGCACATCCGCAAGGCGGCTGAAGAGGTCAACAGCCGTGCCCAGGCGCTGTCGGGGTTGTCTGGCGGCGCTTATGAAGGCATGGAGCAGCAGTCCGGCGAGATCACCAGCATGGCCGGCGCGGTGGAAGAATTCAGCGCCACCTCGCTGAATATCGCCGACAACATGGGCAACACCGAGCGTCTGGCCCAGGAAAATGCCCAGCAGACCCGTATCGGGCGTGCCTCGATGGAGGAGGCTTCGTCGTCCCTGGAACATATCGCCACCGCGCTGAACAGCACCGCTATGGTGATCAACACCCTGGGCCAGCGCTCCCAGGAAATCGGCGGTATCGTCGGCGTGATCACCTCGATTGCCGAACAGACCAACCTGCTCGCGCTCAATGCCGCCATCGAAGCGGCCCGCGCGGGTGAGCAAGGTCGCGGCTTTGCCGTGGTCGCAGACGAAGTGCGCAACCTGGCCTCGCGCACCCGCCAGGCCACGGATGAAATTTCCGGAATGATCCAGAGCATCCAGCAGGAAACCGGTAATGCCATCAGTACCATGGAGCACGGCAACGTGCTGATGCAGGAAGGCCTGTCGCGCAACGCGGATGTGGCCTCGGCCCTGGCGCGCATCGACGAGCAGAGCCGCTCGGCCGGGCAGCAGTTCGCCGCAATCACCACCGCCACCCAGGAGCAGAGCAGCACCGCGACGTTGCTCAGCAGTAACTTGCAGAGCATTGCACTGGCTAACAGCGAGCAGCGTGAAGTGGTGTCGAACCTGGCGATCACCGCCAAAGAGCTGGAAACCCTGGCGGCGGGCTTGCGGCATGAGGTGGATCGCTTCCGCTAAGTCAGCCCTTTGGCTGCTGCGCAAGGCTCAAGAGGTCGCCGCCGGGCGGTATTGCAAGGCCTCTTGCAAATGGTGGCGAGCGATGGCGTCTGTTTGTTCCAGGTCCGCCAACGTACGCGCCACCTTGAGCAAGCGATGGGCCGCCCGCAACGAAAGCGTCAGCCGCTCGCAGGCGTTCTCCAGCCAGCGTTCGTCGACCTTCGCCAGCGTGCAGTGCTCGCGCAGCCCCGGCAGGTCGAGGAATGCGTTGGCGCAGCCCTGGCGTCGTTGCTGGCGTTCCCGCGCGTCGGCCACCAACGCGGCCGTTTTCGCGGTGGTGTCATCGGTCTGTTGTGCCGGGCTCAGCGCCGTGGCTTCCCGCGCCACCGTCAGGTGCAGATCGATCCGGTCCAGCAACGGCCCCGAGAGCTTGTTGCGATAGCGCTGTATCTGTTCCGGTGTACACCGGCAACGGCCGCTGGGTTCGCCCATATAACCGCAAGGGCAGGGGTTCATCGCCGCGACCAGTTGAAAGCGCGCGGGGAACCTCACCCGGTCGCGGGCGCGGGAAATCACGATATGTCCCGATTCAAGTGGCTCGCGCAGGACTTCCAGCACCTTGCGGTCAAATTCCGGCAATTCATCCAGGAACAACACGCCGTGGTGGGCCAGGGTGATTTCGCCCGGTTGCGGCTTCGATCCGCCGCCGACCAGTGCAGGGCCCGACGCCGAGTGGTGCGGCTGGCGAAACGGCCGGTGCGGCCAATGGCTCAACGGTGCCAGGCTGACCACGGATTGAATTGCCGCGACTTCCAGCGCTTCCTGCTCACTGAGCGGTGGCAGCAACCCCGGCAGGCGGCTGGCGAGCAGCGTCTTGCCGGTGCCGGGCGGGCCGCTGAACAGCAGGTTATGCGCCCCCGCGGCTGCGATCAGCAAGGCACGCTTGGCAGCCAATTGGCCCTGGACTTCACTGAGGTCCGGGTAAGGTTTGTTCAGGTACAACAAGCCGTCCGACCGGTAGGGCTCGATCGGCACATGCCCATTCAAGTGCGCCACCACCTGTAGCAAGTGATCCACTGCAATCACCGTCAACCCTGACGCCAGGCACGCCTCCTCAGCGTTTGCCCTGGGCACTATCAAGGTGCGTCCGGCCTTGCGCGCCGCCAAAGCGGCCGGCAACACGCCTTTCACTGCACGTACTTCGCCGGACAGCGCCAACTCTCCCAGGCACTCAACCTCATCGAGCATCAACGCCGGGACCTGCACGCTGGCCGCCAGGATCCCAAGGGCTATCGCCAGATCAAAACGCCCGCCGTCCTTGGGCAGGTCGGCGGGCGCGAGGTTGAGCGTGATGCGCCGCGCCGGGTATTGCAGGGCCGAGTTGAGAATGGCGCTGCGTACGCGGTCCTTGCTTTCCTTTACTGCAGCTTCCGGCAGGCCCACCAGCGTCAGTGACGGCAACCCATTGGCCATGTGCACTTCGACAGTGACGGCGGGGGCTTCGACGCCGACCTGGGCGCGGCTGTGGACGATGGCGAGGGACATGCTCGATCCTTGAATGGGGGGCCGCTGCCTGCGGATTATTCAAGGGTAGACGAGGTGGGAATGCGCACAGCGGGGAGGTTTTACAGAACGTATCCAGACAACGAAGTGAGGGAGGGGGCAAGCCCTGATGCTAAGGCTTTTTGTAGGAGCGAGCTTGCTCGCGAAAAACGTCAACGATAACGCGTGCTTCCTGAATGAACGCGGTGCCTATGAGTTTTTCGCGAGCAAGCTCGCTCCTACAGGGGGCGGCATGAGGGCTTGCTCACCCCCACACTCATCGGGTTTATTCAGCCGATGGGGGCGTCAGCCGCGCTTCCAGTTCCGCTACCTTCGCCTCCAGGCTCTCCAGTCGTGCACGGGTGCGGGCCAACACCACCATCTGGCTGTCGAATTCTTCACGGCTGACCAGATCAAGCTTGCTGAAGCCACTTTGCAGCAGGGCCTTGAACTGGCTTTCGATTTCGTTGCGGGGCAGCGGGGTGTCGCCGCTGAACAGGCGAGAGGCGTGGCCGCTCAGGGCGTCGAGGAAGTCTTTGGGCGCGAGCATGGGAAATATTCCGGAAAACAGTTGGCCAGCAGTGTATCACGCAGCGTCTATAGTCTTTTCATGGCCTGGCTCGCACGCTTTTCGCGCATGGGGATGGGCGGCCACGCACTGTTTTGATGCGCATCGCCGCTGCCGTAACGCCCCGCAGGTGGGCATAAGTGGACAACGGACTGATTTCAGTGATTTTTACGGAGCTGGCAAGGTTTCTGCTTAGACGATCATGACCCATGCACTGATGCAGTCGCTGTGACGAATGCAGTGCGCCGACGGATCAGGGGTACAGGTTTCGTCACCAGTGGTTCGCTGGCGTCGCCACGCTAATACGCAGGCGACGATGCGTTACAAAGCCAGGCACTGCGCTTAGACTTGAGACGGGTTTGTTTTCCTGGGGCAAGTCCACCAATTCGGGAGAGAGTTTTCATGAAGCTAGTCACTGCCATCATCAAGCCGTTCAAGTTGGACGACGTACGCGAGTCACTGTCCGAGATCGGCGTGCAGGGCATTACCGTCACTGAGGTCAAGGGCTTCGGTCGGCAGAAGGGTCATACCGAGCTGTATCGTGGCGCGGAATACGTGGTCGATTTCCTGCCGAAGGTGAAGATTGATGTCGCCATTGACGACAAGGATCTTGACCGGGTTATCGAGGCGATAACCAAGGCTGCCAACACCGGCAAGATCGGTGACGGCAAGATCTTCGTGGTCAATCTGGAACAGGCTATCCGCATCCGTACCGGCGAAACCGATACCGACGCAATCTAAGCCGCCAAACCCCAACGCCCCAGGAGAAAAACACTATGACTCTGCGTAAATTCGCAGGGCTCGGAGCCCTGTTGTCCATCGTAATGCCAAGCCTTGCCATGGCGGCGGACGAAGTGGCGGCTCCAGTCCTCAATTCCGGCGATACTGCCTGGATGCTGACCGCCACTGCACTGGTGCTGTTCATGACCATTCCTGGCCTGGCACTGTTTTACGGCGGCATGGTCCGCTCCAAGAATATTCTTTCGGTAATGATGCAGTGCTTTGCCATTACCGGCCTGATCAGCATCCTGTGGGTTGTCTACGGCTACAGCATTGCGTTCGATACCACCGGTATGGAACAGGGCGTCGTCAACTTCAACTCCTTCTTCGGCGGCATGGGCAAGGCATTCCTGGCGGGTGTCACCCCGGCCAGCATCACCGGGCCTGCGGCGCTGTTCCCGGAAGCGGTGTTCATCACCTTCCAGATGACGTTTGCCATCATCACTCCGGCGCTGATCGTCGGTGCATTCGCCGAGCGCATGAAGTTTTCCGCGATGCTGATCTTCATGGCCATCTGGTTCACCCTGGTCTATGCGCCGATCGCGCACATGGTCTGGAGCGGCAACGGCGGCCTGATGTGGGACTGGGGTGTGCTGGATTTCGCCGGTGGCACCGTGGTGCACATCAACGCTGGTGTGGCTGGCCTGGTGGCGTGCATCGTGCTCGGCAAGCGCAAAGGCTTCCCGACCACCCCGATGGCACCGCACAACCTGGGTTACACCTTGATCGGCGCGGCCATGCTGTGGATCGGCTGGTTCGGCTTCAACGCCGGTTCCGCTGCTGCCGCCAACGGCACGGCCGGTATGGCGATGCTGGTCACCCAGATCGCCACTGCTGCCGCTGCGCTGGGCTGGATGTTCGCCGAGTGGATCACCCACGGTAAGCCAAGCGCACTGGGTATCGCCTCGGGCGTAGTGGCCGGCCTGGTCGCAATCACGCCAGCTGCCGGCACCGTGGGGCCGATGGGGGCTCTGGTGATCGGCCTGGTCGCCGGTGTGATCTGTTTCTTCTGCGCAACCAGCCTCAAGCGCAAGCTGGGCTACGATGACTCCCTGGACGCATTTGGCGTACACGGTATCGGCGGTATCGTCGGTGCGATCCTCACCGGTGTGTTCGCAGCTCCGGCACTGGGCGGCTTCGGCACCGTGACTGACGTCGCTGCACAGGTCTGGATCCAGTGCAAAGGTGTCGGCTTCACTGTGATCTATACGGCGATTGTCACCTACGTCATTCTCAAGGTACTGGACATGGTCATGGGCCTGCGTGTCACTGAAGAGGAAGAGGCGGTCGGCCTCGACCTGGCGCAACACAACGAGCGCGGTTACAACTTGTAAATACACAAAAAAAAGATGCCCGGCTTGCCGGGCATTTTTTTGCCTGGCGTTTGTCTTTGACTATAAGTTGCATGGGTTTTTCATCGACTTTGTGATGGGATCCACACGGCACTTTCAAGGGTGCGAATGTCTTACAGGCATGTGGGCGTATTCGGCACTTTGTTTTTTTCCAGAGCGCGCTAGAATGCGCGCCGATGGGCGGAGAACTGTATGTGGCAACAGACCCTGATTACGCTGCGGGCCAAGCCCCGGGGCTTTCACCTGGTGACCGACGAGTTGCTTGCCGGCTTGCCTGAATTGAAGGCCTGCCGCGTGGGTTTGTTGCATCTGTGGCTGCAGCACACCTCGGCCTCGTTGACGGTCAACGAGAATGCCGATCCGGCGGTTCGCCGCGACTTCGAACGTCTTTTCAACCTGCTGGTGCCGCAAGGCCAGGCGGGATTCGAACACAACGACGAAGGCCCGGATGATCTGCCGGCGCACTTCAAGGCCAGTCTCCTGGGCTGCCAGCTGAGTTTGCCGGTGAAGGCCGGCCGCTTGGCGATGGGGACCTGGCAAGGTGTTTATCTGGGCGAGCACCGTGATCATGGCGGTGCTCGTAAAGTCCTCGCCACCTTGCACGGTGAAGGGGCATAAGCCACTGGTGATCCAGTGGATGTTGATTTTTTTCCGGCCGCCTCGACAGAGGGTAAAGCTGGGCTATAACTAATCTGCTTTTCGCAAGTCATGAGGTAGAACATGAGCGACGATGATCTGGAAAACGACGACCTGGAAGTAGGTGACGACACTGAAGACAGTCTTGAAGTGGCGGCTGAGGACGTTGCTGAAGACCTTGAGGACAGTGCTGGCGATGACGCCGCTCCCAAAGCCAAAGGCAAGGCCAAGGCTGCTGTTTCGGTAGACGAGCTGCCCAGCGTTGAAGCCAAGAACAAAGAACGCGATGCCTTGGCCCGTGCGATGGAAGAATTCCTCGCCAAAGGCGGCAAAGTGGTCGAGGTCGAGCCCAATGTGGTAGCGGATCCACCGAAAAAGCCGGATAACAAGTACGGTAGCCGTCCCATCTGAGGTCAGCTAACTGCTTGTAGGAAGAAGCCCGCCGTCGCTGCGGGTTTTTTCATGCCCGATGATTTACTCGAGCCTGGCAGTGATCCAACTGTGGGAGGGGGCTTGCCCCCGATTGCAGTGGCTCAGCCAGTACATTTTCCGGCTGATACACCGCTATCGGGGGCAAGCCCCCTCCCACATTTTCCTCAGTGTTGACGCTATAGCGTTACTGTTTGTAGGAAGAAGCCCGCCGTCGCTGCGGGTTTTTTCATGCCCGATGATTTACTCGAGCCTGGCAGTGATCCACCTGTGGGAGGGGGCTTGCCCCCGATTNGCTATCGGGGGCAAGCCCCCTCCCACATTTTGTCCTCAGTGTTGTCGCTATAGCGTTACTGTTTGTAGGAAGAAGCCCGCCGTCGCTGCGGGTTTTTTCATGCCCGATGATTTACTTGAGCCTGGCAGTGATCCACCTGTGGGAGGGGGCTTGCCCCCGATTGCAGTGGCTCAGCCAGTCCATTTGCCGGCTGATACACCGCTATCGGGGGTAAGCCCCCTCCCACATTTTCCTCAGTGTTGACGCTATAGCGTTACTGTTTGTAGGAAGAAGCCCGCCGTCGCTGCGGGTTTTTTCATGCCCGATGATTTACTCGAGCCTGGCAGTTATCCACCTGTGGGAGGGGGCTTGCCCCCGATTGCAGTGGGTCAGCCAGTACATTTGCCGGCTGATACACCGCTATCGGGGGCAAGCCCCCTCCCACATTTTGTCCTCAGTGTTGCCGCTATAGCGTTATTGCCAACTGCGCAGCAACTCCGGCAACTCCGTCAGGCTACGAATCTCTGCGTCCGGACGCTTTGGCGCTTCCCACACCTTGCCTGTCGGGTTGAACCACACCGCCCGTAACCCCGCCTGCTGCGCGCCGGCGATGTCATCCCCAGGATGATCGCCCACATGCACCGCCGCACTGGCGTCCACACCGCCGCGCTGCAACGCCTCCTCAAACAACCGCGCATCCGGCTTGGCAATACCGATGTCTTCAGCGCGCAGGGCAAAGTGGAAGTAGTCCGCCAGGCCCACGCGTTGTACGTCTGCATTGCCGTTGGTGATCACCCCCAGAAGGAAGTGCTGGCGTAGCGCTTTGAGCATCGGTTCGGCTTCGGGAAAGACCGTGAGCTGGTGTCGCGCATGAATGAACGCCTCAAAACACACATCGGCCATCTCGGTCGCTGCAGGCTGCGGGTAGCCGGCCTCTTCGAACGCATGCAGCAATACGCGGTGGCGCAGGACGCTGATGCGGTGTTTTAGTTCAGGATGACGCGCCAGCACCTGTTGGCGCAGGCTGGCGAAATGCTCCAGGGGCAAGTCGCCGACCTTGGATGCATTGACCGCCAACCATTCGCGCATTGACGCTTCGGCGCTGATGATGACGGGTACGTTGTCCCAGAGCGTGTCGTCCAGGTCGAAGGTGATCAGCTTGATGCTCATGAGTCGCCGCCCTTGATGCGTTTGGCCCGTGGATGGGCGCTGTCGTACACCGTTGCCAGGTGCTGGAAGTCGAGGTGGGTGTAGATTTGCGTGGTCTTGATATCGGCGTGGCCGAGCAGCTCCTGGACCGCGCGCAAGTCCTGGGACGACTCCAGCATATGGCTGGCAAAGGAGTGCCTGAGCATATGTGGGTGAAGGTTTTGCCCCAGTTCGCGTTCGCCGGCAGCCTTCACGCGCAACTGAATGGCCCGTGGCCCCAGGCGTCGACCTTGTTGGCTGATGAATACCGCGTCGTCTTTCGGATTGCCCAGCGCCCGTAACGGCAGCCACAGCTCCAGGGCTTCGCGAGCCTTCCTGCCGACCGGCAGCACACGCGTCTTGCTGCCTTTACCCAGCACCTGCACCAGCCCATCGGCCAGGTCCAGTTGCTCAAGATTCAGGCCGGTCAGCTCCGACAGGCGCAGGCCCGAGGAGTAGAACAGTTCGAGGATCGCCTGGTCGCGATGGGCAAGAAAGTCATCCTCGACCGCGCCATCCAGCAGTTGCAGGGCGCGGTCGGTGTCCAGGGTCTTGGGCAGGCGTCGCTCGCCTTTGGGCGGCGACAGGCCATTGGCCGGGTCGTGGTCGCACAGGCCTTCGCGGTTCAGGTAGTGATAGAGGCCGCGCACCGCCGACAGCAGGCGCGACAGGCTGCGCGAGGACTGGCCTTGCTGGTGCAGCCGTGCGACCAGGCTGCGCAGGCTCTGGATATCCAGGGCTTTCCAGCTGGCAACCTGCTGCTTTTCGCAAAAGGCCAGGACCTTGTTCAAGTCCCGCCGGTAGGCGTCCAGTGTATGAGGCGACACCTGGCGCTCGTTGCGCAGGTGAGCGCAGTAAGCGTCCAGTTGCCGTTCCATGGCTAGCGCACCGCGCGCAGGGCAGTGGTGAAGCGCGGCAGGACGCGGCCCAGCACTTGGGCGATATAGGTCAGGAACAGGGTGCCCACCGAGCTTTTATAGTGCGCCGGATCCCGGCTGGCGATGGCCAGTACGCCGTGCAGGCCTTGGTGGCTGAGGGCAACCACGGCGGCAGAGCCGATCTGTTTGCGCTGTTCGGCGCCGAACAGGAAGTCCAGTTCATGCTCGCGCAGGGTGCCGCTGATGGTCTTGCCTTCCGAAAGCAGGCCGCCGATGGCGGTCTGTGCTTCGCCACCGCTGACCCAGCGACCCACCGGCATCGGGTTGTCGCTGAACAGGATCAGGCTGACAAAGGGCACCTGGAAGTCCTGGCGCAGGCTGTCTTCCACCGCCATCACGGTTTCTTCCAGGCTGGCGGCGTCCATCAGGGTCAGGATCAGGCGACGGGTCTTTTCAAACAGGCGATCATTGTCGCGAGCCACGTCCATCAGGTGCGAAAGCCGGTGGCGCATTTCGATATTGCGCTCGCGCAGGATCTTCATCTGCCGCTCCACCAACGACACGGTGTCGCCGCGTTGGTGAGGGATGCGCAATGCCGGGAGCAATTCTTCGTGCTCGACGAAGAAGTCCGGATGAGCCTCAAGGTACGCCGCGACCGCAGCGGCCTCCAGGCTTTCACTTGAGGTGACGGGTGCGGGTACTTGAGGCTTATCGGTCATTGGCTTGGCTCACTCATAGACGGACCTGTCCTTCGTATACACGCGTGGCCGGCCCGGTCATCATCACCGGGTGACCAGGGCCTGCCCATTCGATGGACAAGCGTCCACCCGGCAGGTCGATCAGCAGCGGCGAATCCATCCACCCCTGGCTGATCGCGGCCACGGCAGCGGCGCAGGCGCCGGTGCCGCAGGCCTGGGTTTCGCCGGCGCCGCGTTCCCACACGCGCAATTGCGCGCGAGAACGGTCGATCACCTGCAGGAAGCCCACGTTGACCCGCGCCGGAAAGCGCGGGTGATGTTCGATCTTCGGCCCCAGTTCGTGCACGGGCGCATTGTTGATGTCATTGACCCTCAGCACCGCATGGGGATTGCCCATGGACACGGCGGCGATATTGACCGTATTGCCGTCCACATCCAGCGCATAACTGAGGGCCTGCTCGGGCGCCTGGAACGGAATATCCGCCGGCACCAGGCGCGGCGCGCCCATGTTGACGCTGATCTGGCCGTCACTGCGGATATCCAGTTCGATCACGCCGCCCTTGGTTTCGACGCGAATCTGGCGCTTGGCGGTCAGACGCTTGTCCAGCACAAATCGCGCGAAGCAGCGCGCACCGTTGCCGCACTGTTCCACTTCGGAGCCGTCGGAGTTGAAGATCCGATAACGGAAATCCACCTCCGGGTTGGTCGGCGCTTCCACCAGCAGCAGTTGGTCGAAGCCGATACCGGTATGCCGGTCGCCCCATTGTTTGGCGTGCTTGGGCAGGATGTGCGCGTGCTGGCTGACCAGGTCGAGAACCATGAAGTCATTGCCCAGTCCGTGCATCTTGGTAAAACGCAGCAGCATGGCTTACTCCGGCAGCAGGCTTTCGCCAGCATACAACTCGGCTACCGTCTCGCGGCGACGCACTTCAAACGCTTGATCACCGTCCACCAGCACCTCGGCGGCGCGGCCGCGGGTGTTGTAGTTGGAACTCATGACAAACCCATAGGCACCGGCCGAATGCACGGCCAGCAGGTCGCCTTCCTCCAGGGCCAGCTGACGATCCTTGGCCAGGAAGTCGCCGGTCTCACAGATCGGGCCGACAATGTCGTACGCACGCGCCTGGCTGTGGCGAGGCGTCACCGCTGTGACGTTCATCCAGGCCTGGTACAACGCCGGGCGGATAAGGTCGTTCATCGCCGCGTCGACGATGGCGAAGTCCTTGTGCTCGGTGTGCTTGAGGTACTCGACCTGGGTCAGCAGCACACCGGCATTGGCGACGATATAGCGGCCCGGCTCGAACATCAGCGTCAGGTCGCGGCCCTCGAGGCGCTCGCGCACGGCCTTGATGTAGTCGGCAATCAATGGCGGCTCTTCATCGCGGTAACGCACGCCCACACCGCCACCCAGATCGATGTGATGCAGGTAGATGCCGCAGTCGCCCAGGCGGTCGATCAGCGCCAGCAGGCGGTCCAGAGCGTCGAGGAACGGCGGCAGGGTGGTCAGTTGCGAGCCGATATGGCAGTCGACGCCCAACACGTCCAGGTTCGGCAATTGGGCGGCGCGGATATAAACGTCTTCGGCATCGGCGATGGCGATGCCGAACTTGTTCTCTTTGAGACCGGTGGAAATGTACGGGTGAGTGCCGGCGTCGACGTCCGGATTGACGCGCAGGGAGATCGGCGCGCGAACGCCCATCTCGGCGGCGACGGCCTGCAGGCGCTCCAGTTCGTCGGTGGACTCGATGTTGAAGCAGTGCACACCCACTTCCAAGGCGCGGCGCATGTCTTCGCGGCTCTTGCCGACGCCGGAGAACACGATCTTGTCGGCCTGGCCGCCAGCGGCCAATACCCGTTCCAGCTCGCCACGGGACACAATGTCGAAACCGGCGCCAAGGCGCGCCAGGACATTGAGCACGCCCAGGTTGGAGTTGGCTTTTACCGCGTAGCACACCAGATGCGGCACGCCTTCCAGCGGGTCGGTGAACGAGCGGTATTGCGCTTCGATATGGGCACGCGAATACACATAAGTCGGGGTGCCAAAGCGCTGGGCAATCGCGGACAGCGCCACGCCTTCCGCGAACAGCGCGCCGTCCCGGTAGTTAAAAGCGTCCATGAGGATCCCTTAGTAAGTGTCGTGCTTGTGCGCTTTGGACGGCTTTTGCGACGACTGCGCCTGTTCGTTCGGGTCTTTGCTGTCGTCAGGCAGGTACAGCGGGCCTTTCTGACCACAGGCACTAACGAGGCAAGCGACCGCGACGAGCGCAGCAAGGGAAGAGATCAGGCGCTTCATGGCGAAATCCTTGAATATGCATTAATTGCGCCCGAGTATACCGACCACCCGCCAGCTTGCCTATGCGCTGGAATACCCGTCCGGCGGGGGTTTGCCGAGATAGTCGGGAAGCGGGCTACGCTGGTTGAGGATATTTCGTACCGCCATCTGTGATGAAATCGGTATCCTTTGCAATCGGCGGGGCGCGTCCGTATTGTGCGGCGCTTGAGCAGAACCAGACACTTTCGAGGTTGCCACAATGAGTTTGACCGAAGCCCGTTTTCACGACCTGGTGGATGCGACCCAGCAGGCGCTGGAAGATATTTTCGACGACAGCGGTTTGGACGTGGACCTGGAAAACTCGGCCGGCGTGCTGACGGTCAAGTTCGAGAACGGCACTCAGTTGATCTTCAGCCGTCAGGAACCGTTGCGGCAATTGTGGCTGGCGGCACGTTCCGGTGGTTTTCACTTCGACTACAACGAAGAAGACAACAATTGGCAATGCGATACCAGCGATGAGCTGCTCAGCGAGATGCTGGCGCGTCTGGTTCTGGAACAATCCGGCGCCGAGCTGGATTTCGACGAGATTTGATCGTGAGCCAGTCCGTACCCACGCGCCCGGCCAAGCCGCTGTTCAGCAATGTCAGCCCGGCGGTGCCGTCACCTTGTATCAGTTTGTGTCGCCTGGACGAGCAGAAAGTCTGCCTCGGCTGCTTTCGCCATGTCGAAGATATCCGCGAATGGCGCTCCGCCGATGATGAGCGGCGCCGAGTGATCTGTGCCGAGGCCGAGCAACGCCGGGCCCACGCCTGAGGTCGTCTTGTTTATTTGTGACGCTGTGGTAGTGTCCGGGTACGCCTCAACTCATCGAGGCCCGTGAGAACCCCGCCTTTTCCTGGCGGGGTTTTGCTTTTTTGTGCAGAAAAAAGGAGTCTGCCTGAATCATGACCACCGCACCGTCCATCATTCTCACCCGTCTTGACGTGCAGCGCCTGGAGCAACTGATCGACCGCCTGGGCGACGAGTTTCCCGGTGTCGAAGCGTTGCAACACGAACTCGACCGCGCCGAAGAAGTGGTTGGCCACGATGAAGTGCCTGCAAGTGTCGTGACCATGAACTCCAGCGTGCATTGCCGTGAGCAAGGCAGCGGCAAGGATTACCACCTGACCCTGGTTTACCCCAAGGACGCGAACGCCGATGAAGGCAAGATCTCGATCCTGGCACCGGTGGGCAGCGCGTTGCTCGGCCTGCAAGTGGGCCAGCATATTGATTGGCCCGCGCCGGGCGGCAAGACCCTCAAGCTCGAGCTGCTGAGTGTCGAAGGCCAGCCCAGGGATGGCGGCGCCTTCCCTCTTTAAATCTGGTTCAGCGCTTGATTGAGCGCGAGCTCAAGCTCGGCCTTGTAGCGCAGGTACAGATTGCTCGGGCTTTGCACGTCGCCAAGCAGGCCCGACAGATCCAGATCGGTGATGTAGCAACGGTAACGCTCGGGTTCCCGGCGCTGCCCGACGATCTCCCGGGCGACTACCGCAAACAGCTGGTCGCCAAACTCCAATTCGGAAAATTCCCGCTGGTTGCAGTACAGCGTGATACCCACCTGGCCGGGCGCCGCCTTGGCGATAATCGCTTGTACGTCATAAAACGGCTGGTTGGCGGGGTGTTGCGGAGCCGGCCTTGGCTCGACGAGACGAGCACGGCCATTGCCCGACGGCAGCAGTTGGTAATACGAGAGCTGCACTTCGCCCAACGGCTGTTGTGTGTCCAGAGCTGATAGCGCTTCGCGGCGATAGATGATCGAGAGCAGGAAACGCTGCAGCGGTGCCAACAGGCTTTGCTCATCATGGAACGGCAAACGCTGCTGCCAGAGCGCATTGAACTCGTCGAGCACATACAGTTCGGCAAATCCTTCATGGATCCGGTAGAACACCTGTATGCAATCGGCCACACCCATGGGCAGCAGCAGCGCCAGGTCGTGATCTTCCAGGGCCATGGTGTCCAGGTGCCACGGGCTGTAACTGGCCAACTCTTCGCTGAGGTAGGCGATCAATGCGTCATGGGTCGGCAGCGGTACATGGGTGGCTTGGCCGGGAATCAATTCCATGACGTGATAGTGCTGCTGCACTTGAAGCAGGTAGCGGTGATTGCCTCGGCCGAGCAGCAGGTTCTGCGCAGTGTCGAATACCTCTTCCACGCGCTGGGCAATGAATTGCGCTCGGTTGTGACAGAAGCAGCGCACCCGCAACCGTGGCAAATGATCCGATGGCAATTGGTTGAGGTAGTCGCGCAGGCAGTCGAGCAGCGCATGGGGCCCGTCGTAGCGGCTGACCGTCACCTCGTTCCAGCTATTGAGCGTGACCTGGTCCAGGGTCAGTACCAGGTTCTCACGCACGCCGGCATAACTTAGCGAGTCGGTACGCTCGGTGGTCATCAGAATATTCAGGTCGCGGTGATGCTTGAGTGGGTCGACGCCGACGTTGATCAGCAACAGCACTTCTTCGGGCACCGCCGAGCGTAACAAGCGCGTTTCATCGACGCTGCTCATGGGCAGGGCGATGGTCTGTTGCAGGCTGCCCAACAGGTTGAACAGCTCAAACTCGGTCATGTCGCTGACGCCCGGGTGCAGCGCCAGGCGCGTACTGCTGTCGATCACACCGTTGCGATGGCACCAGGTAAGCATTTCCAGCAGGTCGCGGCTGCGCTTGATGGGGGCGAAGTGCTCCCATTCCAGGGCGGTGAGGTTGCCGTTATACAGGCCCCAATGGTACTGCCCCGGCTCCTTGCGGTTGGGTGAGTGCACCAGGGTCAAGGTGTCTTCGGCCAGGTCCGGGGCAATGCCGGGGTTGATGAATTCGACCTTGCCGGCCTTGCGTTCAAAGGCCGCGTACAAACGACGGCCCAGCACATTGAGGTCGCGCCGGTTGATCAGGCTGACGGTCTGTTCCGTGCGGGCGAACTGGGTGAGGAAGCGATAACTGTAGTTCAGCTCGTTGACCAGGGCGCGGCGCTCGGAGGCGACCTGACGCACTTTCCATTGGCTGCGACTGTCCAGCAAAGCCAGTTGGCGCGGATCCCAGTTCCATTCATGGGCCAGGCGTTCCAGCAGCAGCCGTTGCCAGCTGGCGGTGCGCTGGCCGGCGCTGAGCTTGCGGTTGACCTTCAGGTACAGGCTGCGCCGTACCAGTTCCAGGCGCTCCGGTTCATTGCGGGCCTTGAGGTATTCCTCGATGCGGCGGTAGACCACGATGTAGGGGTCCAACTCATCCAGGTCCATCTGATTGGCAAACACCGCGCGCTTGAAGCGCAGGCTCAGGCATTGCACGTTGGGGTGCTCGCTGGCATAGACCTCGGTCAGCAGCAGCTTGAGCACCGATTTATAGGGCGATTCGATGCCCTTGAACAACTGCCACAGCCCGGCACCGATGAACTCCCCTGGAGGGATGTGCGCCAGATGGCCGAGATCAAGGGTTTCGTCGGCGCGAATGAAACGTTTGGAGATCAGCGCGTGGGTGAACTCGGCGTAGCGACGTTCTTCATACACCGGCACCAGCCACCAGATCGGCGTGCGCCCGGCCAGCCAGATTGCGGTGCGGTAGAACTCATCCAGCAAAAGATAGTGCTGAGTGGTCCCGCAATCGTCGGAGCTCAGTTGCGTGTCCCGTTCACCGAGCACAAAGCGCGTCGGTTCAATCAGGAAGAAGTGGGTCTCGGCGCCCATGGTCTGGGCCCAGGCTTCCAGCAGTTGGCACTTCTTGCGCAGCTCGGCCAGCTCGTTGTCATTCAGGTCGGGCGCGTGGCATACCCACACGTCCATATCGCTTTGATCCGCCTGGGCCAGCGTGCCCAGGCTGCCCATCAGGAACAGGCCGTGGATCGGACGGGGCGGGTTGCCATGGCGCGGCTTGTAGGAGAACGAACGCGTCAGGCGCTGCGCTTCAGCCAGGGCCTGGGTATCCGGTTCGAAATTCGACAGCCCGGCCGGTGTGCCGCTGGATACATAACCTGGCAGCAAGGGGTGATTGACGTGGAAAAACAGCGGCAACAAGGTCAGCACGCTTTGCTGGCGCGGGGTCAGCCCCTCAACGGCACGGGCCAGGCGGCCCTCATTGAGCGCCATGAACCGCGCGCGCAACTGGGTCAGCACCTTGCGGTCGATGCCTTCGTCCAGGTCGGGGCGGATTTCATGGGTGCGGGTCATGTCGAACTCGGTGGCTCGCAGGGCCCGACGTGGGCGGCCGTGTCGGAGTTTACAGACAGTAGCGTAGGAGTTTTAGAGGGAAATGGGTTTTGACGTCAGAATTTTCGCTGTTACACGGCGACGCCCTCGGAATCCGCAAAGAGCGGACCCCATGGGCGTATCAGGTGTCAGGCAGCTTCTTTTTTGGTGGTCTTCAGAATTGTCAGCAAGCTTTGGGTGTGTTGCGCGGCATCCCGACCCAGGCTGGTCAGATAGCCACCGTCGGGCTGGGTGATCAGTTCTTTCTCAAACAAGCGTTTTGCGGCGTCGATGGCAGTTGGAGTAGCGGTCTGGTGGACTTTCAGACCTTCCTGGGAGCTGTCCAGGTTGAAGAGTGCAAGGATTTCCAGTTCGGCAACCAACTCAGGGGTATACGACATAAGGACTCCAGACTTTCTAAGAATTTATTAGAGGCTAGCAGGCCATAAGGTGAACGCACTTTGCCGAACTGTCCAGCGTGTTGCAGCGCAGCTGGATTATTCCTTTTCAGGCGGCAGCTCAGGCAGTGCGCGCAGCGCGGTTTCATACCATTGGGTATCAAAGGCGCGGTCCTCATCCAGCATCGCGTCGATCTCGAAGGCCAGCACGTGGGCCATGAGATTGAGGATCTCTTCTCGCTCATACCCTACCAGCGTCAGCTTGTTGAACGTGGCCTTGGCCGCCGGTGGGTTGTCGCTTTCGATCTGGTTCTCGATGGCCTGGATCAGCGTGCTTTCGGTGAATTCTTCTTCGTCGTGGTCGATATCGGTCGGCTCGCTCATGGCAGGCTCCTCAAGGTAAGGGCGCCAGTCTAACGCCATTCAGGCCGGTGATGCTGCTGGCCAGGCCAGGCCTCAGCGTCTATAACGCTTGCAGCCAACCCCGCACCCGGCCTGGAGGCTTTGCGATGCTCAAGCTTTATGGATTTTCGGTCAGTAACTACTACAACATGGTCAAGCTGGCGCTGATGGAGAAAGGGCTGCCTTTCGAAGAGGTGCCTTTTTATGCAGGACAAACGCCTGAAGCCCTGGCGGTGAGCCCGCGAGGCAAAGTACCCGTGCTGGGTGTCGAGCAAGGCTTCATCAACGAAACCAGCGTGATCCTCGAATACCTCGAGCAGACCCAGGAAGGGCCTGCGCTGCTGCCAGCCGACCCGTTCCAGCGTGCCCAGGTGCTGGCGTTGTGCCGTGAAATCGAGCTGTACATCGAATTGCCTGCGCGGGCGTGCTTCGCCGAAGCCTTTTTTGGCATGACGGTACCGGAGGCGATCAAGGACAAGTCCCGAGCTGAATTGTTGCTGGGGGTCGGTACGTTAGGCCGCCACGGTAAGTTCGCGCCCTATGTGGCGGGAGAGCACTTCACGATTGCCGATCTGTATTTCATGTACAGCTTGAATCTGGCCTGTGGGGTGGGCGAAAAACTGTTCGGGCTGGACCTGCTGGCGCAGTTGCCACAGGCGAAGGCGTTGCTGGGGCGTTTGAACGAGATGCCCAATGCGCAAAAGGTCGAGGCGGACAGGCAGGCGGCGATGCCGGCGTTCATGGCAATGATTGCGGCCAAGAAATAATCAAATGTGGGAGGGGGCAAGCCCCCTCCCACATTTTTTAGCGGCTGGCGAGTAGCTCCTGGCCACGCGCGACGGCTGCTTTCACCTGCGCCGGCGCGGTGCCGCCGATGTGGTTACGGGCATTCACCGAGCCTTCCAGGGTCAGCACGGCAAACACATCCTGCTCGATCTGGTCGCTGAACTGGCGCAGTTCTTCCAGGCTCATTTCCGCCAGGTCCTTGCCGGTGTCCACGCCGTATTTCACGGCATGGCCAACGATTTCGTGGCAGTCACGGAAGGGCAGGCCACGACGCACCAGGTAGTCGGCCAGGTCGGTTGCGGTGGAAAAACCCCGCAAGGCCGCTTCGCGCATGATCGCGTGCTTGGGCTTGATCGCCGGAATCATGTCGGCAAACGCACGCAGTGAGTCGCGCAGCGTGTCGGCGGCGTCGAACAGCGGTTCCTTGTCTTCCTGATTGTCCTTGTTATAGGCCAGCGGCTGGCCTTTCATCAGGGTCAGCAGGCCCATCAGCGCGCCGAATACGCGGCCGCTCTTGCCACGTACCAGTTCGGGGACGTCGGGGTTTTTCTTTTGCGGCATGATCGAGCTGCCGGTGCAGAAGCGGTCCGGCAGGTCGATGAACTGGAATTGCGCGCTGGTCCACAGCACCAGCTCTTCGGAAAAGCGCGACAGGTGCATCATCGCGATGCTGGCGGCGGCGCAGAATTCGATGGCGAAATCACGGTCCGACACGCCGTCCAGGGAGTTGCCGCCGACGGCGTCGAAGCCCAGCAATCGCGCGGTGTACTCGCGGTCGATCGGGTAGGTGGTGCCGGCCAGTGCGGCGCTGCCGAGTGGCATGCGATTGGCCCGCTTGCGGCAATCCACCAGGCGCTCGTAATCGCGGCTGAGCATTTCGAACCAGGCCAGCAGGTGGTGGCCGAAGGTCACGGGCTGAGCGGTCTGCAGGTGCGTGAAGCCGGGCATGATGGTGGCCGATTCGCGCTCGGCCTGTTCCAGCAAACCTTTTTGCAGGCGGGTGATTTCAGCCAGGATCAAATCGATTTCATCGCGTAGCCACAGGCGGATATCGGTGGCCACCTGGTCGTTACGGCTGCGCCCGGTGTGCAGCTTCTTGCCGGTCACACCGATGCGATCGGTCAGCCGTGCCTCGATGTTCATGTGCACGTCTTCCAGGTCGACGCGCCAGTCGAACGTGCCGGCTTCGATCTCGCCCCGGATGGTGGTCAGGCCTTCGATGATGCTGTCGCGCTCGGCATCGGTCAGCACGCCGACCTTGGCCAGCATGGTGGCGTGGGCGATGGAGCCCATGATGTCGTGGCGGTACAGGCGCTGGTCGAAGTTGACGGAGGCGGTGAAGCGCGCGACGAAGGCGTCGACGGGTTCACTGAAGCGGCCGCCCCAGGACTGGTTGGTCTTGTCGGTGCTCATGAATTCGCTCGTGATCTGCTTAAAAGAGGCGTGAAGGTGTGCCGCCGATAATAACAGGGTTGTCCGCGGACGCGATGGTGCGGGTGGACGGCAATTTTATTTGTACAAAGGATGGCTAAGTGCCTTGCCGCCGATCGCATCCAGGACGAGACTGGGAGCAGGACCTTATTGAAACGATATTTGACGATTGAGCAATATCGTTCCAGCGAGCGTCTACAGTTGGACTGAGAGTGTGTGAATGCACCAAAGTCGGGTAATGCGGTCAGAGCCCAGACTATCCATTAAATACGGGGGTATTCGGATTGTGTATCAGCAAACCCTATGACAATGCGCGAAGTTGGCAGGTCTTGGGCGCTATTGAACAGGTCCGGGTAAATTTGGGTGCCACTCCAAGGGCACTTTTTGCCGCTTGCGCCAGTCTTAGCGTGGATCGCTGTGACGTAAGTCACCGCACCTGTCTACGCTACCCTTGTGCGAGACTCACGCAGGAATCCAGCGCAATATGAATGTCCTGATCGTTGATGACGAACCCCAAGCCCGCGAGCGACTGAGCCGTCTGGTCAGTGAGATCGAGGGTTATACAGTCCTTGAACCGAGCGCCACCAGCGGCGAAGAGGCGTTGACGCTGATCGACAGCCTCAAGCCGGATGTGGTGTTGCTCGATATCCGCATGCCGCTCCTCGATGGCCTGCAAGTCGCCGCCCGCCTGAGCGAGCGCGAATCGCCACCGGCGGTGGTGCTGTGCGCGGCACAGGAAGAATTTTCGGCACAGACGCTGGAAGACAGCGGTGTCAGTTTTCTGGTCAAGCCGGTGGCTGGCGACGCGTTGCTCAAGGCGTTGAAAAAGGCCGAGCGTCCCAGCCGCGCCCAGCTCGCAGCCCTGACCCAGCCTGCCGCTCAGAGTGGCAATGGCCCCCGCAGCCATATCAGCGCACGGACCCGCAAGGGTATCGAGCTGATACCCCTCGCTCAGGTGGTTTATTTTATCGCCGACCATAAATACGTGACCTTGCGTCACGAAGCGGGCGAAGTGTTGCTTGATGAGCCGCTCAAGGCCCTCGAAGACGAATTCGGCGACCGCTTTGTGCGCATCCATCGTAATGCGCTGGTGGCGCGCGAGCGAATCGAGCGCTTGCAACGCACGCCCCTTGGCCATTTCCAGCTATTTCTGAAGGGCCTCAACGGCGATGCCCTGATCGTCAGTCGGCGCCATGTTGCTGGCGTGCGCAAGATGATGCAGCAGCTCTAGCCCAGGCGTGGTGGCGAGCTCTGCAGTCCCTATCCCGGTGCGACGCGGCCAGGGAGGCCCCGCACTTGCTGATTCAAATCAAAGCGCATTTGCCTGAGCTGTTATTATCTGCCGTATCTATTCAGTACGGATTGATCCATGTCTTCTCGCGAAATCCGCATCGCCACCCGTAAAAGCGCCCTGGCCTTATGGCAGGCCGAGTACGTCAAAGCACGTCTTGAACAGGCTCACCCTGGCCTCAGGGTGACCCTGGTGCCCATGGTCAGTCGCGGCGACAAGCTGCTGGACTCGCCGCTGTCGAAAATTGGCGGCAAGGGTCTGTTCGTCAAGGAACTGGAAACCGCGCTGCTGGAAAATGAAGCAGACATCGCTGTGCATTCGATGAAAGACGTGCCCATGGACTTCCCTGAAGGGTTGGGCCTTTTTTGCATCTGCGAGCGGGAAGACCCACGCGACGCCTTTGTTTCCAACACTTACGCATCCCTGGATGAATTGCCCCTGGGCAGTATCGTGGGCACCTCGAGCCTGCGGCGCCAGGCCCAATTGCTGACCCGTCGACCCGACCTGCAGGTCCGCTTCCTGCGTGGCAACGTCAACACGCGCCTGGCCAAGCTGGATGCGGGCGAGTATGACGCGATCATCCTCGCCGCCGCCGGCCTGATCCGCCTGGGCTTCGAAGACCGCATCACCCGCGCAATCAGCGTCGAAGACAGCTTGCCGGCCGGCGGGCAGGGCGCAGTCGGCATTGAATGCCGTACCGTCGACAGCGAAATTCACGCACTGCTCAAGCCGCTTGATCATGCAGACACCGAGGTTCGCGTCACGGCCGAGCGCGCCCTGAACAAACACCTCAACGGTGGCTGCCAGGTACCGATCGCCTGCTATGCCGTGCTCGAAGGTGAAAACCTGTGGTTGCGTGGCCTGGTAGGCGACCCGGAGGGCGGAACGTTGCTGACCGCCGAGGTGCGCGGTCCACAACGCGACGCCACGGCCCTGGGCATTCAGGTCGCCGAGGAACTGTTGGACAAGGGCGCTGGCGCCATCCTGCAAAAAGTCTACGGCGAGGCCGGCCCGCAGTGACCCCGTGGCGATTGCTGCTGACACGGCCTGCCGAAGAATCGGCAGGCCTGGCGGCGACATTGGCCGATGCGGGCGTATTCAGCAGCGAACTGCCGTTGCTGGAAATCAAAGCCTTACCGGTCACGCCGCAACAACAGGCTGTCCTTGGGGCGCTGCAGCGCTATTGCGCAGTGATCGTGGTGAGCAAGCCGGCGGCGCGTCTTGCCTTGCAACAATTGACCGCGCCCTGGCCGCGACTGCCGTGGTTCAGTGTGGGTGCCGCCACGGCACAGATACTGGCCGATCATGGTTTGGACGTGCACTATCCGCCAACGGGTGACGACAGCGAGGCCTTGCTTCAATTGCCGGCATTGCGCGAGGCTATCGCATGCCCCGGTGCCAGGGTGTTGATCCTGCGCGGCGAGGGCGGCCGGGAATTGCTCGCGCAGCGCTTGCGCGAGCGAGGTGTCAGTGTCGACTACCTGGAGTTGTACCGCCGTTTTCTTCCGGCCTACGACGCGGGCGCACTGACGCAACGCATCCAGTTGGAACGCTTGAACGGCCTGGTGGTCAGCAGTGGGCAAGGTTTTCTACACTTGCAGGCCCTGGCCGGCTCCGAATGGCCTGAGGTGGCGAAGCTGCCGTTGTTCGTGCCCAGTCCGCGCGTCTACGAGATGGCGCGGGCCGCTGGCGCAGAAAAAGTTGTGGATTGTCGCGGCGCGAGTGCCGCGGCTTTGTTAGTGGCGTTAGGGAGCAATCCCGTTCCCACTCTCTGATACGCAAAGGACGGATACGTGAGCGAAACAGCCTTGCCTAAAGATGAAGCTCAGCCCGCGCTCGATGCGCCGCTCGGGACACCGGTCACCGCACCACGCCGTGGCAATGGCCTGGCAGTCGTCGCGTTGCTGCTTGGCGCTGCGGGTGTTGCCGCCGGCGGCTGGGGGATCTGGCAGGTCCGTGCCCTGCAAGCCAACAGCCAGCAGCAACTGGGTCAGGTGCAGACCCTCGATGACCAATCCCAGAGTCTCAAGCAGGGCCAGCAACAATTGGCGGCCCGCCTGGCGCAGCTGCCCGGCGCGGATGAGCTGGAAGAGCGTCGACGCCTGGTCGCCCAGTTGCAGGGTGATCAGCAGCGCCTGAACCAGCGTTTGGAAACCGTACTGGGCGCCAGCCGCAAGGATTGGCGCCTGGCTGAGGCCGAGCATCTGATTCGTCTGGCCAGCTTGCGTCTGTCGGCTTTGCAGGACATCAACAGCGCCCAGTCGCTGGTCCAGGGCGCCGACGAAATTCTTCGTGAGCAGAGCGACCCAGGCGCGTTCGCCGCGCGTGAGCAGTTGGCCAAGAGCCTCGCGGCGCTGCGCAGCACCGAACAGCCGGACCGCACGGGGTTGTACCTGCAGTTGGCGGCTTTGCGCGACCAGGTGGTGCAATTGGCGGCTGTCGCTCCGGAGTATCAACTCACGCAACCCGATTCCCAGGGCCGTCCCACCAGCGATACGGGTAACCAGTTGAGCCAATGGTGGGAACAGATATCCCGTTATTTCCGTATCGACTTCAACCCGGATGACAACATTCGTCCGCTGCTGGCGGGCCAGGGGTTGAATCAGGTGCGTCTGGCCTTGAGCCTGGCGCTGGAGCAAGCACAGTGGGCAGCGCTCAACGGCGAGTCGGCGGTGTATAGCCGTTCGCTGGGTCAAGCGCGCAGCGTGTTGCAGGATAACTTCAACCAGGACAATCCGCAGAGCAAGGCGATGCTGGCGCGTATCGCCGAGCTTGAGCCCAAGGCCGTTTCGGTGGTGACACCTGACTTGGCCGCGAGCCTGGCGGCCGTGCAGGCGTACCTTGAGCGCCGACATTTGTCTGCCGACGAAGCCAAGGCTTCGGCTGCCAAGCCTGCGACCCAGGAGTAGAACCGATGAAGCGTTTCTATGTGATCCTGGTGCTGGCAATTGCGATTGCCCTGGCGCTGGCCGTGGGCATTTCCAAGCACACCGGCTACGTGCTGATTACCTATCCCCATTTGCTGCATTACGAGTCGAGCTTGTGGGCCACATTGGTGGCGGTGTTCGCCATAGGCCTGGCGATCTACCTGATCCGAGTGCTGTTGGGGCTGGTCAGCGTTTCCGGCGGTGTGGTCAACCCGTGGTCGCGGCGCAATCGCAGCCGCCGTGTGCAGATTGCAATCGAGCAAGGCCAGATGGACCTTGCCGAAGGCCGTTGGGCCAGTGCCGAACGCCACCTGCACCGTGCTGCCGAAGCGGAGCGCCAGCCACTGCTGTATTACCTGGGTGCCGCACGTGCGGCCAACGAGCTGGGACGCTACGAAGCATCGGATGCGTTGCTGGAGCGCGCCCTGGCTCGCCAGCCCCAGGCGGAGCTGGCCGTTGCCTTGAGCCATGCGCAACTTCAGATGGATCGTGGCGATACAGAAGGTGCCCTGACCACCCTGCAGGCGATGCACGAGCGTCACCCTCACAACGCCCAGGTCTTGCGGCAGTTGCAGCGATTGCACCAGCAGCGTGGCGATTGGTCGTCGGTGATTCGCCTGTTGCCTGAACTGCGTAAGGACAAAGTGTTGCCGGCCGCCGAGCTGGCTGAATTGGAGCGCCGGGCCTGGGGAGAAAACCTCAGCCTGGCCGCCCAACGTGAGGAGCAGGGCGAAGCCGGCTTGCAGTCCCTTGACCGCGCATGGGAGCAATTGACTTCAGCCCAGCGCCAGGAGCCTCAGCTGGTGTTGGCTTATGCTGACCAACTGCGTCGACTGGGCGCCGATGCCAGGGCCGAGGAAGCGCTGCGCAGTGCGATCAAGCGCCGTTATGACAGCCATCTTATTCGGCTCTATGGCCTGCTGCGCGGCAGCGACCCGGCCCGTCAGTTGAAGTTTGCCGAAGGCTGGCTGAAGGATCATCCTGGCGATGCCAGCCTGTTGCTGACGCTGGGCCGTCTCTGCCTGCAGAACAGCCTGTGGGGAAAGGCACGGGATTATCTGGAAAGCAGCCTGCAGGTGCAGCGCAATCCCGAAGCCTGCGCCGAATTGGCCCGTTTGCTGGCCCAATTGGGTGATACCGAGCGCAGCAACCGGCTGTTCCAGGAAGGCTTGGGGTTACTCGACAATCGTCTGCTGGCGTCACCGTTGCCAGCACCGGCGCAAGCTTGAAGTAGGAAAGTGTTCACGGGTTGGCTCAGACCTATCTGTCAGCCAACCCTTTAACCCTTTGTAATTACTCGGCTTAAGTGGGCCTGTAATCAATTCTTACGTGTTGTAGGGCGATTTCCCCCACGTGTTGACGGAATCTCCTTGTCTCTTCGCGGAATTGTCCGCTCCAGGGCGTATTGAAAGGGGTCGGGCCTTTCCTCTACCGTAGCGACCTATCTCTTGCGGTGCGGATAAACAATGTCTTTGGCCCCTTTACGCTCCTTGTTTCTCCTGGCGTTCATGGCCGGTGCGCTGACGTTGGGCGTGTCTTTCTATCTGGAATATGGTGCGCTGTTACAGCCCTGCTTTTTGTGCCAGGTACAACGGCTGTTTCTCGCCGTCTTTGTACTGGTCAACCTGATCGCCGCCCTGCATAACCCTGGCCGCACCGGCGTGTGCCTGTATGGGCTGGCAAGCATGGCCAGTGCGTTATTCGGCGCCGTCACCGCCGGGCGCCAAGTGCTGCTGCAGAACACTCCGTCAGATCAGATGCCCAACTGCTGGCCAACCCTGGATTACATGATTGAACACCTGTCGTTCTGGCAGGCTGTCCAGGCAGTCTTCAAGGGCACTGTCGACTGCGTCGAAATCAATTGGACGCTATTTGACCTCAGCCTTCCGGAGTGGAGCCTGCTGTTTTTCCTGGCGATGCTGATTCTGTGGAGCACACTGCTTTCCCGGTTGTTGCCTGGCCGGCGTCACGTATCGCAAAGCGAGGAAAATTCGGTTCATATGGTAGGACGGGATTAAACACTTGTATGAACTTTCTCTCCTGCGTACCTTGAAGCCATAGTGATGCGGGCATAATCTGGCCCGCACGCGTTACCGAAACCGCTTGTCAGACGCGACCTCGTTCGATTGCCGCTTCAACCCTGAAGCATTGCGCGGGCACGGGGTAGCAGCGTCCCCTATAGGGAAGAGAGATCATCATGTTGGAACGTTGCAAGAATGCTCGCGAACGCTGGGGTGGCGTGCACACGCTGATCGACAAATGGTTGGATGCGCGTCGCAAATTGGTTCTGGCTTTTGATGAGTTGGGGGCCGAGCCTGGAGCGCTGGCCGAGAAGCGTGAGCCGTTGCAGGATTTCTGCGTTGTATTGGTCGATTACGTTTCTGCCGGTCACCTGAGTATTTACTCTCAACTTACCAAGGAGGCGGAAGCCTTCGAGGACACGCGTGGTCTTGAGTTCGCCGAGACGATTTACCCGCGCATTGATGTGATTACCGAAAAGCTGCTGGCTTTTAACGATCTGTGCGATGAAGGCAAGTGTGTCGCGGAAAAATTCAAAGAGCTGGGTGGTCTGTTGCATGAGCGTTTCGAGCTTGAAGATTGCCTGATCGAAGTACTGCACAACGCCCACAAAGAAGAGCCTGCTACTCAGGTCTGATCGGGGCAATGAGATAAAAACGGTGCGCTCGACGCACCGTTTTTTTATGCGTCAGTGGCGGGTCCCGAGTAACTCGATTTCGAAGACAAGGGGTGTGTAGGGCGCAATCAATTCGCCTGCGCCGTCCGCGCCGTAGGCTTGGGCCGACGGTATTACCAGGCGCCATTTCGCTCCTGTCGGCATCTGCTGCAAGGCACTGCTCCAGCCACTGATCACGCTGTCCAGGCGAAACCATTGTGGTTGTGCGCTCTGGTCGAACACGCTTCCATCGGGTAGCCGACCCACATATTTCACCTGCACCTCATCAGTTGCCAACGGCTTGGTGCCGGTGCCCGGCGTCAACTCCGTGAGCAGGATGCCGTCTGCCAGTTCACGCACTCCCTTTGCAGCTTTTTCCCTGGACAAAAATTGCTGTTCGGCGGCGAGTGCTTTTTCGCTCTGCGGCGCTGGGTTGTCGGTGGCGTTCTGTGCTTCATGCTGTGCAAGAATCTGTTCGATGCGTGCGTTGTCCAGTGCCAATGGTTTGCCCTGGTAGGCTTGTTTGAGTCCATCGACCAAGGCCTGGATCTGCAAGTCGGGGACCTCCTGGCGCAAACGTTCACCGAGGCTGGCACCCAGGCTGTAGGCGAGGTCATGCGGGTCTTGGTCAGCGGTCTTTGGCGGCGCTTGCTCGTTCGCATTGGCGCTGAAAATCGCCAGGCCAAGCACTAAGAAAAGGTAACGCGACATGGGTGTTCTCCCGCCTGAAATGCGACGGATTATGCCAGCGTAAGTGGCTGAGCAGTGGCGCACTTTTCTGTTATATCGATAAGAATTTTCGTACGTTGCAACGCAACGCAAACGATACTGTCAACATGCCCTAGCGGCGGTAAGAGCAGAGGGCTAGTATGAGCCGCACCCACGTCAGCCAGGAGGTAAACCATGTCGGCCAAACAGAAGCCTGTAAACACCCCGTTGCACTTACTCCAACAATTGTCGGGCAGCCTGCTCGAACATCTGGAAAGCGCTTGTTCCCAGGCCTTGGCCGATGCAGAAAAACTGCTCGCCAAACTGGAAAAACAACGCGGTAAAGCGCAAGAAAAGCTGCACAAATCCCGCACCAAACTGCAAGACGCCGCCACTGCCGGCAAGGCCAAGGCACAAGCCAAGGCCAAAGACGCTGTTAAAGAACTTGAGGACCTGCTGGACGCCCTCAAGGACCGCCAAGCCGAAACCCGCAGCTACATTTCCCAACTCAAAAAAGACGCCCAGGAAAGCCTGAAACTGGCCCAGGGAATTGGTCGTGTGAAGGAAGCTGTCGGCAAGGCGCTGGGTGCTCGTACTCCGGCAAAAGCTGTCGCAGCCAGCGCGGCCAAGAAGCCAGCGAGCAAGGCTGCTGCAGCGAAGGCGCCGGCTAAAACTGCCGCCAAACCAGCCGCTAAAACCGCCGCTGCAAAACCAGCCGCCAAGCCCGCCGCTAAAACCGCTGCAGCAAAACCAGCCGCCAAGCCAGCCGCTAAAACCGTTGCTGCGAAACCCGCCGCCAAGCCCGCCGCTAAAACTGCTGCAGCAAAACCAGCCGCCAAGCCAGCCGCTAAAACCGCTGCAGCAAAACCAGCCGCCAAGCCAGCCGCTAAAACCGCTACAGCAAAACCAGCCGCCAAGCCAGCCGCTAAAACCGCTGCAGCAAAACCCGCCGCCAAGCCAGCCGCTAAAACCGCTGCTGCGAAACCAGCCGCCAAGCCAGCCGCTAAAACGACTGCAGCAAAACCCGCCGCCAAGCCAGCCGCTAAAACGACTGCTGCAAAACCAGCCGCCAAGCCAGCTGCTAAAACGGCCGCTGCAAAACCAGCCGCCAAGCCAGTTGCAAAACCTGCTGCCGCAAAACCAGCCGTCAAGCCAGCTGCAAAACCTGCTGCCGCCAAACCCGCTGCGGCAAAGCCAGCATCTGCAAAGCCAGCAACTCCCGCAGCACCTGCCGCCACTCCGGCAGCGTCCTCCGCTCCAACCGCATCGGGCAGCAGCACTGCTGCACCGGCAGCGCCAAGCGTCACCCCAACCAGCGCTTCCTAAGCGCGGGTGACCACGACGCGCAGCTGCTGCAGCGCGTTGTGGTCAAGGTTGGCGGCTTCGGTCGCCAGGCCTTCAAGCCATTCATATCCACCTGTCACCTCGTTGGTCGGCCATGTCTGCGCCAGCGCTTCAAGGCGCATCAGCAAGGTTCGCTCGGCCTCCATCTCCAGGGCCTTGACCTGCTCTCGTAGTTCAGCCAATTGCGCATCCTGCTGTGCCATCGCCCGCCATTGCACACGCACCTCTCGCACGGGTTCGACAACGCGCATCCGCCACGGCCGCGCAAGCTGTTGCAGTGCCGCAACGCGCTCGGGCAGCCGCGCCACACCCCGTTGCTCCAGCCACGCACCACACAGCAGCAGGCACACATCCGCTCCCTGCTCCTGCAACCGTAGGCAAGCAGCCTCCACACCGGGGCGGGCATAAGTCGAGAGGGCAAAGCTCCACAGGTCAGCGCACATATTCACACCCAAGCCAGCGGTCAACGAAGCTGGTAGACTCCGCCGCCATTATGATCCGACTTCAAAGCCTAACATTACAGCGTGGCCCGCAACGTCTTCTTGAAGATGCCGAGCTGACCCTGCACGCCGGTCACAAAGCCGGCCTGATCGGTGCCAATGGCGCCGGAAAATCCACGTTGTTTGCCCTGTTGCTGGGTGAGCTGACTCCGGATTCCGGGGACTGCCTGCTGCCCGCCGACTGGCGCATCGCCCATATGCGCCAGGAGATCGACACCCTGGACCGCATTGCGATCGACTACGTGCTCGATGGCGACCTGCGCCTGCGCCAGGTACAACACGACCTCGCTGCGGCGGAAACAGCCCAGGACGGCGCCGCCCAGGCCCGCCTGCATTCGGAGCTGGACAGCGCCGACGGCTACACCGCCGACGCCCGCGCCCGCAAGATGCTTGCCGGCCTGGGGTTTACCAACGAACAGATGGATCGCCCGGTCGCCGACTTCTCCGGCGGCTGGCGCATGCGCCTGAACCTGGCCCAGGCGCTGATGTGCCCCTCGGACCTGTTGCTGCTCGACGAGCCGACCAACCACTTGGACCTCGATGCGATCCTGTGGCTGGAAGACTTCCTCAAGAACTACCAGGGCACCTTGTTGCTGATTTCCCACGACCGGGATTTCCTTGACGCCGTGGTCGACAATATCGCCCATGTCGAACAGAAGAAAATCACGCTCTACCGTGGCGGCTATACCGCCTTCGAGCGCGCCCGTGCCGAGCGGCTGGCCCAGCAGCAACAAGCTTTCGAGAAGCAGCAGGCGCAGCGCGCGCACATGGAAAGCTACATCGCCCGGTTCAAGGCCCAGGCCACCAAGGCCCGCCAGGCCCAGAGCCGGATCAAGGCCCTGGAGCGCATGGAAGAGCTGTCGGCGGCCCACGTCGATTCGCCGTTCGACTTCGTGTTCCGTGAGTCGGCGAAAATCTCCAGCCCCCTGCTCGATCTGTCGGATGCGCGCCTGGGTTATGGCGACAAGACCGTCCTGGAGAAGGTCAAGCTGCAGCTCATACCCGGCGCGCGGATCGGTTTGCTGGGGCCAAACGGTGCGGGCAAGTCGACGCTGATCAAGAATCTGTCGGGCGAGCTTGAGCCTTTGGCCGGTCACCTGACCCGTGGCGAGAACACGGTGGTGGGTTACTTCGCCCAGCATCAATTGGACTCGCTTGATGCCAAGGCCAGCCCGTTGTTGCACCTGCAGCGCCTGGCGCCAACCGAACGCGAGCAAACCCTGCGCGACTTCCTCGGAGGCTTCGACTTCCGTGGTGCGCGCATCGACGAGCCGGTGCTGAACTTCTCCGGTGGTGAAAAAGCCCGACTGGCCCTGGCCCTGATTGCATGGGACCGCCCGAACCTGTTGCTGCTCGACGAACCGACCAACCACCTGGACCTGGAAATGCGCCTGGCGCTGACCATGGCCCTGCAGGAGTTCAGTGGTGCAGTATTGGTGGTGTCTCACGACCGCCATCTGCTCAAGAGCACCACCGACAACTTCCTTCTGGTGGCCGATGGCAAGGTTGAAGAGTTTGATGGCGACCTGGACGACTATGCCCGCTGGCTGACTGACTATCGTCTGCGCAATGCGCCGGTCAGCAACACCCCGGTCAACCCGGACAAGACCGACAAGAAAGCCCAGCGCCAGGCCGCCGCCGCACTGCGTCAGCAGTTGGCCCCGCACAAGCGCGATGCCGACAAGCTGGAGGCCGAGCTGGGCAAGGTGCTTGAGCGCCTGGCCAGTATCGAAACCAGCCTGGGCGACAGCGCCGTGTATGAGGCCGCGCGCAAGGATGAACTGCGTGACTTGCTCGCCGAACAGGCCAGGCTCAAGGTGCGCGAAGGGCAATTGGAGGAGTCCTGGATGGAAGCCCTCGAACTGCTTGAAACCCTGCAAGCGCAGCTCGAGGCGCTGTCCTGATGGACGCGTTGCAACTGCCCTTGCCGGCGCAATGGATCGAACCTGTGTGGATCGGCGTGCAAATCCTGCTGATCCTGCTGGCCGGCTACCTTGCCCAGCGTTTTGTCGCCAAAGGCCTGACCCGCCTGGGTGAGCGCTATCCGTTCCCGCCGCAGTTGCTGATGCCGCTGCGCGGTGGCCTGCGCTGGCTGATCATGGGCAGCGCGCTGATCTTCGTGTTGGGCCGCCTGGGCGTATCTGCCACGGTGCTGTGGACGGCGCTGTCAGGCTTTGTGGCCGTGGCGGCGGTGGCGTTCTTCGCCATGTGGTCCGTGCTGTCCAATTTGTTGTGCGCCATTTTGATCTTCACCGTGGGGCCGTTCCGCCTCGGCGACATCGTCGAATTGGTGGACACCGTCGACAAACCCGGCGTGAAGGGGCGCGTGGTGGCGATCAATCTGCTCTATACCACGCTGGTCGAGGTGCAGGAGGCCGGCACCGACAGCGCGATGGTGCAAGTGCCCAACAGCTTGTTCTTCCAGCGCTCGGTGCGGCGTTGGCCTGGTACGCATGTGTTCCCTGGCGACCGCTAGAATCACACCTTGTAAAAATTTATAGCCAGCCGTTGGTCGTCGGCGTTAGCTTATGGCACAACCGCAAACTCCCTTTCGAGGTGTGCTATGGCACTCGACACGTGGCTGGCTTTTTTCCTGGCCAGTTGGATCATCTCCCTTTCCCCCGGCGCAGGCGCCATCGCCTCGATGTCCAGCGGCCTGCAATACGGTTTTGTACGCGGTTACTGGAACGCCATCGGTCTGCAGCTGGGCCTGGCGATGCAAATTGCCGTGGTGGCGGGCGGCCTGGGTGCGATTCTGGCGGCGTCGTCGACCGCGTTCTATGCGATCAAATGGTTTGGGGTGGCGTACCTGATTTACTTGGCCATCAAGCAATGGCGCGCGTTGCCGATGGACATGACCGATGACGCGGCGATACGCCCGATCGGCAAGCCGATGGCGATGATGTTCCGCGGTTTCCTGGTCAACGCCAGCAACCCCAAGGCGTTGGTGTTCATGCTCGCGGTGTTGCCGCAGTTCGTGAATCCACAGGCGCCGTTGGCGATTCAGTACCTGATCATTGGCGCGACCATGATCAGCGTCGACATGATCGTGATGGCCGGTTACACGGGTCTGGCC
This sequence comes from Pseudomonas sp. CFBP13528, assembly GCF_005233615.1. Classification (NCBI taxonomy): domain Bacteria; kingdom Pseudomonadati; phylum Pseudomonadota; class Gammaproteobacteria; order Pseudomonadales; family Pseudomonadaceae; genus Pseudomonas; species Pseudomonas sp. CFBP13528. Next base: position 349,871 of record NZ_QGAJ01000001.1, read on the forward strand.
TCGAAGGTCCTGCGCCTGCTGCGCTCGCCCAAACAGCAGAAGCGTGTAAACCGCACGTTCGCCGGGCTATTCGTCGGCGCCGCCGGTTTCCTCGCCAGCCTGCATCGCGCCACGGCCTGACTGAAGAAACCGGATCAAAATGTGGGAGGGGGCTTGCCCCCGATGGCGGCGGGTCAGTTGATGAGTATATCGGCTGACCCACCGCTATCGGAGGCAAGCCCCCTCCCACATTGGTTTGTAGCGTGACGAAATAACACCTTGAGTCAAATCGGTTAAAGCTCAACAATAGTGTTACTTCGTATTTCCACCTGAGATTCATTCATGACTGCCCCTTTTCGCTTTCTCGCATGGCTGTTGTTGCCGGCGCTGATGTCGTGCAGCTTCAATCTGTTGGCCGCGACCACCGAAGGCGCACCACAGGCTCTGCATTTGCTCGATTACATCGGCGCCGACTACCCGCCGACGGTAGAGGCGGGCAAGGTGGTGGACGACTCGGAATACCGCGAGCAGGTGGAGTTTCTTGGCGTGCTGCAGGGCCTAGTGGCAGATCTGCCGGAAAAACCCGAACGCGCCGAGTTGATAACAGGCGTCGATGAGTTGCTGGCGGCGGTCACTGCCCATGCAGATGGCGCAACTGTCGCCCATCAGGCCCGTCAGTTGGGCGCCAAGCTGGCGGTGGCGTATGAAGTCAGCCAGGCGCCGGCGATCACCCCCGATCCCACGCGCGGTGCACCGCTGTATGCCCAGCATTGCTCGGTGTGCCACGGTACTGCCGGCGCCGGTGATGGCCCGGCCGGCATGGGCATGACCCCGCCGCCGGCCAACCTGCGCGATGCCACGCGCCTGGATCGCCTGAGCCTGTATGCGATCTACAACACTCTCGGCCTGGGTGTCGAAGGCACCGACATGCCGTCCTTTTCCGACCAGTTGGATGACCGTCAGCGTTGGGACCTCGCCACGTACATCGCAGGTTTCACGGCGGACCCGGCTGCGGCCAAGAGCGAGCAGCCCTTCAACCTCGCCGACCTGGCGCGCCAGACGCCCAACGAAGTGCTGGCGGCAGACGGCCCAGCGGCGGCGGCGACCTTCCGCGCCCAGCGCGCGCAACCGCCGCAGGTCAAGCGTGGCCCGGCGCAGTTGCTTGATTACACGTCCGCCACCTTGGACAAAAGCCTGGCTGCATTCCGTAACGGTGATCACGAGCAAGCCTATGACCTGTCGGTAGCCGCTTATCTGGAAGGCTTCGAGCTGGTGGAAAGCTCACTGGATAACGTCGACGCCAATGTGCGCAAGGACACCGAGAAGGCGCTGATGGCCTATCGGCAGTCATTGCAGGACGGCCTGCCGATCGAGCAGGTGCAACAGCGCCTGGACGTGGCCAAGGGCAAGCTCGGCGAGTCGGCCGGCTTGCTCGGCGGCGACGGCCTGAGTTGGTCGTTGAGCTACATCTCGGGCTTGCTGATCCTGCTGCGCGAAGGCCTGGAGGCGATCCTGGTGCTGGCCGCGATCCTGGCCTTCCTGCGTAACACCGGCCAGCAATCGGCGGTGCGCAGCGTCAACGTCGGCTGGGGCCTGGCGCTGTTGGCCGGCTTGGCCACCTGGGCGCTGGCGGCGTATGTGATTGATGTCAGCGGCGCCCAGCGTGAATTGCTGGAGGGCTGCACGGCGCTGTTTGCCAGCGTGATGGTGCTGTGGCTGGGCGTGTGGATGCACGACCGGCGCCATGCCGCAGCCTGGCAGGACTACATCAAGAGCAGCCTGGTGGGCGGCGGTGGGCGCTTCGGTTTTGCGCTGCTGGCATTCTTCTCGGTGTACCGCGAACTGTTCGAAGTGATCCTGTTCTACGAAACCCTGTGGCTGCAAGCCGGCCCGGCCGGGCACGACGCGGTGCTGGCGGGTGGCGCCACCGCCCTGGTACTGCTGGTGGGCCTGGCCTGGGTGATTCTGCGCGGTTCGGCGAAGCTGCCGCTGGCGTTGTTCTTTGGCATCAACGCCGCGCTGTTGTGCGCGCTGTCGGTGGTGTTTGCCGGGCATGGCGTCAAGGCGCTGCAAGAGGCCGGCATCTTCGGTACTCGACCGGTGGCGTTTTTTGACTTTGACTGGCTGGGCATTCACGCCGATGCGTATTCGTTGAGTGCGCAGGCCGTGGCGATCCTGGCGATCGTGGTGCTGTATGGCCGCAGCCGCCTGGCTGAAAAGCAAAGGGCGGCGGCGTAGGTATGCGGGTCTGGATCGACGCGGACGCTTGCCCACGGGCGGCCAAGGATCAGGTGGTGAAATTCGCCCTCAAGCGCCACTTCGACGTGGTGCTGGTGGCCGGTCAGAGCCAGATCAAACCGAGCTTTGCCTGTGTGAAGCTGATCGTGGTGCCCAGCGGCCCCGACGCGGCGGATGACTATCTGGTGGAGCACGCCATGCCCGGCGAACTGGTGATCTGCAGCGATGTGCCCTTGGCCGACCGCCTGGTCAAGAAGGGCGTCACCGCCCTCGACCCGCGCGGCAAAGAGTTCAGCCCGGCGAACATGAGCGAGCGGCTGGCGGTACGCAACCTGTTCACCGACTTGCGCGAGCAAGGGCAGATGGGCGGCGGGCCACCGCCCCATGGCGAGAAAGACAAGCAGGCGTTTGCCAATACGCTGGACCGCCTGCTTACCCGTTTGATGAAGCCTCTGTAGAAGCGAGCAAGCTCGCGAGGAACGTCAACGATAACGCGGATGCTCTGGATGACGCGGCGCTCTCAGGTTCTTCGCGAGCAAGCTCGCTCCTACAGAAAGAGGGTGTCAGTCGTTCTCGTGGGTCAGCTCCAACACCCGGTCCACCAGCTTGTTGATGCCCGACGCCACCTCACTGATGTTCTTGCCCAGCATATATGCCGGCGTACTGACCAATTTGCGCGCGGTGTCCTCGACGATATCTTCCACCGTGCATTCCTGATGAGTGGCGCCCATTTTATCCAGGGCGGCTGCGGTGTCGGCATCGTTGCCGATGGTGCAGGTCACGCCGGGGCCGTAGATTTTCGCGGCCAGGGCAGGGGAAATGCAGATCAACCCCACAGGCTTGCCGGCTTCGGCAAAGGCTTCGGCCAATTCCAGGACCTGTGGGTTGACGCTGCAGCTGGCGCCTTGCACGGCGAAATTCGACAGGTTCTTCGCCGCGCCAAACCCACCCGGCACGATCAGCGCATCGAAGTCAGCAGCGTTAGCCTCACGGATATCCTTGACCGCGCCTCGGGCGATGCGCGCTGACTCCACCAATACATTACGCGATTCGGGCATTTCTTCGCCGGTGAGGTGGTTGATCACATGCAACTGCGCAATATCCGGCGCAAAACATTCAACGTGAGCGCCGCGCTGGTCCAGGCGCAGCAGGGTGATCACGCTTTCCTGGATCTCTGCACCGTCGTACACGCCACAGCCGGAAAGGATCACTGCAATCTTTTTGCTCATGGGCATTTCTCCTGATTCATGGCGTTAAATGTCTACTAATTTGTAACCTGTTGCCAATGGGAACTCACGCCACTGCACCTAATCTTGCTGTAACAAAAAAAGACCGGACTAGCCCATGGACTTCGTGCCTTATGCGGTACCGTTTTTCATTGCGTTGATTGTGGTTGAGCTGCTGGCCGACCGCTGGCGCGGTGCGCGCAACTATCGAGTGGCCGACGCTATCAACAGCCTCAGCACCGGGGTGCTGTCTACCACCACCGGGCTATTGACCAAGGGCGTGGGTTTGCTCACCTATGCGTTCGCCCTCAAGCACCTGGCTCTGATCGAGTTATCGGCCCAAAGCGTATGGACCTGGGTAGTGGCCTTCGTGTTCTACGACTTCTGCTATTACTGGCTGCATCGCATGGGCCATGAGCGCAATATCCTGTGGGCTGCGCACTCCGTGCATCACCAGAGCGAGGACTACAACCTCACCACCGCGCTGCGCCAGACCAGCACCGGCTTCCTGCTGAGCTGGATCTTCTACCTGCCCCTGGCCGTGCTCGGTGTGCCGCTGGTGGTGTTCATCAGCGTGGCTTCGCTCAACCTGCTGTATCAATTCTGGGTGCATACACGTCACGTTCCCAAGCTCGGCTGGTTCGAATGGTTCTTCGTCACCCCGTCCAATCACCGTGCCCACCACGCACAGAACGCTCTCTACATGGATCGCAACTACGGCGGGGTGTTCATTTTTTGGGATCGGCTGTTCGGCACTTTCCAGGAGGAAGATGACAACGAGCCCGTGATCTTCGGTGTGACTACGCCCCTGGCCAGTTGGAACCCGCTGTGGGCGAACCTGCAGTTTTATGCGCAGTTGTGGAGCGATGCCCGGCGTACTGAAAGCCGCTGGGACAAACTGCGCATCTGGTTCATGCGCACCGGCTGGCGCCCCGCCGACGTGAAAGCCAGGTATCCGGTGGCCAGGCCGGACTTGGCCCGGTTCCGCAAATTCGACGTGCCGCTGGACAGGCGCCAACAGGTCTACGTTGCGCTGCAATTCGCAGTTTACGTGGGGTTTGGCAGCTACCTGATGAATGTCGGCGAACGTCTGCCCACCGCGGCGCTGGTCCTGGGCTGGGGAGCGATGGCGTTGGGGCTGTTCACGTTGGGGGTCGCGCTGGAGAATCGACCGTCGGCGCTGAAGGCCGAGTGGGTGCGCCTGGGGCTGAATGTGCCGTTGGTCGGGCTGGCGCCGTGGGTCGGACTGTGGCCCGCCGGCAACCTGGGCTGGCTGGGCCTGGCGAGCTACAGTGTGCTCAGCGTGATCGGCCTCTACTGCTGCAGAGGCCGGCTTACGCGTCTGGCGTCTTAGGTGTTTCGCTCGGGGCGGTTTCGGCTGCTTGCCGGGCCTTGGCCTCGGCGCATGCCTCGCGGGCGATACGGGCATTCTTGAAGCGGCGTTGCAGCCATAGGCCAACACCCAGCACCAGCAACGCGCCCAGCACCCATAGCTCGTATTTCTTGACGCTGCCGAGCATGCCTTCGAGCACTGCGCCGAAATGATAGGCTGCGGCCCCCAGCGCCGCCGCCCATATCGCTGCGCCAATACCGTTAAGGATCAGATAGCGCAGGGGCGGGTAGCCGGAGAGGCCAATCGCCACTGGCATCACCGTGCGTAAACCGTAGACAAAACGAAAGCTCAGTACCCAGATATCCGGATGCTTGCGGATATGCTCCAGCGCCTTGTCGCCCATCAATTGCCAGCGCGGTTTGCGCGCCAGCAACTTGCGGCCGTGCTTGCGCCCCATGTAGTACCAAAGCTGGTCGCCGGCATAGCTGCCGAAGAAGGCAACGACCACCACCAGGTTGATATCCATGTAGCCACGAAACGCCAGGAAGCCTGCGAGTACAAGGATGGTCTCGCCTTCGAAGAACGTGCCGAGGAAGAGGGCAAAGTAGCCGAAGTCATGCAGAAATTGTTGAAGCATGGTCTAGGGTGCTGGCGAAATGAACGCGCAGCCTACGCCTTCACGAAGATTCATGAAAGTATCGAGATGTGTCACGAAGTGAACAATTCCGATGTCAGTGCCGAATGCGACTACAGGTCGCATCGATAAGCACAACTGTCATTCGTTCGTCATAATGGCCGCTTATAACTGCACCGCTCGCCCGTAAACGCGGGCTCAGGAGTCTGTCGTGAGCTTTACCCCCGCCAATCGGCTATTCCCCGCCACTCGTTTGCGCCGCAACCGCCGTGATGATTTTTCACGCCGTCTGGTACGTGAAAATGTACTGACGACGAATGATCTGATCCTGCCGGTATTCGTGCTGGACGGTGAAAATCGCCGGGAAGCGGTGGCTTCGATGCCGGGGGTGGAGCGCTTGAGTATTGATCTGCTGCTTGAAGAAGCCGCGCATTGGGTGGAACTGGGCATTCCGGCGCTGGCGCTGTTCCCGGTGACGCCCGCTGAGCTCAAGTCACTTGACGCTGCCGAAGCCTGGAACCCGCAGGGGATCGCCCAGCGCGCCACCCGCGCCCTGCGCGAGCGTTTCCCGCAGCTTGGGGTGATCACCGACGTTGCCCTCGATCCGTTCACCACCCATGGGCAGGATGGCATCCTTGATCCGTCAGGCTACGTCGAGAACGACATTACCGTCGATGCGCTGGTCAAGCAGGCCTTGTCCCACGCGGCGGCAGGTGCCCAGGTGGTGGCGCCGTCGGACATGATGGACGGTCGGATCCAGGCGATTCGCGAAGCGCTTGAGTTGGCCGGTCATGTCAACGTGCGGATCATGGCCTACTCGGCCAAGTACGCCAGCGCCTATTACGGCCCCTTCCGCGATGCGGTGGGTTCGGCCCTGAACCTGGGCAAGGCCGACAAGGCTTCGTACCAGATGGACCCGGCCAACAGCCACGAAGCCCTGCACGAAGTGGCGGCCGATCTGGCCGAAGGCGCCGACATGGTCATGGTCAAGCCCGGCATGCCTTACCTGGACATCCTTTACCGGGTCAAAGAGGAATTCAAAGTGCCGACCTTTGTCTATCAGGTCAGCGGTGAATACGCCATGCACATGGCCGCAATCCAGAATGGTTGGTTGAGTGAAGGGGTGATCCTCGAATCCCTGACAGCCTTTAAACGTGCCGGCGCTGATGGCATTCTGACCTACTTCGCCGCCCGCGCTGCCCAATTGCTTAGAGAGCAACAATAGCCCTCACAGGAACACTCATGAATACCGAAGGACTTACAGTAGTTGCCGTAAAAGACGCTCATCCGGTGGTTGAACAAGTCGCCGAGACCCCGCCGGAGCTGGAGCCAGCCCCGCCTGCGGTGGTTGCCGAAGCGCCGGCGCCGGCGCCGGTTGCCGTGGTCACCAACCTGGATGACAGCAGCCTGTACATCCACCGCGAGCTGTCACAACTGCAATTCAACATCCGCGTGCTGGAACAGGCGCTGGATGAGTCCTATCCGTTGCTGGAACGGCTGAAATTCCTGCTGATCTTCTCGAGCAACCTGGACGAATTCTTCGAAATCCGCGTCGCCGGCCTCAAGAAGCAGATTACCTTCGCCCGTGAACAAGCCGGGGCCGATGGCCTGCAACCGCACCAGGCCCTGGCGCGCATCAGTGAACTGGTGCACGGCCATGTGGACCGCCAATACGCGATTCTCAACGACATCCTGCTGCCGGAACTGGAAAAACATCAGGTTCGCTTCATCCGTCGCCGCCACTGGACCACCAAGATCAAGACCTGGGTGCGCCGTTACTTCCGTGACGAGATCTCGCCGATCATCACCCCGATCGGCCTCGACCCGACGCACCCGTTCCCGTTGCTGGTGAACAAGAGCCTCAACTTCATCGTCGAGCTGGAAGGCATCGACGCCTTCGGCCGCGACTCGGGCCTTGCGATCATCCCGGCGCCACGTCTGTTGCCACGGATCATCAAGGTACCCGAAGAGGTTGGGGGCGCTGGGGATAACTATGTATTCCTGTCGTCGATGATCCATGCGCACGCCGATGACCTGTTTCAGGGCATGAAGGTCAAGGGCTGCTACCAGTTCCGCCTGACCCGTAACGCCGACCTGGCGCTGGACTCCGAAGACGTCGAAGACCTGGCGCGTGCCCTGCGCGGCGAGCTGTTTTCGCGGCGCTACGGCGATGCGGTGCGCCTGGAAGTGGCCGATACCTGCCCCAAACACCTGTCGGACTACCTGCTCAAGCAATTCAACCTGGCCGAATCCGAGCTGTACCAGGTCAATGGCCCGGTCAACCTGACGCGCCTGTTCAGCATCACCGGCCTGGACAGCCACCCGGAGCTGCAATACAAGCCGTTTACGCCGCAGATCCCGAAACTGCTGCAGAACAGCGAGAACATCTTCAGCGTGGTGAGCAAGCAGGACATCCTGCTGCTGCACCCCTTCGAGTCGTTCACCCCGGTGGTCGACCTGCTGCGCCAGGCCGCCAAGGACCCCCACGTCCTGGCCGTGCGCCAGACGCTGTATCGCTCGGGTGCCAACTCGGAAATCGTCGATGCACTGGTCGACGCTGCGCGTAACGGCAAGGAAGTCACCGCGGTGATCGAGCTGCGAGCGCGCTTTGATGAGGAGTCCAACCTGCAATTGGCCAGCCGTCTGCAAGCAGCCGGTGCGGTGGTGATCTACGGCGTTGTCGGCTTCAAGACCCACGCCAAGATGATGCTGATCCTGCGCCGCGAAGCCGGTGAAATCGTGCGTTATGCTCACTTGGGCACCGGCAACTACCACGCCGGCAACGCCAAGCTCTACACCGACTACAGCCTGCTGACCTCCGACGACGCCCTGTGCGAAGACGTCGGCAAGCTGTTCAGCCAGCTCATCGGCATGGGCAAGACCTTGCGCATGAAGAAGCTGCTGCACGCGCCGTTCACCCTGAAGAAGGGCATGCTCGACATGATTGCTCGCGAGACGCAGTTTGCCCTCGACGGCAAGCCGGCGCACATCATCGCCAAATTCAACTCGCTGACCGATCCGAAGATCATCCGCGCGCTGTACAAGGCCAGCCAGTCGGGCGTGCGCATCGACCTGGTGGTACGTGGCATGTGCTGCCTGCGCCCGGGCATTGTCGGCGTCTCGCATAACATCCATGTGCGCTCGATCATCGGTCGCTTCCTGGAACACACGCGGGTGTTCTACTTCCTGAACGGTGGTGAGGAACAGATGTTCCTCTCCAGTGCCGACTGGATGGAACGCAACCTCGACAAGCGTGTGGAGACCTGCTTCCCGGTGGAGGGCAAGAAGCTGATCATGCGGGTCAAGAAGGAGCTGGAAAGCTACCTGACCGACAACACCCACAGCTGGAGCCTGCAGTCGGATGGGCGGTATGTACGCAACACACCGACCGGCAACCAGAACCCGCGCAGTGCGCAGGCGACGCTGCTGGAGAAGCTGGGCAGCCCGATCCTGACGGTGAGCTGAGACCCAGCACGGTCTGAAAAATGTGGGAGGGGGCTTGCCCCCTCCCACATTTGTGTTGCGGTGCTGTTTAGATCGGGTTAGCGCAGGTTCAGGCTGAACCCCACCCGCGTCAGCCACTCCGCTTCCTGGGCGAAGTCCGCCTGGGTCAATTGGTTTTCATCCAGCCAGCCTTTGGGGAACATCACTTCCAGGCTGTCGCCGTCGGCGCGCAGTTTTACCTGGGGCATTTCCTGGGTGCCACGGATGTGGTGGAACAGGATTGCGAAGCGCAGCAGCGCGCACAGGCGAATCAGCTTGATGCCGTCCTTGCCGAACTCGGCAAACTTGTCCTTGGGAATATTGCGACGGTGACCGCGCACCAGCAGCGCGAGCATCTGCTGATCTTCCCGTGAGAACCCGGCCAGGTCCGAATGCTCGATCAGGTAGGCGCCATGCTTGTGATAGTGGTAGTGGGCAATGTCCAAACCCACTTCGTGCACTTTCGCGGCCCAGCCCAGCAGTTCGCGCCATACACCGTTTTGCAGGTCCCAGTCGTCGGCCACCTGGTCGAAGGCATGCAGGGCTTTGCGCTCTACGCGAGCCGCTTGCTCCAGGTCTACGTGGTAACGCTCCATCAACGAACTGAGGGTGCGCTCACGCACATCTTCATGGTGATGGCGGCCGAGCAGGTCATAGAGCACACCTTCGCGCAGGGCGCCGTCACAGTGATCCATGCGTTGCAGTTCGAGGGCGTCGAAGATCGCTTCAAGAATCGCCAGGCCGGCTGGGAAGATCGCGCGGCGGTCAGGCTTGATGCCGTCGAAGTCGATCTTCTCGGCATCCCCCAGCTTGAACAGCTTGCGCTTGAGCCACGCCAGGCCTTCGGCATTCACCTCGCCAGTGCCATGGCCGCCGGCCTTGAGCGCCAGGCCGATGGCACGGATGGTGCCCGAGGAACCGATGGCTTCATCCCAGCTCAGGCGGTGCAGGGCGTGTTCGATACTCATGATCTCCAGCCGCGCTGCCGTGTAGGCCTGGGCATAGCGCGCCGGGGTGATCTTGCCGTCCTTGAAATAACGCTGCGTGTAGCTGACGCAGCCCATCTGCAGGCTTTCGCGCAGCAGGGGTTCGAAACGCTGGCCGATGATGAATTCGGTGCTGCCGCCGCCAATGTCCGCGACCAGGCGTTTGCCCGGGGTGTCGGCCAGCGTGTGGGAAACCCCGAGGTAAATCAGGCGCGCTTCTTCGCGGCCGGAAATAACCTCTACCGGATGCCCGAGGATTTCCTCGGCGCGATGGATGAATTCGTTGCGGTTACGGGCTTCGCGCAAGGCGTTGGTGCCCACTATTCGTACAGCGCCAGGGGGCATGCCGTTGATCAGTTGCGCAAAGCGCTTGAGGCAGTCGAGCCCACGCTGCATGGATTCTTCATTGAGCTGACGTTCGTCGTTGATCCCGGCAGCCAGTTGCACTTTTTCGCCGAGCCGCTCAAGGATGCGGATTTCACCGTTCTGGGCCTTGGCCACGACCATGTGAAAGCTGTTGGAGCCCAGGTCGATGGCAGCGATCAGGGACAGATTCTTGGCTTGGGATTGCGGCATGGTAAGAGGGTCTCGGTCGATAACCCAGCCATCGTGCCACGATCGACCTTTGGTGCCAACGCGTACTGCTTCGGTAATTCTCCTACGGGCGTCTGTGAGGGATTCTTGCAGGTTAAGTAAGATTGCTTTCCAAGTTCACAAGGCATGGGCTTCCAACCTTTGTAGGAATAATTAACTTCTTGCTGTAATCGTACTGTGTGTGACTTTACTTACACGTTAAAAGTTATTGGCTTGTCGGGTTTGAGTTTAGGCCTACTCGAAGATTAGGGCTGGCCCACTTTTTATTTTTACTGCTCCCACAGTTATTGGCGGGTTCTCTGATTCATGAACTCGATCCCAAAACGGCAGACTGTCACTCGGCAACTTCGCCGTGGTGGTATTTATGTATGGACGGAATGTTCGGCCATTGTAAATGCACCGACTCATTACAGATGACAGGTTAATTATGAAAAAAATGCTTGGTGTGACAGTGGGTACGCTTTGCCTGATCGCGAGTATCGGGGCTCATGCAACGAGTGTCGCTCAACTGATTGTACGAGGGACTATCAAGCCGGTGGCTTGCAACGTCAGCCTCGGCGCTGGCGGCGTCGTGGATTACGGGAACATTCCCGCCTCAAGCTTGTCCGGCGTGCAGCCCACTCCTCTTGCAGCGAAAACGGTCAGCATGAACCTCAACTGCGGCCAAAAAGGCGCACAATTTCGTGTGATGCTGACTGACCTGCAAGCTGCCAGCAAGGTGCCAAACATTCTCGGTGCCGGTTTCACCGAGGCGCAGAACTACGGCCTGGGCATGGAAGGTGGCAAGCGTACCGGTGGGTACTCCGTTACCCTCAAGGACCTGAGATCGTCCGGCGGGACCCTGAGCCCGATCACGCGCAGCGCAGATACGGGGGCCTGGCAGAACAGTGATGGCAAAGTCGCCCAATCGCCTGCCCAGTATTCTTGGCGTAGCGGCTCCGCTGCGGTACCTGCATCCATCACCACCCTTACGGGCACGCTTGAAGTGAAAGCCGTTATCAACCGCACGCAGGATTTGGACATTAACCGCGATATCACGCTGGATGGTCGCACCAATATTTCAGTGGATTACATCTAAGTACGTCATTAACGGCCGACATTGACTCAGGGTGCTTATCTCCCTTTGTTAAGTGTCGGCTGTTTTAACGTGCGCCTTAGTTAATGTTTGACTTTATGGCTGTGGGGAAAATCCGGTGAGGGCTCTTTCAATGATCGTGATGTCGTTGCTGCGCTATATAAGCTTGTGCCTCTTTTTGTGTGGTATGGCGGTAGCGGACGGAATGCAGCCCGAGACAACCGTTGTCATTCTGAATGAAGAAGAGGGTGAGGCGACGCTGAACATTAAAAATACGGACCCCGGCCCTGCCTTGCTTCATTCGGTCATACAAAACGTACCTGAAGACCTTGAACCCTTGTTGATCGTAACGCCCCCGATTACTCGTGTCGAAGCGGGCGACACCCAGCTTGTCCGCTTCATCAGTACCACGAAGAAGCCGCTCAAGACCCAGCGCCTGAAGCGAGTTTCCTTTGAAGGTATCCCCGAAGCCCGTGCACCCGGCGGTGCGACCATTGGTATCACCTTGCGCCAGAGCCTTCCATTGATCCTGCACCCCAAGGGCTTGCCCAGGCATGACGCACCCTGGCAACTGCTGACATGGACGCGTGAAGGGGGTCAGTTGAGGGTCCACAACAACAGCGCTTACGTCGTGCGCCTTGGGATGGAAGTCCAACTGCATCCGCAGGCAGGCGTGGCAACGTTGCCGCGAACCTACATCCTGCCGGGCGAAGTACTGACGCTCGCGTCGGCAGGCTCAGTGGCGGGGGTGGCGGCCGTGGGCATTCAACCGGCCACGGTCTATGGGTTTACGGTGGACAGCTACCGCGCACCCGTTACGGCAGGAGCGGATTGACTGGCCTATGAAAAAAATCAGGCAATCAGGTCGTTCCGCCAAACGCGTGTCGGGCAGCGGTTCCTCCCAGGCGCGCGCGAGGGTCCTGCTGGGGCTCGCGACGCTGTGGAGTCTGCCAGGTACCAGCGCAGCGGTTGGGCTGGGGGAGGGTTTTGACCTGGCCGCGTTGAACTCCCTTGGAATTGATCCGAAGGTGTCTGAATACTTTCGCAGCGCAGCGCGCTTTCGCGAGGGTGTTCATGTGGTCGGGCTGCGAGTCAATGGCACGCCGCTGGGGCTGGTTGACGCCCGTTTCGATTACCAGGGGCAGCTGTGCTTCACCCCCGCGTTGTTGGCAAAGGCCGGTCTGGTTACCCCGCCCAGGCTTTTGCGCGAGGGCATCACCCCTGACCAGGCCTGCCACGATTTTGTTGGGGAATACCCGACGACCACGGTGCGGCTGCGCCCCAGCAGCGACGAGGTCAGCCTGGTGGTGCCGACCCAGTCCCTGCGTGAGCCCGAGTGGGAGGTCGGGAATTTTTCCGAGGGTGGTGCGGCAGCCATCTTCAACTACGACGTATTGGGTTTCGATACCCAATCGCGCGGTGGGCCAACAAGTCGCTTCGTATCGGCCTATACCGAGGCGGGATTCAACCTGGGCAATTGGATTGTTCGCAGTCGTCAGTTTTATGTTTCCGACAACGGCAAGACGCACACCGAACAGGTCAATGCCTATGCCCAGCGTGATATCGCGGCGTTGCAGTCGACCTTCCAGGTGGGGCAGCTTTCCAGCAACAACCCGATCTTTGGCGGTGTGCAACTGACGGGCTTGCAGTTCTTTCCAGACGGCCAGCAACGCACCGGTGCTGGCGACAACAACGTCGTGGTTGAAGGGCTGGCTCAAAGCCAGTCACGGGTCGAAGTTCGTCAGTCGGGCGCATTGATCCACTCCACCCTGGTGCCGGAAGGTCCGTTCAGGCTGACCGGTTTACCGTTGCTGAACAGCACCAGCGACTTGGATGTGAGCGTGATTGACCTGCGAGGGGCAAGGCGCAGTTTCGTGGTGCCCGCCGCGTCCTTTCGGGGTGGAACTCCGATCACGCCGGGCTATTACTTTTCCCTCGGTAAGGTGCGGGACACCTCCATCGACGGGCAGGAGTCCCCTGTGGTCGCCATGGGCAGCGGTACCTGGGGGCTGGGCCAGCGCTCGTCGCTGGGTTTCGGTCTGCTGAGTACCGAGGAGTATCAGTCGGCGGGGGGCTCCCTGAGCAGTGTGTTTTTCCAGCAGATGAACGTGGGCGTGCGCCATAACCTGTCCCGTGATGCCCAAGACAAGGTGGCCGGCGCGCGTAGCACGCTGTCTTTGGGTACACCGTTATTCGCCAACCTTGATATCAACCTGAGCGCCTCGGCACAGAGCCGCGGTTACCGCGAGGTACTGGACGCCGGCCAGGCGTCGCGGGGGTACGACCTCGATGCACGTTTCAAGCGCCAGTACACGGCAGGTTTAAGCTGGGCGGACCCGGCCCTGGGTGGTTTCTCCCTCGGTTTTACCCGTAACTCGCAATTTGACGGGCGATCCAGCGACCACCTCTCTGCCTCGTGGAACAACACGTTCTACGGCGTGGGTGTAGCACTGATCGCCGACGCTCAGGTCGGAGCGACCGAGCCTCGGCGCCTGGACCCGGTGAGGGGAGGCCGCCGCGACGAACGGCTGGACGAGGGCACGTCTATCAGGCTGCAAGTCACGATGCCCCTCGGGGCTGATCGGAGTGTGAGTTCTTACGTCAGTCGTCGAGGTGATCGGCTGGATGCCGGCACCGCCCTCAACGAGCGAGTCAACGATTATGTGAGTTACGAGGTCGGTGTTGATCGGGATGTGAAAGAACGAGAACAAAGCGTGCACGGCCGTTTGGACGTCTTACCGCTGTATACCCGCTTGAGCGTGGGCGCCAGCCGTGATCCGTCGAACACCAACTATACCGGCCAGTTGCAAGGCGGCATTGTGGCCCACGAGCACGGGGTGACCTTCTCGCCATATGCCGTGCAGGATACCTTTGGCATTGTCTCGGTGGGCGATATCGGCGTGGCCAAGGTCTCGACGCCCCAAGGGCCGGTATGGACCGATTTCACCGGCCAGGCGGTGATCCCCGGACTGCAGGCCTACAGCGAAAACCATCTGCAAGTAGTGACCCAGTCGCTGCCCAAGCGGGTCGACTTGAAGAACGGGACCAAGGTACTCGCCGCCGGTCGGGGTTCAGTCAACAGGCTCGACTTTGATGTGGTGAAAGTCCGGCGCCTGTTGCTTGAGGCCCGGGACGAACAGGGCCGGCCCTTGCCTCAAGGGGCCGCAGTGTTCGGCCAGGACAACAGCTTTGTCACCAACGTGGTGGCTGACGGCATGATTTTCCTCAGCAATATCGATGGCCCACAAACCCTGAAAGTTTCACTGCCGGATTCGCAATCCTGCCTGCTGCACGTCAACCTGGAGCAAGAGCCTGATGATGACCAACTCTACGACACTGCACCGGTGGTATGCCATGTTCGCTGAACGGATAAACGGCCCGCGTGCCGCAGGTTTGTGCCTGCTGTTGGTCGCCCTGTCGGTAAACCAGGCGCGTGCGCAAGACTGCCAGATGATCTTGAGCGAGCCGCGGGTTGACTACGGCGAAATGCGCCCCTCGCAAGCGTCGTCGGGCAGCGCGACAGCGAGGCTGGATACGCAGCGTACGCTGCACCTGAGCGTGCTTTGCGCCAACCCGACGGCAATGGCGCTGCGCTTTAATGGCGTTCCCGCCGATGCCCAGGGTTTTCAGTTTGGCCGGCAAGGGCGTTTCGTCCTGAACCTGATGCAGGCTCAGGTCGACGGCATACCGGTGACGTGGCAGACCGATGCAACGGCCGGCGGGCGGCTCTTGCCCGGCCGCACAGTGGTTGCCAGCGCTGCCGGTGTGCCAATGACGGGCCGTCGACTGACGGCCCAGGTAGAGATTGAGGTTCATCTGCCCGCCGATGCCCTCTCAATGCGCCGGGAGAGGCGATTGGAGGGCCGTGGTCAATTCGAACTGGTCAGTGCGGCTGTTCCGTAGAACCAATGAAGTTGGCCAGTTCGGCGGTTTGCGGGTGGGCGAAGAGTTGCTTGGGTTCGCCCACTTCATGCACCTTGCCCTGGTGCATGAACACCAGCTTGTCACCGACTTCGCGGGCAAAGCGCATTTCGTGGGTCACCATGATCAGCGTCATGCCGTCCCTGGCCAATTGGCGCACCACGCTGAGCACTTCATTGACCAGTTCCGGGTCCAGGGCCGAGGTGATTTCGTCGCATAACAGCACCTTGGGCGACATGGCCAGCGCGCGGGCAATCGCCACACGTTGCTGCTGGCCGCCAGACAGGCGGTCGGGGAAGGCATCGAACTTCTCCCCCAGGCCAACGCGTTCCAGCATCTGTTTGGCCAACTGCGCTGCCTTGGCTTTGGGTACTTTTTGCACCACTTGCGGCGCGAGCATGACGTTCTCGCCTACCGTCAGATGCGGGAACAAGTTGAACTGCTGGAACACCATACCGACCTTCTGCCGCAGGCTGCGCAGGTCGGCGCGGGCGGCGTCGAGGTATTCGCCATCGACTTCGATCACACCGTCGTTGATCGACTCCAGGCCATTGAGGGTACGCAGCAAGGTGGATTTACCCGAGCCACTGCGGCCGATGATCGCCACCACCTGGCCTTCTTCAACGGTCAGGTCAATGCCCTTGAGCACGTGGTGATCGCCGTAATATTTGTGCAGGGCAGAAATTCTAAGCAGAGGCATGCAGTCTCCTTTCCAGGTAGCGCGCACTGAGGGACAAGGGGTAGCAGAGCAGGAAGTAACCGAGGGCCACGAGGCCGTAGACCATGAAGGGTTCGAAGGTGGCGTTGGCGAGCATGCCGCCGGTCTTGGTCAGCTCGGTAAAACCGATGATGGAGGTCACGGCGGTGCCTTTGACCACCTGCACCGAAAACCCTACGGTCGGCGCCACGGCAATACGCAGGGCCTGGGGCAGGATCACGTAGCGCAGTTGTTCAAGGGGGTTGAGCGCCAGGCTGGCCGACGCCTCCCACTGCCCATGGGCAATGGACTCAACGCAGCCGCGCCAGATCTCGGCGAGGTAGGCGCTGGTAAACAGGGTCAGGGCGATGGCTGCCGCCAGCCACGGCGAGATATCCACACCGAGCAGGGCAACGCCGAAGAACACCAGAAACAGCTGCATCAGCAGCGGCGTGCCCTGGAACAGCTCGATATAGGTGCGCGCAACATTGCGTGCGAATGCCTTTTTGCTGATGCGCAGGATCAGCACCAGCAACCCGATCAGGCCCCCGCCGATGAACGCCACCAGCGACAGCAACAGCGTCCATTGCAGGCCGGTGAGCAGGTTGCGCACGATGTCCCAGAAGGAAAAATCGCTCATCGGCTGTTCCTCATCACATAACGGCGGCCGATCCAGTTGAGCAGTTGGCGAATCATCAACGCCATGCACAGGTACACCAGGGTGGTCAGGGCATAGGTTTCAAAGGCGCGGAAATTGCGCGACTGAATGAAGTTGGCGGCAAAGCTCAGCTCTTCGGTGGCGATCTGCGAACACACCGCCGAGCCGAGCATCACGATGATGATCTGGCTGCTCAAGGCCGGCCACACCTTGCCCAGTGCCGGCAGCAGCACCACATGGCGGAACGCTTCGAAACGCGTCATCGCCAGCGCGGCGGCGGCTTCCAGTTGTCCTTTCGGGACAGCCTGGATGCCGGCGCGGATGATCTCGGTGGAATAGGCGCCCAGGTTGATCACCATCGCCAGCACGGCGGCTTGCCACTCCGTGATCTTCAGCCCCAGGGAGGGCAGGCCGAAAAATATGAAGAACAACTGCACCAGGAACGGCGTGTTGCGGATCAACTCGACATACACCCCGAAAAACCAGGCGAACGGCTGGACCTTCCACGCCCGCACTACGGCGCCGAGCGTGCCCAGGGCTACGCCGAGGACGGCGCCGATGGCCGTCAGCTCAAGGGTGAACAGCGCGCCGCGCAACAGCAGGTCGGTGTTGGCCAGCACCGGTACAAAGTCAAATTGATACGCCATGGATCAACTCCGGCTTAGAGGTCGGCAGGCAAGGGTTCTTTGAGCCATTGCAGCGCGTTTTTTTCCAGGCTGCCGTCGGCCTTGGCCGCGACCAGGATCTGGTTGACCTTCTCCAGCAACGCCGGCTCGTTCTTGTTCACGCCCACGTACACCGGCGAGTCCTTGAGCTTCACTTTCAGCGCCGGTACGCGCTTGGGGTTGCGCTCACTGATCGCCACCATCACCACGTTGCCGCTGGCGATCAGGTCGACCTGGCCGGCGAGATAGGCGGCGATGGTCGAGTTGTTGTCTTCAAAGCGCTTGATGGTCGCCTCTTTGGGCGCGACAGCCGTCAGCTCGATGTCCTCGATGGCGCCACGGGTCACGCTGATGGTCTTGCCCTTGAGGTCGTCGGTGCTGCTGACCGCGGCGTCAGGCGGGCCGAATACGGCGAGGTAGAACGGAGCGTAGGCCCTGGAGAAGTCGATGACTTTTTCGCGCTCGGGGTTCTTGCCCAGGCTGGAGATCACCAGGTCCACCTTGCCGGTGGTGAGGAATGGGATGCGGTTGGTGCTGTTGACCGGGGTCAACTCCAGCTTGACCTTGAGTTGGTCGGCCAACAGCTTGGCGGTGTCGATGTCCAGGCCGCGGGGTTTCATGTCGGGGCCCACCGAACCGAATGGCGGGAAGTCCTGCGGCACAGCCACCTTGAGGGTGCCACGGGCGACGATATCGTCCAGACCGTTGGCCTGGGCGGGTGCCTGGCTCAGCATCAGGCTGGCAAACAGGGCAGTGAGCAGGGCGCTGTAGCGCTTGGTCATGGCAACTCTCCGAGAAGGGCGAAGGAATTTTCTGAGTTTGCCCAGTGCACAGCCCATGCCAGCCCCCTGGAAGAGGCTGCAAGGCACGCTGCCGTTGAGGTGTGATGGTCTTACTGGTCTGAACAGTGGTTGCGCTTTTCGCACCCTTTTCGAGCGCCGTAAAAAGCGCGCGAGCCCCTTTGGGGCGTGGCTTGCCGACAGACGTGAATAGCTTTACAACTAGCCACTCAGTTGACTGCAACCTTGAGTTTTTCATGAATTCCATCGCCCAAGCCGTACCGGAGGCGGCCCTGCAGGCCATCCGCAAACTGATCAAGGAGCAGGGCTTCGGGCCGGGCGATGCATTACCTTCTCAACGCGATTTAGCGGTGCGTCTGGGCGTGAGCCGGGCGTCGTTGCGGGAGGCGTTATCGTCCTTGAGCGCCCTGGGGGTGGTCAGTGTGCAGCCGGGCAAGGGCGTGTTCGTGCAGGCGCCGGCGCCGCCGTCCGAACTCGCCTGGCCGTTTGCGGCGCAGGCCACGTCGCTGGATATCTTCCAACTGCGTTACGCCCTTGAAGGGTTCGCAGCCGGTTTGGCGGCGGTCACATTGACCACCGACGAACTCGACAGCCTCCAGGACAATGTCGAAGCAATGCGCAGGGTGCTCAAAGCCGGTGACTTTGAAACCGCCGCCCGGCTGGACTTCGAGTTCCACCGGCGCATCCTGCTGGCCAGCGGCAACCAGGCGATGGTGAGTATTCTGAGCGCCAGCGCCGAGGTCTTCCTGGAAAGCCAGAAACTACCGTTCATCCGGCCGGAACGCGCCATGGAAACCTGGCAGGAACATCGCAAGATTCTGCGCGCCCTGGCCCGGCGCACCAGCGCGGCAGCGCAGAAAACCATGCAGGAACATGTACGTAATGCGGCGTTGCGCACGGGCATTGCCTTCGTCACACCTGGCTTGCCGTGAGCAGGCGATACTCAAAGTCATGCTCGACCATAGCAACACTCAATCAGAGGCGGCTTCCTGAACGGGGGAAGGGCGGCTATGATGGGCAACGTTTTTTTTGCTTACAATCCGGAGACATCCATGAGCAACGATCTTATCAAGCACGTCACCGACGCGACCTTTGAGGAACAAGTACTCAAGGCTCAAGGCCCGGTGCTGGTTGACTACTGGGCTGAATGGTGCGGCCCTTGCAAAATGATCGCTCCGGTCCTGGACGACATTGCAACCACTTACGAAGGCAAGCTGACCATTGCCAAGCTGAACATCGATGAAAACCAGGAAACCCCGGCCAAGCACGGCGTGCGTGGTATTCCAACGCTGATGCTGTTCAAGAACGGCAACGTCGAAGCCACTAAAGTGGGCGCGCTGTCGAAGTCCCAGCTGCAAGCTTTCCTCGACGCCAACATCTAAGCGTCGCCAGAAAAAGCCCCGAAAATCTCGGGGCTTTTTCGTAGAACAGGGCTAGACGCTCCGAAATTCAGGTGTTACATTCGGCCCCGCACTGGTTTCTCCACTGCCCCCTGCAAGCCGTCGCCGACGCATTCCTTTTCGATTAGTACGCGATCCTGTCGCCTTCTCTGCGGCGCGGCCTCATTAAGCCAAAAGCTTAATTTCCCCCCTCCATAAATGATTACGTCATTCCTATATGAATCTGACTGAACTCAAGCAAAAGCCGATTACCGACCTGCTCCAACTGGCCGAAGAAATGGGCATAGAAAATATGGCCCGTTCGCGCAAGCAGGACGTGATTTTCTCCCTGCTCAAGAAGCACGCGAAAAGCGGCGAGGAAATCTCCGGTGATGGCGTGCTGGAGATTCTCCAGGACGGCTTCGGCTTCCTCCGCTCTGCAGACGCTTCCTATCTCGCCGGCCCTGACGATATCTACGTCTCGCCGAGCCAGATCCGTCGCTTCAACTTGCGCACCGGCGACACCATCGTTGGCAAGATCCGACCACCAAAGGAAGGCGAGCGTTATTTCGCCCTGCTCAAGGTCGACACGATCAACTTCGATCGTCCCGAGAACGCGAAAAACAAGATTCTCTTCGAGAACCTGACCCCGCTGTTCCCGACCGTGCGCATGAAGATGGAGGCCGGCAACGGTTCCACCGAAGACTTGACCGGTCGTGTGATCGACCTGTGCGCGCCGATCGGCAAGGGCCAGCGTGGCCTGATCGTCGCACCGCCGAAAGCCGGCAAGACGATCATGCTGCAAAACATTGCAGCGAACATTGCGCGCAACAATCCTGAAGTTCACCTGATCGTGCTGTTGATCGATGAGCGTCCGGAAGAAGTGACCGAAATGCAGCGCACCGTGCGTGGCGAAGTGGTTGCCTCGACGTTCGATGAACCGCCAACCCGCCACGTGCAGGTTGCCGAAATGGTGATCGAGAAGGCCAAGCGCCTGGTCGAGCACAAGAAAGACGTGGTGATCCTGCTCGACTCCATCACCCGTCTGGCCCGTGCCTACAACACCGTGATCCCGAGCTCCGGCAAGGTACTGACCGGTGGTGTCGATGCCCACGCCCTGGAGAAGCCAAAGCGTTTCTTCGGCGCCGCGCGGAACATCGAAGAAGGCGGCTCGCTGACCATTATCGCCACCGCGCTGGTTGAAACCGGCTCGAAGATGGACGAAGTGATCTACGAAGAGTTCAAGGGTACCGGCAACATGGAACTGCCCCTGGACCGTCGTATCGCTGAAAAGCGTGTGTTCCCGGCCATCAACATCAACCGTTCCGGTACGCGCCGCGAAGAGTTGCTGACCGCCGACGACGAACTGCAGCGCATGTGGATCCTGCGCAAGCTGCTGCACCCGATGGACGAAGTGGCCGCTATCGAGTTCCTGATCGACAAGCTGAAAACCACCAAGACCAACGACGAGTTCTTCCTGTCGATGAAACGCAAGTAATACGGCGTTTCAGGTCCGAAAAATGGCGTCCCGACGGGGCGCCATTTTTTTTGCGTCGAGATTCATCGGTTTTTATGGCATAAGTGTCCGTTAAGTAACAAAAATTGTACCCGCGACTACGCTCACTCCTTTCGTCACAGACTGACCACAATTCTTATGACCACTCTTGCTTACCGCAGGGACATTGACGGCCTGCGTGCCATCGCTGTCCTCGCAGTCGTGTTGTTTCACTTCGGCGTTCCTGGCCTCACCGGCGGTTTCGTTGGCGTCGATGTATTCTTCGTCATTTCCGGCTTTCTGATCACCTCCATTATCTGGCGTGAGCGTCAGGCCGGGCGCTTCAGTTTCGTCGACTTCTGGGCCCGGCGCGCACGGCGCATCCTGCCGGCGCTGTTCGTCATGATTGCGGCCACACTCGTTGTGGGTTGGTTTCTGCTGGCGCCCAAGGACTACGAAGAGTTGGGGCGGTCCGCGCACTATCAGGTGACCTTTACCTCCAACCTGTTGTTCTCGCGCCAGCATGGCTACTTTGATGCGTCTTCTGACATCAAGCCCCTGCTGCACACCTGGTCACTGGCGGTAGAAGAGCAGTTCTACATTTTCTTCCCGCTGCTGCTCACGTTGCTCTCAAGTCGCCTGAAACACTGGCGCCTGGCGCTGTTCGCAGTGTTGCTGGGCTCGTTTGGCATGAGCGTCTGGGCGGTTGAGCATGAGCCGCAAAAAGCCTTCTTCCTGCTGCACCTGCGCGCCTGGGAATTACTGGCCGGGGCGATGCTGGCGGTGTTGCCCAAATATCAATGGCGCGCTTCGCCCGCCCTGGCCCAAGGGGTCAGCCTGGCCTCCATGGCACTGATCCTGATCGCCGTATTCGGTTACGACGCGAAAACCCCGTTCCCCGGCCCGGCCGCGCTCTTGCCGGTGCTGGGTGTGGTCGGGTTGATCTGGGCCAACGGGCAGCAATACACCTGGGTCGGGCGCCTGCTGAGTACGCGGGTGATGGTCGGTATCGGGCTGATATCCTATTCCTGGTACCTGTGGCACTGGCCGGTGTTCGTGTACGCCAACTATGCCGCGGTGGATGGCTTGAGCGCCCTGGAACTGGCCGGCTTGATGCTGCTCTCGTTGGTGCTGGGCTATCTGTCCTGGCGCTTTGTGGAAACCCCGTTCCGGGAAAAACGCTTGCTGGCCTCGCGTAAGGCGATTCTTGCCTCAGCCGTGGCCGGTATTCTGGGGCTTGGTTTCACTGGCTTGGCGATCCGCGAATTCGACGGTGTGCCGTCGCGCTTGTCTGAGCAGGCGTTGATTTTCGCGAAGGCGAAGAAGTGGAGCCCGGAGCTGATGGCGTGCATGGCTGACAAGGACACGCCCGATGAGCGGTTGTTCTGCCATTTCGGTCCGAAAAGTCAGTCGGTCTCGGCGCTGGTGTGGGGCGACAGTCACGCCACCGCGCTGATTCCGGCGCTCAAAGAGGGCGCTGATCGCCATGATATCAGCGTGATTGAAGCCAGCTTTGCCGGCTGTATCCCCTTGGATGGCCTTGAGAATATTGCCCGCTGTGCGCATTTCAACCATCGCGTCGAGAAGGCGATGGCCGAGAAGAAAATCAGCGATGTGGTGTTGGCGGCGCGCTGGAGCCTGTATGTGTACGGGCAAATGTCGGGTGACAAAGAACATGCGCTCAAAGACCCCAGCACCGGCGAGTACGTGCAGGCTGTGGCTGAGCAGCGCTTTGCCCAGGGGATGCGCGAGCGCATCCAGGCGCTGCGCGCCGCGGGGCACAAGGTCTGGCTGGTCAAGGAGGTGCCGCTGCAGGAAATCATCGTGCCTTACCGTCTCAGTCGCCTGGCAATGATGCACCGACCGTTTAACGGCGAAGGTCTCGACGTAGCCAAGCATACAAAGCGCCAGGCGTTCATCAGCCAGTTGTTCGACGAGCTGGCGGCCGCCGACAGCGGCGTAGCGGTGCTGGACCCGGCGCCCTTGCTGTGCGGCACCGATGGCTTGTGCCGGGTCGAACTCAACGGGCGCGCGCTGTACACCGACGATAACCACCTGTCTGAAGTGGGCGCGCGGCATATCGAGGCCTTTCTGGAGCCGCTGTTCAGTTCGTTGCAGTCGCGGGGGCTGACGGCCAATTAAGCTGCCAGCCGCCTCGAGAGCAGGTAGGATGTACGCCTATTTTACGAGTGGCATGGTTAATGAAATTCAAGGATCTTCGGGATTTCGTGCAGCAACTTGAGCAGCGCGGAGAGTTGAAACGTATCCAGATGCCGATTTCACCGGTACTGGAAATGACTGAGATTTGCGACCGTACCTTGCGTAACAAGGGCCCGGCGCTGTTGTTCGAGAACCCGACCGGCTACGACATCCCGGTGCTCGGCAACCTGTTCGGCACCCCCGAGCGCGTCGCCTTCGGCATGGGGGCGGAGTCGGTCAGCGAGCTGCGCGAGATCGGCAAGCTGCTGGCCTTCCTCAAGGAGCCCGAGCCGCCCAAAGGCTTGAAGGACGCCTGGTCGAAGCTGCCGATCTTCCGCAAGATCATTGCCATGGCGCCCAAGGTGGTCAAGGACGCGGTATGCCAGGAAGTGGTCATCGAAGGCGATGACGTCGACCTGGCCATGCTCCCCGTGCAGACCTGCTGGCCCGGCGACGTCGGCCCGCTGATCACTTGGGGCCTGACCGTCACCAAAGGTCCGAACAAGGACCGCCAGAACCTCGGCATCTACCGTCAGCAAGTGATCGGCCGCAACAAGGTGATCATGCGTTGGCTGAGCCACCGTGGCGGCGCCCTGGATTTTCGCGAATGGTGCGAAAAGCACCCGGGTCAGCCATTCCCGGTGTCCGTGGCACTGGGCGCCGACCCGGCCACCATCCTGGGCGCTGTGACGCCGGTGCCGGACAGCCTGTCCGAATACGCCTTCGCCGGCCTGCTGCGCGGTAACCGCACCGAACTGGTGAAGTGCCGCGGTAACGACCTGCAAGTGCCGGCCACCGCCGAAATCATCCTGGAAGGTGTGATTCATCCGGGCGAAATGGCCGATGAAGGGCCTTACGGCGACCACACCGGTTATTACAACGAAGTCGACAGTTTTCCGGTGTTCACCGTTGAGCGCATCACCCATCGGATCAAGCCGATCTATCACAGTACCTACACCGGGCGCCCACCGGATGAGCCGGCCATTCTCGGCGTGGCGCTGAACGAAGTGTTCGTGCCGATCCTGCAAAAGCAATTCCCGGAAATCACCGACTTCTACCTGCCGCCGGAAGGTTGCTCGTACCGCATGGCCATCGTCACCATGAAGAAGTCGTACCCAGGCCATGCCAAGCGGGTAATGCTGGGTGTGTGGTCGTTTTTACGACAGTTCATGTACACCAAGTTCGTTATCGTCACCGACGACGATATCAATGCCCGCGACTGGAACGACGTGATCTGGGCCATTACCACGCGCATGGACCCCAAGCGCGACACGGTAATGATCGACAACACGCCGATCGATTACCTCGACTTCGCTTCGCCGGTGTCGGGCCTGGGTTCGAAAATGGGCCTGGATGCCACCCACAAATGGCCGGGTGAAACCACCCGCGAGTGGGGCCGGGTAATCGTCAAGGATGACGCCGTGACGGCTCGCGTCGATGCCATCTGGAAAGACTTGGGAATAGATTGATGCGTGTAACCCTGCAACCTTCCGGTGCGGTACTGGAGCTGAACCCTGGCGAACGCATCCTCGACGGCGCGCGCCGCCTGGGCTACGAATGCCCGCAGGCGTGTCGCAACGGCGTATGCCACGTGTGTGCGGCGCTGTTGGTGGAGGGCCGTGTGCAGCAGAGCGGCGAAGTGCGCGATCATGGTGAGTTCTACACCTGCATCGCCGAGCCGCTGGAGGATTGCATTGTGTTGTGGGATGGCGTGCTGGCGCCGGGGGAGTTGCCGTTGCGCAAATTGTCGTGCCAGTTGAGCGAATGCGTGGACGTCGGCGGCGATGTGTGGCGCGTGCGCCTGCGCGCGCCGGCTGGCAAGGCGGTGCGTTACCACGCCGGGCAATACCTGATGATCGAGCGCGAGAACGGTGAGAAGTCGGCGTTTTCCCTGGCGTCGGCACCTCACTGCGGCCGCGAGCTGGAACTGCACGTGCTGGCCCGTGAGGACAGCGCACGCAACCTGTTGGACCAGCTACGGCGCAACCGCATGGCGCGTATTGAACTGCCTTTCGGTGACACCCACCTGGCCCAGTTGCCGGACGGGCCGCTGGTGCTGATCGCCGCCGGCACCGGCATGGCCCAGATGCACAGCCTGATCGAGCATTGCCGGGCGTCCGGCTTCAAGCACCCTGTGCACCTGTATTGGGGCGTGCGTCGCCCGGAGGATTTCTACGCGATCGAGCACTGGGATCAGTGGCAGCAACTGCCCAACCTGTTCCTGCACAAAGTCGTCAGTGACCTGTGCGGTTGGGAAGGACGCTGCGGATTGCTGCACGAGGCCGTGTGCGAAGACATTGCCGACCTCAAGGCCGTGCACGTGTACGCCAGCGGATCACCGGCGATGATCTACGGCACGCTGGATGCGTTGGTCGACGCCGGTATGGATGCGCACCAGATGCGCGCTGACGTATTTGCCTACGCCCCGCGTCCCTGAAGTGATCGAAAGGTGGGAGGGGGCTTGCCCTAATGCCGCCCTCTGTAGGAGCGAGCTTGCTCGCGAAAACTCACAGGCACCGCGTTCATTCAGAAAGCACGCGTTATCGTTGACGTTTTTCGCGAGCAAGCTCGCTCCTACAGACAGGGCTTGCACCCTCCCACATTGATTTGCGCCCGTTCAGAATCTTAGTCCAGTCGTCACCATCGCTGCATTGAACCCCAGCAACACCAGTTCTGCCGCCATCGGCCCGTGATGCGTGCCCACGGACGGAATGATGACGGGCGCCACGCCATAACGGTTCAGGGGGATCTTGTCACGGTACTTGCCGCGATAACCCTGGATCGCCCCGCCCGTGACCTTCAGGTACACCGGGTATTCGGCCATGTCATAGCGCTTGCCGGCGTACGCGTAGTAGGCGCGTTGCCTGAACGAGTTGCGAAAGGTCGCCGCGCCATAGACCAGGCCCGACGCTTCGTTGCGCTCCAGTCCCAGCAGGTTTTGCTGGTTGTTGTGCTCGGGGTCGGGCGCGAAATGCCGGGTGTAGACGCTGGTCTGCGCGTACCAGAAGCCTTTGTCGTCGTTTGCCGCTGGGGTTTCAGCTGCCAGTGCAGTGGTGGCCTGGGCCAGGAACAGCAGGCCAGGCAAGCGGATTTTGTGCATGGGCGGCCTTGATAGTTGATTGGATGAGCGGCTAAGTGAGTCGTGATGTGTGCGGCATTTTGGCGGATTGCCCGCTGCTCAGGCTGAACCTGGGCTGAAAGCGCTCGGATTGCCGTCGCGGTGGCCGATGAGCGGGGAAGGGTGCTTATACCTTCGCTTATTCTTTTAAGGTATTTATTTTCTTCGATAAATATCTTTAGGCTATATGCCAACGGACTACCGACTTCATCCACAGCCACCAATCACTGACCGCTACCGCCCGCCAGCCGGATCGATCGTACGAACTCAGAGCGTTGAAGTTCTATTTATTGATTCATAGGGAGCGGTATGGGGAGCTACAGGAAACACGCGTTATACACGGCGATTTTGTCGGCCAATTTGCTGACCGTCGTGGGATTCAATCCAGTTCTGGCGGGTGAAACGTCCGTCGTCGATGCGCCCAAACTCGATACGGTCATCGTGACCGGCACCCGCGCCCAGGAGCGCACCGCCAGTGCGTCGCTGTCGCCAATCGATGTGATCTCCGGCGAAACCCTGCGCAGTACCGGCTCTGACGAGCTGGGCGCGGTGCTGGCGCGACTGATCCCATCGATCAACTTTCCACGGCCAAGCCTGGTGGATGGCGCTGAGCTGGTGCGCCCGGCGCAGTTGCGCGGCTTGTCGCCGGACCAGGTGTTGGTGCTGGTCAATGGCAAGCGCCGGCATACCAGTGCTTTCGTCAACCTCGGCGGTGCGGTCGGTCGCGGTTCGGCACCGGCGGACCTGAATGCAATCCCGCTGTCGGCGGTGGACCACATCGAAGTGCTGCGCGATGGTGCTTCGGCACGTTACGGCTCTGACGCGATCGCCGGCGTGATCAACGTGATCCTCAAGCACGACGACCAGGGCGGTTCGATCTCGACCCGGTTCGGCGGGTACAAAAAGGGTGACGGCATCCAGCGTAATGTCAGCGGCAATACGGGCCTGGCATTGGGCGAAAACGGTTTTATCAATCTGTCAGCCGAAGGTGCCGACAACGATTACACCAACCGCGCCGGCAAGGATTACCGCCCAGGCAGCATCGGTTCCACCACCTACGGCCAGCGAGTGTTCCGTCAAGGCGAGCCTGCCACCAATGAAGGCAAATTCCAGTTCAACTCGGAATATTCCTTCAACGATGCCGCCGAGTTCTACAGCTTCGGTGGCTACAGCAAGCGCCGTGGCGAGACGGCAGCGTTCTACCGCGCGAGCAACGCTTCCAACAATATCCCGGCACTCAACCCCAACGGCTACCTGCCACTGATCAAAGGCAACCTGGAAGACACCTCACTGGTGGCGGGTCTGCGCGGGCTGCTCGCCTACGATTGGCATTACGACCTGTCGGCCAACTACGGCAAGAACCAGTACGAGCTCGGCACCGAAACCATCAACACCTCTCTGGGCCTGGCTACGCCGCGCAAATTCAACAACGGCACCCTGAGCAACGAGCAGAAGCAAGTCAGCCTGGACCTGTCCCGTGAGTTTGACCTGAGCTTGCTGCCGTACCCGGTTTCCGTGGCGCTGGGTGGGGAATACCTGCACCAGGGCTATGAAATCGAAGCTGGGGAGCCCGCGTCCTACTACCAGACCGGCAGCTCGGGCCTCGGCGGGTTCCGCGATGCGGATGCCGGCACCAGTACCCGGCATAGCTGGGCGCAATACCTGGACCTGGAAACCAACTTCACCGAACAACTCAGCGCCTCGGCCGCGGTGCGCCATGAGGACTACAGCGATTTTGGCTCCAACGTCAGCGGTTCGTTGTCGGCGCGTTACGACTTCACTCCGCAAGTGGCGTTGCGCGGCAGCATTTCCAATGGCTTTCGAGCGCCGTCCCTGGCCCAGCAGAACTTCGCCTACACCTCTTCGCAGTTGATCGGCAGCACCCTTCAGGAGGCCGGCACGTTCCCGGCCAACAGCCAAGTGGCGCGCCTGCTCGGTGCCGAAGACCTCAAGGCTGAAAAGTCGCGTAACTACAGCCTTGGCCTGGTACTGGAGCCTGCCGACGACCTGACGGTGACGCTGGATGTGTATCGCATCGACATACGTGACCGTATCAGCCTGTCGTCCAACCTCACGCTCAATCCGGCGACGGTGGCCTACCTGCAAGCCAACGGCGTCGGCAATATCAATTACACCACGGCGCGCTATTTCACCAACGCCACCGACACCAGCACCGACGGTGTCGACCTGGTGGCCAACTATCGCTATCAGTTCGATAACGGCATCCGCTGGAACAGCACTGTGGGTTACAACTACAACCACACCAAAGTCACCGACGTGAAGGCCAACCCGGCCATCCTCGACAGCCTGGGGGCCAACCTGGTGCGGGTGGACCGTCGCGAGCGCATCGGCTTGCTCGGCGACACCACGCCCCAGCACAAGCTGAGCCTGGGCAACGACTTCACCTTCGGCAATTGGGCGCTGCACAGCAACCTGGTGCGCTATGGTGAGTTCACCAGCTACCAGGCGGACAAGGTCAACGACCAGACCTTCAAGGCAGCCTGGGTGCTGGATTTGTCGGCGGACTACAAGTTGAAGAACTGGACCTTCACCCTGGGCGGCGACAACGTCACCGATAAATACCCCGAGAAGGTCAATGCCTACGCCAGCAGCGGCGGCAACCTGGCCTACAGCACTTTTTCGCCGTACGGTTACAGCGGCGCGTTTTATTACGGTAAAGTCGCTTACAACTGGTAGCACACAGGAGGCGCAACGCTTTTCGCCATGACCGCCATTGAAACCGATCTTTTGCAGTTGGCTTACCCTCCGCGGCTCGATCTTGGGCCGCAACTCACTCACGAACAATTAATGAGCTCGATGCAGGCCACCATGGCCCGGCACAAGGGTGGGCCGGTCTGGCTGTTTGCCTATGGTTCGCTGATCTGGCGTCCTGAATGTTCGTCGAGCGAACGGGTGCGCGCGCGGGTTCACGGTTATCACCGTGGCCTGTACCTGTGGTCTCACGAGCATCGGGGGACGCCGGAGTTGCCGGGCCTGGTCTTCGGACTGGATCGGGGCGGTTCGTGCAGCGGGTTTGCCTACCGCTTGCCGGAAGATCAGTTGGAGGCTTCGCTGTATGCACTGTGGCAGCGCGAAATGCCTTACCCCTCCTACAAGCCGCACTGGCTCAGTTGCCGCCTGGAAGATGGCAGTCAGGTACAGGCGTTGGGATTTGTGCTGGAGCGGCATTTGCCCAGCTACGCCGGCAACTTGCCCGATATCGTACTCAATCACGTGCTGCAAAGCGCTTGCGGGCGTTACGGCACCACTCGCGATTATGTCGAGCAGACCGTGAACGCCCTGCGTAGCCACGCCATGCCAGATAAAAACCTGGAGGCGCGGCTCAAGCGTTGTGCAAAGGATTGCTCGGGTAGCTAGCGCGCCGAGCTGACGCTGTTGGTGTGCCACAGCGTCGGGATCAGGAAGGCGATCGCCAGCACGCACGCGCCAATCAGCAGCACGAAACCACCGTCCCAACCGAAGTGGTCCACGGTGTAGCCCATTGCCGCGCTCGCCGCCACCGAACCACCCAGGTAACCGAACAAACCGGTGAAGCCCGCAGCGGTGCCGGCGGCTTTCTTCGGTGCCAGTTCCAGCGCCTGCAGGCCGATCAGCATCACCGGGCCGTAGATCAAAAAGCCGATGGAGACCAGCGCGATCATGTCGACCATCGGGTTACCCGGCGGGTTGAGCCAGTAAACCAGGGTCGCCACGGTCACCAGCGCCATGAACACGATGCCGGTCAGGCCGCGATTGCCACGGAAGATCTTGTCCGACATCCAGCCGCACAGCAGCGTGCCCGGGATACCTGCCCACTCGTAAAAGAAATACGCCCACGACGACTTGTCGACCGTGAAATGCTTGGCTTCTTTCAGGTAGGTCGGTGCCCAGTCCAGTACGCCGTAGCGCAGCAGGTAGACGAACACGTTGGCGAACGCGATGTACCACAGCATTTTGTTGCGCAGCACGTATTTGACGAAAATTTCCTTGGCGCTGAATTCGTCTTCGTGGCTGGCGTCGTAGCCTTCCGGGTAGTCGTTCTTGTACTGCTCGATCGGCGGCAGGCCAACCGATTGCGGGGTATCGCGCATGGTGATGAAGGCAAACGCCGCCACAGCCAGCGCCACCGTGGCCGGCACGTAGAACGCCGCATGCCAGTCATTGAACCAGGCCATGCCCAGCAGGAACAGCGGACCGATCAGGCCGCCGCCGACGTTGTGCGCCACGTTCCACACCGAGACTACGCCGCCGCGTTCTTTCTGCGACCACCAGTGCACCATGGTCCGCCCACTTGGCGGCCAGCCCATGCCTTGGGCCCAACCGTTGATGAACAGCAAAATGAACATCATGGTCACGCTGGACGTCGCCCAGGGCGCGAAACCGAAAATGAACATCACCCCCGCTGACACCAGCAGGCCGAAGGGCAGGAAGTAACGCGGATTGGAGCGGTCGGACACCAGGCCCATGAGGAACTTGGACAGGCCGTAGGCAATCGCGATGGCCGACATCGCCAGGCCCAGCTCACCGCGGGTGTAGCCGTCCTCGATCAGGTAGGGCATGGCCAGGGAGAAGTTTTTTCGTAGCAGGTAATAGCCGGCGTAACCGAAGAAAATACCGGCGAAGATCTGCCAGCGCAGACGTCGGTAGGTACTGTCTATCTTTTCTTCAGGCAGGGGCGCCTGGTGTGCGGCAGGTCGAAAGAAAGCAAACATTCAAGAGCTCCAAATTTCTTGTTTTGACTGCGGATGCGAATGTTACAGTTTCGTTACCGAAAATAGCATCGCCTCTTATCTGCAAACACAGGAAATGGGAGCAATGGCATGTTCTTTTATGAACATGTCGCTAATAGGTAAGCGTGGGTCGTTGAGGATCAAGTGTGGGAGGGGGCTTGCCCCCCGATGGCGGTGTATCAGGTTAGTCATTCCTGGCTGACCCACTGCTATCGGGGGCAAGCCCCTCCCACACTGACCGCGTTCCACTTCCGTCAACGGGTTTGGACGACAACCTTACCCACAGCCTTGCGCTGCCCCAGATCATTGATCGCCTGGGCCGCCTGTTCCAGCGGGTACACCTGCGACACCAACGGCTTCAACTTGCCCTCGCCATACCAGGTGAACAGTTGCTGAAAATTGGCCGCATTGTCCTGCGGCTGACGCTGGGCGAACGAGCCCCAGAATACGCCCACCACCGCCGCGCCCTTGAGCAGCGCCAGGTTCACCGGCAATTCGGGGATGCGCCCGCTGGCAAAACCCACCACCAACAACCGGCCGTTCCAGGCGATCGAGCGGATCGCCTGGTCAAACAGATCGCCGCCCACCGGGTCGTAGATCACATCGGCGCCGTTACCATCGGTGAGGCGCTTGACCTCATCCTTGAGGCTGGCTTCGCTGTAATTGATCAACTCATCGGCGCCGGCCGCCTTGGCCACCGCGAGTTTGTCGGCGCTGCTGGCGGCGGCGATCACCCTCGCGCCCATGGCCTTGCCGATTTCCACGGCGGCCAGGCCCACACCACCGGAAGCGCCGAGCACCAGCAGGGTTTCGCCGGGTTGCAGGTTGGCTCGCTGTTTGAGCGCGTGCATCGAGGTGCCGTAGGTCATGCTGAAAGCTGCGGCGGTGTTGAAGTCCATGCTGGGCGGGATCGGCAGCACGTTATAGCCCGGCACCGCCACCTGCTCGGCAAAACTGCCCCAGCCGGTCAGGGCCATCACGCGATCACCGACCTTCAGGTGGCTGACCTTTTCGCCGACCTCACTCACCACACCTGCCGCTTCGCCACCCGGCGAAAACGGGAAGGGCGGCTTGAACTGGTATTTGCCCTCGATGATCAGGGTGTCCGGGAAATTCACCCCGGCGGCGTGCACGTCCAGCAGGATTTCGTTCTTCTTGATCGCGGGGCTGGCGATTTCTTCCAGCACCAGGGTTTCGGCGGGGCCGAAGGCTTTGCACAGCACAGCTTTCATCGGACTATTCCTCTTGGCGTCGTGGCCGATAAGTGTAGGAGGGTACGCCCGTGGGTCAACGAGCATGCCCGCGCCTGATAAGCCCCCATAAGCTTGTACTCAGCCTTGCTAGCGTTATGCTACCCGGCAACCGAATTCGAGGAATGAACTGTGAAAGCGTGGATCCTGTTGATGCTGGCCCTGACCTTGCCGATGGCCGCCCAGGCCGAAGAAGCCAAAGAGGGCGAGGCGCCGAAGGTCAGCTATATCAGCCTTTCCCCGCCGTTTGTGGGCAACTACGGCCTGGATGGCACGGCAAAACTCAAGGTATTCAAGGCCGACATCGCCCTGCGCGTGACCGGCACCGAAGCCGCCGCGGCGGTTAAAGCCAACGATGCGTTGATTCGCAACCAACTGGTGGCGCTGTTTACCCAGCAGACTAATGAGGCAATGAGCACTGTTGAGGGCAAGGAGAAACTGCGCCAGGAAGCGTTGAAACAGACGCAGCAAGTAATGAGCGATGAAACGGGTAAGCCGATGGTCGAGGATTTGTTGTTCAATAACTTGATTATTCAATAAGGGCAGATAAACGAAGCCTGCGACTGGTTTCTCAGTCGCAGGCAAGTGTGTGTTTTAATTGAAAGGCAATGCTGCGGTTCTTTTTTTTACTTGAGTGCTGCCAGTCGGCATCGCCTGGAATAAGAACTCCAGTTCGCAGAACATGTTGCTGAGCCGGGGCGTTATCAAGCTTGAGTCCCATCTTGTCCACTGGTTCAACGCTGTTGGGTTTATAGATAATGTTGCGTGGTCAGGCGCTCGGACGGTAAATACCGTACGCTCCGGCAGTGACGAGCTTCGGAGATAGTATTGTAGGGTTCTTATTAAAACCGTCTGAGGCGTACTAAGAGAATATTCGAACTGTATGGCGCCGAGGTATCCCCATTCAGGAACCTCTGCTGAATACGCCAATTTAATCGGTGTGCTGGTTGGTGGGGGGGCAGTATCAAGGGTTGTTACGAGGATGCCGTCAATGAGTAGTTCTGTCACGGTGACTCTCCAATAGTTTTATGAGCATGTAAAGCTGCCCAGGTCGCTTTGCGTAGTCAATGTTGAAAGCGCCAGTAAACTTTGAAATTGAAGCGTTTGCTACTGTCAGAAATGACAGGTTTTTATATGTTTCTCTAATGTTCAAATGTTTTTTATAGCGACAGATTTTAACTGTCTGCGTTAAAGCCAGGACTCCCGCTGCAGGCAAGCTTGATGATCGTAGTCATCTGGTCAGTCGTCACGGCCATCACCGAAAGCCGACTGCCTTTGTGCACCAAAGGCATCTCTGCCAACGCGGCCTGCTGTTTCAGGTAGCCAAGGCCCAGTACTTTGGGAAAGGTCTGCACATGCGCAACGTCAATTGCGCTCCAAGGGTTTTTCTCCGCACTGGCCTTGGCGTCGAAATAGTGGCTGTCCGGCTCCAGTGCGGTCGGGTCGGGATAGGCGGCCTGGATGATTTTGCCGATGCCGGCGATGCCCGGCTCCGGGCAACTGGAGTGGTAGAAGAGAAACTCATCGCCGGCCGCCATGGTGCGCAGGAAGTTACGCGCCTGGTAATTGCGCACCCCGTCCCAGCGGGCTTTGCCGAGCTTTTCCAGGTCTATGATGGACAGCTCGTCAGGTTCGGATTTCATCAGCCAATAGGCCATTTTGGGCTCCTGAAACAGGTATTGGGCAAGTTGTCGGGCAATTGCATGACAAACCGACAGTCGGTTGGCGCCAAGGTTTGCGTGTTGGTTCACGTTACCGCAGAATGCCGGGCTTCAAGCTTGGCGCAGCTGCAACGGACTACTTTGGAACGTTGTTGTCATCGTGTACGAGATGCCTGAAGGGGGGCAATCGATGCAACGTAAACCGGATTTACTATGGATATTGGTTATTTTGTTTGGTCTGGGTGTCGTGACCACCGGTTATGCCCAGAGCCTGTGGTCGAACAAGACCGATGCACCGGTTGAACTCTCGCCTGTGCAGCAGCAATTCAAGCGTTAACACGACTTTAAAGCGTCGCTGGCTCCAGCGACGTTTCTGCGACATACCAGTGCTTATCGGTGACAGTGCCCGCCAGCGGCACGTCCCAACTCGCCTGCGCCAAGCGGTCGACCTGCTGACATTCATGGGCCAACCCCAACAGCGTCGGCTTGCGCCATGTGTTGCGCCTGGCGAGGTAAGCCAGGCTGCGGTCATAGAATCCGCCGCCCATGCCCAAGCGCCCACCCTCATTATCGAACCCCACCAGCGGCAGCAGCACCAGGTCGAGCGCCCACACCTTGCGTTGGCGTTGGGCATCGGCCCGAGGTTCGAGAATGCGAAAGCGGTTGGGCCGCAACTTATCCCCAGGCCGCACGCGCTGAAACACCATTTTGGTACGCGGCCACGCACTCAGTACCGGCAGGTAGGTCGCCTTGCCCCGGCGCTGGGCAGCGCGCAGCAGCAGGCGCGGATCGATTTCACCGTCCGTCGGTAGATACAGGGAAATATGTTTGGCCCGGCGAAACAGCGGGTGCTGTGCCAGTTGCCGATACAGGCCAAGGGCGGCCTCGCGCTGCTCGCGGGGCGTGAGGGCGCGGCGGGCGTTGCGCAACATGCGTCGAAGGTGCGGACGGGAAAGCGGCGCAGGTTCGGTCATGGCTTTTTGGCTCATAAAACAATGCCAGTCCGGGGACTGGCATTGAGTTTGGGAATTCAGGCTCCCCGGCAGAGCCGCTGTCGACTAAGCCCTTGAACCCGAAAGTTCAAGGTGGAAGAAGCAGTAGGCTTTAAGGCTTTCCGTCTAGCGGACATGCACACCAGCCCAACGTGCAACTTCCAGGGTAGTGCGAATCGGCTCCGGGACATCGCCGACTGGCAAACACGCCAGGGAGTGAGGCGAGTATACCTTAAACAGACTCGGCAATCAGCCCTTGGGTGCGTCCGAATCGGTGGAAAGCACCAGGTCGACGCGTTCGAGCAGGTCACGCACTTGCTCGCGGGTCGAGCCGCTGGCCTGCACGTCAGGCCGCTCCTGCTTGTGCAGCAGGTCGTGGGTAATGTTCAGTGCAGCCATCACGGCGATGCGGTCGGCGCCGATCACTTTGCCGCTGCTGCGGATTTCACGCATCTTGCCGTCCAGGTAGCGGGCAGCGCTCACCAGGTTGCTGCGCTCTTCCTGGGGGCAGATGATCGAATACTCTTTGTCGAGGATCTGCACGGTAACGCTATTGCTTGAACTCATGAGTCTTGCTCCAGGGCCTTCAGGCGCGAAATCATCGATTCGACCTTACGCCGGGCGATTTCGTTTTTTTCAATGAGGTGAGCGCGTTCCTCGCGCCAGGTCTTTTCCTGAGCTAATAGGAGTCCGTTTTGACTCTTAAGTTGCTCGACCCGATCAATTAGCAGTTCGAGTCTGGCCATCAGCGCTTGCAGGTCGGTGTCTTCCATTGGGTTCCACTGGATTTTGTCTGATGAATGGCAACTTCAGGATAAACGATCTGACGCCCTCGATAGTCTTGGTGCGTCTGCCGGTGCTAGGATACAGCGCTCCATTCTAGACATTGCGCCGTCTGGCGCCTAGCTCACCATGCCCATTCAGAACTCCCCGTACGACGCTTTTTCAAAACTGCTGAGCACCAGCGGTCATCCTTGCTCGCCTGCCGAACTGCACGGCGTGCTGTTGGGCCGCAGCTGCACCGGCGTGGGCTTTGATGCCGACAACTGGCTGGCCGATGTGGCCGAGCTGCTGGAAACCGAACCGACCGAGAACGTGCGTAACGCGCTGATCGGCCTGCAAGAGATGGTCAAGGGCGAACTGACCGGTGATGACGTCACCGTGGTCCTGCTGCTGCCGACCGACGACGCACCGCTCGCCGAGCGTGCCGCTGCCCTGGGTCAATGGTGCCAGGGTTTCCTCCACGGTTTCGGCGTGAACGCCGGCGGCCTGGAACTGAGCACCGACGCCAAGGAAGTGTTGCAGGACCTGGCGGCCATCTCCCAGGTGCAGGACGCCCTGGAAGAATCCGAAGACGGCGAGGGTGACTACATGGAGGTCATGGAATACCTGCGCGTCGCACCGTTGCTGCTGTTCACCGAGACCAGGAAGTCCGCTGAGCCGGCAGCCCCCAAGCCGTCCCTGCATTAAAAGGAAGCCCATCTGCCCATGATCCATATCCCCAAAGCGGAATACACCCGTCGCCGCAAGGCGCTCATGGCGCAGATGGAACCCAACAGCATCGCGATCCTGCCGGCCGCCGCCGTGGCGATCCGTAACCGTGATGTGGAGCATGTCTACCGCCAGGACAGCGACTTCCAATACCTGAGCGGCTTCCCTGAACCGCAGGCGGTGATCGTGCTGATGCCTGGTCGCCAGCATGGCGAGTACGTGCTGTTCTGTCGCGAGCGCAACGCCGAACGCGAATTGTGGGACGGCCTGCGCGCGGGTACTGAAGGCGCGATCCGCGATTTTGGCGCCGACGACGCGTTTCCCATCACCGATATCGATGACATCCTGCCCGGCCTGATTGAAGGCCGCGACCGGGTGTACTCGGCCATGGGCAGCAATGCCGAATTCGACCGGCATGTGATGGAGTGGATCAACGTGATCCGCTCCAAAGCGCACCTGGGCGCCCAGCCGCCAAACGAATTCGTTGCCCTGGATCACTTGCTGCACGACATGCGCCTGTATAAATCGGCGGCGGAAGTGAAGGTGATGCGCGAGGCGGCGCGGATTTCCTGCGCCGCCCATGTGCGCGCGATGCAAGCCAGCCGTGCCGGCCTGCATGAGTTCAGCCTGGAGGCCGAGCTGGATTACGAGTTTCGCAAGGGCGGCGCGAAAATGCCGGCTTATGGCTCCATTGTGGCCGCCGGGCGTAACAGCTGCATCCTGCATTACCAGCAGAATGACGCGCTGCTCAAGGACGGTGACCTGGTATTGATCGACGCCGGTTGCGAGATCGACTGCTACGCCAGTGACATCACCCGCACCTGGCCGGTCAACGGCAGGTTTTCGCCCGAGCAAAAGGCGATCTACGAGATTGTGCTGGCCTCCCAGGAAGCCGCCTTCGCGCAGATCGCGCCGAACAAGCATTGGAACCAGGCGCATGAGGCGACCGTGCAGGTCATCACGGCCGGGCTGGTCAAGCTGGGGTTGTTGCAAGGCGACGTTGACGAACTGATCGCCAGCGAAGCCTACCGCGCCTTTTACATGCACCGCGCCGGCCATTGGCTGGGCATGGATGTGCATGATGTGGGCGAGTACAAAGTGGGCGGTGAATGGCGTGTGCTGGAAGTCGGCATGGCCTTGACCGTGGAACCGGGGATCTATATTTCACCGGACAACCAGAACGTAGCGAAGAAGTGGCGTGGCATTGGCGTACGCATTGAGGACGACGTGATAGTGACCAAGCAAGGCTGTGAAATTCTGACCGGTGCGGTGCCCAAGACGGTGGCAGAGATCGAAGCGCTGATGGCGGCTGCCCGATGAGCCGGGTCAACCTGGCGATCATCGGCGGTGGCCTGGTGGGCGCCAGCCTGGCGCTGGCGTTGCAGGCCGGGGCCAAGGCGCGAGGGTGGAAAATCGCACTGATCGAACCCTTTGCGCCGGGTGACAGTTATCAGCCGAGCTACGATGCGCGTTCTTCGGCGCTGTCCTTTGGTGCCCGGCAGATCTATCAGCGTCTGGGCCTGTGGCAGGACATCTCCCGTCGCGCCGAGCCGATCAAGCAAATCCATGTGTCCGACCGTGGACGTTTCTCCACCGCGCGTCTGTCAGCCATGGAGGAGGGCGTGCCGGCCCTGGGTTACGTGGTGGAAAACGCCTGGCTGGGCCAATGCCTGTGGCAAGGCCTGGATAAGGACGTGGTCAGTTGGCGCTGCCCGGCGGAAGTCACGCGCATGGAGCCGCTGCCTGATGGCTACCGCCTGACCCTCAACGACGAAACGGTGCTGGAGTGCGACCTCGCGGTACTGGCCGACGGCGGCCGCTCGGGCCTGCGCGAACAACTGGGCATCGGCGTGAAGACGCGCCCGTATAACCAGAGCGCGCTGATCGCCAACATCACCCCGAGCGAAGCCCACAACGGCGAAGCGTTCGAGCGCTTTACCGATGAAGGGCCGATGGCCTTGCTGCCGCTGCCCGACAACCGCTGCGCGCTGGTCTGGACCCGCATGGGCATGGACGCCCAGCGTCTGGCCAATCTGGACGAGCGCAGTTTCCTGAGTGAATTGCAGGGCGTGTTCGGCTATCGCCTGGGCACCCTGAAGCAGGTAGGCGCACGGCATCTGTACCCGCTGACCCTGGTGGAAGCGCAAGAACAGATCCGCTCGCACCTGGTAGTCCTCGGCAATGCAGCGCACAGCCTGCACCCGATCGCCGGGCAGGGCTTCAACCTGTCGTTGCGCGATGCCAACGCCCTCGCCGAAGCCTTGCTGGCCGGGCCTGCCGTGCCGGGCGACCTGGCGACACTGCAGCGCTACCGCGAGCGCCAGCGCCTGGACCAGCAACTGACCGTGGGTTTCTCCGACCAGGTCACGCGCCTGTTCGGCAGCGGGCAACCGTTGGTTGCGTTGGGGCGCAACATGGGCCTGCTCGGCCTGGATCTGCTGCCGCCGGCCAAGCGCTGGTTCGCCCGTCAGGCCATGGGCCTGGGCACGCGCTCCGATGCGTAAGTGGCTGATCCAGCGCCTGGGCAAGGCCCGGCTGCTGCGCTGGGTGATGACGCTGTATCCGCCGTACCTGGGCGCCGGGATCAGCGTGCAGCAGATGAGCGCCGACTTTCGTCACGTCAAGGTGCGCATGGGCCTGGGCTGGTATAACCGCAACTATGTGGGCACTCAGTTCGGCGGCAGCCTGTATTCGATGGTCGACCCGTTCTACATGCTGATGCTGATGGAGAACCTGGGCCGCGATTACATTGTGTGGGACAAGGCCGCCAGCATCGACTTCATCTCGCCGGGCAAAGGCCCGGTGTATGCCGAGTTTTCTATCGACGACGCCTTGCTCGATGAGGTGCGTCGACAGACCGCCGATGGCGAGAAATATTTGCCTCACCTCAAGGTCCAGATTCATGACGGCTCCGGCACCCTGGTGGCGCGGGTCGACAAAACCCTTTACGTGCGGCGCAAGCCGCCAGCGAGACAGGCTTGACTATGGACATGCGCGCAGATGTGCTGATTGTCGGGGCCGGAATGGTCGGAAGCGCCCTGGCGCTGGCGTTGCAGGGCAGTGGCCTGCAGGTATTGCTGCTTGACGGCAGCCCGCTGAGCGTCAAGCCGTTCGAACCGGCGGCGGCGTTTGAACCGCGGGTCAGTGCACTGTCCGCCGCCAGCCAGCGCATTCTCGAGCGGCTTGGCGTGTGGGACGGCATCGTCGAGCGCCGCGCCAGCCCCTATGGCGAGATGCAAGTGTGGGACGGCAGCGGCACCGGGCAGATCCACTTTTCGGCGGCCAGCGTGCATGCCGAGGTGCTGGGGCATATTGTCGAGAACCGCGTGATCCAGGATGCCTTGCTGGACCGCCTGCATGATTGTGACCTGGGGCTGCTGGCCAATGCGCGCCTGGAGCAGATGCGCCGTTCCGGCGATGAGTGGCTGCTGACCCTGGCCGATGGGCGCAAGCTGCGCGCGCCGCTGGTGGTCGCCGCCGACGGCGCCAACTCCGCAGTGCGCCGCCTGACCGGCACCCCCACCCGTGAGTGGGACTACCTGCACAACGCCATCGTGACCAGCGTGCGCGGCAGCCAGCCGCACCAGCGCACGGCGTGGCAACGCTTCACCGACACGGGCCCGCTGGCATTCTTGCCGCTGGTGCGTGATGGGCAGGAGGATTGGTGCTCGATTGTCTGGTCGACCACGCCGGCGGAGTCCGAGCGCCTGATGGCCCTGGACGATGAGCGCTTCTGCCGTGAGCTGGAGCGGGCCTTTGAGGGGCGTCTCGGCAATGTGATCAGCGCCGACCCGCGCGTCTGCGTACCGTTGCGTCAGCGTCACGCCAAGCGCTATGTGGCCGAGGGCCTGGCGTTGATTGGCGACGCGGCCCATGTCATCCATCCATTGGCCGGGCAGGGCGTGAACCTGGGCTTTCTCGATGCTGCGGTGCTGGCCGAAGTGCTGCTGGCGGGCAGCGAACGTGGCGAACGTCTGGCGGATGTAAAGGTGTTGAGCCGCTACGAGCGTCGGCGCATGCCGCATAACCTGGCGCTGATGGCCGCTATGGAGGGCTTCGAGCGTCTGTTTCAGGCGGATCAACTGCCATTGCGCTGGTTGCGCAATGCCGGCTTGAAACTGGTCGACCAGATGCCCGAAGCCAAGGCAGTGTTTGTACGCCAGGCCTTGGGCCTGACCGGCGACCTCCCGGACCTCGCCAAACTGTAAATTGAAATGCGGCCCCCTGTGGGAGGGGGCTTGCCCCCGATGGCGGCCTCTGGGCCGACCAGGATGTTGGATCAGATCGAGTACATATCCGTTTCTGCGGTAACGGCTACTTAGGGTTCCGCCCTGACGGCGGCTCACTTTTGTAAAGCGCAAAAGTAAGCAAAACGCTCTTGCCCCACCACTCGGCACCTCGCTAATGCTCGGTGTGCCCTCACTCCGGCTTGAATCCGTGGGCCGCCGCAATGGGCCATCCCTGGCCCAGTGCGGCTAACCCGGCGTCCTGCCGGGTTACCCACGGATTCAAGCCTGCGTTCGGCCAGCGTGGTTTAACGGGGCGCCTAAGATCAAGATCAAGAGCTACTCGCTGCGCATCGTGGTTAGCGTTGGGTGCTACAGCGTTGTGTAGAGATCTATGCCCCGTATGCCCCGAGGCCATCAGTCCTCACGCCTCTCTCCGACCGTGCAACATCTGGTAACGCCTCCACCGAGCGTTACCAAATGTGAGTCCTTATCATTTGCGCTCTTTTTGCAAATGAGAGACCGCACCCATGTTGGCATCCAAGCGCCTCCTGACTGCCCTGGCACTCACCCTGATCGGCAGCGCCACTGCGCAGGCCGCCGACGAAGTGGTGGTCTACTCCTCGCGCATCGACGAACTGATCAAACCGGTGTTCGATGCCTATACCCGCAAGACCGGCGTACAGGTGAAGTTCATCACCGACAAGGAAGCCCCGCTGATGCAGCGCATCAAGGCCGAGGGCGAAAATGCCACCGCCGACCTGCTGCTCACCGTCGACGCCGGCAACCTCTGGCAGGCCGAGCAGATGGGCATTCTGCAGCCGTTCACCTCCGAGGTGATCGACAAGAACATCCCGCTGCAATACCGCTCCTCGGCCCATGCCTGGACCGGTTTGAGCCTGCGCGCGCGCACCATCGCCTATTCCACCGACCGGGTAAAACCGGGTGACCTGACCACCTACGAGGCCCTGGCCGACAAGCAGTGGGAAGGCCGCTTGTGCCTGCGCACGGCGAAAAAGGTTTATAACCAGTCCCTGACCGCCACGCTGATCGAGACCCACGGCGCGGCCGAAACCGAAGAAATCGTCAAAGGCTGGGTGAATAACCTGTCCACCGATGTGTTCTCCGACGATATCGCAGTGCTGGAAGCGATCAACGCCGGGCAATGCGACGTTGGTATCGTCAACACGTACTACTACGGTCGCCTGCACAAGCAGAAGCCGGACCTGGCGGTGAAGCTGTTCTGGCCGAACCAGGGCGACCGTGGCGTGCATGTGAACCTGTCGGGTATTGGCTTGACCAAACATGCGCCACACCCGGCAGCGGCCAAGGCCCTGGTGGAATGGATGACCACGCCCGAGGCGCAGCAGATCTTCGCCGACGTGAACCAGGAGTTCCCAGCCAACCCTGCGGTACCGCCGTCCGCCGAAGTGGCGACCTGGGGCAAGTTCGTGGCCGATACCTTGCCGGTGGAAGTGGCGGGCAAGCGTCAGGCCGAGGCGATCCGCTTGATGGATCGCGCCGGTTGGAACTGAGTTTCTAAATCGCTGCCAATCAAAAGGTGGGAGGGGGCAAGCCCTAATTGTAGGAGCGAGCTTGCTCGCGAAAAACGTCAACGATAACGCGTGCTTTCTGAATGAACGCGGTGCCTGTGAGTTTTTCGCGAACAAGCTCGCTCCTGCAGACGGCATCAGGGCTTGCCCCCTCCCACACTGTTTTGTGTCTGCCTTCAGATAGTCCATTCCCAGGGAATTTGCTTTTGGCCCACCCCGCCCAACGCCGCTGGTACCTGCCGGTCTTCGCCGTCGCTGCCCTGGTGCTGCTGCCGCTGAGCGTGCTGTTGCTGTCCTGGCAAAGCATCGATCAACAAATCTGGTCCCACCTGTGGGACACCCAGATGCCTCGTCTGCTCGCCAACACCTTGACCCTGGTGCTCGGCGTCGGTCTTGGCGTGACGTTGCTGGGGGTGAGCCTGGCCTGGCTCACCAGCCTCTGCGAGTTCCCGGGGCGGCGCTGGCTGGATTGGGCGTTGATGCTGCCCTTTGCGATTCCGGCCTATGTGCTGGCCTTCGTGTTTGTAGGGCTGCTGGACTTTGCAGGCCCGGTGCAGACCCTGCTGCGCGAAGGGTTCGGCGCGGGGCTGCGCCTGCCGCGTGTGCGCTCCACCAGCGGCGTGATCATCGTATTGGTGCTGGTGTTCTACCCCTATGTCTATCTGCTGGCGCGTTCTGCATTCCTGGCCCAGGGCAAGGGCTTGATGGAAGCGGCACGGGTGCTGGGCCAGTCGCCGTGGCAAGCGTTCTGGCGCGTGGCGCTGCCCATGGCGCGGCCGGCGATTGGAGCCGGTGTCGCCTTGGCCCTGATGGAAACCCTGGCGGACTTTGGTGCGGTCTCGGTGTTCAATTTCGACACGTTCACCACCGCCATCTATAAAACCTGGTACGGCTTTTTCAGCCTGTCCAGCGCCGCGCAACTGGCCAGCCTGTTGTTGCTGGTGGTGATGCTGGTGCTGTATGGCGAGCGGCGCGCGCGTGGAGCGAGCCGGCCCGGCAACGAGCGCCCGCGCGGCAAGGCGCTGTATCACCTGCGCGGGCTCAAGGCGGCAGCGGCCAGCGGTTGGTGTGGCTTGGTGTTCGCCTGCGCGTTTGTTATCCCGATGCTGCAACTGGTGGCCTGGTTCTGGCAGCGCGGCCGCTTCGATCTGGATGAGCGCTACACCGGCCTGATCGTGCACACGCTGTACCTGGGCGCGATCGCGGCGCTGATGACGGTCAGCGTGGCGCTGATATTGGCGTTCGCCAACCGCCTGGCGCCGACGCGGGCGATCCGTTCCGGCATCAGCCTGGCGAATGTCGGTTATGCCTTGCCCGGGTCGGTGTTGGCGGTGTCGATCATGTTGGCCTTCAGCTATCTGGACCGCGAACTGGTGGTGCCGCTGTCGGGCTGGCTGGGCGGCGCGGGCAAGCCGTTGCTGCTGGGCAGCCTGTCGGCGCTGGTGCTGGCGTATCTGGTGCGATTCCTGGCGGTCGCCTACGGGCCTCTTGAAAACAGCCTGGCGCGTATACGCCCGTCGTTGCCCGAGGCCGCACGAAGCCTGGGCGTGAGTGGGCCACAACTGTTTTGCAAGGTGTATCTGCCGCTGTTGCTGCCCGGCACCCTGAGCGCGGCGCTGCTGGTGTTTGTCGATGTGCTCAAGGAAATGCCCGCCACCTTGCTGATGCGCCCGTTTGGCTGGGACACCCTGGCGGTGCGCATCTTTGAAATGACCAGTGAAGGGGAATGGGCGCGGGCCTCGCTGCCGGCGTTGACCCTGGTACTGGTTGGGTTGCTGCCGGTCATCGGGTTGATCCGACGCTCCGCACGACAAATCGGCTAGGTGCCAGTCCTACAGCTTGCGGCTACAATGCGCCGCATTCGGTGTGCTCCGTTTTTCGGATCGACCTGCTGTATGTGGCTGTGGGCCTTGTAGCTCAAGGTGTTCGGCGCAAGTGGCAGCTCTGCGCACCTTCGCCAAGCCCGGAAGGAGAAACCCATGGGACAGCGTACGCCTCTGTATGACCTGCATCTCGCCCTCGGCGCGAAAATGGTCGATTTTGGCGGTTGGGATATGCCTTTGCATTACGGCTCGCAAGTCGAGGAGCACCATCAG
Organism: Pseudomonas sp. CFBP13528; assembly: GCF_005233615.1. Taxonomy (NCBI): domain Bacteria; kingdom Pseudomonadati; phylum Pseudomonadota; class Gammaproteobacteria; order Pseudomonadales; family Pseudomonadaceae; genus Pseudomonas; species Pseudomonas sp. CFBP13528. The sequence goes on from NZ_QGAJ01000001.1 coordinate 394,350, forward strand.
GTGCGGCGCGACTGCGGGGTGTTCGATGTATCTCATATGACCGTGATCGATGTCACCGGCCCTCAGGCCAAGGAATGGCTCCAGTACCTGCTGGCCAATGATGTCGATCGATTGCACGGCTGCGGCCGCGCGTTGTACAGCGCCATGCTCAACGAGCAGGGCGGGGTGGTGGACGACATGATCGTCTACCGTACCGAAACCGGTTACCGACTGGTGGTCAACGCTGCCACCCGTGACCAGGATATGGCCTGGATGCAGGCGCAACTGGGCGGCTATCAGGTGCAACTGCAGGAGCGCTCCGAGCTGGCCATGCTCGCCATTCAAGGTCCCCACGCGCGGCAGAAGATCGCCGAACTGGTGACCCAGTCCCGTGGCACCCTGATCCATCAGCTCAAACCTTTCGAAGGCCAGGCCGACGGCGACTGGTTTATCGCTCGCACCGGTTACACCGGCGAAGACGGCCTGGAAATTGTCCTGCCTGCCGACCAGGCGCCGGGTTTTTTCAACGACCTGGTGGGCGCCGGTATTTCCCCCATCGGCCTCGGTGCGCGCGATACCCTGCGCCTGGAGGCCGGCATGAACCTGTATGGCCAGGATATCCACCAGCAGGTGTCGCCCCTGGCTGCCAACATGGCCTGGAGCATCGCCTGGGAACCGGCAGGGCGCAATTTCATCGGCCGCGCCGCGCTGGAAGCGGAAAAAGCAGCCGGTGTGCAGTTCAAATTGGTCGGGCTGGTCCTGGAAGAACGTGGAGTTCTACGTGCTCACCAGGTGGTTCGTATCGCCAATGTTGGCGAAGGGGAGATCACCAGTGGTAGTTTCTCACCTACGCTTAGCAAATCCATTGCCCTGGCGCGTGTACCGACGGCGACTGCCGACCGGGCCGAAGTGGAAATTCGCGGCAAGTGGTACCCGGTTCGAGTGGTCAAGCCGACCTTCGTCCGCCATGGCAAAACCTTGATCTAACTATTTTCCGGCAGGCCACTGGCCGCTGACATTTCTTCTTGAGGACACAGACTATGAGCAATATCCCTGCCGACCTGCGTTTTGCCGAAAGTCATGAGTGGGCCCGTCTGGAAGCCGACGGCACCGTGACCGTCGGAATCTCCGACCATGCACAGGAAGCGTTGGGTGATGTGGTGTTTGTTGAGTTGGCTGAGATTGGCGCCACATTTGAAGCCGAGGGCCAGGCGGGTGTGGTTGAGTCGGTGAAGGCTGCCTCGGACATCTACGCCCCGGTTGCAGGCGAAGTGATTGCGGTCAACGACGAGTTGAGTGGGAGTCCTGAGCTGTTGAACTCCGACCCTTATGGCGCCTGGATCTTCAAGCTCAAGCCAAGCAACCCGGCTGATCTGGAGAAACTGCTGGACGCTGCCGGCTACAAAGCCGCTATCGGCGAGTAAACACAGAACCCGATGTGGGAGGGGGCTTGCCCCCGATGGCGGAGTGTCAGTCTGCTCATCAGTGGCTGACCCACCGTAATCGGGGGCAAGCGCCCTCCCACACTGGATAATCAGCCTGCTTTCAATACGGCTTTGACCGCCGCCACAGCCCGCTCCACATCCGCCTCTGTCATCGCCGTGAACATCGGCAACGACACGATCAATCGCCCAACACGCTCCGCCACGGGGAACATCCCTTCCTTGAAACCCTGTGCCCGGTACAGGCTCAGCAGGTGGATGGGCGGGTAGTGATAGCCAATGCCGACGCCGCGGGCCTGCATCTGCTCCATAAAAGTGGCGCGGGCGGGCAACCCATCCTGACGCTCCGGCAATACCAGTTGGAACAAGTGCCAGTTGCTGTTTTCGAAGTCCGCCGGTGGCAGTTGTGCGCCGTACTGTTCTTCGAAATCACCGCCGAAGCATTCGAAGTAGTGCCGTGCCAGGTTCTGACGATGGGCGGTGATCTTCTCGATGTGGGCAAATTGTCCCAGGCCGATGGCGGCGGCGATATCGGTCATGTTGAACTTGCCGCCCAGCACGTCCACATCCAGACCGTCGAAACCGTTGCGGGTGACGCCCTGCAGGCGGTACTTCTCGGCCAGACGGGCTTCTTCGGCGTTGTTCAGCACCAGGCAGCCACCTTCGGATGAGGTGATGTTCTTGTTCGCCTGAAAGCTGAACGACACGAAGTCGCCGGTAGCGCCGATGCGTTCTGCGTCCCAGCTGGACCCCAGGGCCTGGGCAGCATCCTCGACGATGCGCAGGTTGTACTTGTTGGCCAGCGCGTAAAGCATCGGCATGTCCAAGGGCAAACCGGCCAGGTAGACCGGGATGATCGCCTTGGTGCGCGGGGTGATCGCCGCTTCAACCTGAGCCAGATCGATGTTGCGGGTCACCGGGTCGATATCGGCAAAGACCGGGGTGGCGCCCACTTCGAGGATGACATTGGCTGTGGCGACCCAAGAGATTGGTGTGGTGATGACCTCATCCCCAGGCCCGATACCAGCGATGCGCAGGGCAATTTCCATGGTGCATGTGCCTGAGTTGAAGGTGCGCACCGGGCGGCCGCCAAAGAACTCCGACAACTGCGCTTCGAACGCCAGCACCTTCGGCCCGCTGGTGATCCAGCCGGAACGAAGGACATCGCCGACCGCCGAGATCGTGGCTTCGTCAATGGTAGGTTTGGAGAACGGCAGGAAAGGCTGTTGGCTCATGACGAAGAAGGCATCCGATAGGCGATGGGTGATGGACGTGCAAGTCCTGCATGGTTGCACGGTGCGACTGAATATAGCCTGTCGCCCGTGAACGATTCGTCATGTTGCGAGCAAAACAATGCCGCCTGGACGGCGGCATTTTTTCAGGGAATCAAAAGCCGAAGCGGGCTTCAAGAAACAAATTCTGCTCCTTGAGTTTGCCTTTGAGCTGTTCATCACGGGCATTCACCCTGTTGGCAAACGTGTTGTAGCCAGTTTCAACATCGCCCATTGCGGTATAGCGATAACCAGTGCCCAGGGTGAGTCGCTCATTGAGCCTGGCTTGCAACCCGATGCCCACGCTGTAGGCAAAGTTGTGCTGGCGATTGCTGGCAAAACGCCGTGTATCGTTGGTTTGGTAGCCAGCAGCGTCAACCCGCGCGACACCCATGCCGGCCATCCCGTAGAACGACAGCCAGTCATTGATAGGTATGTCCTTGTAACCATTGAGCATCAGACGCTGGCTCTGGGTGTGCAGGCTATTGACGTTGGCATTGAAGGGCGCCCAGTAGGACTTGAATGTCGAGGTATTGGGCATGGTGTATTCGCCCTCCAGGCGCCACCCGTCGGCAAAGGCATAACCCACTGCAAAGGAGCCAACCACCGATTTGCTGCTGTCCGGTGCGGCCACACGTTCTGTCACGCGGGGGCTGGTCAGCAGAGCGCTGGAGAGGTTCTGGCGTGTACTGTTGAGCTTCGTCGAACCATACCAGCTTTCTGCCTGGGCACAGGGGGCTGCGGCTGCCGACAGGAGGCAGGCGAATACAAGTTTTTGCATGGAGACTGATTCACTTTATTGAAAAAGGAATCGGTAGCTTGTTACCTGCTACCCACGGCCTCGACAGGACTGATCCGATGGTTGCCCAGAAAACTCGACTCTTGACGTAATCAATCGCAGTTTTTTTGTAGGGGAATGCAAAAATGCCGCTTGAGAAAGCGGCATTTTTTAGGTTGCAGTGGTTACTCGGTAACAGCGTTCTTCGCGAGGATGGCGTTGGCCAGCTCCATGTCCGTGGCCTGCAGGCCAGGGTTATCGGCGCGCACTTTCTGCATGGCCGCTTCCAGGTACGGGCCGCGGATGCCGCCGTCGCTGGCGACGAAGCTGCCGGCGTCGTCCTGGGCGGCGACGACCATTTTGTGGTCCTTGAAGGTCAGGTAGGTCGAGCCGGTGGTGGCGCCTGACGAGATGACATTACGCCAGAAGCTATCGGCCATGGCTGAGCCGACAGGGAGAGAGAGCACAGCAAGGGTTGCGACAGCATATTTAAGACGCATGATGGGTGACTCCGGTGGGTTATCTGTACGTTTTGATTGTAGTTAACCTGATCCAGTTCCATCACTGACTAAACAGTTTCAACCTTTAAAACTACCCCATCCTGCCCAACCACGCGGACTTGAGCGCCTACAGGTGCATCGGCACCGGTGACCATCCATACGCCATCGCCGACCTTGACCTTGCCCCTGCCGTCCACTATCGCCTGATGCACCACGAACGTGCGCCCGACCAGCTCTGAACCGCGCTCGTTCAAGCCGGGTTGATCGCTGGCCTTGGCGCTGCTGCGTTGGCGTCTCCACCAGTACACGGCCGTCAATATCGACAGCAGGGCGAACAGCAGCAGTTGCCACTCCAGTCCGAGGGGCGGGACGATGAACTTGATCACACCCACGGCCGCTGCGGCGATACCCATCCACAACAGGTAGCCTCCGGCACCGAACACCTCAAGAATCAACAAGACGGTGCCCAGCGCCAACCAATCCCAGAACGAAAGATGCTGCAGGAAATCCCACATGGTGGCGACCTCAGCCTTTCTTGTTGTCGAAAGTGGCTTTGACGATCTCGCCGATACCGCCCACGGCGCCAATGACCTGGCTGGCTTCCAGCGGCATCAGGATCACTTTGCTGTTGTTGGCCGATGCCAGCTTGCCCAGGGCATCGATGTATTTCTGCGCGACGAAGTAATTCACCGCCTGCACGTTGCCGGAGGCGATCGCTTCGGATACCACCTGGGTCGCGCGGGCCTCAGCCTCGGCCTGACGTTCACGCGCTTCGGATTCGAGGAAGGCGGCCTGGCGGCTACCCTCTGCCTCGAGGATCTGCGCCTGTTTCTTGCCCTCGGCGGTGAGGATCGCCGAGGCGCGCAGACCTTCGGCTTCGAGGATTTGTGCGCGCTTGATCCGCTCGGCTTTCATTTGTCCGGACATGGCCGCCATCAGGTCAGCGGGCGGGCTGATGTCCTTGATTTCGATACGGGTGATCTTGATGCCCCACGGCGCCGTAGCTTCGTCGACGGTGCGCAGCAGTTTTTCGTTGATGCCGTCGCGCTGGCTGAGCATGGCATCCAGCTCCATGGAGCCGAGCACCGTACGGATATTGGTTTGCAGCAAGTTGCGGATGGCATGTTCGAGGTTGTTCACCTCATACGCGGCCTGGGCAGTGTTGACCACCTGGAAGAAGCACACGGCGTCAATCTGCACGGTGGCGTTGTCGGCGGTAATCACTTCCTGGGGCGGGATATCCAGCACGCTTTCCATCACGTTGATCTTGCGGCCGATGCGGTCCATGACCGGGATGATGATGTTCAGGCCGGGCTTGAGGGTGTTGGTATAGCGGCCGAAACGTTCGACGGTCCACTGGTAGCCCTGGGGCACCACCTTGAAACCCATGAACAGGATGGCAATGGCCAATCCCACGAAAAGAAGCAGTACGGTTCCGATCTGCATTGCGATTCCCTATCTGATGATGTCAGTGACACGACGTTCGGTCGATTGTAACGGTGTCGTCACGGATAAGAACGGTTTCATTGGCCAGCGAACAAAGGATTTGTTTCTGAATCCCCAGGGGTAACCCTGAGGACTTCCGTCAGCGTCGTCAGTCCGGCCTTCACCTTTTGCATGCCGGCCATTCGCAGGCTGTGCATGCCTTGCCCGAGAGACGCATGGCGCAAGGCTTGAACGTCAGCGCCGGGGGTGATCAGCGCTTTGAGGGTTTCGTCCAGAATCATGATTTCGTAAAGCCCGGCCCTGCCTCGATAGCCACTGTCGCGGCACTCACCACACCCGACCGCCTCGTAGACTTCGGCGACGGCGCGTTTGCAATGGGGGCACAGCACGCGCACCAGGCGCTGTGCCATGACGCCTATCAGCGTCGCCTTGATCAAATAATGAGCGATACCCAGTTCCTGCAAACGGCTGATGGCGCTCGGCGCATCGTTGGTGTGCAGCGTTGACAGCACAAGGTGCCCGGTCAGCGCGGCCTGGATCGCCATTTCGGCGGTCTCCTGGTCGCGAATCTCGCCGATCATGATGATGTCCGGGTCTTGGCGCAGCAACGCGCGGATACCGCTGGCGAAGGACAGGTCGATGTTGTGCTGCACCTGCATCTGGTTGAATGCCGGCTCGACCATTTCGATGGGGTCCTCCACCGTGCACAGGTTGACCTCCCGGGTCGCCAGTTGCCTGAGGGTGCTGTAGAGCGTGCTGGTCTTGCCCGAGCCGGTGGGGCCGGTGACCAGAATGATGCCGCTGGTCTGTCGGGTCATGGCCTGCCAGCGCTGCTGATCGTCGACGGACAGCCCCAGTTGATCGAAATCCTTGAGCAGCACCTGGGGATCAAAAATGCGCATGACCAACTTTTCGCCGAAGGCGGTGGGCAAGGTCGACAGGCGCAGTTCCACTTCAATGCCTGCCGTTTTCGTTTTGATGCGCCCATCCTGGGGCTTGCGCTTCTCAGCCACATTCATACGCCCAAGGCTTTTCAGCCGGCTGACCACAGCGGTACTGACCTGGGGCGGAAATTGGTAGACGTCATGCAACAGCCCGTCAATGCGAAAGCGCACACGCCCCTGTTCAAGGCAGGGCTCGATATGGATATCGCTGGCCCGTTGATCAAAAGCGTACTGCAACAGCCAGTCGACGATATTGACGATATGCGCGTCATCGGCATGCGGCTCGCTATCGCTGGCGCCCAGGCTGAACCGTTCGACAGTACCGGGGGGCGCCATTTGCTGGTCGGCACCGCTGACAGATTTGGCCAAACGGTAAAATTCATTGATGCAGCGCTGGAGGGTTTGAGGGTTGGCCACCACGCGTCTTATCGAGCGTTTGAGTACCTGGGAAAGCCCGGCCTCCCAGCCGCTGACATGGGGCTGAGCGCTGGCAACGGTGACGCTGTGCGCATCCACGGCCACTGCAAGGATGGCGTGGCGCTGGGCGAAGGCGTGGGACATCAACGGCACCACCGTCGCCACGTCGATCTTCAGCGGGTCGATGCGTAGATAAGGCTGATCGACGTGCCGGGCCAGCCACCGGGTCAATGTTTCCAGGCACGGTCCTTGCGCGGCGATCATTTCCAGGGGATGCCGGGCGCTGGCGGGCACGGACGACACCTGCCGCGCCGTCTCTGGCGTAATCAGTTGCTGCTCGATCAATGCAGGCAGCAACTGTTGCAGTTCAAGAGGGCGATCTTGCAGGACGGCGGGCATGAGGGGTTCCAGATTGGCGTCGGGTGTAATCCCAGGCTAGCCAGCTTCTGAATATTCTCCCTGGGCGTGTATTGCAGGCTTTTACCGAGAGGTTGCCGCCACGGCTTGAGGCCGCGCGCTACCTGCCGGCCACGACTCAACGGAACACACGCTGATCAGGTTTCGAAACTTTTCACCGATCACCTGGGCGCGATGCCAGCTCAGGCCGTCCACCACGATGTCGATATGCAGCAGGTCGTCTTGCCTGTTCACGATCACCTGTCTGGGCGTGAGAAATTGCAGCGCGAAGTAATTCAGTACCCGGCACAGCACGTCCGGCTCCGCCTCTGCGGCAATCCGATAATGCGCCTCGCACTGAAGGCTATCGACAGCCCACGCATCGGCGCGGGTAACAGAGTGGACGGTTTCAACGGCGTGCATGCTGACTCTCCAGATTTGGCTGGAGGAATTTTTACATTCGCCATGGGAGATTTCTTATCTAAGATGAGCCAGATTCGCATAAATTCGAATCGTGCAATTCAAGATAAGCGCACCCGAAGGTATTTTTATGCACAGTGAATTGGACGTCTATGACCGCCGCATCCTGGCCCTGCTGCAAGAGGACGCCTCGCTCTCCAGCGCGCAGATCGCCGAACAGGTCGGCCTGTCCCAGTCGCCCTGCTGGCGGCGCATCCAGCGGTTGAAGGAAGAGGGCGTGATTCGTGGCCAGGTGACGCTGCTGGACCGCAAGAAAATCGGCCTCAACACGCAGATTTTCGCCGAGGTCAAACTCAACGCCCACGGTCGATCCAACTTCACCGAGTTCACCGAGGCGATTCGTGGCTTTCCGGAAGTGCTGGAGTGTTATGTACTGATGGGCGCGGTGGATTTCTTATTGCGCATTGTTGCGTCGGACATCGAGGCGTACGAGCGGTTTTTCTTTGACAAGTTGTCGATGGTGCCGGGGATTCAGGAGGTCAATTCGATTGTGGCTTTGTCCGAGATCAAGTCCACTACCAGTCTGCCAGTATTGCGCTGACAGGGAAGGCCTCATCGGGGGCAAGCCCCCTCCCACAGGTCAAAATGTGGGAGGGGGCTTGCCCCCGATAGCAATGTTACAGGCGCAGAAGCGTCTTCCACGCCCGATTCTGATACACCGCAATCGCCTGATGCATCCGCGCATCCAGCGACTCATCGGTAATCGGCTGGTTAGCCAGGTGCGCCAGCTTGTTCAGCTCGCCGTACAAGCGGTCCAGTTCCGGGATGTCCACCACGTGACGGGCATGGTGCAGCCAGGCCTGGATGCGTTCGATGCGCGGCAATTGCTCGGCCAGGTCTTCCGGCTGCTGCTGGTAACGCGACAGTTGCAGGGCAACGGCGTCATCGGCCAACAGGCGCGGTAGCCAGTTGGTGATCTGCGCGGCGCCCTGACGGTTGCCACGTACGTTGCGCGCTTCGGTCCAGGTGCGGGCCAGCAGCCAGCGCGAGGTGTTCAGGGAGAACAGGCCCCAGCGCACATCCTGCAACTCTTCAACGAACTGCTCCGGCGCGGCTTTGCGAATGTCTTCATCGTCGTCACCGGCCTGGACCAGCGGGCGCCAGTCTTCCAGCAACGCATCCAGGGCGCTGCGCAGCTCGCTGGTGGATTGGCGCGGCGCGGCCTGGCCGAGGCTGCCGATCAGGGCGCGCAATTCGCCGAGGTTCTCGACCCAATCCTGCAGCAGACGCCAGTGGCCATTGAAGCGATATTGCTCGGCCAGACGCTGGCTGCTGCCCAGCAGGTGCCACATGATTGCGGCGAAGGCATCGTCCAACGGCATTTCGGCGTGAATCTGCGGTGCCGGCAGGCTCAGGGAGTAGCTGCTGGCGTCGTACAGGCGATAACCACGTTCGGCCTTGCTGATGTCACACGGCATCAGCGCCAGGGTCGCCGCCAGTTCGGCGGCCAGCTCCAGCAGGGCTGCCGGCTCGCCTTCGCGCAGTTCCAGTTCCAGCTCGCAGATTTCTTCCTTCTGCTTGCCGACGACCACATGGCCCAGGTCCAGGGCGGCTTCGATCACCACCTTGGCCTTGCCGCGACCCCAGGCGATTTCGGCGCGTTCACGCACGAAGTCGGTGGTAAAGATCGGCTTGAGGGTCTTTTTGTCCAGCTCGGCCAGTTGCTCGGGCCAGCACTCGCCGTCGAGCTTCTTCACGTCGAGCTTGGCTTTGGGCAGGTCCCAGTTGTATTCGTTGCGTTCCGACAAGCCGGCAACACTCTGGCCGCGGGTCTTGAGGGTCTGGATGATGTCGTCACCGTCCTTGCGCAGGCGCAGGGCCACCTTGGCCTGGGCCAGGTCGCGCTCGGGGGTGTCGAAGTACTGATTCATCAACTCACGGCGTTCCCAGCCACTTTTGTTGCGTTTTTTCAGTAGCGGGTGCTCACGCAGCGCGGCGAGTGTCTCGCGGCTGACGCGGAGCTTGATTTCGGTTTCTTTCTGCATGGCCGGAAAATCCAGGATCGGGAGCGCAGCCGGGGAAAAGTGTGGCTGCCAAGGTCGTGCAGTGTACAGGACTGAGCCCGGCAACGTGCCGCAACGGTTTATTGTGTCGTGCAGATGGCTCTATAGTGGGGCTCATCCGGGAAGTTGGAGACCGCGCATGCCGTTACCGTCCATGAAAGAGCAGTTCGCCGCGTTGATTGCCGCGCCGTCGGTCAGTTGCACTCAAGCGTCGCTGGACCAGACCAACCGCCCGGTGATCGATCTGCTCGCCACCTGGCTGGGCGACCTGGGCTTCGCCATCGACATCCAGCACGTCAGCCCCGGCAAATTCAACCTGCTGGCCAGCTTTGGCAGCGGCCCCGGCGGCCTGGTGCTGGCCGGTCACAGCGACACGGTGCCCTACGACGCGGCATTGTGGAAAACCGATCCGCTCAAGCTGACGGAAGTCGACGGGCGCTGGGTAGGATTGGGCAGTTGCGACATGAAGGGCTTCTTCGCCCTGGCCATCGAAGCCGTATTGCCGCTGCTGGATCAACCGTTCAAGCAACCGCTGCTGATTCTCGCCACGTGCGATGAAGAAAGCTCCATGTCCGGCGCCCGTGCCCTGGCCGACGCGGGGCGGCCGTTGGGTCGAGCGGCGGTGATCGGCGAGCCGACGGGCCTCAAGCCGATCCGCTTGCACAAAGGTGTGATGATGGAGCGCATCGACATTCTTGGCCAAAGCGGCCATTCATCGGACCCGAGTCTGGGCCACAGCGCCCTGGAAGCCATACACGACGCCATCGGCGAATTGCGTGGCCTGCGCCTGGCCTGGCAACGTGAATACCGCAACCCGCAGTTCAGCGTGCCGCAGCCGACCATGAACTTCGGCTGCATTCACGGCGGCGACAACCCCAATCGCATCTGCGGGCAGTGCTCGCTGGAATTCGACCTGCGGCCGCTGCCGGGCATGGACCCGCAAGTCCTGCGCGCCGCCATCCGGCAGAAGCTGCAACCCTTGGCCGAGCGCCATCAGGTCAAGATCGACTACGCGCCGCTGTTTCCCGAAGTGCCACCGTTCGAGCAGCCGGAAGACGCCGAACTGGTACGGGTGGCAGAGCGTTTGACCGGCCATCGTGCCGAAGCAGTGGCGTTCGGCACCGAAGCGCCTTATCTTCAGCGCCTTGGTTGCGAAACCCTGGTGCTCGGCCCTGGCGATATCGCCTGTGCGCACCAGCCGGGCGAATACCTCGAAATGTCACGCTTGACGCCTACAGTGCGTCTATTGCGGGAACTGATTGAACATTACTGCCTGAAACCTGCATAAATTAACCCCCGCCTGTTCGTACATAGAAAGGAGAGTGAGCGTGTCGCCAAGCCTGTTCCGACGATAACCATCAGCCCGCTGTGCGCTTTCACGATTGATCCCTTTTCGGCTGCTTTTTATTACAGGCCCAGGTGTTATGCCCGACTACGTTAATTGGCTTCGTCACGCTTCGCCCTACATCAACGCTCACCGCGACTGCACCTTTGTGGTCATGCTGCCCGGCGATGGTGTGGAACATCCCAACTTCGGCAATATCGTCCACGACCTGGTGCTGCTGCACAGCCTGGGGGTGCGGCTAGTGCTGGTGCACGGTTCGCGCCCGCAGATCGAAGTGCGCCTTGAAGCGCGTGGCCTGACCCCTACTTACCACGAAGGCATGCGCATCACCGATGCGGCGACGCTGGAGTGTGTGATCGACGCGGTCGGCCATCTGCGTATCGCCATTGAAGCGCGCCTGTCCATGGACATGGCCTCATCGCCCATGCAGGGCTCGCGCCTGCGCGTGACCAGCGGCAACTTCGTGACCGCGCGCCCTATCGGCGTATTGGACGGCGTGGACTATCACCACACCGGCGAAGTGCGCCGGGTCGACCGCAAGGGTATCAACCGCCTGCTGGACGAGCGCTCCATCGTGCTGTTGTCGCCGCTGGGGTATTCGCCCACTGGTGAGATCTTCAACCTGGCCTGCGAAGACGTCGCCACGCGCGCCGCCATCGACCTGGGTGCCGACAAGCTGCTGCTGTTCGGCGCCGACCTGGGCCTGATCGATGAAAATGGTCGCCTGGTGCGCGAACTGCGTCCGCAACAAGTGCCGGCCCACCTGCAGCGCCTGGGCAGCAACTACCAGGCCGAGCTGCTCGATGCCGCCGCTGAAGCTTGCCGGGGTGGAGTAGGGCGCAGCCATATCGTCAGCTACGCCGAGGACGGCGCCTTGCTCACCGAGCTGTTTACCCGTGACGGCGGCGGTACGCTGGTGGCCCAGGAGCAATTCGAACTGGTGCGCGAAGCGGCGATCGAGGACGTCGGCGGCTTGCTCGACCTGATCAGCCCGCTGGAAGAGCAGGGCATCCTGGTGCGTCGTTCGCGGGAAGTGCTGGAGCGGGAGATCGAGCAGTTCAGCGTGGTCGAGCGCGAAGGGATGATCATCGCTTGCGCGGCGCTGTATCAGATCGCGGATTCGGATGCGGGTGAATTGGCGTGCCTGGCAGTGAATCCGGAATACCGCCATGGCGCGCGCGGCGACGTGCTGCTTGAGCGCATCCAGACCCGTGCCCGTGCCCAGGGCCTGAAGACCTTGTTCGTCCTCACCACCCGCACCGCCCACTGGTTCCGTGAGCGCGGCTTCGTGCCGAGCAGCGTGGACCGCCTGCCGTCGGCGCGGGCGTCGCTGTACAACTATCAGCGCAACTCGAAAATTTTCGAGAAGGCTTTGTAAGCCCGGCCTGGCAACCAATACATATCTACCTGTGGGAGGGGGCTTGCCCCCGATAGCAGTGGGTCAGTCAATCTCTATGTGACTGACACACCGCCATCGGGAGCAAGCCCCCTCCCACATTGGGCCGCGTTTATCCCCCTATGCGTGATGCCGCTGCCGTTACGCACTACCAGGCCTTCAGAAGCGTTGATTTTTGCCGATAGCGTGTTCGTGGAGCCGTCAGCCGTTGACATCAAAAGAAAGTAATACCGATACAAAAACTGTAACAAATTGACGGGAGGATGTGCCCTTGGCCATGATGGCGTCGCCTTTTTGATCGTGAGTGACGTATGCAATCGAACGTCAACGCTAATCGATCTAAAAAAGCACAGGTAAATACCCTTTAGGAATTAGCTTATGGGCAGGTTGGTCTATCCTGACCAGTCCGTTTCGCGAACGCGCTTATTCCTGAATCGTATGAAAAAGAATGAAACAATTCTTTTTGGGTGTATGAAAAACTCATTACCCTGCAGGGACCAAATCAACTGCGATTAGACGAAGGTAGTAGACACACAAGGTTACGATTGACTTGGTGGTCACTATCTGGCGCTAATCGCGCATCTGTGGATCGAGGGCGTCAGACCCGAGACCAAAGAAATACAAAAATTAGAAATGAGAGGAGCGGTACATGAAGAAGTCCACCTTGGCTGTGGCTGTAGCGTTGGGCGCAATCGCCCAGCAAGCAGGCGCTGCCGGTTTCATCGAAGACAGCAAGGCCACACTGGGTCTGCGCAACTTCTATATCAACACCGATAACCGCGAAGGCACGGCCAACCCGAGCAAGAACGAAGAATGGGGCCAAGGCTTCGATCTGCGTTTCATCTCCGGTTATACCCAAGGCACCGTTGGCTTCGGTCTTGACGCTATCGGCCTGTTGGGTGTTCGCCTGGATTCCGGCGGCGGTACCAACGGCGCGACTGCCACGTCCTACGGCGGCACCATCTTCCCGAGCAAGTCCAATGGCGAAGCCGTTGATAACTACTCGAGCCTGGGCCTGACTGCCAAGGCCAAGATTTCCCAGACTGAATTGAAGCTGGGTACCTTGCAGCCCAAGCTGCCGGTCATCGTGACCAACGATGGTCGTATGCTGCCGCAGACCTTCCAGGGTGGCCAGATCAGCTCCAGCGACATCAAGGACCTGACCCTGGTCGCCGGCCAGATCGAAAAGGCCAAGGGCCGTAACTCCAGCAACAACGAAAGCCTGTCCATCTCCGGTGCCAACAGCCGTGGTGTGAACTGGCGTTCGAGCAACAAGTTCTACTATGCCGGCGGCGACTACAAGATCACCAAGGATCTGACCGCCCAGTACTACTACGGCAACCTGGAAGATTTCTACAAGCAGCACTTCCTGGGCCTGACCCACAACTGGGCCATCGGTCCGGGCGTGTTGAAGTCTGACCTGCGTTACTTCAACAGCTCCGACGACGGTAACAACGGCAACCAGTCCGCCTACTTCTCTACAGGCAACTACGGTGGCGTCAACTCCGGTCGTGGCAAAGTCGACAACAACCTGTACAGCGGCCTGTTCCTGTACTCGGTTGCCGGTCACACCTTCGGTGGTGGTTACCAGGTCAGCAACGGCAGCAGCGACTTCCCTTGGCTGAACCAGGGTGACGGCTCGTCGGCCTACATCACGACCGACATGCAGATCCAGAAGTTCGCCCGTGCCGGCGAGCGCACCTGGCAAGCTCGCTACTCCTACGACTTCGCCAAAGTCGGCGTACCTGGCCTGACCGCGGGTGTGGTTTACCTCAAAGGCGACCATATCGACACCGTCGCCAGCAACCGTGCCGAGTTCACCGGCCAGTCCGAGTGGGAACGTGACATCACTGTTGCCTACGTCGTACCGGAAGGTCCGCTGAAAAACGTCGGCGTGGCTTGGAAAAACGCTATGTGGCGCAGCGATATCGCCAACGCGCGTAACCAGGACGAAAACCGCTTGATCGTCAGCTACTCGATCCCGCTGTTGTAAGACTGTAAAACCCTGCCCGGCGCAATGCCGGGCAAGGTGTCTTGCTTTTCAAGTCGGGCTCAACCCCCGCAAGCCCTTCCTGAACCCTCTTTGTGCAGCGTCTCAAGGCCTTCTCGAACCTTGAAGAAGATGGTGCTCTTCAGTGCTGATCACGTCCAATGAACAGATCTTTAATATTCCTTTATCGTCTAGATAAATTGATATTTATTCTTTTTAAAATTTCCCCTATGCATGCACAGTGGGCTCCATAAGCACTCATCAGGAGCCCCACCATGAGCCTAAGACTGGGCGATATCGCCCCCGACTTCGAACAGGATTCCAGCGCCGGCAAGATTCGTTTCCACGAATGGCTGGGCGATAGCTGGGGTGTGCTGTTTTCCCATCCGGCGGACTTCACCCCGGTGTGCACCACCGAACTGGGCTTCACCGCCAAGCTCAAGGATGAGTTCGCCCAGCGTGGCGTCAAGGCCATCGCGCTGTCGGTTGACCCGGTGGACTCGCACCACAAGTGGATCGAAGACATCAACGAAACCCAGAACACGGTCGTCAACTTCCCGATCCTGGCCGATGCCGATCGCAAGGTTTCCGATCTCTACGACCTGATCCACCCCAACGCCAGCGACACCCTCACCGTGCGCTCCCTGTTCGTGATCGACCCGAACAAGAAGATCCGCCTGACCATCACCTACCCGGCCAGCACCGGCCGTAACTTCCACGAAATCCTGCGGGTGATCGACTCGCTGCAGTTGACCGACACCCATAAAGTCGCCACACCGGCCAACTGGCAGGACGGTGATGAAGTGGTGATCGTGCCGTCGCTCAAGGACGAGGAAGAGATCAAGAAACGCTTTCCGAAGGGCTATCGCGCGGTGAAGCCGTACCTGCGCCTGACGCCACAACCCAACCGTTAACACAGCTCAACCCTGGAGACAGGACCCGTGTGGGAGGGGGCTTGCCCCCGATTACGGTGCCTCAGTTACCAAATATTTAGCTGACCCACCGCTATCGGGGGCAAGCCCCCTCCCACACGTTGAGCGCATTTCAAGCAGGGGTTTTCAGGCCATTTCGATGGCCTTTTTTTTTGCGCGGCGATCTGTTTTCTGTATATATTTTTATGGAATAAACAAATGAATAAATAAGATTTAAAGATATATAAATCTGCTGCTAAGGTCTGTTCCATCTTGGCGTCATCGCTACACAGCGAGCCGCCGACACTTGCTTGAGGAATTCCCTACATGCTGGTCGTAACACTTGGAGGCAGTCCCAGTCAGCGTTCCCGCTCCGGGGTCTTGCTGGAGAAAACCCGTCAATGGCTGCAGGACCAGGGCGTGGAGGTGGTGAGTTACCAGATCCGCGACTTCCCGGCTGAAGACCTGCTGCATGCGCGGTTCGACAGCCCCAAGGTCATCGACCTGTTGCAGCAGGTGGCGAATGCCGATGGCCTGGTGATCGCCACGCCGGTGTACAAGGCGTCGTTCTCCGGTGCACTGAAGACGGTGCTCGACTTGCTGCCCGAGCGTGCCCTGGCCCACAAGGTGGTGTTGCCGATGGCCACCGGCGGCAGCATCGCGCACATGCTGGCGGTGGATTACGCCCTCAAGCCGGTGTTGTCGGCGCTGAAGGCGCAGGAATTGCTCCACGGGATTTTCGCCGAAGACAGCCAGATCGCCTACGGCGAAGGCAGTGCCCAGGCGCAGTTGGTGCCGGTGCTTGAACAGCGTCTGCAGGAAGCCCTGGAGCAGTTTTACAGCGCCATGGCCCGCCGCCCGAAACCGCTGGACCCGCATGTACTGAATGAACGCTTGTTGAGTGCTCGCTGGAGCATTTGAGCCTTACCCCGACATCTGGAAACACTCACCTTACTCAGCCGCCAACGGCCAAGCAGGTGCAGCCAACACCCCACTCGCATATTTGGAGAGAGCGCCATGCGCACTGTCATTTTGCGTCGCGGTCTGGTCGCACTGTTTGCTGCGGCTGTGTCCTTCGGCGCCATCGTTCAAGCCCACGCCGCAGACACCCTGCGGATCGGTTATCAGAAGTACGGCACGCTGGTGCTGCTCAAGGCCAAGGGCTCGCTGGAAAAGCGCCTGGCCGAGCAGGGCGTGCAGGTGCAATGGACCGAATTCCCCGGTGGCCCGCAACTGCTTGAGGGCCTGAATGTCGGCTCGATCGACTTTGGCGTCACCGGCGAAACCCCACCGGTGTTCGCCCAGGCCGCCGGTGCGGATCTGCTTTACGTGGCCTATGAGCCGCCGGCGCCGACCAGTGAAGCGATCCTGGTGCCGAAAGATTCGGCAATCAAATCGGTGGCTGAGCTCAAGGGCAAAACCGTCGTGCTGAACAAAGGCTCCAACGTGCACTATCTGCTGGTGCGTGCCCTGGAAGACGCCGGCCTCAAATACACCGACGTGAAAACCGTGTTCCTGCCGCCCGCCGATGCCCGTGCCGCCTTCGAGCGCGGCAGCGTGGACGCCTGGGTGATCTGGGACCCGTACCAGGCCGCCGCCGAGAAACAGCTGCAAGCGCGCACCCTGCGCGACGGTACCGGCATTGCCGACAACCACCAGTTCTACCTGGCCACCAAGCCTTACGCCGAACAGCACCCCGAGGTAATCAGGGCGCTGGTGGAAGAAGTGCGCGCGGTGGGCGAATGGTCCAAGGCCAACCCGCAGCAAGTGACTGACCAGGTCGCGCCGCTGCTCGGCCTGCCGGCTGATATCACCCTGACCTCGGTGAAACGCCAGGGCTACGGCGCGCTGTTCCTGACGCCCGAAGTGGTCGCGGCCCAGCAGAAAATCGCCGACACCTTCTACCAGCTCAAATTGATCCCCAAGCCCTTGAGCATCAAGGACGTGATCTGGACCCCACCCGCCGCTGTTGCCAAAGCGCCGTAATCCGATTTCTTCAGGAGACAACTCCATGAGCCTCAATATTTTCTGGTTCCTGCCTACCCACGGCGACGGTCATTACCTTGGCACCGCCGAAGGCGCTCGCGCCGTCGATCACGGTTACCTGCAACAAGTGGCACAGGCTGCCGAC
Source organism: Pseudomonas sp. CFBP13528 (assembly GCF_005233615.1). Lineage (NCBI taxonomy): Bacteria > Pseudomonadati > Pseudomonadota > Gammaproteobacteria > Pseudomonadales > Pseudomonadaceae > Pseudomonas > Pseudomonas sp. CFBP13528. The sequence continues at coordinate 411,779 of NZ_QGAJ01000001.1, forward strand.
CGCCTGGGCTTCGGCGGGGTGTTGATCCCGACCGGGCGCTCTTGCGAAGACTCCTGGCTGGTGGCCGCCTCGCTGATCCCCGTGACCCAGCGGTTGAAATTTCTTGTCGCGCTGCGCCCCGGGATCATCTCCCCGACGGTGGCTGCGCGTCAGGCCGCGACCCTGGACCGCCTGTCCGGTGGCCGCGCACTGTTCAACCTGGTCACCGGCGGTGACCCGGAAGAGCTGGCCGGCGACGGCTTGTTCCTCAGTCACGAAGAGCGCTACCAGGCGTCGGTGGAATTCACCCGCATCTGGCGCCGCGTGCTCGAAGGCGAGACCGTGGATTACGACGGCGAGCACATCAGCGTCAAAGGTGCCAAATTGCTCTACCCGCCGGTCCAGCAGCCACGCCCGCCGTTGTACTTCGGCGGGTCGTCCGAGGCGGCCCAGGACCTGGCGGCCGAACAAGTGGAAATGGTGCTGACCTGGGGCGAACCACCGGCAGCGGTGGCGGAAAAGATCGCGCAGGTGCGGGCCAAGGCCGACAAGCTCGGACGTACCCTGCGCTTCGGCATTCGCTTGCACGTGATCGTGCGTGAAACCAATGAAGAGGCCTGGAAAGCCGCCGATAAACTGATCTCCCACCTGGACGACGACACCATCGCCCGCGCCCAGGCGTCCCTGGCGCGTTTCGACTCGGTGGGCCAGCAGCGCATGGCGGCCTTGCATGGCGGCAGCCGCGACAACCTGGAAGTCAGCCCCAACCTGTGGGCCGGGGTCGGGCTGGTGCGCGGCGGCGCGGGCACGGCGCTGGTGGGCGATGGCCCAACGGTTGCGGCGCGGGTCAAGGAATACGCAGACCTGGGCATCGACACCTTTATCTTTTCCGGTTATCCGCACCTGGAAGAATCGTATCGGGTCGCTGAGTTGCTGTTTCCGCATCTGGATATCGAACGTCCCGAACTGCCGAAAAGCGCCGGCTACGTCAGCCCGTTTGGCGAGATGGTGGCCAACGATATCCTTCCCAAAGCTGCATCACAGAGCTGAGGCGGCGCCATGAACGTTGAGAAATTCAGCCATCGCGTGGCGCCCTGGGTGCTGCCGATTCTATTGCTGGCGGTGTGGCAGTTGTCGGTGACGGCAGGGTGGTTGTCCACGCGTATTCTGCCGGCGCCCAGTGCGGTCATCGAGGCCGGCGTCAACCTGATCCGCAGCGGCGAAATCTGGACGCACTTGGCTATCAGCGGCTGGCGCGCGGGCCTGGGCTTCGTGATCGGTGGCAGCATCGGCCTGGCCCTGGGCTTTATCACCGGGCTGTCGAAGTGGGGCGAACGTTTGCTCGACAGCTCGGTGCAGATGATCCGCAACGTGCCGCACCTGGCGCTGATTCCATTGGTGATCCTGTGGTTCGGGATTGACGAGACCGCGAAGATTTTCCTGGTGGCCCTGGGCACGTTGTTTCCGATCTACCTGAACACTTACCACGGCATCCGCAACGTCGATCCGGCGTTGGTTGAAATGTCGCGCAGCTACGGTTTGTCCGGCTTCAGCCTGTTCTGGCAAGTGATCCTGCCGGGCGCGTTGCCGTCGATCCTGGTGGGCGTGCGCTTTGCCCTGGGCTTCATGTGGTTGACGTTGATCGTGGCGGAAACCATCTCGGCCAGTTCCGGCATCGGTTACCTGGCGATGAATGCCCGCGAATTCCTGCAAACCGACGTGGTGGTGCTGGCGATCGTGATGTACGCGATCCTCGGCAAGCTGGCCGACCTGGCGGCGCGTGGCCTGGAACGGGTATGGCTGCGTTGGCACCCGGCGTATCAAGTGAAAGGAGGTGCGGCATGACGGCTCAACAACCCCCGCGCCTGCTCAAGGGTATTCCCCTGGCGGTGCGCAAGTTGCGCAAGTCCTTTGGCACTCGCCAAGTGCTCAAGGAAATCGATCTGCATATCCCTGCCGGCCAGTTCGTGGCTGTGGTCGGCCGCAGCGGCTGTGGCAAAAGTACCTTGCTGCGCCTGCTGGCGGGCCTGGACAAAGCCAGTGGCGGCGAACTGCTGGCGGGTTCCGCGCCGCTGCACGAGGCGATCGAAGACACGCGGCTGATGTTCCAGGAAGCGCGCCTGCTGCCGTGGAAAAAGATCATCGACAACGTCGGCCTGGGCCTCCAGGGCAACTGGCGTCCCAGGGCGTTGGAGGCGCTGGAAGCCGTGGGCCTGGCCGAGCGCGCCAATGAATGGCCGGCGGCCTTGTCCGGTGGCCAGAAGCAACGTGTTGCCTTGGCGCGCGCCTTGATTCACCAGCCGCGCCTGCTGCTGCTCGACGAACCACTGGGCGCACTGGATGCCCTGACCCGTATCGAGATGCAGCAACTGATCGAGAACCTCTGGCAAAAGCACGGCTTTACCGTGCTGCTGGTCACCCATGACGTCAGCGAAGCCGTGGCGATTGCCGACCGGGTGATCCTGATCGAAGACGGCGAAATCGGCCTCGACTTGAGCGTCGATCTGCCTCGACCGCGCGCCCGTGGCTCACATCGCCTGGCTGCGCTGGAGGCCGAAGTGCTCAACCGCGTGCTGTCGCTGCCCGGCTCACCGCCGGAACCCGAACCTGTTTCACCGCTGCCGACGCAATTGCGTTGGGCGCAATAGAAGCAGCGGCAAGTTTTTAGCTTCAAGCTGCAAGAAGGAGCCTGGTGCTTTTACTTGCAGTTTGTAGCTTGCAACTTGCAGCTAATTTCCACTCGAGGAGAAATCATATGACTATTAAAGCCATCAACGTGCGTAACCAGTTCAAAGGCACCATCAAGGAAATCGTGGTCGGCGACGTGCTATCGGAGATCGATGTGCAGACGGCCTCGGGCATTGTCACGTCTGTGATCACCACGCGCTCGGTGAAAGAGCTGGAGCTGGTGATTGGCAGTGAAGTGATTGCCTTTGTGAAATCGACTGAGGTGTCGATTGCCAAGCTGTAATGTACATCGCTCTTGAGGTCGTCATCGGGGGCAAGTCGAATCGTCGCACCGCCCCTCCCACATTTAGATCTGTGAATGCATTCGACGTGTGGGAGGGGCGGTGCGACGATTCGACTTGCCCCCGATGAGGCCGGCCCAGCCAACACAAGACTCAGCGCTTGGGCAGATAAGCCGGCAGATAAAGCCCCACATACGCATCAAACACCCGCATACCTTCCTGCGCCATGCGCGGCGTAATCTGCCCGTGCTGATGCACCGAGCGCGCATACACGCGGTCGCTCAATTCAAGCGCCAGGGCGAACACATCCACATCGCTCGGTAGTGTCGGCACTTCAAAGTGGCGGTTGAATACCGCCAACATCAGATCGCCCAGTTCCAGGTCATGCTGACGATCCGCCTGGGTCACTTCAGTCAACCCATGCTGGGCCAGGATCAACTGGCGCGCGGCGGCGTCGTGGCTGTAGATGGCAAGCATGCGCTGCTCGACGATGCAGGACAGGTCGCGCCAGGTCTTGAGCGAGTCGTGTTCGATGGGCGCCTGGATGGCCGCGCGAAAGGCCGCGTGCACATCGGCCGTCAACGCCTCCAGCAGGGCCGGCACGCTGGCGAAAAAGTGGTACACCGACGATGGCGGGATCTGCGCCCGTTCGGCCACGCTGTAGATCGACAAGCCGGCCACGCCTTCGGCTGCCAGCAAGGCGCGGGCGGCGTCCAGGATCGCGTCGATCCGGGCCTGACTGCGGGCGCGGGGTTTGCGAAGGGCGGCGGGGCGGGTTGTCATGGAAGTCTCCTACAAGGCAGCGGGCATTGTAGGAGCAGGAATCTTCGTTGTCTGCCAGACCGCCATCGGGGGCAAGTCGAATCGTCGCACCGCCCCTCCCACACTTGAAGGTATTCACAGATCTAACTGTGGGAGGGGGCTTGCCCCCGATGAGGCCGACTCGGACTCCCTGGATAACCCCAAAAAAAACGCCACAGACCCTGGGGCCTGTGGCGTTTCTTCAATACTGCAACCGCTTACACGGTATGCAGATACCAGTTGTACTCAAGGTCGGAGATGGAGTGTTCGAACTCCTCCAGCTCGCTTTCCTTACAGGCGACGAAGATATCGATGTATTTAGGATCGATGTACTTGGCCATCACCTCGCTGTCGTCCAACTCGCGCAGGGCATCGCGCAGGTTGTTCGGCAGGCTCTGTTCGTTCTGCTCGTAGCTGTTGCCTTCCACGGGAGCGCCGGGTTCGATCTTGTTGGTCAGACCGTGGTGCACACCGGCCAATACCGAAGCCATCAGCAGGTAAGGGTTGGCGTCGGCGCCGGCCACACGGTGTTCGATGCGCACCGCATCGGACGAGCCGGTCGGTACGCGAATCGCCACGGTGCGGTTGTCCAGGCCCCAGCACGGCGAGTTCGGCACGTAGAACTGTGCGCCGAAACGGCGGTAGGAGTTGACGTTGGGGCACAGGAACGCCATCTGGGCGGGCAGGGTCTCGAGCACACCGCCGATCGCGTGACGCAATGCGGCGTTCTGCTCGGGATCCTCGCTGGCAAAAATGTTCTTGCCGTCCTTGTCCAGAATGGAGATGTGCACGTGCAAACCGTTGCCTGCCTGGCCTGGGTAAGGCTTGGCCATGAAGGTGGTGTCCATCTCATGGTCGTAGGCGATGTTCTTGATCAGGCGCTTGAGCAGGACCGCGTAGTCGCAGGCCTTGATCGGGTCGGCGACGTGGTGCAGGTTGACTTCAAACTGCGCCGGGGCACTTTCCTTGACGATGGCGTCGGCCGGGATGCCTTGCTCCTTGGCACCTTCCAGGATGTCCTGGAGGCAGTCGACGTATTCGTCGAGGTCGTCGATCAGGTAGACCTGTGTCGAATGCGGGCGTTTGCCGGAGATCGGCGAGCGCGGCGGTTGAGGGCGGCCGTTCACGTTCTCCTGGTCGATCAGGTAGAACTCAAGCTCGAAGGCGGCGCAGATGGTCAGGCCCATGTCGTCGAACTTGCTCACGACTTGGCGCAGGACTTCGCGTGGATCGGCGAAGAAGGGTTCACCTTCCAGTTCGTGCATGGTCATCAGCAGTTGCGCAGTAGGGCGCTTTTGCCAGGGTTCATTGCACAGGGTGTCGGGGATTGGATAACAGATTCGGTCAGCATCGCCGATGTCCAGGCCCAGGCCGGTGCTTTCCACCGTCGAGCCATTGATATCCAGGGCAAATAAAGAGGCAGGCAGGTTAATGCCTTTCTCGTAAACCTTGTGGAGGCTGGTGCGTTCGATGCGCTTACCGCGCACCACACCATTCATATCCGCAATTAGAAGGTCTACGTACAGAACCTCAGGATGATCCTTAAGGAACGCGTTCGCTTCGTTAAGCTGAACGGCACGCGGGGGTACCGACATGATGCAACACCTTTGTTGTTAAAAATATCAATCATTGATCTTTTCTGGTTTCAGTCAACCCGAACGGCATGCCGAAGTCAAGCGAGGCCTTTTTTGCCCTAAAAAAGCGCCACGGCGCCTTTTTTGGGGCTTTTCGGGGCGGTTTTTTGGGTTTCGGGGGCTTGGGATCGGCAGGCTTGAGCGGGCCGTGTTGTATTTTTTACGGGGGTGTTGTGTAAAAAAATGAACAAGGCTAAGCTCGATTCAAACCCATAACAGCAATAATACCGGGGTGCTTCATGTTTCACCTGCCGCCAATCGGCGTCTGCGCCTGCATCAGCCAGGCGTTGTCCGCAGTCCGTTCGTCCCGCGTGAATGCTCACGCAGCGGCCAATATTCTTGACGGCCCGTCCGATCTCTTCTTTGCCCACTCCTGCACCGCTGACCGGCCCTCATTCGCCGTGCCGATCATAATTGTGCACAAGTTTGGCGTGAGGAATGCAACCCTTGGGCAAATGGCAGGTAAGCTCCTACCCTGAGTGAACAAACGACGCGGATGCTGCGTCAACCAACGCCTGGCCTTTAACGGATGCCAGGAAACCCAGCCCAGAGGCATTTATGAGTAACAACCTCGACCAGCTCACCGATTGGTTGAAAGACCACAAGATCACAGAAGTCGAATGCATGATTGGCGACCTCACCGGCATCACCCGGGGCAAGATCTCGCCGACCAACAAGTTCATCGCCGAAAAAGGCATGCGCCTGCCCGAAAGCGTTCTGTTGCAGACCGTGACCGGCGACTATGTCGAAGATGACATCTATTACGAATTGCTCGACCCGGCCGACATCGACATGATCTGCCGCCCCGACCAGAACGCGGTATTCCTGGTGCCCTGGGCCATCGAGCCGACCGCCCAGGTGATCCACGACACCTACGACAAGCAAGGCAACCCGATCGAGCTGTCGCCGCGCAACGTTCTCAAGAAAGTCCTCAAGCTCTACGCCGACCGCGGCTGGCAGCCCATCGTGGCACCGGAGATGGAGTTCTACCTGACCAAGCGCTGCGAAGACCCGGACTTCCCGCTGCAACCGCCGATTGGCCGTTCCGGTCGCCCGGAGACGGGGCGCCAGTCCTTCTCTATAGAAGCCGCCAACGAATTCGACCCGCTGTTCGAAGACGTCTACGACTGGTGTGAATTGCAGGAGCTGGACCTCGACACGTTGATCCACGAAGACGGCACCGCACAGATGGAAATCAACTTCCGTCACGGCGACGCGCTGTCCCTGGCCGACCAGATCCTGGTGTTCAAGCGCACCATGCGTGAAGCGGCGCTCAAGCACAACGTGGCCGCCACCTTCATGGCCAAGCCCATGACCGGTGAGCCCGGCAGCGCGATGCACCTGCACCAGAGCATCATCGACATCGCCACCGGCAAGAACGTCTTCTCCAACGAAGACGGGAGCATGAGCCAGCTGTTCCTCAACCATATTGGCGGCCTGCAGAAATTCATCCCCGAATTGCTGCCTTTATTCGCCCCCAACGTGAATTCATTCCGCCGCTTCCTGCCCGACACCTCGGCGCCGGTAAACGTGGAATGGGGTGAAGAAAACCGCACCGTGGGCCTGCGCGTGCCGGATGCCGGGCCGCAGAACCGCCGTGTGGAAAACCGCTTGCCGGGCGCCGACGCCAACCCGTACCTGGCCATTGCCGCCAGTTTGCTGTGTGGCTACATCGGCATGGTCGAAGGCCATAACCCGAGCGCACCTGTGGTGGGCCGTGGTTACGAGCGGCGCAACCTGCGCCTGCCGTTGACCATCGAGGACGCGCTGGAACGCATGGAAAACAGCAAGACCATCGAGAAATACCTGGGGCAGAAATTCATCACAGGCTACGTCGCAGTCAAGCGGGCCGAGCATGAAAACTTCAAGCGCGTGATCAGTTCGTGGGAGCGGGAATTCCTGCTCTTTGCCGTCTGATGCGCCGGGCGCGTCGTGCACACGGCGCGCCCTTCACCGAAAAGTCTAGGAGATCGGTATGTCCAGCAACAACCCGCAAACCCGTGAATGGCAAGCTTTGAGCAATGATCACCACCTCGCGCCGTTCAGCGACTTCAAGCAATTGAAAGAGAAAGGCCCAAGGATCATCACCAAAGCCCACGGCGTTTACCTGTGGGACAGCGAAGGCAACAAGATCCTCGACGGTATGGCCGGCCTGTGGTGCGTGGCGATCGGCTACGGTCGCGATGAACTGGCTGACGCCGCCGCCAAACAGATGAAAGAACTGCCGTACTACAACCTGTTCTTCCAGACCGCTCACCCGCCGGTGCTCGAACTGGCCAAAGTCATTTCCGAAGTCGCACCGGCCGGCATGAACCACGTGTTCTTCACCGGTTCCGGCTCCGAAGGCAACGACACCATGTTGCGCATGGTCCGCCACTACTGGGCGATCAAAGGCCAACCGAACAAGAAAACCATCATCAGCCGCAAGAATGGCTACCACGGCTCCACTGTGGCCGGCGCCAGCCTGGGCGGCATGACCTATATGCATGAACAGGGCGACCTGCCGATCCCGGGCATCACCCACATCGCCCAGCCGTACTGGTTTGGCGAAGGCGGCGACATGAGCCCTGAGGAATTCGGGATCTGGGCCGCCAACCAGTTGGAAGAGAAGATTCTGGAACTGGGCGTGGACAACGTCGGCGCCTTTATTGCCGAGCCGATCCAGGGCGCCGGTGGCGTGATCGTGCCGCCTGACAGCTACTGGCCGCGCATCAAGGACATCCTCGCCAAGTACGACATTCTGTTTGTCGCCGACGAAGTGATCTGCGGCTTTGGCCGTACCGGCCAGTGGTTCGGCAGCGATTTCTACGACCTCAAGCCACACATGATGACCATCGCCAAGGGCCTGACTTCCGGCTACGTGCCGATGGGTGGCCTGATCGTGCGCGACGACGTGGTGGACGTGCTCAACCAAGGCGGCGATTTCAACCACGGTTTCACCTACTCCGGGCACCCGGTGGCGGCGGCGGTGGCCCTGGAAAACATCCGCATCCTGCGCGATGAAAAAATCGTCAGCCGCGTACATGAGGAAACGGCACCGTATTTGCAGAAACGTCTGCGGGAGCTGGCGGACCATCCACTGGTGGGTGAAGTGCGCGGCGTGGGCATGCTCGGTGCAATCGAGCTGGTGCAGGACAAGGCCACGCGCAAGCGTCATGAAGGGAAGGGCGCCGGCATGATTTGCCGAACCTTCTGCTTCGAGAACGGCCTGATCATGCGCGCCGTGGGCGATACCATGATCATTTCGCCGCCGTTGGTGATCAGCAAGGCTGAAATCGACGAGCTGGTGACCAAGGCCCGCCAGTGCCTGGACCTGACATTGGCAGCATTGCAGGACTGAGTAGATAAATGTGGGGGCCGGTTGAAAGCTGGCCCCCGAACTTGCCAGACTGTCGTCCTGTTTTGTTGCCCTTTGGCTGGGCCCGAAACATTTACAACGTGCGGCCCAAAAAAGAAAAAATCGGAGCATCACCCAATGAAGGCATTAGGTTTGAAAAACGCTGGCAAGACCCTCCTCGCCTTGTCCCTGATGGGCGCAATGGCGGGCGCGGCCCAGGCAGACAATAAAGTGCTGCACGTCTACAACTGGTCCGACTACATCGCACCGGACACCATCGCCAACTTCGAAAAAGAGTCGGGCATCAAGGTGGTGTACGACGTGTTCGACAGCAACGAGACCCTGGAAGCCAAGTTGCTGGCAGGCAAATCCGGCTATGACATCGTCGTACCGTCGAACAACTTCCTCGCCAAGCAGATCAAGGCCGGTGTGTACCAGGAGCTGGACACGTCCAAGCTGCCTGAGTACAGCAACCTGAACAAATCCCTGCTCAAGGCCGTGTCGGTCAGCGACCCGGACAACAAGCACGCGTTCCCGTACATGTGGGGCTCGATCGGTATCGGCTACAACCCGGAGAAGGTCAAGGCCGCGCTGGGCGTGGACAAGATCGAGTCGTGGGATGTGCTGATGAAGCCGGAAAACATCGCCAAGCTGAAAAGCTGCGGCGTGAGCTTCCTTGATTCGCCGACCGAAATGCTGCCGATCGCGCTGCATTACCTGGGCCTGCCGACCGACACCCAGAAGAAAGCCGACCTCAAGCAAGCCGAAGACCTGTTCCTGAAAATCCGTCCTTCGATTGGCTACTTCCACTCGTCCAAGTACATCTCGGACCTGGCCAACGGCAACATCTGCGTGGCCGTGGGTTACTCGGGTGACATCCAGCAGGCCAAGTCCCGTGCGGCTGAAGCCGGTGGCAAGGTCAAGGTGGCCTACGACATTCCGAAAGAAGGTGCCGGCAGCTTCTTCGACATGGTCGCCATCCCGAAAGATGCTGAAAACGTCGAGGCCGCCTACGCCTTCATGAATTACCTGCTCAAGCCAGAAGTGATGGCTTCGATCACCAACAGCGTGCGTTTCCCGAACGGTAACGAGAAAGCCACCGCACTGGTCGACAAAGACATCACCAGCGACCCGGGCATCTACCCGTCGGCAGACGTGCAGGCCAAGCTCTACGCCATCGCCGACCTGCCGGCTGCAACCCAGCGTGAAATGACCCGCAGCTGGACCAAGATCAAATCCGGTAAATAAGCCTTAAAACCTGTGGGAGGGGGCAAGCCCCCTCCCACAAATAAATGACAGAAAGTTTTTGCCGGATCGGTTTATCGAGGGTAAGTTGCGCGCCGGTTTGTTGCCGGGCAACAACTTTGGGCCCAACTATTTAAGAGGACCTCCACTTGCCAATTTCTTTATTTCGCAAAGCCTTGCTGGTGGGTGCAGGTATCACGCTGGCTGTCAGCGTGCAGGCCGCACCGACGGTGCATGTTTATAACTGGTCGGACTACATCGGCCCCGACACCCTGGCCAATTTCGAAAAGGCCACCGGCATCAAGCCCGTGTATGACGTGTTCGATTCCAACGAAACCCTGGAAGGCAAGCTGCTCGCCGGGCGCACCGGCTACGATGTGGTGGTGCCGTCCAACCACTTCCTGGGCAAGCAGATCAAGGCCGGGGCGTTCCAGAAGCTCGACAAGTCATTGCTGACCCACTACGCCAACCTCGACCCGGCGTTGCTCAAGCGCCTTGAGAAAAACGATCCGGGCAATGCGTACGCCGTGCCGTACCTGTGGGGCACCAACGGCATCGGTTACAACGTCGACAAAGTGAAGGAGGTGCTGGGCGTCGACAAGATCGACTCCTGGGCCATGCTGTTCGAACCGGAAAACATGAAGAAGCTCGCCACCTGCGGTGTTTCATTCATGGATTCGGCGGATGAAATGCTGCCCGCAGTCCTCAACTACATGGGCCTGGACCCGAACAGCACCAACCCGGCCGACTACAAGAAGGCCGAAGAAAAACTGCTGAAAGTACGCCCCTACGTGACCTACTTCCATTCCTCCAAATACATCTCGGACCTGGCCAACGGCAATATCTGCGTGGCTGCCGGTTTTTCCGGCGATGTGTTCCAGGCCAAGGCCCGCGCGGCCGAGGCGGGCAAAGGCGTGAACATCGCCTACGCGATTCCCAAGGAAGGCGGCAACCTGTGGTTCGACGTGCTGGCGATTCCCAAGGACGCCGCCAACGTCAAGGAAGCCCACGCTTTCATCAACTATTTGCTGCAACCTGAGGTGATCGCCCAGGTCAGTGATTACGTGGGTTACGCCAACCCCAACCCCGGGGCGGACACGCTGATGGAGCAATCGATACGCACCGACGCAGCGGTTTATCCACCGCAGGCGGTTCTCGACCGGACATTCGTCAACGTCGAGCTGCCCCCGAAGGTGCAACGTTTAATGACCCGTAGCTGGACCAAGGTCAAGACGGGCAAGTAAGGCTCAAACTATCCAAGTTCGCTCACCTGGGGCGAACTGCAAATTTGTTGGGAGTTTCGTAAATGGCAGTTGCCTCCGGCGCCTACAAGAAAGCCCTCGAGGGCGACCAGACACCGAAAAAGGTGCTGGTCAAAATCGACCGGGTCACGAAGAAGTTCGACGAGACGATTGCCGTGGACGATGTGTCCCTGGAAATCAAGAAAGGCGAGATCTTCGCCTTGCTCGGCGGTTCGGGTTCGGGCAAGTCCACCCTGCTGCGCATGCTGGCAGGCTTCGAACGCCCGACAGAAGGCCGCATCTACCTCGACGGTGTGGACATCACCGACATGCCGCCCTACGAGCGGCCGATCAACATGATGTTCCAGTCCTACGCCTTGTTCCCGCACATGACCGTGGCGCAGAACATCGCCTTCGGCCTGCAACAGGACAAGATCCCCAAGGCCGAGGTTGACGCCCGCGTGGCCGAGATGCTCAAGCTGGTGCAGATGAGCCAGTACGCCAAGCGCAAGCCCCACCAGCTGTCCGGTGGCCAGCGCCAGCGTGTGGCGTTGGCCCGCTCCCTGGCCAAGCGTCCGAAACTGCTGCTGCTCGATGAGCCGATGGGGGCGCTGGACAAGAAGCTGCGTTCGCAGATGCAGCTGGAGCTGGTGGAAATCATCGAACGCGTCGGCGTGACCTGCGTGATGGTGACCCACGACCAGGAAGAGGCCATGACCATGGCCGAGCGCATCGCGATCATGCACCTGGGCTGGATCGCCCAGATCGGCAGCCCGATCGACATCTACGAAACGCCTACCAGCCGCCTGGTGTGCGAGTTCATCGGCAACGTCAACATTTTCGACACCCAAGTGGTGGACGACGCCGAAGGCCACGCCGTGCTCAAGTGCCCGGACCTGGACCGCGACATTTACGTGGGCTACGGCATCGCCACCTCGGTGGAAGACAAGTCGGTGACCTACGCGATTCGCCCGGAAAAACTGCTGGTTACCACCGACATGCCGACCTGCGAGCACAACTGGTCCAGCGGCAAGGTGCACGACATCGCCTACCTGGGCGGCCACTCGGTGTTCTACGTGGAACTGCCGAGCGGCAAGCTGGTGCAGTCCTTCGTCGCCAACGCCGAACGCCGTGGCCAGCGCCCCACCTGGGGTGACCAGGTGTACGTGTGGTGGGAAGACGACAGCGGCGTGGTACTGCGCTCATGAACATGAAGAAATTCAAGCGGCGCTTGGATCGCATAATCCCCAATGGCAAGCAGGTGGTCATCGGGATTCCCTTCCTCTGGCTGTTCCTGTTTTTCGCACTGCCGTTTTTCATCGTGTTGAAAATCAGCTTCGCCGAAGCCGATGTGGCGATCCCGCCCTACACCGAGATCTACACCTACGTTGAGCAGAAGCTGCAAGTGGTGCTGAACCTGGCCAACTACAGCTTGCTGGCGGGCGACGAGCTCTACATCGCCGCGTACCTGGGCTCGCTGAAGATGGCGTTTTTCAGCACGCTGCTGTGCCTGCTGATCGGCTACCCGATGGCCTACGCCATCGCCACCGCGCGCAAGGAAATGCAAACCGTGCTGGTGTTGCTGATCATGATGCCGACCTGGACCGCGATCCTGATCCGCGTCTATGCGTGGATGGGCATCCTCAGCAACAACGGCTTGCTCAACGGCTTCCTGATGTCCATGGGGCTGATCAATGAACCGCTGCAGATCCTCAACACCAACATTGCGGTGTATATCGGCGTGGTCTATTCGTACCTGCCGTTCATGATCCTGCCGCTGTATGCCAACCTGGTCAAACACGACCAGAGCCTGCTGGAAGCGGCGTCGGACCTGGGCTCAAGCACCTTCAACAGTTTCTGGAAAATCACCGTGCCGCTGTCCAAGAACGGCATCATCGCCGGCTGCATGCTGGTGTTTATCCCGGTGGTGGGCGAGTTCGTGATCCCTGAACTGCTCGGCGGCCCGGAAACCCTGATGATCGGTAAAGTGCTGTGGCAGGAATTCTTCAACAACCGTGACTGGCCGGTGGCGTCCGCCCTGGCGGTGGTGATGCTGGCGATCCTGATCGTGCCGATCATCCTGTTCAATCGCAGCCAGGCCAAAGAGCTGGAGGGCAAGATATGAAACGCTTTCGTTTCTCCAGCTTCATGCTGGTCGTGGGGTTGTTGTTCATCTACCTGCCGATGCTGATCCTGGTGATCTACTCGTTCAACGAGTCCAAGCTGGTGACGGTGTGGGGCGGCTGGTCGATCAAGTGGTATGTGGGCCTGCTGGATAACACCCAGTTGATGGGCTCGGTGGCGCGTTCCCTGGAAATCGCCTGCTACACGGCAGTGGCGGCAGTCGCGCTGGGTACGCTGGCGGCGTTCGTGCTGACGCGCATCAGCCAGTTCAAGGGCCGCACGCTGTTCGGCGGCCTGGTCACGGCGCCGTTGGTGATGCCGGAAGTGATTACCGGCCTGTCGCTGTTGCTGCTGTTCGTGGCCATGGCGCAGATGATCGGTTGGCCTCAGGAGCGTGGCATTGTCACCATCTGGATCGCCCACACGACGTTTTGCGCGGCGTATGTGGCGGTGGTGGTGTCGGCGCGCCTGCGTGAGCTGGACCTGTCGATCGAAGAGGCCGCGATGGACCTGGGTGCACGGCCGTGGAAGGTGTTCTTCCTGATCACCATCCCGATGATCGCGCCATCGCTGGCGGCGGGCGGCATGATGTCGTTTGCGCTGTCCCTGGACGACCTGGTACTGGCCAGCTTCGTGTCGGGCCCGGGTTCGACCACCTTGCCGATGGAAGTGTTTTCGGCGGTGCGCCTTGGGGTCAAGCCTGAGATCAACGCGGTGGCCAGCCTGATCCTGTTGGCGGTGTCGCTGGTGACCTTCCTGGTGTGGTTCTTCAGCCGCCGTGCCGAAGAACACCGCAAGAAGGCCATCCAGCAAGCCATCGAAGAAGCCGCAGCGGATGGCTGGCAGCAGCCGGACAAGCGCCGCGCCCCGGCACCGATCTAAAGCTGATGGGGGACAATGTGGGAGGGGGCTTGCCCCCGATGGCGGAGTGTCAGGCAAAGATTAGCTGACTGATCCACCGCTATCGGGGGCAAGCCCCCTCCCACATTTGATTGCATTTCAGGCTGGTTAAGCTGACCACGGCGACTTGCGAATCACCTCGACAAAGTTCATCGGCTTGAACCCCGGCTCCTGATCCACCAGCACATCGGTCTTCACGTTGCCAAACGTGGTCTGCGGGCGATGGCGCAAGCCGTCGGCGAACGCGCAGATGATGCATTCCTTGAACCCCTCACCGCGTGGATGCGCATGCACCACCGCTTCGCGCTGCACGGTGCTGAATGCGGCGTAGTCCATGCCCAGCACGTCCATCTCCACCCCGGCAGTCACCAGCGCCACGGTGGGGCGCAAATGCTGTGGCACGCCCGGCGTGGTGTGCAGGGCGATGGACAACCACACCTGTTCGATATCGTCGTCGCTCAGCCCATACGGCTTGAGAAACGCGGCCGCCGCGTTGGCGCCGTCCACTTCGAAACGCTCATTGTCGCTGCGATGGCCCTCCACCAGGCCGAGGTCGTGGAACATCGCGCCGACGTACAGCAGCTCCGGGTTGTAGGCCAATTGCTTGCGCTCACCGCTCAAGGCGCCGAACAGGAACACCCGGCGCGAGTGGTGGTAGAGCAGGTCTGACTCAATGTCGCGGATGTACTCGGTGGTGGCCCTGGCCAGGGCGCTGTCGGGGATGCTGATACCGGCGATGGTGGTGCTCATGGTGGTGCTCCTCTGGAAAGTATCCAGTCTGGTTGCGCGAGCGCTATGGCGCTATCGCAACGAAGGAGCATTCTCGGCCAATGTGCTGCCACATCGTGCCAAGGCAACATCGGCTAGGGTTAGGCCTGCGACAATTCAAATGTGGGAGGGGGCTTGCCCCCGATGAGGGAGTGTCAGTCAGCACATGTGTGACTGACCCACCGCAATCGGGGGCAAGCCCCCTCCCACAGGGTATCCGTGTTTATGCAGTTGGAAAAAGGTGTGTCGCTCATGAGCAAAACCGTCGCCATCCTGATCTTCCCCGGTGTCCAGTCACTGGATGTGACCGGGCCGATGGATGTGTTCTGCGAGGCCAACCGCTTCCTGGCGCCTGAAGAGCACTACCGCCTGGAAGTCATTGGCCTCGGCCACGGCACTATGGCGTGTTCGAACGGTTTGTCCTTGCAGGCGCACAAGCACTACAGCGAAGCCCTGCAGCCCTACGACCTGTTGCTGGTAGCTGGCGGCCCGCAACTGCCTTTCGAGGATTTCGGCCCCCGGTTTGATGACTGGCTGCGCGGTGCCGCTGCCAGGGCACGACGCTTCGGCTCGATCTGCAACGGCGCTTTCATGCTGGCCCGCGCCGGCCTGCTGGACGGTAAAACCGTCACCACCCATTGGGGCGACGCCGCCGACCTGGCCCGGTTGTGCCCCTCGGCCCAGGTCGAGGCTGATCGTTTGTATGTGCAGGACGGCAACCTCTACACCTCGGCCGGGGTCACGGCGGGGATCGATCTGTCGCTGTACCTGCTCGCCCAGGACCATGGCCCGGAAGTCGCATTGAGCGTGGCCAAGCGCCTGGTCGTGTTCACCCAGCGTTCGGGCGGCCAGTCGCAGTTCAGCCCGTTCCTCACGCCCCATGCCGAAGCCACCTCGGCGGTGGCGCTGGTGCAGTTGTACGTGCTGGCGAACCTGACCGGGGATTTGAGCATTGCTGACCTGGCCAGGGCGGCCAATATGAGCGCGCGCAATTTCTCCCGGGTGTTCGCCCGTGAAGCGCGGATCACGCCGGCGGAATTTGTCGAGAGGGCGCGCGTGGACGCGGCGCGGGTGATGCTCGAAAGCACCCACGCGCCGCTGAAGACCGTGGCCTATCAATGCGGGTTTCGCGATGCCCAGCACATGCGTAGCGTGTTCAACCGCCGGCTGGGCGTGACGCCGCAACAGTTCAGGCTCAACTTTGCCGTCAATGTGGGAGGGGGCTTGCCCCCCGATGAGGGAGTGTCAGTCAGCACAGGTGTGACTGACCCACCGCCATCGGGGGCAAGCCCCCTCCCACATTTTGACCCAGTGACCCAGTGACCCAGTGACCCAGTGACCCAGTGATACTCGGCTATCTGGCAGGCAACAGTTTCAAGGTGCCACGGGTATTCGCCGTGATCTCCTCCTCACTGAAATGCGCCTGCTCGTACCCGCCTTCGATATAGGTTGGTGCCTGGTCGCTGTAGTGCGCATCAAACGGTACGCCGCTTTGCCCCACCGGGTTGATGGTCAGGGCATGGGCCGGGTCGGCGAAGTCGATCAGGCGGCGGGTCGACGGGCCATAGGTCACCGGCCAGGGGGCCGGGCCGATCATGGCGGTCTGGTTGTTCGGCACTTCGTGGCTGCCCGGTGCGGCGAAGGGACCAACGTTGAAGAGTTTGTCCAATGGCCTTTGCATGCCCAGTGGATGGCCATGGGTCAGGGTGTGCGCTTTGCCCCACTGCCACTGGGACGGGTCATCGCCGAAGGTGGCTTTCAGATGCGCGAGGCTGTTGTCCCAGGCCAGCTTGACGGTCTCGGCCCGCGTGCCATTCCACCAGGGCGAATCCGGCATGGCGGCCAGCCGTGGCAGGGCCGCGTCGATCACGCGGGTGCCGAGCAGCGTCTTGAACAGGGCGTCGCCCAGTTTCGGGTGGAAGGTCGCATCGGCAAGGTTGAACAGCAACTGGTTGAACAGGGTGGCGCTGGTGGAGTCCAGCGGGTAATCGCCTTTCCAGCTCGCCAGTTGTTCCACCAGCTTCACCTGCGCCGGGTCTGTGACTACCTCGCGCAACACCGGCAACAGCGGCGCCAGCAGTCGTGGGCCAAAGGCGGTGGTGGTGCCCAGTTGCAGGGCCTGGCTATTGTTCACATCCCATTTCACACGGTTGTCGCTCAACTGCGCATTCAACTGCTGGCCACGGTCGGCCAGGTTGTAATAGCCGGGGATTTCCATGCCGGTGGGTGATGCCGGCTGGGCATTGGCGGAGACCACATAGCCGCGCGCCGGGTTCTCTTCCTGGGGGTTGGCGCTGAACGGGTAGAAGCCCAATTTATCGGCCTGGGCGGTACTGCCGTCGAGGATGAACCCCGGGTTGACGCCGGCCGGGCGTATCGGCAACTGCGCCGCCGCCCACCAGCCGATATCGCCCCTGGCATTGGCCCACACGATGTTCAGGCCCGGCGCCGATACCTTGGCCGCCGCAGCGCGTGCCTTGGCCAGGGTATCGGCGCGGTTGAGCTGGTAGAAGCCTTCGAGGATCGGGTTCTCTGTGTCGAGGAACGCCCACCACATCGCAATCGGCGTGGCGCCGGCGTGTTCACCGAGTACGTCATTGACGATCGGGCCGTGGGGCGAACGGCGCAGGACGAGCGTGACCGGGGCCTGGCCCTTGACCTGGATTTGCTGTTCGCTGCTGCTCATGTCGACCCACTGGCCGTGGTACCAGACCTGATTGGGGTTGACCGGGTTGACCTTCTCGGCGATCAGGTCGAGGTCATCGTTCTGGAACATGGTCAGGCTCCAGCCGAAATCCAGGTTGTGTCCCAGGAATGCCACCGGCACCAGCGCGTTGTGATAGCCATACAACTCAAAGCCGGGCGCCGACAGCTGCGCCTCGTACCACACCGACGGCACCGAAAAGCGAATATGCGGATCGCCGGCCAATAACGGTTTGCCGCTTTTGGTACGGTTGCCGCTGATGGCCCAGGCGTTACTGCCTTCGAACTGCGGCAAGCCGTTGTCGGCCAGGGCCTGCTCGCTCAGGCGGGCGAGGGCGCCGAGGGTTTTCCAATCGCCGGCCGCCAGGTTGAGTGCGCCTTTGGGTTGCCAGTCCAGGTCGAACACCTTGAGGTAATCGCTGCCCAACTGGTCGCGCACGTAAGTCAGCACCGGCTCGGTACGAAAGGCTGCGGCGAAGCTGTAGGCCATATACCCGGCGACACTGATGGAGTCCTCGGCAGTGAAGGGCCGCTTGGGAATGCCCAGCACGTCGAACTCCATCGGGCTGGCGTGGCTGGCCTGGTATTGATTGATCCCGTCCAGATAGGCTTGCAGGGCCTTCCAGGCGGCCGAGTCAGGGTTCATGTGCTCGACGTAGCTCAGGGCGCGCTCGCGAATCCGCAGGCTGCGAAACAGCTTGTCGGTCTCCAGCAGCTTGGGCCCCAGCACTTCGGCCAGCTCGCCACGGGCCAGGCGGCGCATGATTTCCATCTGGAACAACCGGTCCTGGGCATGCACATAGCCCAGCGCGCGGTACAGGTCGGCCTCGTTCTCGGCGCGGATATGCGGCACGCCACGGTCGTCGTAGCGCACGGTGACCGAGCCTTGCAGGTGCGCCAGCGTGACCGTGCCCTGGCGGCTGGGTTGCTTGCTGTAGACGTACCCGCCGGCGCCGAGGGCAACCAGCACAACCAGCACCACGAGAGCCTGCAAGACACGCTTCATCGACTTTCCTTACCCAGAATGGACAGACTACGGTTGCTCAGGCCACGAACAATAGCAGCCCACCGCCAGGGTGTGCGTGGCGTTGATTTCGCGCCCGGCTTGCAGGGCCTTGAGGATCGGCTCGATAAAGCTGTTGCCGGCATTGCAGGTCAGTCCTTCGCTGTACGGCCCGAAATACGCCAGCTTGCCCGTACGGTCCCAAATGCCTACGGCCGGGCTGGCCGGTAGCTGATCGGCGCCGGGCAGGGCGTCGAGGGTTTTCATCCGGCGCAGGTTGTCCGGCAGGGCGCCGTGGCTGCCGGCTTTCTGCAGGGCGTAGAACTCGACACCTTGCGGCGCGTAGTGCTCGATCAGCTCACCCAGGTGTTGCTGGTTACCGACATTGCACGGGCAGGCCGGGTCCCAGAAGTGCACCAGGCGAATCGGCCCAGGGCCGCTGAGTGCGGCGGGCAATTGCAGCGCATCGCCGGAAAACACCGCCGTGTGCTCGCTGAAGGCGCGCAGATAACGGCCCTGGAACCAGTCATACGCGGCCCACAGCACGCCGGCGCAGATAATCAGCACCAGGCTGGTGAACAAGGCAGTGCGGTAGGGTTGTCGCATTCAGAGGTATCCTCGCGGGTCGCGTAGCTTGCCATGCTTGTCCTGACAGATGAATATCGCAGCTCGATATTCATCTTCACCGTCAGTCTGGAAGCCTTTATGCCCGTCACCTTTGACCCTGATCATCTGCGCGAAAGCTTGCAGCCCCTGATGGATGCGCAGCCGCTGTCAGCCGAGGCGCGGGTGTACCAGCGGTTCTACGGGTTGGACCTGCCGGCCCGCGAGGCCGTGAGCCGCCTGGGGCGTCTGGAGGTGGATGGGTTCGAGGTGGTTGCGCAGGTGTGGTGGCCTTCGGCGCCGGTGGCGACGATGTTCATGTTCCACGGCTTCTACGACCACATGGGGCTCTATCGCCATGCGGTGGACTGGGCGCTGGAACAGGGCTTTGTGGTGATCGCCTGCGACCTGCCAGGTCATGGCTTGTCCAGCGGCATACGGGCCAGCATCGATGATTTTGCGGTGTACCAGCACGTGGTGCAGGCTTTGTTCGCCGAGGCCGGTGCGTTGCAACTGCCGCAGCCCTGGCACCTGTTCGGGCAGAGCACCGGTGGCGCAATTGTGGTTGACCACCTGCTCAACCATGGCGATCAAAGCCCGGCCCAGGGCAAGACGTTTCTACTTTCGCCCCTGGTACGCCCGCGGGCCTGGGGTTGGTCGCAGCTCAGCTATTACCTGCTGCGCCCGTTCGTCAAAGGCATCGCGCGACGCTTCAGCGACAATTCCAACGACCCGGCATTCAGACCTTTTCTCGAAGCCGACCCGTTGCAGCCGCGCCAACTGCCCACCGCCTGGGTGGGGGCGCTGGCGTGCTGGATCAAACGCATCGAAGCCGCACCACGCAGCGCTCGGCGGCCAGTGATCGTGCAGGGTGAGGAGGATATGACGGTGGATTGGCAGCACAATCTGCGCGTACTGCAGGGCAAGTTCGATCGGCCTGAGGTGTTGATGCTCAAGCGCGGCAGGCATCATTTGATCAATGAGATTCCAGAAATTCGCGAAGAATACTTCCGATACTTGACGAACCATCTGACCTGACACAATCCAAATGTGGGAGGGGGCTTGCCCCTCCCACATGTTTATTACTGCGCCAGGCTGGAAGTGCTTTGGCCGACAGCCAGTCCCGCGCGAATGGCCGCCAGCGCCGCCTGGTAATACGCCTTGCCCTCCGGCGATTCGGCAAACGTGGCGAACTCTTCCAGCTCCGGGTCAGACAACTCCCGATAGACGTACAGCAGCGTGTTATTCAGGTCCTTGTCGATCTGCTGCATCAAGCGCTCACGCTGCCCATTCAGCATGCCCTGGGCCTGACCGCCGCCCAGCAGGCCGGGGATCATCTGGCTCAAGCTGTCCGCCGCCACGCCGGCAATCGCCAGGCTGACTTCGGCGCCCGCTTCACGCGCGGGCAGGGCCTGGGCCAGGTGGCCGATGATCAGGCTGCGGGTGGTGTCGGCCTGGATTTTCGGCAGGCCCTGAGCGTTTTTCGCCAATTGGTCGCGACGCGTGGCGAGTAACTCGGCGGCGACAATCTTGCGGCCCAGAGGCGATTGGAAAAACGCAAGGGCCGGTTTCGGGTCCGACAGGTGCTTGCGCAATTGCGCTTCGGCACGCTGGTCCATGGCCTGGGCCGCGAAGCGTTTGCTGCTGTTGTCCACCAGCGCCTGGTACACCGCTGGCGGCAGGCTGTTGCGGTAGCGCTGCTGTGCGGCAGTGAGGGCGTCGTTGAAATGCGCACGTTGTTCGGCCCAGCCGGCGACTTTGTACAACTGGTCATGGCCGTCTGCCCAGGCGGGTAAAACGCAGAACATCAGCAAGGAAAAAAACAAACGACGCATAAGGACTCCTGTCAGTCGGCCACTATTGTCCGTGTCAGGCGTAGGATTTGTCGAGAAGTCCTATCAGTCACCTGACTAAAGTGTATTCGCACGCTCGACGGCGCTGTCGGATTCACAGGCGTATGGATACTATGCGCGCCATGCAAACACCCCTCGATCACCCACTGCTGCAACGCATTGTCGACGACCTGGCCGAAAAAGGCTGGTCGCAGCAGAATGCCTTCCTGCCCCAGGCTCTGACCCTGGAGCTGGCGGCTGAGTGCCGTAAACGTGCAGCCGAAGGTGAACTGGCCCCGGCGGCCGTGGGGCGCGGGCCGGCGCAGGAAATTCGCGAGGGGATTCGCGGCGATCATATCCAATGGCTGGAAGAGGGCGACGCGGCGGTCTGCGACACCTACATGGCCGTGATGGACAGCCTGCGTCTGGCGATGAACCGTGGCCTGTTCCTCGGCCTGGAAGACTTCGAAAGCCACTTCGCGATGTACCCGCCCGGGGCGTTCTACCTCAAGCACCTGGACCGTTTTCGCGACGATGACCGGCGCATGGTCTCGGCGGTGATCTATTTGAACGACGCCTGGTTGCCCGAACACGGCGGCCAGTTGCGCATGTACCTCAAGGACGGCATCGAACATGACGTGGTGCCCGCCGGCGGCAGCCTGGTGGTGTTCCTGTCGGGCGAGGTGCCCCACGAGGTGCTGCCTGCCACACGCGAACGCCTGTCCCTGACGGGCTGGTTTCGTCGGCGGGGCAACGAGCCGTTTTAAGCCGGCGTCCGATTCCGGCCGATCCTGAAATCTTACCTGGAACAAAATGTGGGAGGGGGCTTGCCCGCGATAGCAGTGGGTCAGTCAGCTGATTTGTGCCTGGCACTCCGCCATCGGGGGCAAGCCCCCTCCCACATGGGTTATCGCGTATTCCCGTCGAGCCACTTCTCTTCCAGCGCCTTTAACCGACCATCGTCCTTCACCCGTTTCAACGCCCCGTCCAGGCTGCTCTTGAACGCAGGGTTGCCCTTCTGAAACGGAATCGCCAGTTCAGGTTTGTCGTTATACGCGGCGCTGAAATCGAAACGATCCTTCAGCTCGGCAGTCATAGCGATATGGTTGATTGCCACGTCGTATTTGCCGGTCGCCACGCCGTTCAGCAGGTCGGCATCATCGGTGGTGATAAACGAGGAGCGGACGTCCATTTCCTTGGCCAGTTGCTCGCCCAGCTCCACTTCAAAGCCGGTGAGTTTGTCGCCTTCCTTGAAATTGAAGGGCGGGGTGTTGGCTTCGAGGGCGATGCGCAGTTCACCGCGATCGTTGACGTCGTCGATCAGCTCGGCGTGAGCGCAAGGGCTGAGAAGGGGAAGCAACAGTAACAGGCCAGGCGAGAAGCGCATGGTCACTCCTAAGGAATTCGGATGTACGAGGCGCTGTTCAGCATCGTTTTGCTATGGTGTTGAGTGCCTTGGACAGCAATTTGTCGCGAAGTTGTCATAACCCTACAGATTTCACAGAAAAACTGGAGAAGCGAATGAAAGCCCTTTTGTCCCGTGCAACCCTGGCCAGCCTGTTGCTGGGTGCTTCGATGTTGGCGACCGCCGCTGACGGTATCCCGCGTAGCGCTCCACCTGAAGGTGCCAAGGTGTTTATCGTTTCGCCAAAAGATGGCGCCACCGTCGATAAAACCTTTACCGTGAAATTCGGCATGGAAGGCCTGAAACTGGCCCCTGCCACCGACCAGACGCCAGGCACCGGCCATCACCACCTTCTGATCGACCAGAAAGAACTGCCGGATGCAAAACTGCCGATCCCGGCCACCGACACCGTGATCCATTACGGCAAGGCCCAGACCGAGACCGAGCTGACCCTGACCCCCGGCAAGCACACCTTGCAACTGGTGGCCGGCGACAAGCTGCACATGCAGTTCAACCCGACGGTTGCTTCCAAAGTCATCACGGTTAATGTGGAATAAAAAAACGGGAGCCCCTGGCGGGGCTCCCGTTTTTTTTGGAAAGTTTCTAGCTACAAGCTACAAGCTACAAGCTACAAGCTACAAGCTACAGCTCAGAGCTTTTACTTGCCGCTAATAGCTTGCAGCTTGCAGCTCAAAAAAGCACCCTACTACGAATCGTGCCGTTGATGTGCTGCAGCTTCTCTTGCGCCAGGTCCGAGTACTCGGCGTCGACGTCGATCACCACATAGCCGACTTTCTCGTTGGTCTGCAGGAACTGACCGGAGATGTTGATGCCGTTTTCCGCGAAGACCTTGTTGATCTCCATCATCACGCCAGGAATGTTCTGGTGGATGTGCAGCAGACGGTGCTTGCCAGGGTGAGCCGGCAGGGCCACTTCCGGGAAGTTCACGGACGATACCGAGGTACCGTTGTCGCTGTACTTGACCAGCTTTTCCGAAACTTCCAGGCCGATGTTGGCCTGGGCTTCAGCGGTGGAACCGCCGATATGCGGGGTCAGGATCACGTTGTCCAGGCCGCGCAGCGGGCTTTCGAAAATGTCGTCGTTGGAGCGTGGCTCCACCGGGAACACATCGATGGCGGCGCCGATCAGGTGCTTGTCCTTGATTGCGTCGGCCAGGGCGTCCAGCTCGACCACAGTCCCGCGTGCAGCGTTGATCAGGATGCCGCCTTTCTTGATCGCACGGATTTCCTTCTCGCCGATCATCCACTGGGTCTCAGTGGTTTCCGGAACGTGCAGGGTGACGATGTCGGACATGCCCAGCAGCTCGGTCAGGCTCGACACTTGCGTGGCGTTGCCCAGCGGCAGCTTGGTCAGGGTGTCGTAGAAGAACACCTGCATGCCCAAGCCTTCGGCAAGGACTGAAAGCTGCGTGCCGATCGAGCCGTAACCGACGATACCCAGCTTCTTGCCGCGAATTTCGAAGGAATTGGCCGCGCTCTTGATCCAGCCGCCACGGTGGCAGGAAGCGTTCTTCTCGGGGATACCGCGCAGCAGCAGGATGGCCTCGGCCAGCACCAGCTCCGCAACGGAACGGGTGTTGGAGTAGGGTGCGTTGAACACCGCGATACCGCGCTCGCGCGCCGCGTTGAGGTCGACCTGGTTGGTGCCGATGCAGAAACAGCCGACGGCCACGAGTTTCTTGGCGTGGTCGAAGATCTCTTCGGTCAGCTGAGTGCGGGAGCGAATGCCGATAAAGTGCGCGTCGGCGATCTTTTCCTTGAGCTGGGCTTCCGGCAGAGAACTGGTGATGTACTCAATGCTGGTGTACCCGGCGGCTTTCAGAACGTCGACAGCCGATGGGTGGACGCCTTCCAGAAGAAGGAACTTGATCTTGCTCTTATCGAGAGAAGTCTTGCTCATCTGCGTAAACCTGTATCCCGGAGAAAAATGGCAGGGAATCGAGCAGCGCAAGCTGACCCGGACGGCAGGAAAGCCGTCACCGCAGAACGCCCTTGGGCTCTGTCCTGCGGGGGCGGTATGCTAGCATACGCGCCCCGCTAAACACCTATTCCTGCGACGTGAAGCGTTCTCAGGATGACCATGAATTGTTCGAGAGTTCTGTCGATGACCCATCCTGCCCTGATTGATGAGCTGAAGACCCTGGTTGAGCCCGGCAAAGTGCTGACCGACGCCGACTCCCTGGAGGCTTACGGCAAGGATTGGACCAAGCACTTCGCGCCCGCGCCGTGCGCCATCGTCTTCCCCAAGACCACCGAGCAGGTGCAGGCCATTGTCCGTTGGGCCAATAGCCACAAGGTGGCGCTGGTGCCGTCCGGCGGGCGCACCGGCCTGTCGGCGGCGGCTGTTGCGGCCAATGGCGAAGTGGTGGTGTCGTTCGACTACATGAACCAGATCCTCGACGTGAACCTCACCGACCGTACCGCCGTGTGCCAGCCGGGCGTGGTCACCAAGCAATTGCAGAACGTCGCTGAAGAAAACGGCCTGTATTACCCGGTGGATTTTGCCTCGTCCGGTTCCAGCCAGATTGGCGGCAATATCGGCACCAATGCCGGCGGGATCAAGGTAATTCGCTACGGCATGACCCGCAACTGGGTGGCCGGGATGAAAGTGGTCACCGGCAAGGGCGATGTGCTGGAACTGAACCGCGACCTGATCAAGAACGCCACCGGCTACGACATGCGCCAGCTGTTCATCGGCGCCGAAGGCACCCTGGGCTTTGTGGTGGAAGCCACCATGCGCCTGGACCGTGCGCCGAAAAACCTCACGGCCATGGTGCTGGGCACCACCGACTTCGACTCGATCATGCCGGTGCTGCACGCCTTCCAGGGCAAGCTCGACCTGACTGCGTTCGAATTCTTCTCCGACAAGGCCCTGGCCAAGGTCCTCGGCCGTGGCGATGTGCCGGCGCCGTTCGAAACCGAATGCCCGTTCTACGCACTGCTGGAATTCGAAGCCACCACCGAAGAAGTCGCCAACCACGCCCTGGAAACCTTTGAGCACTGCGTCGAGCAGGGCTGGGTGCTGGACGGCGTGATGAGCCAGAGCGAAACCCAACTGCACAACCTGTGGAAACTGCGCGAGTACATCTCCGAGACGATTTCCCACTGGACCCCGTACAAAAACGATATTTCGGTCACCGTGTCCAAGGTGCCGGCGTTCCTCAGCGAAATTGACGCAATCGTCGGCGAACATTACCCGGATTTCGAAATCGTCTGGTTCGGTCACATTGGCGACGGTAACCTGCACCTGAACATCCTCAAGCCGGAAAACCTAAGCAAGGACGAGTTCTTCGCCAAGTGCGCCACCGTCAACAAGTGGGTGTTCGAGACCGTCGCCAAGTACAACGGCTCGATCTCCGCCGAACACGGCGTGGGCATGACCAAACGCGATTACCTGACCTACAGCCGCTCGCCGGTTGAAATCGAATACATGAAGGCCGTGAAAGCGGTGTTCGACCCGAACGGGATCATGAACCCGGGCAAGATCTTCGCTGTTTAACCGCCCCTGAAGGAGTCGTTTCATGAGCTACCAGCACAAGTATATCGACGGCACCAACATCCACTTCCCTGTGGGTAAAGTGGTGTGTATCGGGCGTAACTATGCCGAACACGCCAAGGAACTGGACAACCCGGTACCCACCGAGCCGTTGCTGTTCATCAAGCCGGGCAGTTGCGTGGTGCCGCTGGAAGGCGGTTTCGCCATTCCCACCGAGCGCGGTTCGGTGCATTACGAAGCGGAGATCGCCGTGCTGATCGGCAAGCCGTTGTCGAACAAGCCAAGCCGCGAAGAAGTGCTGGACGCCATCTCCGGCTTCGCCCCGGCCCTGGACCTGACCCTGCGCGACAAACAGGCTGAGCTCAAGGCCAAGGGCCTGCCATGGGAGATCGCCAAGTCGTTCGACGGCGCTGCGGTGATCGCGCCTTTCGTGGTCGGGAGCACGTTCGCCGACGTCACCGATATCGGCATTCGCCTGACCATCAATGGCGAAGTGCGTCAGAACGGCAACAGTGCGCAGATGCTCAACCCGATCGTACCGATGATCCAGCACATGGCCGGCTGCTTCTCGCTGCAGGCCGGTGATGTGATCCTGACCGGCACACCGGCGGGCGTCGGGCCGTTGAATGTGGGTGACAAGCTGGTGCTGGAATTGTCGGGCGTCAACCGCTTCGAAAGCGTGGTGCGCTGACTATCCGCACACATGCTGTAAAAAATGTGGGAGGGGGCTTGCCCCCGATTGCAGTGTGTCAGCCAGCTAACCTGTGCCTGACACTCCGCTATCGGGGGCAAGCCCCCTCCCACATTGGTTTTGTGTGTGTTCACTACTATCGCTTTTGCATTTTTTTCACACGCCACCCGGATAATCCCGAACTTCTCGCGCAGGCCTCTGGATCCTGTGCTATCCCCTACAGCCGACTTTCCGGAAAAAGCGCCCCATGGCCGTGCCTCTGCCCACCTCCAAACCTACGCTTCGCTCGCGCCTGACCATGCGCTGGTATTCCTGGGTGTTTCTGGCCGGTGCGATCCTGTATGGCATCGCCTGGGCCATGCACTGGGACGATCGTGGCGTGCTGTGGGTGCTGGAGGTTTTTGAAAGCCCGGCCGAACGCCGGGAAAGTGTGTGGCTGCCGGACTATCACGTGGTCATAGACGCCAAGCTGCTGCCGGGTATGGAGAAGGATGAGGCTTCGGACCTGTCCTACAACCCCCAGACCAAAACCCTGTTTTCCGTGATGGGCAAGAACCCGTTCCTGGTGGAGTTGAGCCTGCAAGGCGATGTGCTGCGCAAGATGCCGCTCAATGGCTGGAACAACCCGGAAGGCGTGACGGTGATGGAGAATGGCCTGATGGCCGTGGTCGATGAGCGCCAGCACAGCCTGACCCTCATCAAGGTCGACGCGGGCACCACGGCGTTGAACAAGGCCGATTTCCCCAATTATGACCTTGGCCCGTCCGCGGACCAGAACAAAGCCTTTGAAGCCATTACCTGGGACAAGCGCAACCAGCAGCTCGTGTTGGGCGAAGAGCGCCCACCGGCGCTGTTCACCTGGAAAAGCAACGGCAGCCAGACCCTGGTTGGCGACAAGCAAAAACTGGCCAGCACCGAGCTTGATATGCGCAACCTCTCGGCGCTGGCCGTGGACCCGCGTACCGGGCATCTGCTGGTACTGTCGGCCGACTCCCACCTGTTGCTGGAGCTGGACGAGAAGGGTGAGCAAGTCAGCTTCATGACCTTGCTGGGTGGCTTCAATGGTCTGAAGGACACCATCCCGCGTGCCGAAGGCGTGACCATGGACGAGAGCGGTACGCTGTATATCGTCAGCGAGCCGAATCTGTTTTATCGTTTTGAGAAACAGAAATAACGCACGTTTACGTCAGGGAATTCTCCATGAGCGGCATTTACCGCGCAGTCCGGTGCGTTTAAGTTTAAATTCAGGCGACCTTGATATCTATTCGCCAGTTTTTTCACCGAGCCCGCCCCGATGCGTCGACTTGCCCGCCCCAAACCCGCTTTAGTCATCTTGATTCTGATTGCCCTGGTTGCCGCCGGGGTCGTTGCGCAGCAGTTCCGTCTGTTCGAACGTGCCTGGTTCAACTGGCAAGTGTGGCATCAGCCAGCCGGTGAACGCAGCATAGGCCTGGCCGATTACCGCGTGTCCCTGGAGGGCCAGGTGATCGAAGGACTCGACGACGATGTGTCGGCTCTCACCTACGACCCGGTGCGCAAAAGCCTGTTTACCGTCACCAATAAAAACGCCGAGCTGGTCGAGCTGTCCCTGCAGGGCAAGATCCTGCGGCGTATTCCCCTGGTGGGGTTTGGCGATGCCGAGGCGGTGGAGTTCATCAGTGATAACATCTATGTGATCAGCGACGAGCGTCAGCAGCGGCTGATCAAAGTGCATGTGGATGACGACACCCAGTTTCTCGATGCCGCCGATGCGGAGCAAATGACCCTGGGCGTGCACATTGGCAGCAACAAGGGATTTGAGGGCCTGGCCTATGACTCGGTGGGCAAGCGCCTGTTCGTCGCCAAGGAGCGCGACCCGATGGTGATTTATGAGGTCCACGGTTTTCCCCACGTCAAGGCGGAAAAAACCTACTCGGTGCACGTGATCAACAACCCCAAGCGCGATGCCGGGTTGTTTGTGCGCGACCTGTCCAGCCTGCAATACGACGAGCGCAGCGGCCATTTGCTGGCGCTGTCGGATGAGTCGTTTCTGGTGCTGGAGCTGGACATCGACGGTCGCCCGCTGAGCAGTCTGTCGCTGCTCAACGGGCGCCATGGCCTGAAAAAACGTGTGCCTCAGGCCGAAGGGGTCGCCATGGACGACGAGGGCACGCTGTATCTGGTCAGTGAGCCGAATCTGTTTTACGTGTTCAAAAAGCCCTGATCAGAACATCCACTGTACGCCCAGGGAGTAGCCGGTCTGGCTGCCCTCGGCATGGCCAAGCCGACCGTTCACTTCGGCGTACACCCCCAGTTGTGGGGTAATCGCCAATTGGCTGCCGATCTGCGCGCGACCGAAGCTTTTGTCGACTGAGCCCAGTTTGGCCGTGCGCGCCTGGCCATCGGCGCGGGCGGTCAGTTGCAGCTCGTCGAGACGCCCGTCGGCCAGTTCCTTGACCCACGCGAGATTGCCGTAAGGCATCAGGCTCATGCTGTAAGGCAGGGCGACGGCTCCGCGCACGCGCCAACCCAGGCTGGCTTCCAGGGAGTCGAATGTCTGTTCTTCGTACTCAAGGGACGTGCGCAGGTTCTGCTTCTCGTGGAACTGATCGATGCGGTAATGGCTGTAATCGAGCCCGGCAAAAGGGCCGCTTTTGATTGCGCCGAAATCGAAGTCATAGCCGCCCAGCACCCGTGCGCCCAGGGACAGAGCGTCGGTGTTGCCGGTCAGTTGCTGGTTGAGCAGGATCGGCCCGCCATTGGCCTGAATCAGCAGGTTGCGCTTGGAATCAAAGCGCGTATGGCCGACGCTCAGGTCACCGGCCAGCCAGCTCGGCCCGCCGTCGTTGAGCAGGGCGTAGACCGATGCTTGCCAGGTGTCGCTGTCCAGTTTGCCGCGATGCTCCAGTTTGTCGCGCCCGTTGAGGTAGCTCAGGCTGGCGCCGATGTTCAGGCTTGAACTGAGTTGATAGTCGCCCAACGCGTGCACACCCAGGCGGCGGGCCTCAGGGTTGAGCGGGGTGTCGAAGCCATTGTCCGGGTTGTATTCCCCGTCCACGCCGACCTCGCCATCAAAGCTGCCGACCTCGCGACTGGCGGCCTGCAGGGTCAGCCAGCGGCGATCATGCAGGCGCACCAGCGCCTGATGCTGGCGCTGCAGGTTGTCCTGCATATTGCGGGCGACGGCGCCGCCCGAGGCGGTCGAGGCCATCAAATCGGCGTTGGTCAGCTCCAGCACCAGGCGGCTGAGCAGGCGCGAATAGTCGCGCAGGCGCTGGTCGATGCGCGCCTGGCCGAAGGCGTCGGTGAGCACGGCTTTGTTGTCTTCGCTCGGGTCGTGCCAGGTCGAGCCGCCGGGGATTTTCGGGTTGTCGGTCTGGGTGTAGCCGTCCAGGTCGCCCAGCTCCCAGTTGGTGGCCTCGATATACAGGATCGGGATATTCAGCGGTTCGAACGGTTCGCCATCGCTGCAGCAGCCGGTGCCCTTGGGGTATTGCGGGTCCAGGCCGGGGTTGGTGAACAAGGGGATATTCAATTCCCTGGCGATCTGGAAGGTGTGTTCGCGCAACGCCGCCAGGCCCGGGTTGGCCGTACTGTTCTGACCGGCGTGGGCGTACATCATGTCGCCGGTGATCAGGCTGTCGAGGTTGATCATCGCGAGCATATTGGCGCGCTGGCTTGCGCTCAGGGCATCGACGAAGGCCCTGGAGCCGCGCAGGCCTTCTTCTTCCGCGCCGAAGCCGACCACCTGCAAACCATTTTCCAGTTGCAGCCCGCCCAGGTTCTTCGCCACCTCGGTCAGCACGCTGGCGCCGGAGCCGTTGTCATCCAGGCCTTGCAGGGTGGGGCGGCCGAAGTAGGTGTCGAAGTGCGCGCCAATCACTACGTACTGCGCCTTGGTGCCGGCGGCGTAGGCCACGACATTTTGCGAGGCGCGACTGCCGTTGTTCCAGGTGAAGTTTTGCCGACTGAGGTTGTAGGCCGTGCCCATCTGGCTCTGCATCCAATCGGCGGCGCCGGCGAAATTGGCGGTGCCGCGATAACGGCCGGGGTAGTCGTTGATCAGCTTTTCCAGGGTGGTGTTGGCGTGCTGGCCGTAGTCATAGGCCTGCAAGTGTGTCGACAGCAGGGCGCCGGCAACGCTGACAGCGAGGGCTAGGGGCTTTATCACAGGGTCTTCCTTGAGATGATGGGAGGTTCAAGCCCAGACGCTTTGCACAATGCGCGCCTCATTCCGTGGGCGGCTGCGAATTGGCGCATTGGTAAACGCGTGGGTCGCCTGGTTGTAATTTGTAACGGATTGGATACCAGGCGGGCCGTGACAGAGCGCACGGTTTTGGAGAGGAGTGCTGCGAAAAGTAGCGTTTGTGTTACATAAATCCAGAGTGGAGCACATATCAAATGTGGGAGGGGGCTTGCTCCCGATTGCAGTGTGTCAGTCAGCCTATCGGGTACTGATATACCGCTATCGGGGGCAAGCCCCCTCCCACATTAGAACTGCCACATTGGAGTTGTGGTGTTTTAGGCTTTGAGGGTTTTTACGCCTTCCGGGGTGCCCAACAGCAGCACGTCCGCCGGGCGTGCGGCGAACAGGCCGTTGGTGACCACGCCGACAATGGCGTTGATCCGGGTTTCCAGTTCAACCGGGTGGGTGATCTGCATGTTGAACACATCGAGGATGATGTTGCCGTTATCGGTCAACACGCCTTCGCGGTACACCGGGTCGCCGCCCAGTTTCACCAGCTCGCGGGCCACGTGGCTGCGGGCCATCGGGATGACTTCCACCGGCAGCGGGAAAGCACCGAGTACCGGCACCAGCTTGCTGGCGTCGGCGATGCAAATGAAGGTCTTGGCCACCGCCGCGACGATCTTCTCGCGGGTCAGGGCTGCGCCGCCGCCCTTGATCAGGTTCAGGTGTTCATCGCTTTCGTCCGCGCCGTCGATGTAGAACTCTAGGTCGCTTACGGTGTTGAGCTCGTACACCGGAATGCCATGGCCTTTGAGGCGTGCGGCGGTCGCTTCGGAGCTGGCCACTGCGCCATCGAACGCGCCTTTGTGCTGGGCCAGCGCATCGATAAAGCAGTTGGCAGTGGAGCCGGTGCCGACACCGACGACGCTCTTGTCGTCGAGTTTGGGAAGGATTAAATCGACGGCGGCCTGGGCCACTGCCTGTTTGAGTTGATCCTGGGTCATGCGGGCTCCGGAGCGGGCGGGGAGTTATCGAGGGCGGCGAGTATACCCCAACAAACCTTGGGATTCGTGTGGTCTCCCGGCCAAAACCCGGGTTAGACTCCGTGGTCCTGCCCAACCCCCGAAGTAGATGCCTGCCGATGCTTGAACACTACGTCAAAAAGATCCTCACCTCGCGCGTTTACGACGTTGCCGTAGAAACACCCTTGCAGACTGCCCGCCAGCTTTCCGAGCGGCTGGGCAATCAGATCTGGCTCAAGCGTGAAGACTTGCAGCCGGTGTTCTCGTTCAAGATTCGCGGCGCCTACAACAAACTGACCCAGCTCAGTGCCGAGGAGCGTGCGCGTGGCGTGGTCACCGCCTCGGCGGGTAACCATGCCCAGGGCCTGGCCCTGGCGGCCAAGGTGCTGGGGGTCAAGGCGACTATCGTGATGCCCAAGACCACGCCGGAAATCAAGGTCGAAGGCGTGCGCTCCCGTGGCGGCAAAGTGGTATTGCACGGTGACTCCTTCCCGGAAGCGCTGGCCTACTCGCTCAAGCTGGTCGATGAAAAAGGCTACGTCTACATTCACCCCTACGATGATCCGCACACCATTGCCGGGCAGGGCACCGTGGCGATGGAAATCCTGCGCCAGCACCCCGGGCCGCTGGATGCGATCTTCGTGCCGGTGGGCGGCGGCGGGCTGATCGCCGGTATTGCGGCGTACGTGAAATACCTGCGCCCGGAGATCAGGATCATCGGCGTCGAGCCGGACGACTCCAACTGCCTGCAAGCGGCGATGGCAGCCGGTGAGCGCGTGGTGTTGCCGACCGTCGGCATTTTCGCCGATGGCGTGGCGGTGGCGCAGATCGGCCAGCACACCTTCGACATCTGCAAAGACTATGTGGATGAAGTGATTACCGTCAGCACCGATGAAATCTGTGCAGCGATCAAGGACATCTACGACGACACCCGCTCCATCACCGAACCGGCAGGTGCATTGGGCGTGGCCGGGATCAAGAAGTACGTCGAGACCCGGGGCGTCAGCGGCCAGACCTTCGTCGCCATCGATTCGGGCGCCAACGTCAACTTCGACCGCCTGCGCCATGTGGCCGAACGTGCCGAGCTGGGTGAAGGCCGCGAAGCCATCATCGCCGTGACCATTCCCGAGAAGCCGGGCAGCTTCAAGGCGTTCTGCGAGGCGGTGGGCAAGCGCCAGATTACCGAGTTCAACTACCGCTATCACACCGGCAGCGAGGCGCACATCTTCGTCGGCGTGCAGACCCACCCGGAAAACGATCCGCGCAGGGCGTTGATCGCAAGCCTCACCGACCAGGGTTTCCCGGTGCTGGACCTGACCGAAAACGAATTGGCCAAGTTACACATTCGCCATATGGTGGGCGGGCATGCAGCCAAGGTCAGCGACGAGCTGGTGTTTCGCTTTGAGTTCCCGGAACGGCCGGGGGCGTTGTTCAACTTTCTTAACAAACTGGGCGGGCGCTGGAACATCTCGATGTTCCACTATCGCAACCACGGCGCGGCCGATGGCCGTGTGGTCGCCGGGCTGCAAGTGCCGGCGGCCGAGCGCCACCTGGTGCCGGCGGCCCTGGCGCAAATCGGCTACCCGTACTGGGATGAAAGCGAAAACCCGGCCTACCAGTTGTTCCTCGGTTGAGCGACTAAGCTGACTGAGCGGCCTTCAAGGAATCGAGACTATGGAAACGCTGACCACCCTCAAGGTTATCCACATCGCCGCCACGGTGTTGCTGCTGCTCAGCGGCATCGGCCTGGCGGTACTGGCCTGGCGCAAGCGCAGCGCCGGCCCGACGGTGACGGTACAACGCCCGTGGGCGTTCGTGTGGCTGCTGATGGGCATTTGCCTGGTCAGCATGCCGTTCACCGGTTGGTGGCTGGTGCACCTGACCGGCTGGCCGCTGGGGCAAACCTGGATTCTGGGCTCCAGCATTCTCTACACCGTGGCGGCGCTGGCGTGGTTCTGGCTGGTGGCGCGGCTCAATCGGCTGCGTAAGGGCGAGGGTGGTAGCCTGAATTTCACCCTGGTGCTGGCGGTGGTCAGCCTGCTGGGGTTTGTGGCGATTGCAGGGTTGATGGGGGCCAAGCCGGTTTAAGGCTTGAGCCCGCGTCGCCTGCATCGGGGGCAAGCCCCCTCCCACCTTTGAAATGCGTTCCAAGTGTGGGAGAGGGCTTGCCCCCGATAGCTTTATCAGCTGCGCAGCGTGATGACCGGCCAACCACGCCGTTCAGCCTCAGCGCGAAGATTGGGATCCGGGTCCACCGCCACCGGGTGCGTCACCTGCTCCAGCAGCGGCAGGTCATTCATCGAATCGCTATAGAAGTAGCTGTCCTCCAGGCTATACCCGGTCTCCTCCAGCCAACGATTCAAACGCGTCACCTTGCCCTCGCGAAAGCACGGCACATCGGTGCTGCGTCCGGTGTAGCGGCCATTTTCCATCTCGCATTCGGTGGCGATCAGGGTGTCAACGCCCAGGCGTGCGGCAATCGGCGCGGTGACGAAACGGTTGGTGGCGGTGATGATCACCAGCTTGTCGCCGGCGGCGCGGTGTTTGGCCAGCAGTTCCATGGCCTTGGGCAACATGATCGGCTCGATGCAGTCGCGCATATAGTCGCTGTGCCATTCGTCCAACTGAGCCATCTCGGTGCGGCCGAGGATTTCCAGGCAGAAGTTCAGGTAAGCAGCGTTGTCCAGCTTGCCGGCCAGGTAGTCCTGGTAGAACGCGTCGTTGCGGGCCTTGTAGGCCACCGGGTCGAGGATCTTGCGTTCACACAGATAATCGCCCCAGGCGTGGTCGCTGTCACCGCCGATCAGGGTGTTGTCCAAGTCGAATAAAGCCAGGCGCATTGCAGTTACTCGCTGAAAAGTCTGTAAAAAGGCGTCCAGAATACGGTCTTTTCACAAGAGTGCACATAAGGTAAGAAGCCTCGTTGCCGCTGGAGGAAGCTTTGTGGAACAATGCGGTGATATGCGTTTGCGAGGTTGTTGCCGTGATCGACCCCGATGGTTTCCGTCCTAATGTCGGGATTATTCTCACGAATGATGCCGGACAGGTGCTATGGGCTCGCCGAATCAACCAAGATGCCTGGCAGTTTCCTCAAGGTGGGATCAACCCCGACGAAACCCCTGAAGACGCCTTGTACCGTGAGTTGAACGAAGAAGTCGGCCTTGAGCGCGAAGATGTGCAAATTCTGGCCTGTACCCGTGGCTGGTTGCGCTATCGTTTGCCGCAACGCCTGGTGCGTACCCACAGCCAACCGCTGTGTATCGGCCAGAAGCAGAAATGGTTTCTCCTGCGCCTGATCTCCAATGAGCAGCGGGTGCGGATGGATTTGACCGGTAAACCGGAGTTCGATGGCTGGCGCTGGGTCAGTTATTGGTACCCGCTGGGCCAGGTGGTGACATTCAAGCGCGAGGTTTATCGTCGCGCTCTCAAAGAGCTTGCCCCGCGCCTTTTATCGCGCGACTGACGACGGAGTTCGACCCCGAGCCATGCTCAATACGCTGCGCAAGATCGTCCAGGAAGTTAACTCCGCCAAGGATCTCAAGGCGGCGTTGGGGATTATTGTGTTGCGCGTCAAGGAAGCCATGGGCAGCCAGGTCTGCTCGGTTTACCTGCTGGACCCCGAGACCAACCGTTTTGTGCTGATGGCCACGGAGGGCTTGAACAAGCGCTCCATCGGCAAAGTCAGCATGGCGCCCAATGAAGGTCTGGTGGGCCTGGTAGGGACGCGTGAAGAACCCCTGAACCTTGAAAATGCGGCCGATCACCCGCGTTATCGCTACTTTGCCGAAACCGGCGAAGAACGCTACGCCTCGTTCCTCGGCGCACCGATCATTCACCACCGCCGTGTCGTCGGCGTGCTGGTCATCCAACAGAAAGAACGCCGTCAGTTCGACGAAGGTGAAGAAGCCTTCCTGGTGACCATGAGCGCGCAGCTCGCCGGGGTTATCGCCCACGCCGAAGCCACCGGCTCGATTCGCGGCCTGGGGCGCCAGGGCAAGGGCATCCAGGAAGCCAAGTTCGTCGGCGTGCCGGGTTCGCCGGGTGCCGCCGTGGGTACCGCCGTGGTCATGCTGCCACCGGCCGACCTCGACGTGGTGCCGGACAAGACCGTCGATGACATCGACGCTGAAATCAAACTGTTCAAGACCGCCCTGGAAGGCGTGCGCGCCGACATGCGCAACCTGTCGACCAAGCTGGCGACCCAGTTGCGCCCCGAAGAGCGTGCGCTGTTCGATGTCTACCAGATGATGCTGGACGACGCGTCCCTGGGTAATGAAGTCAAGACCGTGATCAAGACCGGCCAGTGGGCCCAGGGCGCACTGCGCCAGGTGGTCACCGATCACGTCAACCGTTTCGAAATGATGGACGACGCCTACCTGCGCGAACGGGCCTCGGATGTGCGTGACCTGGGTCGCCGTCTGCTCGCCTACCTGCAGGAAGACCGCACCACCAACCTGGTCTACCCCGACAACACCATCCTGATCAGCGAAGAACTGACCGCCACCATGCTCGGCGAAGTGCCTGAGGGCAAACTGGTGGGCCTGGTCTCGGTATTGGGTTCGGGTAACTCCCACGTGGCTATCCTGGCCCGTGCCATGGGCATCCCGACGGTGATGGGCCTGGTGGACCTGCCGTATTCCAAAGTGGATGGTATCGACATGATCGTCGATGGCCATCGCGGCGAAGTCTTTACCAACCCCAGCGAATTGCTGCGCAAGCAATACGCCGAAGTGGTCGAGGAAGAGAAACAACTGGCGCTGGGCCTGGACTCATTGCGCGAACTGCCGTGCGTGACCATCGACGGCCACCGCGTGCCGCTGCTGGTCAATACCGGCCTGCTGGCCGATGTGGCTCGTGCGCAACAGCGCGGCGCGGAAGGGGTCGGGCTGTACCGCACCGAAGTGCCGTTCATGATCAACCAGCGTTTCCCGAGTGAGAAGGAGCAGCTGGCGATTTATCGCGAGCAACTGCAAGCCTTCCACCCGTTGCCGGTGACCATGCGCAGCCTGGATATCGGCGGCGACAAGTCACTGTCGTATTTCCCGATCAAGGAAGACAACCCCTTCCTCGGCTGGCGCGGTATTCGCGTCACCCTCGACCATCCTGAAATTTTCCTGGTGCAGACCCGCGCCATGCTCAAGGCCAGCGAAGGCCTGAACAACCTGCGTATCCTGCTGCCGATGATCTCCGGCACCCACGAGCTGGAAGAAGCCCTGCACCTGATCCACCGCGCCTGGGGTGAAGTGCGCGACGAAGGCGCCGACGTGCCGATGCCGCCGATTGGCGTGATGATCGAAATTCCGGCGGCGGTGTATCAGGCCAAGGAACTGGCGCGGCAGGTGGACTTCCTGTCCGTCGGCTCCAACGACCTGACCCAGTACCTGCTGGCCGTGGACCGCAACAACCCACGGGTCGCCGATCTTTACGACTACCTGCACCCGGCCGTGCTGCAAGCGCTGCAACACGTCGTGCGCGACGCCCATGCCGAAGGCAAGCCGGTGAGTATCTGCGGGGAAATGGCCGGCGACCCGGCGGCGGCGGTGCTGTTGATGGCGATGGGCTTTGACAGCCTGTCGATGAACGCCACCAACTTGCCGAAAGTGAAGTGGATGCTGCGCCAGGTTGAATTGAGCATGGCCAAGGATTTGCTGGCCGAGCTGATGACCATCGACAACCCGCAGGTTATCCACAGCTCGCTGCAATTGGCGCTGAAGAATCTGGGGCTGACGCGGATGATCAATCCGGCTTCTGCGAAAACCCTCTAAAGCCTGGCGCAAAGCAAAATGTGGGAAGGGGCTTGCCCCCGATAGCAGTGTGTCAGTCAGAGTATCTGGTACTGGTACACTGCAATCGGGGGCAAGTCCCCTCCCACATTTGATTTTCAGTGTGTTCAGACATTGAGTTCGACCTCGCCCAAGCGGCCACCCTGCGGCCCGAAACTGCGCTCCACCATCCGCCGCGTGCCGTCGGCATTCACAATCAGCGCCGTGCTCGCCCGTGTTCCGTAGCTGGGGCTGGCGATAAACACACTCGACAACAGGCTTTCCGTCGCCAGGCCGACGCCGGTATCCGGCAGCTCGGCGAACGGTGCGGTCTGCGGGTCGCTCAAAATCTCCAGTAACGCCTGCGGCTGCGGATTGTCGAGGATGTCTGCGAGTGCCGCCCTGGCCTTGAGCAACTTCGGCCAGGGCGTATCCAGCCCGGCATTGGACAAGCCGTACACGCCGGCCTTCAACCGCGTCGGCTCGGCCTCGTTGGCGTTGTAATGCCACAACTCATCCGGCGTGCCCACAAGCAGGTTGAACCCGGCGTATTCGATCGAACGTCCGTTAACATCCGCCAGATAATCGTCAATCGGCAGCGAACCGCTGAGAAAGCGGGCCGCCAGCTCGCCGCGGGACTTGCGCGACGGTGGCTGGTGCGGGTCGCGGATATTGGTCAGCGCGGCAAAGCGCCCATCGGCGTTAACCCCCAGCCAGGTGCCGCCCGCTTCCTGGTCGCGGCCGGCGTAGACCCGGGGCTCATCCGGCCATTGCGCCAGCGGCAGGCTGGGCCGGGCGTAGAACTCATCGCGGTTGGCCGCAACGATCAGCGGCTGGGCGTGGCCCGGCCGCCAGGCAAAGACAATCAGGCACATCGGGCGATCCCTTGTGTGTTTTTTCTCACTCTACCCACACAACGGCCAGCGTTCCATCGCAACGAAGTTGGGCCGCGCACCTTCCATCCGTTAACATGCCGGGCCG
The DNA here is from genome assembly GCF_005233615.1 of Pseudomonas sp. CFBP13528. Classification (NCBI taxonomy): domain Bacteria; kingdom Pseudomonadati; phylum Pseudomonadota; class Gammaproteobacteria; order Pseudomonadales; family Pseudomonadaceae; genus Pseudomonas; species Pseudomonas sp. CFBP13528. Next base: position 450,463 of record NZ_QGAJ01000001.1, read on the forward strand.
TTGGGTGTGTATGTGAACTTCTTAATTTGATCTCGCAGCTGTAACGCAGGCTTAATCGCGCATCGGCATGGTCCGATGCGTCATGACTAAATGTTTAACGAGGAGTCGCAATGCTGCCTTACCCGCAGATCGATCCGGTGGCCCTGGCCATCGGTCCGCTGAAAATCCACTGGTACGGGTTGATGTACCTGATCGGCATCGGCGGTGCCTGGCTGCTGGCTTCCCGGCGCCTGAACCGTTTCGACCCGACCTGGACCAAGGAGAAACTCTCCGACATGGTGTTCTGGATGTCGATGGGGGTAATCGTCGGCGGGCGCCTGGGGTATGTGCTGTTTTACGATTTGTCGGCGTATATCGCCAACCCGACGCTGATCTTCGAAGTGTGGAAGGGCGGCATGGCGTTCCATGGCGGCTTTGTCGGCGTGATGATCGCCGCCTGGTGGTTCGGCCGGCGCAATGGCAAGTCGTTCTTCCAGTTGATGGACTTCGTCGCACCGTTCGTCCCTATCGGCCTGGGCGCCGGGCGCATCGGTAACTTCATCAACGCCGAGCTGTGGGGCAAGCCCACCGACGTGCCGTGGGCCATGGTGTTCCCGCCGTTCAGCGACCCGGCGCAACTGCCGCGCCATCCGTCGCAGCTGTACCAATTCGCCCTGGAAGGTGTGGCATTGTTCCTCATCCTCTACCTCTTTTCGCGTAAACCTCGCCCAACCATGGCGGTGTCCGGGATGTTCGCGCTGTTCTACGGGATCTTCCGCTTCATCGTCGAGTTCGTGCGGGTCCCGGATGCGCAGTTGGGCTACCTGGCGTGGGGCTGGCTGACCATGGGCCAGGTCCTCAGTATTCCGATGATCCTGGCGGGCCTGGGCCTGTTGTGGTGGGCGTACAACCGTCCGCAACCGCTGAAGAACGCCGCGCTTTAAATTCGAATGCCAGGACCAGGAGGTCCTGGCTTCAACGATACGGGTAATTACATGAAGCAATACCTCGAACTCCTGCACGACGTCGTGACCAATGGCCTGACCAAGGGCGATCGTACCGGCACCGGCACCCGGGCCGTGTTCGCCCGCCAGTATCGGCACAACCTGGCCGACGGCTTCCCGCTGCTGACCACCAAGAAACTGCACTTCAAAAGCATCGCCAACGAGCTGATCTGGATGTTGAGCGGCAACACCAATATCAAGTGGCTTAACGAAAACGGCGTGCGCATCTGGGATGAATGGGCCACCGAAGACGGCGACCTGGGCCCGGTGTACGGCGAGCAGTGGACCGCCTGGCCCACCAAGGACGGCGGCACGATCAACCAGATCGACTACATGGTTCACACGCTCAAGACCAACCCCAACAGCCGCCGCATCCTGTTCCATGGCTGGAACGTCGAATACCTGCCGGACGAAACCAAGAGCCCCCAGGAAAACGCGCGCAACGGCAAGCAAGCGCTGCCACCGTGTCACCTGCTGTACCAGGCGTTCGTGCACGACGGCCATCTGTCGATGCAGTTGTACATCCGCAGCTCCGATGTGTTTCTTGGCCTGCCCTACAACACCGCCGCGCTGGCGTTGCTCACCCATATGCTGGCGCAGCAGTGCGACCTGATCCCCCACGAGATCATCGTCACCACTGGCGATACCCACGCCTACAGCAACCACATGGAACAGATCCGGACCCAGCTGGCGCGCACGCCGAAAAAGCTGCCGGAACTGGTGATCAAGCGTAAGCCTGAGTCGATTTACGACTACCGGTTCGAAGACTTTGAAATCGTCGGCTATGACGCCGACCCGAGCATCAAGGCTGAAGTCGCGATCTGAAGCCTGTCTCGGTCAAAAATGTGGGAGGGGGCTTGCCCCCCCGATTACGGTGTGTCAGTACCCAATATTCTGACTGACACACTGCTATCGGGGGCAAGCCCCCTCCCACATTTGATTTGTGTTCACTCTAATGGCCGTGGCTTCTGCCCACGTGCGAGGGCTCGGCCTCGCTGGCGGCAATCGCGCCGCTGACTTCCAACTGCTGCAGGATTCCACACGGCTCCCCACCCCCGCAGCGCTGGCGCAAGTCCAGCAATTGCTCCTGCAACGCCAGCAGCCCATCGATCCGCGCTTTCACATGGTGGATGTGCTCATCAATCAACGCATTCACGCTTTCACATTGGTCCTGAGGGCTGTCGCGCAGGCTGAGCAGGCTGCGGATTTCTTCCAGTGTCATGTCCAGGCTGCGGCAGTTGCGGATAAAGATCAGCCGCTCGGTATGCGCCTGGGTGTACACGCGGTAGTTGCCGTCCGTGCGCGCGGGGGGTGGCAGCAGGCCTTCCTTCTCGTAATAACGGATGGTTTCCACCGGGCAGTCGGTCAGTTTGGCCAGTTCACCGATCTTCATCGCAGCAATCTCCAAATGGGTGCTTGACCCTATAGTGGCTACAGGGTCTTTACTTGGCAACAGGCACCTTTCCGGACGCGACACCATGAGCGATTCCCTCCACACCCCGCACAAGCACGACCACGATCACGATCACGGCGAGCACACGCTCAAGCCGGTGCATGACCACGGCGGCGCCTGCTGTTCCGGCGCTCCGGCGCCTGCGCGGGTGCAACTGAGCGACGCCCCCACCGCCGGCTCGCGCCTGAGTACCTTTCGCATCGAAGCGATGGACTGCCCTACCGAACAGACGCTGATCCAGAACAAACTGGGCAAGCTTGCCGGCGTGCAGCAGTTGGAATTCAACCTGATCAACCGCATCCTCGGCGTCACCCACGATCTGCCGAGCACTGCGCCGATCATCGACGCCATCAAATCCATCGGCATGCAGGCCGACCCGATTGAAGAAGGCACGCCTGCCGCCGCCCCGCCTGCCAAGAAACACTGGTGGCCGCTGGCTGTGTCGGGCATGGGCGCGTTGGGCGCCGAGGTCCTGCATTTCAGCGGCATTGCACCGACCTGGGTGATCGCCCTGGTGGCGCTGGTATCGATCCTCAGCGGCGGCCTCACCACCTACAAAAAGGGCTGGATTGCCCTGAAAAACCTCAACCTGAACATCAACGCACTGATGAGTATCGCCGTGACCGGTGCGGTGCTGATTGGCCAGTGGCCGGAAGCGGCGATGGTGATGTTCCTGTTTACGGTGGCCGAGTTGATCGAAGCCAAGTCCCTGGACCGTGCGCGCAATGCCATCAGCGGCTTGATGCAGATGACCCCGCAACAGGCCACCGTGCGGCAGGCTGATGGTTCCTGGATGGAACAGGACGTCAAAAGCATCGATCTTGGCGCCATTGTGCGGGTTAAGCCTGGCGAGCGCATTGGCCTCGACGGTGAGGTGAGCGCTGGTCAATCCACCATCGACCAGGCTCCGATCACCGGTGAAAGCCTGCCGATTGAAAAGACCGTGGGCGATAAAGTCTTCGCCGGTACCATCAACCAGGCCGGTTCCCTGGAGTACAAAGTGACCGCGGCGGCCAACAACTCCACCCTGGCACGAATCATCCACGCGGTGGAGCAGGCCCAGGGCGCGCGCGCACCGACCCAGCGTTTTGTCGACAGCTTCTCGAAAATCTACACCCCGGCGGTGTTCCTGTTTGCCCTGGGCGTGGCCGTCATCCCGCCGCTGTTCATGGCAGGCGTCTGGTTCGACTGGATCTACCGCGCCCTGGTGTTGCTGGTGGTCGCGTGCCCGTGCGCCCTGGTGATTTCCACCCCGGTGACCATCGTCAGCGGCCTTGCGGCGGCGGCGCGCAAAGGCATCCTGATCAAGGGCGGCGTGTACCTGGAGGGCGGTTACAAGCTCGACTACCTGGCCCTGGACAAGACCGGCACCCTCACCCACGGCAAGCCGGTGCAAACCGACTATGTGCCGCTGTTCGACAGCGTGCAGGACAGCGCGCCGGCCCTGGCCGCGAGTCTGGCAGGACGCTCCGACCACCCGGTGTCCCTGGCCATCGCCAACGCGGCGGTGGATAAAAATCTGCCGTCCCACGTTGTGGATAACTTCGAGGCATTGCCCGGCCGTGGTGTGCGCGGTGACATAAACGGCGAAACCTACCATCTGGGCAACCACCGTCTGGTGGAAGATCTCGGGCTGTGCTCGCCGGCGCTGGAGGAGAAACTCTTCGCCCTGGAAAAACAGGGCAAATCCGTGGTGTTGCTGCTCGACAAGTCCGGCCCGCTGGCATTGTTCGCGGTGGCCGACACCGTCAAGGACAGCAGCCGCGAAGCCATCCGGCAACTGCACGACCTGGGCGTCAAGACGTTGATGCTGACCGGTGATAACACCCACACCGCCCAGGCGATTGCGGCTCAGGTCGGTATCGATCAGGCCCGGGGCGACTTGTTGCCCACCGATAAACTGCAGGCGATTGAAACGCTCTACGGCCAGGGCTACCGCGTCGGCATGGTCGGCGACGGCATCAACGACGCTCCGGCCCTGGCCCGTGCCGAAATCGGCTTTGCCATGGCCGCGGCGGGCACCGACACCGCTATCGAGACCGCCGACGTGGCATTGATGGACGATGACCTGCGCAAGATTCCCGCATTCATCCGGCTCTCCAGGCAAACGTCGAGTATCCTCAAGCAGAACATCGCCCTGGCGCTGGTGATCAAGGCGATTTTCCTGGCGGTCACGTTCCTGGGCATGGCGACCATGTGGATGGCGGTGTTCGCCGACATGGGCGTCAGCCTGCTGGTGGTGTTCAATGGCCTGCGCCTGTTGCGCAAATAGACGATGAGAGGGCGGTGTGCTGAGTGCTGAGCTGAAGGCGTTTTACAAGGTCGCCCGCCTGGGCAGCATCACCCAGGCGGCGAAAAAACTCGGCCTGAGCCAGCCCACGGTCACCACCCAGATTCGCAACCTGGAAAGCCAATACGGCGTTGAACTGTTCTACCGTGGCGGTCGCCGTCTGACGGTGAGCGATGAAGGCGCGCGGCTGTTGCCGATGGTCAAGGCGCTGTTGCAACAGGAAGCGGATATCGAGTTTTTCCTGCGTAACAACGGCCAGGTTCAAGGTGCCTTGCGCATTGCTGCGACGGCGCCGTACTACATTCTCGATCTGGTCAAAGCCTTTCGCGAACGCCTGCCGCAAGTGGAAGTGTCGGTGGAAATCGGCAACTCCCAGCAGGTGCTCGAAGCGCTGGACGACTACCGCGTTGACGTTGCCGCCTCGTCGCAATTGCTGGAAGACTCCCGTCTGGTGCGCCGCGTGCTGGGCACTGATCCTCTGGTATTGGCGGTGCATCGCAACCATCCGTTGGCCAGGCTTGATCATGTGCCGTTGACTGCGCTGGCCGGGCATACGCTGCTGATGCGTGAAGCGGGGTCCACCACCCGCAGGCTGACGGAAGACATGCTCCAGGGGGCTGGCGTCAGCTACGGGCCGCTGCTGGAAATCGGCAGTCGTGAATCGATCCGCGAGGCGGTGCTGCGCAATATCGGCATCAGCATCATTGCGCGACAGGAAGTGCCGCATGATCCACAGCTGAAGGTGCTGACCCTTGAGAATGCGCCGCAGATTCCGGAGTATCTGTACTGCCTCAAGGAGCGCAAAGGTGCGCGACTGCCGGCGGCTTTCCTTGGCCTGGCTCAGGAAATGTCGCCATTTCAGGTGTTGTGACTGGCTTGAGGGCCAATCGGGGGCAAGCCCCCTCCCACAGTTGACCGAGTTCCAACATGAGAATGTGGTCAAAATGTGGGAGGGGGCTTGCCCCCGATAGCGATAGATCAGGCACAACCCAAATCCACCAATACCCCTATCACGCCCTTTTGCCCTTCTGCCACATCAGCGAAGTATTCCGCCCCTAGCATGGCCTTCATCCGATCGATGAGGCGCCACCATGCACACAGCCCTGACCCACCCCGGCGCACCGATGAAGGTGCGCGGCATCCAGAAACGCTTCGGCGCCTTTACCGCGCTGGACAACGTGTCGCTGGATGTCGCCGCCGGCGAGCTGGTGTGCCTGCTGGGCCCGTCCGGCTGCGGCAAGACCACCATGCTGCGCTGCATCGCCGGCCTTGAGCGCCAGGACGGCGGCGAAATTTACCTGGGTGACCGCGATGTTTCCCGGCTGCCGCCCCAGGCGCGGGACTACGGCATCTTGTTCCAGTCCTACGCGCTGTTTCCCAATCTGACCGTAGAAGCGAACATCGGCTACGGCCTTACCGGCAGTGGTCGCGATGAGGTGCGCAAGCGTGTCGGGCAGATGCTTGAACTGGTCGGCCTGCTCGGCAGCGAAAAGAAATACCCCGGCCAATTGTCCGGCGGGCAACAGCAGCGAGTAGCCCTGGCGCGTGCCCTGGCACCGGCACCTTCGTTATTGCTGCTGGATGAACCGATGTCCGCCCTCGATGCCCAGGTTCGCGAGCATCTGTGCACCGAACTGCGCCAACTGCAACGACGCCTGGGCATCACCACGCTGATGGTCACCCACAATCAGGACGAAGCCATGCTGATGGCTGACCGTATCGCCGTGATGAACAACGGCAAGGTCGAGCAATACGCGACGCCTCAGGACATCTACGACCGCCCGGCCACGCCGTTCGTGGCGGAGTTTGTCGGCCAGGGCAATTGGTTGCCGTTCAGCCGCAACAGCGCCAGCCACGCCCAGGTCGGTGGGCTGAATATGCGTCTGGCCGACGACGCCGGCATGGCCACATCCGGGCGCCTGTTCTGCCGACCGGAAGCCATCAGCGTGAATCCGCCGGTGCATGAAGAAAACCTGTTTGCGGCCAAGGTCCGCGAGATCACTTTTCTGGGCAACCGCTGCCGCATGAGCTTCGAACTGGCGCAGCTACCGGGCCACGCATTGCTGGCCGAACTTGCGCCACACGACATGCCGCGCCTGGGCAGCCAGGATATCTGGGTGGCGTTGCCGCCGCGCAGCCTGCAGGTGTTTGCCTGAGATGGCTGCGGTCATGAGCGTGCCGCTGCCGCGTCAGATGGCCCGCGCCGAGTGGGGCGACCGCCTCTTCGTGGTCGGCGGCAAATGGCTCTGGCTGGGCCTGTTGGTGGTGGCGGTGCTGCTGCCGCTGCTGGCGATCTTCTGGCGTGGCTTGAGCAGTGAAGCCGGGCAGGGCGGTGGCCTGATCGCCGCACGGGCATTGCTGACCAGCGCCAATTTCCACTGGTTGCTGGGCAATAGCCTGAAAGTCTCCTTGAGCGTAGCGGCCATCGTCGTACCGCTGGCCTATCTGTTTGCCTACGCGCTGCAGCGCACCTTGATTCCCGGCAAAGTCATCTGGCGCGGCGTGTCGCTGCTGCCATTGATGGCGCCCTCGATGTTACCGGGCATCGCGTTGGTGTATCTGTTCGGCAACCAGGGGCTGTTGCGCGGGTTGCTCTCGGACAATATCTACGGCTTCTGGGGCATTGTTCTGGGCGAAGTGATTTACACCTTCCCACACGCCCTGATGATTCTGCTGTCCGCCTTGTCGCTGGCGGATGCGCGCTTGTTCGACGCCGCCTCCAGCATGGGCGCCAGCCCCGCCCGGGCGTTTCGCAGCATCACCTGGCCGGCCACGCGCCAGGCGGTGTTCGCGGCGTTCTGCCTGGTGTTCACCCTGACCATCACCGACTTCGGCGTGCCGGTGGTGGTAGGTGGGGACTACCAGGTGCTGGCGCTGGAAGCCTACAAGGCCGTGGTCGGTCAGCAACAATTCGGGCGTGGCGCGTTGATCGGCATGGTGCTGCTGTTGCCGGCGCTGTTCAGCTTTGGCGTGGATGCGTGGTTGCGCCGCCGTCACGGTGATGCCATGAGCGGCCGTGCCCAGGTCTTTCAACCGCTGCCGTCGCGTCCAAGGGATGGCTGCTACCTGGCAATCGTGCTGCTGATCTGCGCGGCGCTGCTGCTGGTGTTCGGCATGGCGGTGTATTCCTCGCTGGTCAAATTCTGGCCCTATAACCTGTCGCTGTCGCTCAACCACTATCAGTTCGAAGACACCGCCGGCGGTGGTTGGCTGGCCTATCGCAACAGCCTGACCATGGCGCTGTGCACGGCGCTGATCGGCAGTGTGCTGATCTTCACCGGCGCCTATTTGATGGAAAAGACCAAGGGCCAAACGGGCCTGAATCTGGCCCTGCGCCTGCTCAGCTTTGTGCCGATGGCCGTGCCGGGCCTGGTGCTCGGCCTGGGCTACGTGTTCTTTTTCAACCTCGGCGGCAACCCGCTGCATGTGTTCTACGGCAGCATGGCGCTGCTGGTGGTGTGCACCATTGCTCACTACCTGACCACTGCACAAATGACCGCCACCACCGCACTGCGCCAGCTGGACGCCGAGTTCGAAGCCGCCGCGTTGTCCCTCAAGGCGCCGCTCTACCGCCATTACCTGAAAGTGACGGTGCCGATCTGCCTGCCCGCGTTGCTGGATATTCTGCGTTACCTGTTCGTGTCGGCAATGACTACCGTCTCCGCTGCGATCTTTCTCTACAGCCCCGACACCCTCCTCGCCGCCGTCGCCGTATTGAACATGGACGACGCCGGCAATGTGGGCGGCGCGGCGGCCATGTCGACCCTGATTCTGTTCACCTCTGGCGGTGTCTCGCTGCTGCTGGCGTGGGCTTCACGTGGCGCCTTGCGCCGCTCCCAGGCCTGGCGCCAGACCGCGCCCGGGCAATGATCCTTCAAAGGAGGTATTCCATGTTCAAACCCCTGGCGCTGGTCGCTGCCGTACTCACTGCATTGAGCCTGAATGCCTTTGCCAAGACTGAGCTGACCGTGTACACGGCGCTCGAAGCCGAACAGTTGAAGACCTACAAAAAGGCCTTCGAACAGGCCAACCCCGACGTCGAGATCAAGTGGGTGCGCGACTCCACCGGCATCATCACCGCCAAGCTGCTGGCCGAGAAAGACCGCCCACAGGCTGACGTGGTCTGGGGCCTGGCCGCCTCCAGCCTGGCGATACTCGACCAGCAAGGCCTGCTGGACAACTACGCGCCCAAGGATTTGGACAAGATCGGCAAAAACTACCGCGACACCGCCAACCCGCCGGCCTGGGTCGGTATGGATGTATGGGCTGCGACCATTTGCTTCAACACGGTGGAAGCCGAAAAGCAGGGCCTGAGCAAACCGGTGAGCTGGCAGGACCTGACCAAGCCTGAGTACAAGGGCAAGATCGTGATGCCCAACCCGGCCTCCTCCGGCACCGGCTTCCTGGACGTGAGCGCCTGGTTGCAGACCTTCGGTGAGAAGCAGGGCTGGCAGTACATGGACGACCTGCACCAGAACATCGGCCAGTACGTTCACTCGGGCTCCAAGCCGTGCAAGTTGGCGGCATCCGGTGAGTTCCCGATCGGGATTTCGTTTGAATACCCGGCCGTGCAGTTGAAGCGCCAGGGCGCACCGCTGGACATCATCCTGCCGAAAGAGGGCCTGGGCTGGGAGATCGAAGCGACGGCGGTGATCAAGGGCACGACCCATGCCGAGGCTGCGAAAAAACTCGCGGACTTCTCTGCAAGCCCGGCGGCGATGGCGCTGTACAAGGACAATTTCGCCGTGCTCGCCCAACCGGGGATCGCCAAGCCGCAGACCGAATTGCCGGCCGACTATGAGCAACGGTTGATCAGGAACGACTTTGTGTGGGCGTCGAAGAATCGCGACAGCATCCTGGCTGAGTGGCGCAAGCGTTATGACGGGAAGTCGGAGAAGGTGGCGGGTCAGTAATTTCTCGGTTTGGGCTGATGGCCTCATCGGGGGCAAGCCCCCTCCCACTCTTGATCTGCAAACACGGTTCAAATGTGGGAGGGGGCTTGCCCCCGATAGCGGTCTTGAAAACAGGACATCACTACATGACACACCACAGCGACCTGCTGATTGTCGGCGCCGGCATCCTCGGCCTCTCCCACGCCTACGCTGCCGCCAAACGCGGTCTCAAGGTCAAGGTCTTCGAACGCAGCGCCACACCATTGGGCGCTTCGGTGCGCAACTTCGGCCAGGCGCTGGTCACCGGCCAGCCGCCGGGGCCGATGCTCGATCTTGCGCGGCAAAGCCGCGATATCTGGGGGCATTGGGCGCAGGTGGCCGGGTTTGCGCTCAAGCGCAATGGCGCCTACCTGTTCGCCCGTACCGAAGCCGAAGCGCATCTGCTCGAAGCCTTTTGCCTCGGGCGTGCCCGCGAGCACGGCTACAACGTCGAGCTGCTGCAAGGCGCGGCCTTGAATGACCTGTACGCTGGCCAATTCCGCCATCACCGCGCCGCGCTGCATGGCAGGGACGACCAGCAACTCTATTCGCGCGAAGCGATCCCGGCGCTGATCAACTATTTGGCGCAAGCGCTGAACGTGGAGTTTCACTTTTCCACCCTGGTGCATGATGTCGAGCCGGGCCAGTTGCACAGTACGGCGGGGCGTTTTCGCGGCGAGCAGATCATTGTGTGTTCCGGTCACGACTACCAGACCCTGCTGGCCGAATCGATGGCCGCACTCAACCCGCAAGTCTGCCGCCTGCAAATGCTGCGGGCACGGCCGGCGCATGACCTGAACCTGCAACATGCCTTGCTGACCGGCCTCAGCTGCGTGCATTACGGTGCGTTTGCCGACTTGCCCGAGGCCGCCGCGGTACAGGCGCAGATCCTGCGCGAAACGCCGCACCTGCAGGCGCACGGGATTCACCTGCTGATCAGCCCCACGCCCCATGGCGACTTGATCATCGGCGATTCCCACGATTATGGCAGCGATGCATCGCCCTTCAACGCCGAGCAGGTCGATGACTGGATGCTCGAACTGGCCGAGCAGACCCTCGGCTGCAAGATCCGGGTGGTGGAGCGTTGGCAGGGCGTGTATGGCTCGCGTGGGCCGGCGCCGTTTTCGGTCTTGCAGGTGGCTGCGGGGCTCAATGTTGTGCTCATGCATACCGGCGTAGGCATGAGTGTGGGGCCGGCGCTGGCCGAGCGAAACATCGCAGCGTTGTGGGGAACGGCGTCACCATGAGGGCCAAGGCACTACGGTTTTTGGTTGCCTTCAAGAGATTGGCGCAATTCAGACGGTGGACGCGGACGCAGCGTCTGGAATCAACATTGCAGCGCTCAGTAAGGTGCTTGCTCTGATCAACGGAGCCGTACTGATGCGTTATTTAAAAGCCACCGCCCAGGATCGTGGTGGCAACGGCCTGGCTGACACCGTGATTCTGCATTTCTATGAAAGCTCCCCCAATGGCATCGATCAGTTATGCCATGAAGCGGTGGCTGTTGATATGAATGCCGATAAAGCGGTGGATTTCCAATTCGCCGGGGACATTAATTTCGACGGGCAAAGCAATGTCATTGATAGTTACCTGCTCAAGGCGTTCGCTAATACCTTTTTGCAATTGCACTGGTTCAACAGGGGGGAAAGTCGGCAGCGTACGCTGGTCATTGCCGCGATCCAGGACGATCAGGAGAGTCCGCCCAGCGGCGTTCAACTGAACTTCCTGGACCGCCGCAGCCCGGTGCGCAAAGCCACGCTGGCGTACCAGGCTGCTGGCTATGATGCCGACGGTAACGGGGTGCTGGAGTCTTTCAGCCGTACCGATATGGATAGAAACGGCGTGATCGACAGGGCTGACAAGGCATTGGTCAGCTCGATGTGCCGTAACTTCCTGGCGTTCAAATGGTACGACCAACGCGTCAGCGGGACTTGATGTGGCCATTGCGCCGCGAGACGCCAGGCCTCAAGGCGTCAGCACGGGGTCTTCAAGCAGGGCGGACAATGCTTCGACCTGCTCCTGACGTTCCGTCTGGCTCAGTTTGGCGTGGGCGTTGAGCGACGACCACTGCGGATAGGCCCGGGCCTTGTTCAGCGGTTCCGGCATTTTACCTTCGCGCCACGTCTTGTCCTGGGGGGTATCGACCTTGATGCTATGCATCGCCGCATGCCCGCGCAGGTTCAAGGCCTTGAGCAACTGGCGCTGGCGCAGGGCGAGCAGGCGCAGCACGCTGTCATCCACAGTCAGCTCGCGCTGGCCTTTGATCTTGCCCAGCAGGCGGCTGCCATAACTGCGCGCCGTTTGCAGCGCGCCGCCGGCAATTGCACCGGCCAGGGCGGCAGCGCCCAGGGTCAGGCCTCCGACCAGCAGGTCGACACCGGCACCGGCCGCTGCGCCTGCGGCAATCCCGCCCCCGACCCGCACACCGAGCTGCTTGAGGGTTTCGGGGTTGAACAAATCATCGCCCCAGCGGCCATCCAGCAGCGGCAGGTCGCTGGCGGCGGCATCCTGCGGGCGGAAGCCGAACAGCTTGAGCAGAGCCTCAACACACTTTTGCTCGCGCTGGCGCACGGCCTTGCGTAAATCGCTGATGGCTTGGGGTTCATCTTCGGTCACCACACTTCGGCGGCAGGCGGCACAGTCAATCAGCAATTCGGCGATCAAGTGCGCGGCGCTTTGCTGGCGGGCCTGGCGCTGGGCCTCCTGATCAAGGATCAGCCGTTGCAACTGCGGTCGTGCGCTTTCCAGCAGCAGGGCCAGGCTTTCATACAATCGGCGCTCGCCATCTTCCGGCGGCGCCACGCTGTCGAAACGCACCAGCGCATGCAGGCCGAGGCGGGCCAGGGCTTCGCGCCAGTCCGGTTCGCGGTGGTCGGCGCTGCTGACGAAATTGAGCACCGGCAGCAATGGTTTGCCGCAACTGGCCAGCACTTGCAGCTCGTCGCGGTACTTGGCCAGCACGGGCTCGCGGGCATCGATCACATACAGGCCCGCGTCCGAGGCCAGCAGTTGGCGCAGCACCTTGGCTTCCTGTTCGAAACGTTGGCGCGCCTCGCTGCCCTCCAGAAACCGCGCCAGGCGTGCCGGACCATCGAGGCGTTCACCGGGGCGGTCCAGACGTTCCAGGTAGTCGAGCAGGGCGATGGCATCTTCCAGGCCGGGGGTGTCGTACAGCTCAAGCAAGGCTTCGCCGTCCACCGACAAGCGTGCGCCTTCCACATGCCGCGTGGTGCTGGGGCGATGGGAGACTTCGCCAAACCCGACATCGCGGGTCAGGGTGCGCAGCAGCGAGGTCTTGCCCACATTGGTATGGCCGACCACGGCGAGCTTCAGCGGTTTAGTCATGACCTGTCTCCAGCCAGTTCAGCGGCGCGCAGTCAGCGAAGGGCAGTTCCAGTTGCTGCAGCGCGCTGTGCCAGTCGCCCAGGCGCTCGGCGTCCAGCGCCTGGCCGGGCGGCGCTTGCAGCAGCCACACGCGCGTGGCGGTGGCGCTGCGCGCCAGTTCGGCGATCAACGCCAGGCTGCCGCGGTCGGGCGAGCGGCGTGGGTCGCAGGCGATGGCCAGGCGCGCGGGTGGGAAGCGCGTGATCTGCTCCAGCAGTTTGTTGCGCGATTCGCGGCTGTCGAGGATGCCGGCGTTCTTCACATTGCCAGGCATTTTGGGTGGCCAGGTACGCTGGTCGTCCAGTTCGATGGCGACCAGCAGCGCGCCATCGCTTTGCAGCTCGCTGACGCCTCCGGTCACGTGGTGCAGGTGTTCCGGCGCCGCATCATTGACGCCCAGCCGCTCGCTGCTGGGCATCAGGCGTTCGCGCAGTTGGGCGTAGCCGGGCAGGTTGAGGTCCAGACGCAACGCCGCACGCCCGATCTTCCAGCGCCACAGGCAGAGCAGGGCGAGGATCAGCCGGGGCAGCAGGCCGTAGACCAGCAATACGCCTACCAACCAGGCGGCCCAGGCTTGGCGGGCGCTTTCGATATTCAGGGCGGAATCGCCGCTGGCGCGGATCATTTCAACTGTCGGTACAGTGAAGCCGAGCAGGGCGGGCAGGGTGCCGAGGGCCTGGGTGACGGCGATGAATGTGTCGGCACCGAGTATGGTGGTTTCCCACACAAAGCCGTAACGCCGGGTGGCGAGCAGCATCAGCAAAATCACCATCGCGCTGAGCAGCGCCAGCAACCACAGGCTATTGACCAGCATACCGACCGCCCAGCGGTTGAGCTTCTGGCGTTGCAGCAACAGCAGCAGCGCCGGCGCCAGTTGCGCGGCCTTGGCGTCGCGGGCGAGTTTTTCACTGAGCCACAGCCACAGGCGACCGAGGCTGGCACTGTGTTCGCCGGCAAACACCAGGCCCAGGGCCCAACTGAGCAGCACAATCAGGTTCAGGCCGAGCAGGCTGCCCAGGGCCCAGAACACATTCACCGGCGCCAGGCCGTTGCCCAGCGCGGCAAACGCCAGGCCGGCGCCGCTGATAACCGCGACTATCGCCAGCAGTACCAGGGCCAGGCGCGCGCCTTGCAACCAGCGAGTGAGCGCGCCCGTCAGGCCATCGCGTTCGGCCAGGTGCAGCGCGCGATGCACGATGCGCGTCGGCAAATCACCGCCGCCCGTGCGGGCCAGCCGGTTGGCTTCGAGGTCCTCCAGGGGCCCGGCGTGTTCTTCGCGCAGGCGCACGGCTTCGGTCAGCCAGAGTGTGTGCAGCGGGTTCAGTGCAGTCACGCGCCATCCTGTTGTGTTCGTGAGGTTGGAGCATAACCGCTGTGCGCCCTGTTGGGGAAAGCTGCGCGGGGCTCTGGTATGCTCGTGGCCATGAAAAAAACTCTCCCTTTAAGCCTGATCGCAGCCCTCGGTGAAAACCGCGTGATCGGCGTCGACAACAGCATGCCCTGGCATTTGCCGGGGGATTTCAAATATTTCAAGGCCACCACCCTGGGCAAGCCGATCATCATGGGGCGCAAGACCTGGGATTCCCTGGGCCGACCATTGCCGGGGCGGCTGAATATTGTGGTCAGCCGTCAGACCGACCTGGCGCTCGAAGGTGCGGAAGTTTTTCCGTCGTTGGAGGCGGCGATAGCGCGCGCTGAGGAATGGGCCAAGGCCCAGGGCGTGGACGAGCTGATGTTGATCGGCGGCGCGCAGTTGTATGCGCAGGGGCTGGCGCAGGCGGATCGTCTGTACCTGACGCGGGTGGCGTTGAGCCCGGAGGGGGATGCGTGGTTTCCGGCGTTTGATGCGAACCAATGGACGTTGGTGTCGAATCTGCAGAACCCAGCCGACGGTGATAAGCCGGCTTACAACTTCGAAGTCTGGGAAAAAGGTTAAAAGCATCGGGGGCAAGCCCCCTCCCACACTTGAATGTATTCACAAATCAAAATGTGGGAGGGGGCTTGCCCCCGATAGCGGTCTATCAGACCTGCGCTAATTCAGCATGCTCATCGGCATCGAGCAGCGCCTTATCCGTCTGCCCCATGATCTGGCTGGTAATCGCCCCTGCCGTCATCGAGCCATTCACGTTCAGCGCCGTACGGCCCATGTCGATCAGCGGCTCCACGGAAATCAGCAGCGCCACCAGTGACACCGGCAAACCCATGGCCGGCAGTACGATCAAGGCCGCGAAGGTCGCACCACCGCCCACGCCCGCCACACCCGCCGAACTCAGGGTCACAATCGCTACCAGCGTGGCGATCCACAGCGGGTCCAGCGGATTGATGCCGACGGTCGGCGCGACCATCACCGCCAACATCGCGGGATAGAGGCCTGCGCAGCCGTTCTGGCCGATGGTCGCACCAAACGACGCGGCGAAACCGGCAACGGACTGCGGGATACCCAGGCGGCGGGTCTGCGCTTCAATACTCAAGGGGATCGAGGCGGCGCTGGAGCGGCTGGTAAAGGCAAAGGTCAGTACCGGCCAGACCTTGCGCAAGAAGCGCAGCGGATTGACCCCGGCCAGCGACAGTAACAGGCCATGCACCACAAACATCAGGCCCAGGGCCAGGTACGACACTACGACAAAGCTGCCGAGCTTGATGATGTCCTGCAGGTTGGAGCTGGCGACCACCTTGGTCATCAGCGCCAGCACACCGTACGGGGTCAGCTTCATGACCAGGCGCACCAGGCGCATCACCCAGGCTTGCAGGGTGTCGATGGCGTTGAGCACCTTCTGGCCTTTTTCCACGTCATCCTTGAGCAGTTGCAGCGCGGCAACCCCCAGGAACGCGGCGAAAATCACCACGCTGATGATCGACGTCGGCTTGGCCCGGGCCAGGTCGGCGAACGGGTTGGCCGGCACGAACGACAGCAGCAATTGCGGGATATTCAGGTCGGCGACCTTGCCCGCGTAATCGTTCTGGATCACTTGCAGGCGCGCCATTTCCTGGGTGCCGGCGACCAGCCCTTCGGCGGTCAGGCCGAACAGGTTGGTCAGGCCGATACCGATCAGCGCTGCGATCGCGGTGGTGAACAGCAGGATGCCGATGGTCAGGAAGCTGATCTTGCCCAGGGACGAGGCGTTGTGCAGGCGCGCCACGGCGCTGAGGATCGAGGCGAACACCAGCGGGATCACGATCATTTGCAGCAATTGCACATAGCCATTGCCGACCAGGTCGAACCAGCCGATGGAGGCCTTGAGCACCGGGTGACCAGCCCCATAGATGGCGTGCAGCACCACGCCGAACACCACGCCAAGCACCAGGGCGAACAGGACCTTCTTGGCGAGGCTCCAGTTCGTACGGCCGGTTTGTGCCAGGCCCAGCAGCAGGGCCACGAACACCAGTAAGTTGAGAATCAGGGGAAGATTCATTGAAGCTCCGTTGAGAAGGCAGCCAATCGCGTGAGCCTGCGATTGCGAACCGGGAAGCCTAACAGCTTGAAATATATTGATTTAATACCGATATGGAATGGCCACTGTCGTTTTTGGAATAAGCGTTTGACGCTCTGACATACGACTGTGGCGGAATCAGGACGCACAGGGTCGGGCTCGACACGGGAACTGTCACAGGGATTTGTTAGCGTCGATGTCTCTCATTCAGGAAGAAACGCTTATGAAGCTCGCGCCGAAATTGCTTGCCGCCGCTCTTTGCCTCGGGCTTGCCAGCCAGGCGTTCGCCGCCACCGAGTTGAAACACTGGCCGGCGCCTGCCGCCAAACAGTTGAACGAGATGATCGCCGCCAATGCCAACAAGGGTAACTTCGCGGTGTTCGACATGGACAACACCAGCTATCGCTACGACCTTGAAGAGTCCCTGCTGCCGTACATGGAAAACAAGGGCCTGATCACCCGCGACAGCCTCGATCCGTCGCTCAAGCTGATGCCGTTCAAAGACACCGCCGACCATAAGGAAAGCCTGTTCAGTTACTACTATCGCCTCTGCGAAGTGGACGACATGGTGTGCTACCCGTGGGTGGCCCAGGTGTTTTCCGGGTTTACTCTCAAGGAACTCAAGGTCCAGGTTGACGAGTTGATGGCCTCCGGCAAACCCGTGCCCGTCAGCTATTTTGAAGGCGACACGGTGAAGACGTCCGAGGTGCCGCCACCGAAAGTCTTCACCGGCCAGGCCGAGCTGTACAACAAGCTGATGGAGAACGGCATCGAGGTGTACGTGATGACCGCCGCCTCCGAGGAGCTGGTGCGCATGGTCGCCGCCGACCCGAAGTACGGCTACAACGTCAAACCCGAGAATGTGATCGGTGTGACCACCCTGCTCAAGGACCGCACCACAGGCGAACTGACCACCGCGCGCAAACAGATTGCCGCCGGCAAGTATGACGAGAAGGCCAACCTCGGCCTGGAACTGACGCCTTACCTATGGACCCCGGCGACCTGGATGGCCGGCAAGCACGCGGCGATCCTCACCTATATCGACGAATGGAAGAAACCGGTGATTGTTGGCGGCGACACGCCGACCAGCGATGGCTACATGCTTTTCCACGACGTGGATGTGGCCAAGGGCGGCATTCACCTATGGATCAACCGCAAGGACAAATACATGACCCAACTTAACGGCATGATCGCCAAGCACGCGGCAGCGCAGGCCAAGGAAGGGTTGCCGGTAACGGCGGACAAGAACTGGGTGATCGTCAAACCGCAAGACATCCAGTAGCAGGCAGGGCGCAATACAATGTGGGAGGGGGGGGGGGGCGACGATTCGACTTGCTCCCGATGGCGGTCGACCAGTCAGTTCATCCTTGGCTGACACGCCCCTATCAAGGGCAGGCCCCCACCCACCGTTGATCGTGTTTGTCAGTGTGATTTTTCAGGCAAAAAAATTGCCGCAGCCCAGTGCGGGGCATTGATGTTAAGCGTTAAAACAGCACCTGTAACATTACTACCCAGAGCGCGACGTGTTTAATAATTTGCAGGCTTCAAGTACGTTCTGATACGCGTGATTCACGGCGTCGGCATTATAGTGGTCCGCACTTGCCAGCTGATTGAAACATAGGGGTGTGAAGTCTTTCTTATCGTCATACGAAAACACCGTATAGGCTTCGTTAAGGGAGTGGCCTCCACTGAAGGTGAGATAGGCGGCGGTCAGGGCTTTCGCATGTTCCATGGAGAATACCTGGCCGTCCTCGGCCAGTTTTTTAAATAAATGGTTCAACAGGTTCGTGCTGCCGGACATGCCGATGCCGATTGAGCGCTCGGCGTGCAGCGCGGCTCGATTGTGTGAGGTTATGCCCAGTGTGGCAGGTTGATAACGGTCGATAGGCCTGATACCCAGGGTACCCGGCAGATGGGTCTGTTGGTGGGGCGCTGATTGATGAGGTAGCAACAGCCCATATTGGTCGCTGCGAAAGTTTCTATTTTTGAGAGATTTAATCAGCTGCCGCTGGTCGTTGATGACATTCTCATAGTGCTGTGTCGCCACGTTGGTCAGGGGGTTTAAGTTGGGGGCCGCCAGCATATATTTCACCGCCAGTGACAAGGTCAGCGCAATGGCATGCGGGTCGCTGCTATGCAGCATGGCGGCAAAGTTCTGCGGCTCGGGATTCTGAAGAAACTTTTGAGATTCGCTGATCTGCTCGCGCCAGCCGGGTGGGTCAGCCCGCATCCGCCGATGGATGTCGGCGCACAGAACGTGTTGCGTGGCGGGGTGGTAACTATTGAAGTCCTTTAGCAGTGTGCGCGTCAGTATCTCATTGATAGTGTGCGATTCCGGCGAGGGATGATGAATAACGTATTCCGAAAAGGCCGTATCGAACAGGCGCCCATAGTAATTGTCATTGCGCTTGGTGATATAAAACTCCTTTTCCAAGGTAGTCGATATCGTCTCTATCTGCGCGATCAATGCCTGGTTTTTTTCCGGTTCGGATGACAGTTCGAGCTGAAGCTGCTCAATAAGAGCGTGCGTAATTTCTTTTGAACTCTCGTTACCCAGCCAGCTTGCTTTCAGGTTCTCGATGATAGGTGTTTTGACAGCGGCATCCAGTGCCGACTCTGCCACCGCCAGCGTCAATGCCAGCAGTACTTCCTTGGGTGTCCTTATCAGCTCATCGGCAGGCTGTGGTCGATGAGTCAGGGGAGAGGTGATTGCACCGGCGATGTCTGTAAAGTTTCTGCTCGACAAGTGCTTGGCGTGAACCTTGGTGATCATGCCTCGACTGTCCACCGTGAGCATCTCCCTCATCCGAAATGCAGTTTCAGGGCTGATGGTTTTGCCGAGCAAGGTGGCGGCCTTCTCGTCAGGGCATAACCGCCTGATGCCGTTTTGAGAACGCTGAAGTGGAGAGGGGGGGAGTTCTTGGGGCCACACTTCAGCTGAAGAAACGCCGTCCAGTATTTTCATTGTTCCACCTTTTAGCCAAGTCGATCGTCTCGGTTGGTGGGCGATTCGGTGAAAGCGTTCCTGATGTCAGTGCAAGAGACGAGATACGTCAGGCGACTGTATAAAAATGCCCCGCGTGTGCGGGGCATTCTGTCGTGACAACGATTGGGCGAAGGCAGATTAAAACTTACAACCCATCCAGCATTGCCTTGTTGCGCACTGCGCCTTTGTCTGCGCTGGTAGCCAGCAGCGCATAAGCCTTCAGTGCAGTGGTCACTTTACGTGGACGCTTCTCCACCGGCTTCCAGCCTTTCTTATCCTGCTCGACCCGACGCGCCGCCAGTTCTTCATCGCTGATCAACAAGTTGATCGAACGGTTCGGGATGTCGATCAACACCTTGTCGCCATCCTGCACCAGGCCAATCGCGCCACCGGCAGCGGCTTCCGGCGAAGCGTGGCCGATGGACAGGCCCGAAGTGCCGCCGGAGAAGCGGCCGTCGGTGAGCAGGGCGCAGGCCTTGCCCAGGCCTTTGGATTTGAGGTACGACGTTGGGTAGAGCATTTCCTGCATACCCGGGCCGCCTTTCGGGCCTTCGTAGCGGATGATCACGATGTCGCCTTCTTTCACTTCGTCGGCGAGGATGCCGCGTACCGAGCTGTCCTGGCTTTCGTAGATCTTGGCGCGGCCTTCGAAGACGTGGATGGACTCATCCACGCCCGCGGTCTTCACCACGCAACCGTCGAGGGCGATGTTGCCGTACAGCACGGCCAGGCCGCCTTCTTGCGAGTAGGCGTGCTCGACGCTGCGGATGCAGCCATTTTCACGGTCGTCGTCCAGGGTGTCCCAACGGGTCGACTGGCTGAACGCGGTCTGGGTCGGGATGCCTGCAGGGCCTGCCTTGAAGAAGGTGTGCACGGCTTCGTCGTCGGTCTGGGTGATGTCCCACTTGGCGATGCCTTCGGCGATGGACTTGCTGTGCACAGTCGGCAGGTCGGTGTGCAGCAGGCCGCCACGGGCCAGGGAGCCCAGGATCGAGAAGATCCCGCCGGCGCGGTGCACGTCTTCCATGTGGTACTTCTGGATGTTCGGCGCGACCTTGCACAGTTGCGGCACGTGGCGTGACAGGCGGTCGATGTCGCGCAGGTCGAAGTCGATCTCGGCTTCCTGGGCGGCGGCCAGCAAATGCAGGATGGTGTTGGTGGAACCGCCCATGGCGATGTCCAGGGTCATGGCGTTTTCGAAGGCCTTGAAGTTGGCGATGTTGCGCGGCAGCACCGACTCGTCGTTCTCGGTGTAGTAACGCTTGCACAGCTCGACGATGGTGCGGCCGGCCTGCAGGAACAGTTGCTCGCGGTCGCTGTGGGTGGCCAGTGTGGAACCGTTACCCGGCAAGGCCAGGCCCAGGGCTTCCACCAGGCAGTTCATCGAGTTGGCGGTGAACATGCCGGAGCACGAACCGCAGGTCGGGCAGGCGCTGCGCTCGTATTCCGCGACCTTCTCGTCAGACGCGCTGGAATCGGCCGCGATGACCATGGCGTCGACCAGGTCCAGGCCATGGGAGGCAAGCTTGGTCTTGCCGGCTTCCATCGGGCCGCCGGAGACGAAGATCACCGGAATGTTCAGGCGCAGGGCGGCCATCAACATGCCGGGGGTGATCTTGTCGCAGTTGGAGATGCACACAATGGCGTCGGCGCAGTGGGCGTTGACCATGTACTCCACGGAGTCGGCGATGATCTCGCGGCTCGGCAGCGAATACAGCATGCCGTCATGGCCCATGGCGATGCCGTCATCCACGGCGATGGTGTTGAATTCTTTTGCCACGCCACCGGCGCGTTCGATCTCGCGGGCGACCAGTTGGCCCAGGTCCTTGAGGTGGACGTGGCCGGGTACGAACTGGGTAAACGAGTTGGCAATCGCGATGATCGGCTTCTTGAAGTCGTCATCCTTCATCCCCGTGGCACGCCACAATGCGCGGGCGCCGGCCATGTTGCGGCCATGGGTGGATGTTTTCGAGCGGTAATCAGGCATTGGAGCACTCCGGGCGGCTAATCGGTATCAAAAGGGAGTGAGCTTCTATTGACGTCTGGAACACTCAGAAAATGGCCGTGTGTCCGGAAGTTGCCACTCGCGTCGCGGGATCGCCGCGTGCTTGGGCCTCGAGCTCATAAACCCGCCGGGGGATGACTGGCGATGAATAGGGCCGATTCTACACCGTCTTCCTGTAGGTGCGTCAGCGATTGATCCTGGCATTCGTCAGCCAGCCCCACAGGCTGAAAACGATGAAGCTGACAGCGATGGTCATCAGCAAATGGGTTCCGGTTTGCGCAAGCGCTGCGCTGCTGATGGCGGCTGTGAGGAACATGATGCTGTTACCCGCCGATGCCGCCGTGCCTGCGCTGCTTGAAAACAGCAACATTGCCGCAGAAATTGCGGCAGGGCGCACCAGCGTGACGGCCAGCGCGCTGATCAGCATCGGGATCATCAGGGTTACGGTGGTGATGGCATCCAGGCTGACGATCAGCGTTAACAGCGCACCGGCGACGAGCAGCAGCCCCAGGCCGATATTGATCTGCCGGGACAACGAGATGTGTTTTTGTAGATAGGAGGCCACCACACCGCCCAGCAGATAGGCCACGCCATACACCATCAGCACCAGCGCGTACTGATATTCGGAGAGTTTCAGCGCATCCATGAAGATCAGCGGTGTCACGCTGATCAAGGCGAAATAGCAGGCGAACACCAGCGCGGCGATCCACCAGTAGCGCAGGAAGTCGCGGTTGCGGGCGACAGCCTTGAGCGTGCCGAGGATGGACACCGGCTCACGGTGCGGGCTGGCGGACTTGGAAGTCAGGATGCAGAACGCATGGATCAGCATGCCCGCGGCCATCAGTGCAAAGCCGTAGAAGCTGCCTTGCCAGTCGAAGGTGGTTTGCAGCCAGGAGCCGATCAGCGGTGACAGCGCGACAAACGAACCGCTCAAGGTCATGTAGTAAAGGCGCACACGGGCGCGATCTTGCTCTGCGAACAAGTCTTCCACCAGCGCATGGCCCAATACGAAGAAACCACAACCCATGGCCTGCACTGTGCGAAACAGCAGGAAGGTCAGGTAGTCCGACGCCAGCGCGCAGCCAATCGCACCGAGGATCGACAGCGTGATGCAGCCGAGCAGCACTTCCTTGCGCCCCCATTTATCCGACAGCGGGCCGGCGACCAGTTGCGAGATCGAGAACACCAGCGTGAACAAGCTGATGGACAGTGCGATGTCTGCACTGGGCGTGTCGAACTGGGTGGACAGGGCGGGGAACGAGGGAAGCAGGATATTGATCGGGAAAAAGCTGATCAATGAAATGCAGGTGATCAGGATGAAACGGGAGAGAGTGGGCCCAGACATTGTTTTTGTTTTCCGGAGTAAAACCAGAAACCGATACTAGTCTGCGAAAAATGGAATTCAATCAAAACCGCTTTAGGAGCTTTCCCGTATTGATGTGCGCCATCATTGTAGGAGCGAGCTTGCTCGCAAAGAACGTCAACGATAACGCAGCGCTATCAGGTAGCCGGTGGCGCCTATTCGTTCTTCGCGAGCAAGCTCGCTCCTACAGAGGGTTCGGTGTTACTTAGCTATTGGGCAGCAACCGACACGTAATGCTCTTGATATACCGCGTCTCGACAATCGCCGGGTGCACCGGGTGGTCCGGGCCCTGGCCACCGCGTTCGAGCATCTGGATGTTGCGATCCAAATGACGGGCGCTGGTGAGCAGGATGTTTTGCAGGTCGTCTTCGGGCAGGTGCATGGAGCACGAGGCGCTGACGAGGATGCCGTCCTTGCTGAGCAGGCGCATGGCTTGCTCGTTCAGGCGGCGGTAGGCGCCTTCGCCGTTCTTCATGTCTTTCTTGCGTTTGATGAAGGCCGGTGGGTCTGCGACGATCACGTCGAAGCGTTCTTCGCTGGCTTTCAGTTCTTTCAAGGCTTCGAAGACGTCGCCTTCGATGCAGGTCATCTTCTCGGCCACGCCGTTGAGCGCGGCGTTGCGCTCCACGCCATCGAGGGCGAAGGCCGACGCGTCGACGCAGAACACTTCACTGGCGCCGAAAGCGGCGGCTTGCACGCCCCAGCCGCCGATGTAGCTGTACAGGTCGAGAACGCGCTTGCCTTTGGCATACGGCGCCAGGCGGGCGCGGTTCATGCGGTGGTCGTAGAACCAGCCGGTTTTCTGGCCCTGGATCACCGGGGCTTCGAATTTCACGCCGTTTTCTTCCAGTGCCACCCACTCCGGCACCAGGCCGAAGACGGTTTCGACATAGCGGTTGAGGCCTTCGGCGTCGCGCGCGGCAGAGTCGTTCTTGAACAGGATGCCGCTGGGCTTGAGCACTTGGGTGAGGGCCGCGATCACATCTTCTTTATGGGCTTCCATGGTCGCCGAAGCGATCTGTACCACCAGGATATCGCCGAAACGGTCGACCACCAGGCCCGGCAGCAGGTCGGAGTCGCCATAGACCAGGCGGTAGAACGGCTTGTCGAACAGGCGGTCACGCAGGGACAGCGCGACGTTCAGGCGGTGCACCAGCAGCGACTTGTCCAGCGGCAATTTGATGTCGCGCGACAGCAGGCGGGCGCAGATCAGGTTGTTCGGGCTCATGGCCACGATGCCCAGGGTCTTGCCACCGGCCGCTTCCAGGATAGCCTGGTCGCCTGCCTGAAAGCCGTGAAGTGGGGTGGCGGCCACGTCGATTTCGTTGCTGTAGACCCACAGGTGGCCGTTGCGCAAACGACGATCGGCGTTGGCTTTGAGACGCAGGCTTGGCAGGGACATGACGTCGCTCCGGAAAAAAGAGCGGGAGTATACCCTGTTGTGTCGTTACTGACCGCGCCGCCGGACATGTGGGAGGGGGCTTGCTCCCGATAGCGGTGGATCAGTCAGTTCATCTTTCACTGAGATACCGCAATCGGGGGCAAGTCCCCTCCCACATTTAGTCCGGTTTCAATCGGGCAATTGGGTGTCGGCCCGGTCTGCTTAAAGGGTAGAATCCACACCTAGCCCAGAGTGTGTACTTATGTCCCAAGAGCTTTCCGCCGAACAGATCCAGCAGGTCCTGCAAGGCATCAGCGTGCCGCCCCAGCCGCAAATCATGGTGGATTTGCAGATGGAGCAGTACATGCCCGACCCGGACCTGGAAGTGATCGCCCGGTTGATCGCCCAGGACCCGGGCCTGTCCGGCGCGTTGCTGAAGATCGTCAACTCGCCGTATTACGGCCTGAGCAACAAGATCGCCTCGATTCAGCGCGCAGTGAACCTGCTGGGCAGCCGCTCGGTCATCAACCTGATCAATGCGCTGTCGATCAAGGGCGAGATGAGCGACGACACCATCGTCACGCTCAACCGCTTCTGGGACACTGCCCAGGATGTGGCAATGACGTGCCTGAGCCTGGCCAAGCGCACCGGCTCCCAGGCGGTTGACGAAGCCTATGCCCTGGGCCTGTTCCACGACTGCGGCGTGCCGCTGATGCTCAAGCGGTTCCCCAACTACATGACGGTGCTGGAGCAGGCCTACGCCAATGCCGGCCCGGATTGCCGCGTGGTCGACACCGAGAACAACGCGTTCAACACCAACCATGCGGTGGTGGGTTACTACACCGCCAAGTCCTGGCGCCTGCCGGAGCATGTGACCGACGCCATCGCCAATCACCACAATGCCCTGGCGATTTTCAGCGATGAGTCGTCGCGTAACCCTGTGCTTAAAAACCTGCTGGCGATCCTGAAAATGGCCGAGCACATCTGTTCGTCCTGTCGCGTGCTGGGCAATCAGGCCGTTGACCATGAGTGGGATGCGATCAGCCACCTGGTGCTCGATTACGTGGGCCTGTCGGACTACGACTTCGAAAGCATGAAGTTGTCGATCCGCGAACTGGGCGCGCACTGAGCCTTTCTTCCCGAGGTACACATGCCTGAGTTACCAGAAGTCGAAACCACCCGGCGCGGGATTGCCCCGCACCTGGAGGGCCAGCGCGTCAGCCGTGTGGTGGTGCGTGAGCGTCGCCTGCGCTGGCCGATCCCCGAGGACCTCGATGTGCGCCTGTCCGGCCAGCGCATCGTGCTGGTGGAGCGGCGAGCCAAGTACCTGTTGATCAACGCCGAAGTGGGCACCTTGATCAGCCACCTGGGCATGTCGGGCAACCTGCGCCTGGTGGAAGTCGGCATGCCTGCGGCCAAGCATGAACATGTGGACATCGAGCTGGAGTCCGGCCTGGCCCTGCGCTACACCGACCCCCGGCGTTTTGGCGCAATGCTCTGGAGCCAGGACCCGCACAATCACGAGCTGCTGGTCCGCCTGGGGCCCGAGCCGTTGACCGCGCTGTTTGATGGCGAACGCTTGTTCCAGCAGTCCCGTGGACGGTCGATGGCGGTGAAGCCGTTCATCATGGATAACGCAGTGGTGGTGGGCGTGGGCAATATCTATGCGACCGAAGCGCTGTTTGCGGCGGGCATCGATCCGCGTCGCGCAGCGGGCGGTATCTCGCGGGCGCGCTACCTGAGGCTGGCGATCGAAATCAAGCGCGTACTGGCTGCGGCGATCGAGCGGGGCGGTACCACCTTGCGCGACTTTATTGGCGGCGACGGGCAGCCGGGCTATTTCCAGCAGGAACTGTTCGTGTATGGCCGGGGCGGCGAGGCGTGCAAGGTCTGCGGGACCGAATTGCGCAATGTGCTGCTGGGGCAGCGGGCGAGTGTGTTTTGCCCCAAGTGTCAGAGCTAATTACTGTGTAAGGGCTGCTATAGCCATCGTGGGCAAGCCCCTCCCACACTTTGATTTGTGAATACATTCAAAATGTGGGAGGGGCGGTGCGACGATTCGACTTGCCCCCGATAAGGCCTTTACAGGCGCTAAAGAACCTCAAGCCTTGCCGGTAATCTTGCGGTACTTCTCCAGCAACTGCTCTTCAGTCTCGGGATGCGCCTCATCCAGCGGAATGCAATCCACCGGGCACACCTGCTGGCACTGGGGTTCATCGTAGTGGCCGACACACTGGGTGCACAGGTTGGGGTCGATCACGTAGATCTCTTCACCCTGGGAAATCGCAGCGTTCGGGCACTCGGGTTCGCAGACGTCGCAATTGATGCAATCGTCGGTGATGATCAGGGACATGAGAACTCCTGCCAGGGCTGTCAGCCAAGGCATCTGAAAACGAATGCGCGCAATTGTGCCGCATTGGCGCCCGCAGTGCGAGCGGGCGCCGAGTGAGCGGTCTTACTTCTTGAAGCGCAGCGTCAGCGCGTCTGCGACGGCCGGGTGCACGAATTTGGTGATATCTCCGCCCAAAGCGGCGATTTCGCGAACCAACGTCGAGGAAATGAACGAATAACGTTCCGACGGTGTGAGGAACAGGCTTTCCACGTCCGGCGCCAGTTGTCGGTTCATGTTGGCCAGCTGGAATTCATATTCGAAATCCGACACCGCGCGCAGGCCACGCAGGAACACATTGGCGTTCTGCTCCTTGGCAAAGTGTGCCAGCAGTGTCGAAAAGCCCACCACTTCTACATTAGGCAGGTGCCGGGTGACCTCACGTGCCAGCTCCACGCGTTGTTCCAGGGGAAACAACGGGTTTTTCTTGGGGCTGGCGGCTACCGCGATGATCACATGGTCGAACAGGCGAGAGGCGCGTTCGACCAGATCGCCATGGCCTTTGGTAATCGGGTCGAAGGTACCTGGGTACAACACTCGGTTCATCGCGTCGTCCTGGCGGAGTCCGTTGGGGAATCGGATGGTATCGCAGCCATCCCGGTCGGCCAAGTCGACTTATGTAGATAAATGCCGTGAATCGAACGGTTTTTCACGCTGTTTTCAGACGTTCGGACAAGGCTGACGCCAGTTGGGCGCTCAATCCATACACCGACAACTGGGGGTTTGCCCCAATGCTGGTGGGAAACAGCGAACCGTCGTGAATCGACAGGTTACGCAGTTGGTGGTGGCGCCCGAGGCTATCGGCTACCGCGTTTTTCGGGTCTTCGCCCATGGCGCAACCGCCCATCACATGGGCGCTGCCCAGGGTGGTCCGGTGCAACTCGAGGTTCAAACCGTCAATCACGTTACGCGCCTCGGCCAAGGTGTTCACGTAGCGGGCGTCGTGATGCAGGGGCTTGACCGATTTGGCGCCCGCCGCGAACTGAATCTCGGCCATGCTGTGAAAGGCTCTGCGCAGGCCGTCCCAGGCATAGGGCGAGACCTGATAGTCGAGCACCGGCGTACCGTCACCGCGCAGTTCCACTGTGCCGCCAGGGCTGTCGGGATGAAACCCGTCGCGCAACAGCGCGAGCATGGCGTGGGTATGGGGCAATCGGCTCATGTCCAGGGCGTTCTGCGCACCGTAGCCGCCAAACAAGGTGCTTGCCAGCCCTGGATGTAAGGGCGGCGCTTCTAGCTTGTAGGACATTTTACCGGTAGTGCCGTCCTGCCACTGGAAGTGGTCGGAATAGATCGACTGCGGCGCGCCGTAGAACGGATTGATCACTTCGTCGAACAACCCGGCGGAGAAGTTCACCAGGTGCAGGAAGGTGCGCTTGCCCAGCCGCGAATGGGGGTCGGGCGCGTCGGAGCGCATCAGCAATGCCGGGCTGTTGATGCCGCCTCCCGAGAGTACGTAATGTCTGGCCTTCACGCTGATCCTGCGCCCGGTAGGCGCCACGCAGCGTTCGTCCATGGCCACGCATTCCAGGCTGCTGATTGTGTCGCCGCTATAGGTGAGACGCTCGGCGCGCGCCAGGTAGAGCAGCTCGCCGCCGTTCTCCAGAGTGGCGGGGATGGTGGTCACCAGCATCGATTGCTTGGCGTTG
Organism: Pseudomonas sp. CFBP13528; assembly: GCF_005233615.1. NCBI lineage: Bacteria > Pseudomonadati > Pseudomonadota > Gammaproteobacteria > Pseudomonadales > Pseudomonadaceae > Pseudomonas > Pseudomonas sp. CFBP13528. The sequence goes on from NZ_QGAJ01000001.1 coordinate 478,708, forward strand.
ACCGGGCAGCCCATGCCGCAATAACCCAGGTTGAAGCAGCCGCGCACATTGCGCGGGATCACGTGCCAGCTGTAGCCGAGCTTTTCGCAGCCTTTGCGGATCACGTCGTTGTTGGCATTCGGCGGCAGGGCCCACGGCGCAATGCCCAGGCGCTGTTCCATGGTCTCGAACCACGGCGCCATCTCGGCGCTGCTATGGCCCTTCACTGCGTATTCGCTGGCCCAATGGGCGAGGGTGGCATCGGGGGTGCGGAAGCTGGAGGTCCAGTTGATCAGCGTGGTGCCGCCCACCGCCCGGCCCTGCAGGATGGTAATCGCACCGTCCTTGCTCATGCGCCCGATTCCTTCCTGGTACAGGCTGGCATAGGCTTCGTCTTCCAGCAGCTTGAAGTCGCTGCTGGTCTTGAGTGGGCCTTCTTCGATCAACAGCACCTTGTAGCCGGCGGCGCTGAGAATTTGCGCCGTGGTGCCGCCACCGGCGCCGCTGCCGATGATGGCCACGTCGGCTTCCAGGGTCAGGTCGTTGTCGAGGGCGGCGCCATTGTGGGTTTTCCAGCCACGGGCCAGGCCGTCGCGGAACAGATCGGGTACGGGCATCAGGGTCGTCTCTTTTTATTGTGAGGGATGCAGATCAGATCTTCGGCGGGCCGGGGTAGCCGCAATGGGCCCAGGACTCCGGCCGGAAGTACCAGGCCATGATCACCAGCTTGAGCAGCGAGCCCTGGCCCATGCGCAGCAGGTTCAGGTAGCTGTTTTCCCAGCGGTGCAGGAAGTTGCGGATCTGCTCGCTGCCGGCGTTTTCCCAACTGCCCCAGATGCCGGTCAACGGTCCTCGGGTAATGCCCATGCTCAACACGTCGAACAGCTGCTGGGTGAGCTTGAACATCTCCGGCGACAGGTGCTGAAGGCTGTAGTCGAGCTTTTTCAGGGTGTCTTCAATCCCCGCGCTGACGGCCTGGGCGCTGGCCGCGCCTTCCAGCAGCACCGGGATTACCGCGCGCAGGAACGGCAAGTCACTGGCGCGCAACATCGCAAAGCCGCTCGCCGGCGTGCTGCTCGAGCAACCGCTGAGGCTGGCACCCAGCCCGGCGGTGGCCAGGAAGGCGCTGGCGCACAGGCCGATTTTCAAGACGCCGCGCCGCGACAGTGCAGGTGAATCAGTCAGGCTGGGGTTCATTGTTTTTATTGTCCCGGTGGTGGCGGTTATCAGCGGATAAACAGCTTCTGGATCAGTTTCTGGATTGATTTCCCATAGGGCGGATAGATCAACTTCGCCGCGTTCAGACGCTGCTTGACCAGCACGCCCTTGGCCTTGCTGAAGGTCAGGAAACCTTCGTGACCGTGGTAATGGCCCATGCCAGAAGGGCCGATGCCACCAAACGGCAGGTCATCCTGGGCCACCTGCAGCAGGGTGTCATTCAGGCACACGCCGCCGGAGTGGGTCTCGTGGAGCACGCGGTTCTGTTCGCTCTTGTTGTAGCCGAAGTAATACAGGGCCAGTGGACGCGGGCGCTGGTTGATGTAGGCAAAGGCCTGATCAATGCCGCGATAGGGCACGATCGGCAACAGCGGACCAAAGATCTCATCCTGCATCACCGTCATCTCGTCACTCACATTCAGCAGCAGGCTGTGAGGCATGCGCCGTGCCTGGCCCTGGTCGTACAGCGCAATCAGCGTGGCACCCTTGTCGGTGGCGTCCCTGGCGTAGGCATTGAGCCTGGCCAGTTGCCGTTCGTTGATGATGGCGGTGTAGTCCGGGTTGTCGGCCAGGGTCGGATAGAATTCACGAATAGCATGGGAGTAAGCCTCGACGAAGCCTTCCACACGATCCTCCGGCACCAGCACATAGTCCGGTGCTACGCAGGTTTGCCCGGCGTTCAACGCCTTGCCAAAGGCGATACGCTCGGCAGCATCCTTGAGCGGCACATCGGCGGAGACGATGGCTGGTGATTTGCCGCCCAGTTCCAGGGTGACCGGCGTGAGGTGTTCGGCGGCCGCACGCATCACATGCCTGCCGATGCTGGTGGCCCCGGTGAACAGCAAATGATCGAAACGCAACGTGGAAAACGCCATGCCGACTTCGGCTTCACCGAGCACCACGCACACCAGATCCTCGGGGAAGATCTTGGCCAGCAATGCCTTGAGCAGTTCACCGGTGGCCGGTGTGGATTCGCTGAGCTTGAGCATGACCCGGTTGCCGGCGGCCAAGGCTCCGACCAGCGGGCCGATGGCCAGGTACAACGGGTAGTTCCACGGCACGATCACGCCGACCACACCCAGCGGCTGGTAGATGACTTTGGCCGACGCGGGCTGAAAGGCAATGCCTACAGCGCGGCGGGAAGGTTTCATCCAAGCTTTGAGGTGCTTGCTGGCGTAGTGAATACCATGCAGGCTGGGCATCAGCTCGGCAAACAGGGTTTCGTCCGCGCTGCGATGGCTGAAGTCCTGGCTGATCGCGTTGATCAGCGCCTGGCGTTCATCGCTGAGCAAATCGCGCAAGGCCTTGAGCCATTGCTGGCGTTGCGCGGCCGGCGGCATCGGGTTGGCGGCATAGGCGCGACGTTGCGCTTCGAACAGGTCCTGGAGATGATCCAGCGCCTGGGATTCTTGCAGGTAGGCAACGTTGGCAGACATGGCGCGATCCCGATTGTTATAGGTCTGCCTGGATTTTTAGAGTTATTGCTCTAAGTTGTCAAATAACATTGCAGTAACATCTGGATTTAACCTGACCGGCATAGGCCGTAAGATGCCCCATCCCGTGTTTGGAAGCTGATCCCTATGGCACCACGAGTAAAGACCAGCGAGCGCATCGTGCAAACCAGCCTGGAGCTTTTTAACCAGCAGGGCGAGCGCAGTGTCAGTACCAACCATATCGCTGCCCATATGGAAATTTCCCCGGGCAACCTGTACTACCACTTCCCCAATAAGCAGGCGATCATCGCCGTGCTGTTTCGCGAATACGAAGCGTTGGTGGACAGTTTCCTACGCCCGCCCCAGGGGCGCGCGATGGTGGTGGAAGACAAGCGTTTTTACCTGCAGGCCGTACTGGCGGGCATGTGGCGCTACCGCTTCCTGCACCGCGATCTCGAGCATTTATTGGAGAGCGACCCGGAGCTGGCCACTGGCTACCGACGGTTTTCCCAGCGCTGCCTGATTCAGGGCGGGGCGATCTACCAGGGCTTTGTCGACGCCGGCATTCTCACGATGGACCCGGTGCAAACCGAAGCCCTGACCCTTAATGCCTGGATTATCCTCACCTCCTGGGTGCGGTTTCTGTGCACCACCAATGAAAACTCCACTCATTTAAGCGCCGAAGCCATAAAGCGTGGGGTATACCAGGTGCTGGTGCTTGAGGCGGGTTTTGTCACGCCCCAGGCCAAAGCAGCGGTGGATGCGTTGTTCAAAGAGTTTTACGTGCCGTTGAACCAGGCACTGGAAGAAGTGAAGTAGGACCTTTCCCCTTTGTATGCACAGGAGTCAGTCATGCCGCTTGCCCAATTGATCAGCCCCCAACAATTGGCCGAGCGCCAGAAGTCGGCCGGGCTGGTGATCCTCGATTGCCGCTTTGCCCTGGAAGACCCGGATTACGGGCTGTGCAGCTATGCCGAAGGGCATATCGAAGGGGCGCAATATGCCGATCTCGAGCGCCACCTCAGCGGCCCGGTGATCAAGGGTGTGACCGGCCGTCACCCGCTGCCCGCGGCGGACGCATTTATCGAGCAATTGCAGGCGTGGGGTGTCAGCGCTGATACCGACCTGGTGTTGTATGACGATGGGCCAGGGGCCTACGCGGCTCGGGCATGGTGGTTGCTGGCCTGGCTCGGCAAGCGCGATGGCGTGTTTATCCTGGACGGCGGTCTCAAGGCCTGGCATGCGGCGGGCTTCCCATTGAGCCTGGATGCGCCGGTGGTCGAACCCGGCACTTTTTCCGCTACGCCGGATAATCGACTGTTCCTGGATGCCGATGAGTTGAAAAAACGCCTGGGCGAACCGGGCATGACCTTGATCGATGCCCGCGCCCAGGCGCGTTTTCGCGGCGAAGTAGAACCCATCGACCCGATTGCCGGGCATATTCCCGGCGCGCAGTGCGCGGCATTCAACGAAAACCTGGGCAGCGATGGGTGCTTTTTACCGGCTGAACAGCTCAGGCAGCGGTTTGCTGCGCAGTTGCAGGGGCGTCCGGCGCAGGCGTTGGTGGCGTACTGCGGTTCCGGGGTGACGGCGTGCCATAACCTGTTTGCGCTGAGTTTGGCGGGGTACCCGCTGGGCAAGTTGTATGCGGGGTCGTGGAGTGAGTGGATTACGGATCCTGCTCGTGACATTGCGACAGGCGACTAAAGGCCAGATCTGCAAACCCAATCAAAATGTGGGAGGGGGCTTGCCCCCGATAGCGGTGTGTCAGTCAGTACATCTGTTACTGATCCACCGCCATCGGGGGCAAGCCCCCTCCCACATTTTTTATCCGTGTTGTGCCAGTAGCCATTGGGGGATGCGGCGTTCCAGATAGTAGCCGGGGCGTTTCAGCGAACCCTCTACGAATCCCACATGTCCACCCTGGGCCAACAGCTCAAACTTCGTACAGTCTGATAGCTCACCGGCTTCGGGCAGGCTGTGGGCAAACACAAACGGATCATCAGCTGCCTGGATAATCAGGGTTGGCGTGCGTATAGCGCCCAGATAGTAGCGGCTCGACGCCTTGCGGTAATAATCCTCGGCGCTCTGGAAGCCGTGCAGCGGCGCAGTGACCCGCCCGTCGAAATCCCAGAACGTGCGCATTTTCTCCAGCGAACCCAGAGCTTCCAGGGCTTTCAATCCGTCTTGCCGACCGTCCTGCAGAAACTGGCGTTGCTTGACGCGGATATACGCCAGCATCTCGCGCATGAAGTGCTTCTGGTAGATCCGCGAAAACCCCAGCCCGATGCGATCCGCGCATTGGTCCAGGCGAAACGGCACCGATACCGCCGCCGCGCCTTGCAGCCCCGAAGCCGCACCGGTTTCGCCCAAATGCTTGAGCAACACGTTGCCGCCCAGGGAATAACCCACCGCATACAGGGGCGCCAAAGGTCGCTTGGCGCGCAGATGGGCGATCGCCGCCGCCAGGTCTTCGCTGGCACCGGAGTGATAGCTGCGAGCCAACAGGTTCGGCTCGCCCGAACAACCGCGCCAGTTCAACGCCACGCTGGCCCAGCCTTGGGCGGCGAGCACTTTTTGCAAACCGGCCACGTAAGGAGAGTTGGACGAACCGGTCAGCCCGTGCAGCACCAGCACCAGCGGCGCCTGCACGTCGTGGGGGCCGTGCCAGTCGAGGTCGAGAAAGTCGCCGTCTTCCAGCCACAGGCGTTCGCGTTGGCGCTCGATGTGGGTGGTCGGGCGCCACAGCGGCCCCCACAGTGTCTGCAAGTGGGGGTTGCCGAGGCCGAAGGCGGGTTTGAAGCGGTCCACAGAGGGAGTCATGAAATACTCGCTGCCGGACGAGCTTGCCTGCACTCCTGTAGGAGCGAGCTTGCTCGCGAAAAACGTTAACGATGACGCAGCGCTATCAGGCAGCCCGTGTCGCCTGTTCGACCTTCGCGAGCAAGCTCGCTCTTACAGGGCGCGGTGCCACAGCGCGTAATACACCCGCCCGGATTTCTGCTCCCGGTGCAGGCGCCAGCTGCCCGGCAGGCCGAGCGTCGACGGCGCGGTTTCGCTTTCAGTGTAGATCCATGCATCCGGCGCCAGCCACTGTCGTTCTTCCAGCAGCGTGCACACGGTCGGCAGCAGGTTCTGGTTGAACGGTGGGTCGAGGAACACCACGTCGTATTCGCTGGCAGCCTGGGTTTCCAGGTAGCGCAAGGCGTCGGCGGTCTGGACCTGGCCATTGGTGCAGCGCAAGGTACCCAAGTGTTCCTTGAGGCTGGACACCGCCACATTGCTCGCATCCAGCGCTTGTGCCTGGGCTGCGCCACGGGACAGCGCCTCCAGGAACAACGCGCCACTGCCAGCGAACGGGTCAAGTACCTTGGCGCCGCCGATGTACGGCGCCAGCCAGTTGAACAGGGTTTCGCGCACGCGATCCGGCGTCGGGCGCAGGCCCACGACATCGGGGAAGCTCAGCTTGCGGCTGCCCCATTCACCGCCAATGATGCGCAGTTGGCCCACACCGTTATGCACGTTGTGGACGGGTTTTTTCGGGCGAGATGAACTGGCCATTAATGCTCCGGAACCCCGAGCGGCTGCTCGGCGGGTTTATCAGTGGGGGGCGGTAGTGGCTTTTGCGCAATCGTCGGGCCGGCGGTCACGATGACCATCTTGTCGGCGCTCAAGTGTTTGTTCATTGCCGCCTTGACCTGCTCTACGGTCAGCGCCTGGGATTGTTTCATGAAATCTTCCAGATAGCTCAGCGGCAGGTTGTAGAAACCCATGGCCCCCAACTGCCCGACGATATCGGCGTTGCTGGCGGTGGACAGCGGAAAGCTGCCGGCCAGTTCGCGCTTGGCATCATCGAGTTCTTTCTGGGTGGGGCCGTTTTTGAGGTAGTCGGCCACCACGTCTTCAACCAGGCGCAGGGTGCCGCCGCTCATTTCGGCGCGGGTCTGCAGGTTGATCATGAACGGGCCACGCACCTGCATCGGCGAGAAACCGGAGTACACGCCGTAGGTCAGGCCGCGTTTTTCGCGCACTTCGCTCATCAGACGGGTGCCGAAGCCACCGCCGCCGAGAATCTGGTTGCCCAGGGACAAGGCTGCGTAATCCGGGTCTGCACGGTCGATGCCCAACTGCGCGAACAGCAGGTGGGTTTGCTTGGACGGAAACTCGATACGGCTCAGGCCGGCCTTTGGTTCCGTCGGCTGGGCAATCTTCGCCAGGGCCGGGCCCTTGGGCAGCGCGGCAGAAACCTTGGCAGTCATGGCTTCGGCTTCGGCACGGGTGAGGTCGCCGACCACCGCGATCACGGCATTGCCCGCCGCGTAGGCCTTGGCATGGAATGCCTGCATTTGTTGCACGGTAATCGCCGGAACGCTTTCAGGCGTGCCTTCGCTTGGGTGGGCATACGGGTGGTCGCCGTACAGGCGCTTGAACAGCTCGATGCTTGCCAGCTTGGCGGGGTTCTGCTTCTGGTATTCGAAGCCGGCCAGGATCTGGTTCTTGATGCGTGCCAGTGAATCGGCGGGGAACGTCGGCTTGCCGATCACATCATCGAACAGCGCCAGTGCGGCCTCGCGCTTGTCGCTGTCGCTCAAGCTGCGCAGGGACACCAGGGCCATATCGCGGTAGGCGCCATTGCCAAAATCGGCGCCCAGGCCTTCAAAGCCGCTGGCGATCTGGCTGACGTCCTTGCCCGGCACGCCTTCGTTGAGCATGGCGTTGGTCATCAAGGCCAGTCCCGGCACGTTGCCGTCCTGGCTGCTGCCGGCGGCGAACAGGATGCGCACGTCGAACATCGGCAATTCATGGGCTTCGACGAACAGCACCTTGGCGCCTTCGGCGGTGGTCCAGGTCTGTACGTCGAGCTTGCGGTTGGTCGGTGCTTTACCGTCCAGCTCAGCCAGCGATTGCAGCTTGCTGGCCGATTGAGCCTTGTCCAGCGCCGGGCTGGCAACGGACTCGCTCGGGCGCAGCAAATACACGGCACTGGCCGCGATCAGGGTAACGGCGATCAGGCCGGGCAGAATCAGGCGGCTGCTTTTGCGGTCACTCATGAGCGGTCTCCTCAGGCAAAACATGGGCGACGCTCAGACGTTCGCGGGTGAAATAAGTGCGCGCCGCCTTTTGGATATCCTCCGGGGTCACGCTTTGCAGGTCGGCAAGCTCAGTGTCCATCAGCTTCCACGACAGGCCGACGGTCTCCAGCGAACCGATGGCCGTGGCCTGGCTGGTGATGGAGTCGCGCTGGTAGACCACGCCTGCTATCACCTGGGCGCGGATGCGCTCGAGTTCTTCGGCGGTAGGCGGCTTGGCCTTGAGCTCTTCCAACAGGCGCCACAGGCCGGCTTCGGCTTGGGCGACGGTCTTTTTCTTCTGCTGGTTAGGCGTGGCGCTCAGCATGAACAGGGTATCGCCGCGGGTATAGGCGTCGTAATTGGTGGAGGCGGCGGAGACCAGTTCTTCACCGCGCTCCAACTGCTCGGAGATACGCGCGCTGTAGCCGCCGTCGAGCAGGGCCGAGATCAGGCGCAGGGCTTGGACCGAGCGCTTGTCTTCGGCCGTCGCAAGGCCGGGCACATTGAAACCGAGCATGACGCTCGGCAACTGGGTTTGCACGTGCAGGGTCAGCAGGCGCTCGCCGGGCTCGGCCAGCTCCATCGGAATCTTGGCGGGAGGGACGTCGCGCTTGGGGATCGGGCCGAAGTAGCGCTGGGCGAGGGTTTTCACCTCGTCCGGCGTGACATCGCCGACCACCACCAGGGTCGCGTTGTTCGGTACGTACCAGGCCTGGTACCAGTGGCGCAGTTCCTCGACCTTCATGCGTTCCAGGTCGGCCATCCAGCCGATGGTTGGCGTGTGATAGCCGCTGGCCGGGAAGGCCATGGCCTTGAAACGTTCAAAGGCCTTGGACATCGGGTTGTCGTCGGTGCGCAGGCGGCGCTCTTCCTTGATCACCTCGATTTCGCGGCTGAACTCATCGGCCGGCAGGCGCAGGCTGGCCATGCGGTCGGCTTCCAGCTCGAAGGCCACGCCCAGGCGGTCACGGGCCAGCACTTGATAGTACGCGGTGTAGTCGTCACTGGTGAACGCGTTTTCTTCGGCGCCCAGGTCGCGCAGGATCAGCGAGGCTTCGCCGGGGCCGACCTTGGCGCTGCCCTTGAACATCATGTGTTCCAGGGCGTGGGACAAACCGGTCTGGCCCGGGGTTTCGTAGCTCGAGCCCACCTTGTACCAGACTTGGGAAACCACCACCGGCGCACGATGATCTTCGCGCACGACGACCTTGAGGCCGTTGTCGAGGGTGAATTCGTGGGTGGGTTGTGGATCGGCAGCCAAAGCTGAAAGGGGCAGACAAACTGTGCTGAGCAGCAGGCCTGCGGCGCGGCGGGCTAGAGCATTCATTCGTTTTTTAACCTGTTGGACTGCCCGCTTGGTCTTAGCGTCGGCGGGCGAGGAGGTGCTAGGATACTGATCCGACTCAGGGACGGCCACTGTGGCTGTCCTGTTAAGGCTCTATTTAGGCCTTCAAAATGTTGCGCATGAACGAGCTGGCTAAAAAACAGTCTGTTACGCATCGAATTTTATTTACCGAAGCGCCGCTTGGCGCGTCGCTACCTTGAGATAGCCGTCTCCATGTTTGGTTCCAACGACGACAAGAAGACCCCAGCTGCGGCTGGCGAGAAAAAAGGCCTGTTCGGATGGCTGCGCAAAAAGCCGCAGGAAACCGTCGTCGAACAGCCGCAGGTTCAACCCGAACCTACCCCTGAGCCTAGAGTAGAAGCCGAGCCGGTTGCCGAAACACCGGCGCCGGTGGTGTTGCCGATTGCGGAGCCGGTGTTGCAGCCGGTGGTCGAGGCAGAACCTGCGCCTGAACCTGAACCCGAGCACAAACCGTGGCTGGAACTGCCGGTGGCCGAAGAGCCGGTGGCACTGGTTGAGGATGTGCAGGCTGAACACGTGACGCCGCCCATTCCTGTGGCGCCGCCGGTAGAGGTTGTCGTCACGGCACCCCCAGCAGTCGAAATGCCTGCTGAAGTGCCAGCTGCAGTTGCCGTGCCTGCGGTCATCGAAGAGCCCGCCGCACCCGCCGAAACCAGTAAAACCGGCTTCTTCGCCCGCCTTAAACAGGGCCTGAGCAAAACCAGCGCCAGTATCGGCGAAGGCATGGCCAGCCTGTTCCTCGGCAAAAAGACCATCGATGACGAGCTGCTGGAAGACATCGAAACCCGCCTGCTCACCGCAGACGTGGGCGTGGAAGCCACCGCCGTGATCATCCAGAGCCTGACCCAGAAGGTCGCGCGCAAGCAGTTGACCGACGCGGACGCGTTGTACAAATCCTTGCAGGCCGAGCTGGCCGCCATGCTCAAACCCGTTGAAGCGCCGCTGGTGATTACGCCGAAGAAACCTTTCGTGATCCTGGTCGTGGGCGTCAACGGCGCCGGCAAGACCACCACCATCGGCAAGCTGGCCAAAAAGCTGCAAGGCGAGGGCAAGAAAGTCATGCTCGCCGCCGGCGACACCTTCCGTGCCGCTGCCGTCGAGCAGCTGCAAGTGTGGGGTGAGCGCAACAAGATCCCGGTGATCGCCCAGCACACGGGTGCCGACTCCGCTTCGGTGATCTTCGATGCCGTGCAGGCCGCCAAGGCCCGTAACATCGATGTGTTGATTGCCGACACCGCCGGTCGCCTGCACACCAAAGACAACTTGATGGAAGAGCTGAAGAAAGTCCGCCGTGTGATCGGCAAGCTCGACGCCGATGCCCCCCATGAAGTGCTGCTGGTGCTGGACGCCGGTACCGGCCAGAACGCCATCAGCCAGGCCAAGCAATTCAACCAGACGGTGCAACTGACCGGCCTGGCCTTGACTAAGCTCGACGGCACGGCCAAGGGCGGTGTGATTTTCGCCCTGGCCAAACAGTTCGGGTTGCCGATTCGTTACATCGGCGTCGGTGAAGGCATCGACGACCTGCGCACTTTTGAAGCCGAACCCTTTGTACAGGCACTGTTTGCCGAGCGGGAGCGTTCATGATTCGATTCGAACAGGTCGGTAAACGCTACGCCAACGGGCATGTGGGCTTGCATGAGCTGAGCTTTCGAGTACGGCGGGGCGAGTTTTTGTTTGTGACCGGTCACTCCGGCGCCGGTAAGAGCACGTTGTTGCGCCTGCTGCTGGCCATGGAGCGGCCGACCACCGGCAAGCTGTTGCTGGCGGGCCAGGACCTGGCCACCATCAGCAATGCGCAGATCCCGTTCCTGCGCCGTCAGATCGGCGTGGTGTTCCAGAACCACCAGTTGCTGTTTGATCGCACAGTGTTCAACAACATCGCCTTGCCCCTGCAGATTCTAGGGCTGTCCAAGGCCGAGATCGTCAAACGGGTGGATTCGGCGCTGGAGCGCGTGGCGTTGTCGGACAAGACCGACCTCTACCCCGGCGACCTGTCCACCGGCCAGCAACAACGCGTGGGTATCGCCCGCGCCATCGTCCACCGCCCGGCCTTGCTGCTGGCGGACGAGCCCACCGGTAACCTCGACCCGCGCCTGGCGGCCGAGATAATGGGGGTGTTCGAAGACATCAATCGCCTGGGCACCAGCGTATTGATCGCCAGCCACGACCTGGCCCTGATCGCCCGCATGCGCCACCGCATGCTGACCCTGCAACGCGGTCGCCTGATCGGTGACGGGGAGGCCGGCGTATGAGTGCAACACGCAGCCCTAAAGTATCCGAACGCGTGGCGCCGAAACCGGCCGACCCGCAACCGAAAAAGAAAAAGCGCGACGATGACGACGGCCCGGACTTTGGCACCCTGTTGCGTGCCTGGATCGAAAGCCACCGCGCCAGCCTGCTCGACAGTCTGCGCCGCCTGGGCAAGCAGCCGATCGGCAGCTTTTTCACCTGCCTGGTGATGGCCGTGGCCCTGAGCCTGCCGATGGGCTTGTCGTTGCTGCTTAATAATGTCGAGCGCCTGGGCGGTTCCTGGCAGCGCGCGGCGCAGATTTCGCTGTACCTGAACCTGGATGCCAGCACTCAGCAAGGCGAAGCGCTGCGCGACGATATCAAGAACATGCCGGGCGTGGCGGAGGCCGAATACATCAGCCGCGACCAGGCACTTGAGGAGTTCCAGCAACAATCCGGCCTCGGCGAGGCGCTCAAGGAGCTGCCGCAGAACCCGTTGCCGGGCGTGGTGCTGGTGACACCGAACGAGGTGGACAAGCCGGCCCTGGAAGCCCTGCGACAGAAACTTGCAGAACTGCCCAAGGTGCAACAGGCCCAACTTGATCTAGTCTGGGTAGAGCGCCTGGCCGCGATCCTCAAGCTGGGCGACCGCTTCGTGTTCGGTTTGACGGTGTTGCTGGTGTCTGCATTACTTTTGGTGATAGGTAATACCATTCGTCTTCATATTGAAAACCGCCGCACCGAGATAGAAGTGATTAAACTGGTCGGCGGCACGGACAGCTATGTGCGTCGTCCTTTTCTGTACATGGGCGCGCTTTATGGCTTCGGTGCCGGGGTTTTGTCCTGGGGCTTGCTGGCTTTTGGCCTGGACTGGCTGAACGATGCGGTTATCGGGCTGGCCGGCTTGTACGGCAGCGATTTTGCCCTGGCTGGCGTGCCGGTAGCCGATGGCCTGAGCCTCTTGCTTGGCGCGGTGCTGTTGGGGTATATCGGTGCGTGGATTGCGGTCGCACGGCATTTACGTGAGCTGGCACCGAAATAGTTAATGTCAGGGTAATGTAGTTTCGTTTGTATTGACCTTGTCAGCAGTTTAGGGAACTTGTCCTACGGTTCCCCGGTCAATTTTCGCAGTGCTGAACTGCACGAGTTATGTGAGTCGGAGGTTTTTTCGTATGACCACTTCTTTGCAACCTGCTTATGCCTTGGTCCCGGGTGCGAACCTGGAAGCCTATGTGCACACGGTAAACAGCATTCCATTGCTGACGCCCGAGCAGGAGCGTGAACTGGCCGAGAGTCTCTACTATGAGCAGGATTTGGGGGCGGCTCGGCAGATGGTGCTCGCCCACCTGCGTTTTGTCGTACATATCGCCCGTAGCTATAGCGGCTACGGCCTGGCCCAGGCTGACCTGATCCAGGAAGGCAACGTCGGCCTGATGAAGGCTGTAAAGCGCTTCAACCCTGAGATGGGCGTGCGCCTGGTATCGTTTGCCGTGCACTGGATCAAGGCGGAAATCCACGAGTTCATCCTGCGCAACTGGCGCATCGTGAAAGTGGCGACTACCAAGGCCCAGCGCAAGCTGTTCTTCAACCTGCGCAGCCAGAAGAAACGCCTGGCGTGGCTGAACAATGAGGAAGTCCACCGTGTGGCCGAAAGCCTCGGCGTGGAGCCCCGTGAAGTGCGCGAGATGGAAAGCCGCCTGACCGGCCATGACATGGCCTTCGACCCGGCTGCCGAAGCAGACGACGACAGCGCCTTCCAATCGCCGGCCAATTATCTGGAAGACCACCGGTACGACCCGGCGCGTCAACTGGAAGATGCCGACTGGAGCGACAACTCCAATCACAACCTGCACGAAGCGCTGGAAGTGCTGGACGACCGCAGCCGTGACATTCTCTACCAGCGTTGGCTGGCGGAAGAAAAAGCCACGCTGCACGACCTGGCGCAGAAGTACAACGTGTCGGCCGAGCGGATCCGTCAGCTTGAGAAAAGCGCGATGAACAAGCTGAAACTGTCGATCGCCGCCTAAACCTGCTGGCAGCACTGAGTCAAAATGTGGGAGGGGGCTTGCCCCCGATTGCAGTGGAACAGTCACTTAGATGTCGACTGATACTCTGCTATCGGGGGCAAGCCCCCTCCCACATTTGTTTTGTGTTGTGTCAGTCGGACCAGGGGGCCTTGCGGGAGTTGCTCAGCTCAACCAGATAACCTTCGCCGCCCAGTTGACTCATCTGCTGGCGAATCCACGCCGCGCGCCGCGCCACATAGGCGGTCGGATGGCTGGCGCTCCAGACGCGCGGGTTCGGCAATACGGCCGCCAGATAGCTGGCCTGCTGCCGCGAGAGCCCCTTGGCGCTCACGCCAAAGTGATGCCGCGCCGCCGCTTCTGCGCCAAACACGCCCTCATCCCACTCCACGCTGTTGAGGTACACCTCAAGAATGCGCTGCTTGGGCCATAGCACTTCGATCAATCCGGTAAACCAGGCTTCCAGGCCTTTGCGCAGATAGCTGCGGCCGGTCCACAGGAACAGGTTCTTCGACACCTGCTGGCTCAACGTACTGGCTCCCCGGATCGAACCGCCGCGTTCGTTGTGCAGGATCGCTGCCTGGATCGCGCCAAAGTCAAAGCCCCAGTGCTGCGGGAAACGCTGGTCTTCACCGGCCATCACCGCCACTTTGAGGTCATCGGAAATCTCGTCCCACGGCACCCAGCTGCGCTGCAGGTCAATCGGCTCGCCGTCGATCCAGGATTCGACCTTGCGTTCCACCATCAACGCAGTGAACGGCGGCGGTACGACGCGAAACAGCAGCACCAGCAGCACACTGCCGATGGCGAACCATTTCAGGACGTTGAGAAAGCGTTTGAAGAGGACACGCAGCATAGAGATGGCTTGGCCGAACCCGTTGAGCGGGCCATTATACAGACCCTGCCCGATGAGTCTGACTGGAGTTCCTCATGCTGCGTAGCTTTCTGATGCTGGCTGCTTTTTTCGGTTTCACCGGTGTCGCCCTGGGCGCCTTCGCCGCCCACGGCCTGAAGAACCGCCTGAGCGCCGATTACCTGGCGATCTTCCATACCGGCGTGACCTATCAACTGGTGCACACCCTGGCTTTATTTGGGGTGGCCCTGCTGGCCGCGCATATTCCCGGGCGACTGGTCACCTGGGCGGGTGTTTCGTTTGTCGTCGGTATTTTGCTGTTCTCCGGCAGCCTGTATGTGTTGACGATGACCGGGATCAGCAAGCTGGGCATCATCACGCCGTTTGGCGGCCTGGCTTTCCTGCTCGGCTGGTTCTTCCTGGGCTTGGCGGCGTGGCGCTTGCAGCTTTGACCGCTTGACGCTTGGAGCTGACCTTCAGGTCCCAATCGCGTTAGAATGCCGGCCCCTAAAAACGATGGCGGCCCGTGGCATGCGCATTCAGTTGAACGGCGAACCCCTTGATCTGCCCGACGGTGAAACCGTTGCGGCCCTGCTGGCCCGCCTGGATTTGACCGGGCGTCGCGTCGCAGTGGAGCTCAACCTGGATATCGTCCCGCGCAGCCAGCACGAAGGCACCGCGCTCAGCGAGGGTGACCAGGTCGAAGTGGTCCACGCCATCGGCGGCGGCTAGTCGCCCCGGCTGTAACGCATTCTGCAGAACCTCACCCCATTACGAGGATTTCCCATGAGCATCGTTCGTAGCGACAAGCCCTTCGTCCTGGCCGGTCGTACCTACCCGTCCCGTCTGCTGGTCGGCACCGGCAAATACCGCGACATGGAAGAAACCCGTCTGGCCATCGAAGCCTCGGGCGCCGACATCGTTACCTTCGCCGTGCGTCGCACCAACCTTGGCCAGATCGCGGGCGAGCCGAACCTGCTCGAAGTGCTGTCGCCGCAGCGCTACACCTTTTTGCCGAACACCGCCGGCTGCTATGACGCCATCGAAGCCGTGCGCACCTGCCGCCTGGCCCGTGAGTTGCTCGACGGCCACAATCTGGTGAAGCTGGAAGTGCTGGCCGACCAGAAAACCCTGTTCCCCAACGTGATCGAAACCCTCAAGGCCGCCGAAACCCTGGTCAAGGAAGGCTTTGACGTGATGGTCTACACCAGCGATGACCCGATCATCGCGCGCCAGCTGGCAGAAATCGGCTGCATTGCGGTAATGCCGCTGGCCGGCTTGATCGGCTCCGGCCTGGGTATCTGCAATCCGTATAACCTGCAGATCATCCTTGAAGAAGCCAAAATCCCGGTGCTGGTGGACGCGGGCGTGGGCACGGCCTCCGACGCCACCATCGCCATGGAGCTGGGCTGCGACGCGGTGCTGATGAACTCGGCCATCGCCCATGCCCAGCAACCGATCATGATGGCCCAGGCCATGCAACACGCAATCGTCGCGGGCCGCCTGGCCTACCTCGCCGGTCGCATGCCGAAAAAACTCTATGCCAGCGCCTCTTCGCCGCTGGATGGTCTGATCAAGTAAGAGCTATTGATGACTGAATCAAACGAAACGCCGAACACCCTGGAAGCGGGCGACGAGTCCAAGCACCGCCGCATCAAGAGCTTTGTGATGCGCGCCGGTCGCATGACCGAAGGCCAGCAAAAGGGCCTTGAGCAAGGCACGCCTCTGTTCGTATTGCCGCTGGCCGACGCGCCGGTGGACTACGACCAGGTATTCGGCCGTTCGGCCCCGCGCTCCCTGGAAATCGGTTTCGGCATGGGGCATTCCTTGCTGGAAATGGCTGCGGCCGCGCCGGAGCAGGATTTCATCGGTGTGGAAGTGCACCGCCCAGGCGTCGGTGCGTTGCTTAACGGCGTGCTGACTCAGGGCCTGACCAATCTGCGGGTCTATGATTGCGACGCGATTGAAGTGCTCAACCGCTGCATCGCCGACAACAGCCTCGACCGGCTGATGCTGTTCTTCCCCGACCCCTGGCACAAGGCCCGTCACCACAAGCGTCGCATCGTCCAGGCTTCCTTCGCGGAACTGGTGCGCAGCAAGCTGAAAGTGGGTGGCATCCTGCACATGGCCACCGACTGGGAACCGTATGCCGACTACATGCTGGAAGTGATGAACGTCGCCCCCGGCTACCGCAACCTGGCCGAAGACGGCAAATGCGTACCGCGCCCGGCGGAGCGCCCGATCACCAAGTTCGAACGCCGTGGCGAGCGGTTGGGGCATGGGGTGTGGGATTTGAAGTTCGAGAAGCTGGCCTGAGACCTGCTTCGAATTTGAAATGCAGTAAAAATGTGGGAGGGGGCTTGCCCCCGATAGCGGTGTATCAGTCAAAGATTGGGTGACTGGTCCACTGCAATCGGGGGCAAGCCCCCTCCCACAGTTGGTTTTGTGTTGGGCTTGAGATCAGCGGCGGTCGGCGACTACGCCGATCAACACCAGCACCACCACCAACACCGGCGCCAGGCTGTAGTTATTGAACTGGCTCAGCCCTCGCACAATCCACGGTGTGGCGTAGATCAACGCCGCGCCGCTGCCGATCATGCACAGCAGGGCCATCAAGGGCACGCGCAACGCACCGGCAATGCTGCCCAGGCGAGCTTCGACCCAGCCCTTGATGTCGGCGCCGAACAGCACCAGCAGACAGCCGACCAGGGCCAGGGAGATTTCCGACAGGTTGCTACGGCTCCAGCGGGATACGGTGGCGAGCAGGTCGAGTACCAGGTCCATTTGATTTCCTTAAAAAGCGTCAGCTCAAAAACGTCTGCAACAGGTCATTGAGAAAGAGTTGCCCGCGGTCGGTCGCCGCCAGGCGTGACGGTTCGACCTGCATTAAGCCACTTTGTTCTGCCTCGCGGCGCCCTTCGTCGAGGCTCGCCAGGTCAAGCCCGGTGCGCTCGGCATAGAGCCTGGCGTCGACCCCTTCAGTGAGGCGCAGGGCGTTCATCAGGAACTCGAACGGCAGCTCTTCGTTGGTCAGCTCTTTCGCCCCGGCCTGGAAGCTTTTGGCCGGGTTGAGGTAGTCCTTAGGTGCGCGGGTTTTCCAGGTGCGTACGATGCGCCCGTCGGGGTGGCTGAGCTTGCCATGGGCGCCGGCGCCGATACCGATGAAGTCGCCAAAGCTCCAGTAATTGAGGTTATGCCGCGCCGGCCGTCCCGGTTGGGCGTAGGCCGACACTTCATATTGCTGGTAGCCGTGCTCGGCGAGCAGCGCCTGGCCGGCTTCCTGGATATCCCACAGCGTATCGTCTTCGGGCAGCGCGGGCGGCTGGTTCCAGAAGACGGTATTGGGTTCCAGGGTCAGTTGGTACCAGGACAAGTGCGTCGGTTTGAGCGCAATGGCCTGGCGCAGGTCGCCCAGGGCGTCGTCAAGGGACTGGTTGGGCAGGCCGTGCATCAAGTCCAGGTTGAAGTTATCGAACCCGGCCTGGCGCGCCATACCAGCGGCGCGCACCGCTTCGTCGCCATTGTGGATACGGCCCAGGGCTTCAAGCTTCTCTTGCTGGAAGCTCTGGATCCCGATGGACAGGCGATTGATCCCCAGCTTGCGGTACGCCACGAACTTCTCTTGTTCGAAGGTGCCTGGGTTGGCTTCCAGGGTGATTTCGATATCGCCGGCAAACGGGATGCGCGCTTGCACGCCTTTGAGCAGGCGCCCCAGCGCGTCAGCGCTGAACAGGCTGGGCGTGCCGCCGCCGAAGAAGATCGAGCTCAGCTTGCGGCCATGGACCGCGTGCAGGTCTTGATCGAGATCGGCGAGCAACGCGTCCACGTACTCTTCTTCCGGCAATACTTTGCTTGCGGTATGGGAGTTGAAGTCGCAATACGGGCATTTGCGCACACACCACGGAATGTGGATGTACAACGCCAGGGGCGGCAGCACAGGCAAGGCCGCCCGGGGTGTTTGCGCGCCACCGTGGATCAGCGGCTGCGCAGAGGTGTTCTGGGTCATTTCAAGCCCAGGCGCTGGCGCAGTAACGCCATGGCGCGGGCGCGGTGGCTGATCTGGTTCTTGTCGGCCGGGCTCAATTCGGCGCTGGAGACATTGCGCTCCGGCACCCAGAACAGTGGGTCGTAGCCAAAGCCATGCTCACCGCTGGCGGCATGCAGGATACGCCCGTGCCACAAGCCTTCGCACAGGATCGGCAGCGGGTCATCGGCGTGTCGCACCAGGGCCAGCACGCAGACAAACTGTGCGCCACGCTCGGCGTCGGGCACGTCCTTGAGGGCGTCCAGCAGCTTGGTATTATTGGCCGCGTCGCCCTTGCCATCGGCGTAGCGTGCCGAATAGATGCCCGGCGCGCCGCCGAGGAAATCCACCGCCAGGCCCGAGTCATCCGCCAGGGCCGGCAGGCCGGAGATACGTGCGGCGTTGCGCGCCTTGAGGATGGCGTTCTCGACGAACGACAAGCCGGTTTCTTCCGGTTCTACCTGGCTGAACTCGCCAATCGAACGCAGTTGCACGGATTCACCGATCATGGCCTGCAGTTCCTTGAGTTTGCCGGCGTTATGGCTGGCCAGTACGAGTTGGGTAAGCTTCATCATTCGGCCGGGAACAGTTCTTGGTTGAATTGGAAGCCGTGGGCTTTGCCACCGGTTTCAACATTGATGGTAAACGTCTTGTATTCCCGCTGGGTCACCGAATAGGGCGCGAGGTAGCTGATCCCGCCTTTCTCTTCGATTTGCTTGAAGGTCAGGATCTCGCTTTTGCCGCCCAGGTCCTTGATGGTACCGGTGACCTGGGCTGCGACCGGTGTGACGCCTTTGATCACCGTCACATTGATCAAACCCTTCTCTTTGCTGCGCACTATGCCGACGTCTTGAGCGGTCTCGGGTGGCAGAAAACTGGAGGTAAAGGTGTTGTAGTGAACCGTGATATCGCCGAAATCTTTCTTGCGGTTAGCGTCGATAGCGTCCGCAGCCACGGCGTTGGCGCCCAGGCAGGCGGTCAGTAGAAAAACAGCCAGACGATTCATGAGCGTCCCTCTTGATAATGATTAGACGGCAATCTTGTGGTCGGTCAGGCCAGGACTGCTGACCCGGTAGATACCGATTTCGCCCAACAGGTTGGGCCATAGCTTACTCGCCCAGCCGTGGCGGTGCTGTTGATCGACGGCAAGGCGGTTGATCACCTTGGCTTCACGCTCGCCACACAGGGCTTCGAAGTCTTCGAAAGTGCAAAAGTGGATGTTCGGCGTGTTGTACCAGGTGTACGGCAGGAAGTCCGACACCGGCATGCGACCCTTGGTGGCCAGGTACCAGCGGCAGCGCCAGTGACCGAAGTTGGGGAAAGTGATGATGCATTGGCGGCCGACGCGCAGCATTTCGTCAAGGATACGGTCCGGGTAGTGCACCGCTTGCAACGCCTGGGTCATCACCACGATGTCGAAGCTGTTGCTGGCAAAGTTGCCGAGGCCCTTGTCCAGGTCCTGCTCGATCACGTTGATGCCCTTGGCCACGCACTGGGCGATGTTGTCCGGGTCGTTTTCCAGGCCGTAGCCGGTGACTTGCTTGTTGTCGCGCAGCCAGCTCAGCAACTCGCCATCGCCGCAGCCCAGGTCGAGCACGCGACTGCCGGCGGGGATCCAGTCTTGGATGATTTCCAGGTCGGCTCTCATGGCGTTCTCCCAAAGCGTAAGCAATTCATATAAGCGCTATTCGGTTCATGTAATTGCTGAACGCCTGCAAGTAACGGGGGATCGGAATCAGGAAGGCGTCGTGGCCCTGCGGTGCATCGATCTCCAGATAGCAGACGTCTTTCTTCGCAGCCATCAGGGCGTCCACCAGTTCGCGCGAGCGCGCCGGCGAGAAGCGCCAGTCGGTGGTGAACGACATGACGCAGAACTTGGCCGTGGCGTGCTCGAAGGTTTTCGCCAGGTCGTCGTCATGGTTCGCGGCCGGGTCGAAGTAGTCCAGCGCCTTGGTCATCAGCAGGTAGGTATTGGCGTCGAAACGCCCGGAGAACTCCTCGCCCTGATAACGCAGGTAGCTTTCCACCTGGAACTCGACGCTGTGGAAGTCGTAGTTGAGCTTTTCGCTCTTGAGCCCACGGCCGAATTTTTCGCCCATGGAATCATCGGACAGGTAGGTGATGTGCCCGACCATCCGCGCCAGCATCAGGCCGCGCTTGGGGATCACGCCGGCTTCCTGGAACGAACCACCGTGGAACTCGGGGTCGGTGAGGATGGCCTGGCGCGCCACTTCGTTGAAGGCAATATTCTGCGCCGACAACTTGGGGGCCGAGGCGATTGCGAGGCAATGACGCACGCGATCCGGGTAGGTGATGGTCCATTGCAGGGCCTGCATGCCGCCCAGGCTGCCGCCGATCACGGCGGCCCATTGGTCGATGCCCAGCAGGTCGGCGAGGCGCGCCTGGCTGTGCACCCAGTCCTCCACGGTCAGCACCGGGAAGTCGGCGCCGAAGGGCTTGCCGGTTTCCGGGTTGAGGCTGCTGGGACCAGTGGAACCGTTGCAGCCGCCGAGGTTGTTCAGGCTGACCACGAAGAACTTAGTGGTGTCGGTGGGCTTGCCGGGGCCGATGCAGCTGTCCCACCAGCCGGGCTTGCGCTCGTCGACGCTGTGGAAGCCCGCGGCGTGATGGTGGCCGGACAAGGCGTGGCAGATCAGCACGGCGTTGCTCGCCGTGGCATTCAGTTGGCCGTAGGTTTCGTAGATCAGGTCGTAGGCTGGCAGCGAACGGCCACAGGCCAGGGCCAGCGGTTCGCTGAAGTGCGCCACTTGAGGCACGACCAGTCCAACGGAATCGGGGGGGAAGGCAGTTGGCATCGACCCTGCTCTCGTTTAAATGAGGCGTAAGTCTAAAGAGCGGGGGACCCAGCGGCAAGCAATGGCCTGCATCAGTAGACGGATACAAAATGTGGGAGGGGGCTTGCCCCCGATAGCAGTGGATCAGTCAGCTTATTTGTAACTGACCCACCGCAATCGGGGGCAAGCCCCCTCCCACATTTTTTAGCGCATTTCAGATAAGGCCGAACAGCTCTTTAGGCATGAACGCATAGAACGCCAAACGCGGAATCACCCAGCTCTGAATCAGTTGGATCGCGATGAACGCGAAGATCGGCGAAATATCCAGCCCGCCCAGGTTCGGGATCAGGCGACGGAATGGCGCCAATACGGGCTCGGTGATCTGATACACCAGCTCGGCACCCGGACTGCGGCTGCCCGGTGCGACCCAGGAAAGGATCACGCTGATGATCATCGACCAGAAGATGATCTTCAAGAACAGCGAGAAAATGCCAATCAGCGCCCATGGCAGCAGCAGCACCGTGAAGGCCTGGTAGCCGTTGAGCATCAGGATCACCACAAACAGCAGGATCTGCAACAGCAGTGCCAGTACCAGCGACGACATGTCCAGCCCGAACAGGCTCGGGATCACCCGGCGCAGCGGCTTGAGCAGGGGTTGGGTGGCCTTGACCACGAACTGGCACAGCGGGTTGTAGAAGTTCGCCCGCACCAGTTGCAGGATAAAGCGCATCAGCACGATCAGCAGGTACAGGCTGCCCAGGGTCTGGATGATGAAGACGGCAGCGTCATTGATTCCGAGCATGTTTGATTACCTTGGTAAGGGACGACTATTTGCCCAGTTGTTCGGCCATTTCGGCTGAACGATGTGCCGCGGCACCCAGTGCTTTTTCCACCAGGGCTTCAAAGCCCCCGGCCTGGAACGATTCGATGGCGGCGTGTGTGGTGCCGCCCGGGGACGTTACCCGGCGGCGCAGTTCAGCCGCATCCACGTCGCTGGACACCGCCATCTTCGCGGCGCCCAGGGCGGTCTGCTCGGCCAGTTGCTCGGCAACGTCGGCGGGCAGGCCCAGTTTCACGCCGGCGGCGGTCATGGCTTCGATCAACAGAAAAAAGTACGCCGGACCGCTGCCGGAAACGGCGGTGACCGCGTCCAGTTGCTGCTCATGCTCCAGCCACAGAGCGATGCCCACGGCGGATAACAGTTGCTGGGCTTGATCACGCTGCGCGGCGCTGACGTCGGCGGTGGCGTACAAACCGCTCACGCCCTGGCGCAACAACGACGGAGTATTCGGCATGCAGCGTACGATCGGCTGGGCGCCGAGCCAGTTGTTCATGCTGGCGCAGGTGATACCGGCAGCGATGGACACCACCAGTTGATGGGCCTGCAGGCTCGGGCGCAAGCTTTCGCACACGGCTTTCATGGCTTGGGGCTTGACCGCCAGCAGGATCACGTCGACGCCTTCGATGGCCTCGGCGTTGTCGGCAAAGGTTTCAATGCCGTGTTCGGCGCTGACACGGGCACGGGTCTCGGCGCCCGGGTCGCTGGCGCGAATCTGCGCAGCGTCCAGGCCCTTGGCCCGCAGGCCGCCGATCAGGCTGGCCGCCATGTTACCGGCGCCGATAAAGGCAATACGCATGTCTTTCATGACAGGTCCTTAGCTAAATGAACGTCAGCCATTTCACGGCTGGCCGTAGTCACGGGCACCAAACAGCGCGGTACCGATCCGCACCCAGGTGGCGCCTTGAGCGATGGCCGACTCGAGGTCGTGGCTCATGCCCATGGAAAGTGTGTCGAGCGCCAGGGCCAGGCTGCCTTGCAGCTCGCGCACCGCGGCGAACGCTGCATCTTGCGCAGCGCGATCTTCAGTCGGTTCGGGGATCGCCATCAAGCCCCGCAGCTTCAGGCGCGGCAGGGCGCTGATGGCGTTGGCCAGGGCCGGCAGGTCGGCGGGCGTACAGCCGGACTTGCTGGCTTCGCCACTGACGTTGACCTGGATGCAGATATTCAGCGCAGGCAGGTCGACAGGGCGTTGTTCGGACAGGCGTTGTGCGATTTTCAGGCGGTCCACGGAATGCACCCAGGCGAAGTTCTCGGCGATCGCGCGAGTCTTGTTCGATTGAATGGGGCCGATGAAGTGCCAACTCAAGGGCAGGTCGGATAATTGCGCCTGTTTGCCCAAGGCTTCCTGCAGGTAGTTTTCACCAAAATCATGCATCCCTGCGGCATAGGCTTCGCGTACGGCTTGCGCCGGTTTGGTCTTGCTCACCGCCAGCAGGTGGATGCCGCTTGCGTCACGCTGCACGGCGTCGGCGGCGGCGCGGATGCGCTGGCTAACCAAGCCGATGTTGTCTGCTATCGTCGACATTCAAGTTGCGCCCGTGGATATGGAGTCCGCGGCATTCTACTGGAAATGGAAAGCCCTATGGATATCACTGAATTACTGACTGCCAGTGTGCGCCGTGGCGCTTCCGACCTGCATCTGTCGGCCGGCCTTGCGCCGATGTTGCGCATCGATGGCGAGGTCTGGCCGCTGGA
The DNA here is from genome assembly GCF_005233615.1 of Pseudomonas sp. CFBP13528. NCBI lineage: Bacteria > Pseudomonadati > Pseudomonadota > Gammaproteobacteria > Pseudomonadales > Pseudomonadaceae > Pseudomonas > Pseudomonas sp. CFBP13528. The sequence goes on from NZ_QGAJ01000001.1 coordinate 502,240, forward strand.
TTGCCCGGTGCTGGCCGGGTCGCAGGTAGCGGATTTATTGAGCCCTTTGCTCAACCAGTACCAACAAAAGGATTTCGAAACATCTCTTGAAACAGACTTTGCCTTCGAGCTGCCCGGCGTGGCGCGCTTTCGCGTGAATGTGTTCCAGCAGGAGCGGGGAGTGGGGGCGGTGTTTCGCACTATTCCCAGCGACATCCAGAGCCTGGAAAGCCTTGGCCTGGGCGAGGTATTCCAGCGTATCGCGCAGCTGCCGCGCGGCCTGGTGCTGGTGACCGGGCCCACCGGCTCAGGCAAGTCCACCACCTTGGCGGCGATGATCGATTATCTGAATCGGCATCGACGCCAGCACATTCTCACGCTGGAAGACCCCATCGAGTTTATCCACAGGCCGAAAATGGCGCTGATCAACCAGCGCCAGGTGCATCGCGATACCCACAGCTTCTCGGTGGCGCTGCGCTCGGCATTGCGCGAAGACCCGGACGTGATCCTGGTGGGCGAACTCCGTGACCTGGAAACCATCCGCCTGGCGCTGACGGCCGCTGAGACGGGGCATCTGGTGTTTGGCACCTTGCACACCACCTCGGCGGCAAAGACGGTAGACCGGCTGGTGGACGTGTTCCCGGCCGGCGAAAAGGCCATGGTCCGCTCGATGCTGTCGGAGTCGTTGCAGGCGGTGGTCTCTCAGTTGCTGGTCAGGAAGATCGGCGGCGGACGTGTCGCGGCTCACGAAATCATGCTGAGCACGCCGGCTATTCGTAATCTGATCCGCGAAGACAAAGTGGCGCAGATGGTCTCGGCGATCCAGACCGGCGGGGCGTTGGGGATGCAAATGCTGGATATGCGCTTGAAGGCGCTGGTGAACGAGGGGGTAATCAGCCCAGAGGAGGCGCGGGAGAAGGCGAGGGTGCCGGCAGATATATAGCTCGCAAGACCAACACAAAACAAATGTGGGAGGGGGCTTGCCCCCGATAGCGGTGTATCAGCCAATGAATCTGTTGACTGATACTCTGCCATCGGGGGCAAGCCCCCTCCCACATTTACTGCATTTGAGCCTGGAATCAGCGCTGCACGATCCGCAGGGTGTTGTTCTGCTCTTTGGGCAGCACCCGCTTGGCGATCACATAGTTCTTGTCCCAGAACGGCTTTTTCAGTGTATCGATGCTCACCGACTTGCCGCGACGCGGCGCGTGGATAAAGCGGTCGTTACCCAGATAGATGGCAACGTGGTTGACCTGGCGGCTCTTGAGCTTGAAGAACAGCAAATCGCCCGGCTTCAGGTCTTTGCGATCGACTTTCAAGCCGTGGCCGGCCGCCATGGCGTTGGACGTACGCGGTAAATCCACCGCCTTGACGTCGTTGAATGCATATTTTACCAGGCCGCTGCAGTCGAACCCTTTACTTGGGCTGCTGCCGCCCCAACGATAAGGAGTACCGAGCACGTTCACGGCGCGGCTGAGGACATTGCTGCTCTGCTTGGTGTTCACGCCCAGCTGGGTGGAAAGCACTTTGCCGTGGGCCTTGCTCAGTTGAGTCGGGCGGCTGACGGTGGGCTTTGCCGATTTGGCGGTGCTGGGCGTGCTATGAACTTTGGGAGTAAAACCGTTAACGTTTGGAAGACGTTGCTCACGATTGGTGGCGTGGGCGGCCAGTGGCATTAATAGGCAAATGGTTAGCCATGTCTTGATAAATGGTCGCATTAGGCGTGGCTCATATGGGTTTGCGCGCAACTTTATAACAGCTTTTTGTGCTGTTCTCAGGCCGTTTGTCGACTGAACCTTGGGGTCAAATTCGGAAAAAACGCGACGATTAGCCGCAATTGTCCTACACAAGTCAGGTGGCATAAGGGTTTGAGGGCAGAACGATACCATTTACCGTGCGTCGGGCGCCCGTAAAAAAGTCACAAAAAAAATGAACAAATTTATCTATTGAGTGAAAAGAGGTCCTTCATGAACACCTATCAACAGGTTGCTTCGCAGCAAGACACCCACAGCAAGGTGATCGGTTACCTGCTATGGATTTTCGGCTTCACCGGAGCGCATCGCTTCTATTACGGCAAGCCGGTCACCGGGACGATCTGGTTTTTCACCTTCGGCCTGCTGGGTATTGGCTGGCTGATCGACCTGTTCCTGATCCCGGCGATGGACCGTGAAGCCGACCTGCGTTTTACCGCCGGGCCCATCGAATACAACGTGGCCTGGATTCTGTTGGCGTTCCTGGGTGTGTTCGGCGTGCACCGGATGTACCAGGGCAAATGGATCACCGGCCTGATCTACCTGTTGACCGGCGGCTTGTTCCTGATTGGGGTGCTGTACGACTTCTGGACGTTGAACAGTCAGGTTTCGATCCGCAATGCCGAGCGCAATGGCGGACGCTGATCTCTCGGCCACATAGAGAACCACATGTGGGAAGGGGCTTGCCCCCTCCCACATTTACTGTGTCCACTTGAGGGCTGTCTCAAGCCTGGTAGCTGATCCGCCCATCCACCAGTGTGTAGCGCACCGTGGCCGGCAGGCTGTGGCCGATGAACGGGCAGTTTTCGCCTTTGGACAGCCAGTGTTCCCCGGCCACCGTGGAACTCGCCGGGTCAAACAGCACCAGGTCCGCCGCCGAACCCACCGTCAACTTACCCGCCGGCAGGCGTAAGGCCTCGGCCGGGCCCGCGCTCAGACGGGCCAACAGCGTAGGCAGGTCCAGCAGGCCATCCTCCACCAAGGTCATTGCCAACGGCAGCAGCAACTCGACACTGCTGATGCCTGGCTCGGTGGCACCAAACGGCGCCAGCTTGGCATCGCGCTCGTGGGGCTGGTGATGGCTGGAGATCGCCGAGACCACGCCTGACTTCACCGCCGCACGCAAACCCTCACGATCGGCCAGGGTACGCAGCGGCGGTTGCACGTGGTAGAGGCTGGAGAAGTCGATCAGCGCCTCATCGGTCAGGATCAACTGGTACAGCGCCACGTCCGCCGTCACCGGCAAGCCACGGGCCTGGGCCTGGGCGATCAGGGCGACGCCGCGGGCGCTGGTCAACTGGCTGAAATGCGCGCGTACGCCGCTTTGTTCCACCAGCAACAGGTCACGGGCCAGGGCCACGGTTTCTGCGGTTTCCGGGATGCCCGGCAAGCCGAGGAAGCTGGCCACCGCGCCTTCATGGGCCAGGCCGCCTTCAGCCAGGTCGCGGTCCTGGGAATGAAAGATCACCGTCAGGTCGAACGTGGCCGCGTATTCCAGGGCCCGGCACAGGGTGCGCGTGCTGCGAAAGCTCTCCAGGCCGTTGCTGAACGCCACGCAACCGGCGTCGCGCAAGGCGATCAGTTCAGCCAGTTGCTCGCCCTCCAGGCCTTTGCTCAGCGCGCCCACAGGGAACACTTTGCAGTTGCCCGCTTCACGGGCGCGGTCGAGGATCAGCTCGGTGACCGCCGAGGTGTCCAGGACCGGCTTGGTGTTGGGCGGGCAGCACAGGCTGGTTACGCCACCGGCGGCGGCGGCGCGGGTTTCGCTGGTGATGTTGCCTTTGCGGCTGTAGCCCGGCTCGCGCAGGGCGACGTTGAGGTCCACCAGCCCAGGCGCTGCGATCAGGCCTTTGGCGTCGATGCTTTCGACTGCGCTGAAGCCTGCGGGCGCGGCACCGATGGCGATAATCTTGCCGGCGTCCAGGTGAAGGTCGGTAACGTGATCCAGGCCGCTGGCCGGATCGATGACTCGGGCGCCGAGAATGCTGAGCTTCACTGGGCGTTCTCCTGCTCGAATTGACGTTGCGCGGTTTGCCCGCTCATGGCCATGGACAGCACGGCCATGCGGATGGCGATGCCGTAGGTTACCTGGTTGAGAATCACCGACTGCGGGCCGTCGGCCACCGCCGATTCGATTTCCACCCCTCGGTTGATCGGGCCCGGGTGCATCACGATCGCATCCGGCTTGGCGCCGGCCAGCCGCGCGGTGGTCAGGCCGAACAGGCGGTAGAACTCGCCCTCGCTGGGCAGCAGGCCACCCGCCATGCGTTCGCGTTGCAGGCGCAGCATGATCACCACGTCCACATCCTTGAGGCCTTCGGCCATGTTGGTATAGACCTTCACGCCGTACTGCTCGATGCCGATGGGCAGCAGCGTTTTCGGGGCGATCACACGAATGTCCGGGCAGCCCAGGGTTTTCAGGGCCAGCATGTTCGAGCGCGCGACCCGCGAGTGCAGGATGTCACCGACAATGGCCACCGAGAGGTTTTCAAAGCCGCCCTTGTGCCGACGGATGGTGAGCATGTCGAGCATGCCCTGGGTCGGGTGGGCGTGGCGGCCGTCGCCGCCATTAATGATCGCCACATTCGGGCACACGTGTTCGGCGATGAAATGCGCGGCGCCGGAGTCTCCGTGGCGGACCACGAACATGTCGGCGGCCATGGCCTCCAGGTTGCGCAGGGTGTCGAGCAGGGTTTCGCCCTTGCTGGCCGACGAGGTGGACACGTTCAGCGTGATCACGTCGGCCGACAGTCGCTGCGCCGCCAGTTCAAAGGTGGTGCGGGTGCGCGTGGAGTTCTCGAAGAACACGTTGCAGATGGTCTTGCCGCGCAGCAGCGGGACCTTCTTCACCGCCCGGCCACCGACTTCGAGGAACGAGTCGGCGGTGTCGAGGATTTCGGTGAGCAGTTCGCGGGGCAAACCATCGAGGGACAGGAAGTGTTGCAACTGGCCCTGAGCATTGAGCTGCAGCGGGCGCTTGGCATCTAGAGGCGTCATCGCGGGGACTCTTTACAAGGCGGTTTAAAGGGCAAGGTCTTGCAGTTCGAGTTCGAGCGGCGTGGGACCGGACAATTTTACCCGCTGGTGGGCTTGCAAAGACAGCGTCGCGCCAACCACATCCGGGCTGATCGGCAATTCGCCAGCCTCCAGGTCCAGCAGGCACACCAGCGTGATACTGGCCGGGCGGCCGTAGTCGAACAGCTCATTCATGGCTGCGCGTATGGTGCGGCCGCTCATCAGCACGTCGTCGATCAGCACCAGGTGCTGGCCTTCGACCTCGAACGGCAGGGCCGAGGGTTGCACTTGCGGGTGCAGGCCGTTCTGGCTGAAATCGTCACGGTAGAAGGACACATCCAGCGTACCCAGGGGCGAATCGCTGCCCAGCGCTTCCAACAAGGCCTGGGCCACCCACACACCGCCGGTGCGGATGCCAATGAAGCGCGGTTCGCTGATGGCACGATGCTCCAGGTGCGCGTTGAGGTGTAACGCCATCTGGCTGATCAGTTCGGCGGGATTGGGCAGGCTCATGGTGGCTCCTTATTAAGTGTGTAGGAGCGAGCTTGCTCGCGAAAAACTCATGGGCACCGCGTTCATCCAGCCTTCACGCGGTATCGTTAACGTTCTTCGCGGGCAAGCCCGCTCCCACAGGATCGCGGCGGGTCAGGATTCAAATAAAGCGGTGTTTTCATCCAGCCAGCCCTGCAACAACAGGGCGGCGGCGATGGCGTCCACGGGGTTGTCGCGGTAACTGCCTTTCTGTCCGCCACGGTCGCGTCGCTCGCCCTTGGCTTCAAAGGTGGTCAGGCGTTCATCGTGGGTATAGAAGGGCAGGTTGTAGCGGCCGTTGAGGCGGCGGGCGAACTTTTCGGCGCGCAGGCACATGTCGCTGGGGGTGCCATCCATGTTCAAGGGCAGGCCGACCACGACTGCATCGGGCTTCCATTCCTTGATCAGGGCTTCGACCTGGTTCCAGTCCGGCACGCCGTTCTGGGCCTTCAATGTGCACAGCTCGCGGGCCTGGCCGGTGATGACCTGGCCGACCGCAACGCCGATCTGCTTGGTGCCGTAGTCAAATCCCAGGATCAGACGCAAAGCCATCAGGCGTGCCCCGCCTGGCTGGTCAACAGGCTGAGGTTGACCCGCAGCTTGGCGGCGGCGGCTTCCAGGCGCAGTTCGCTGGCGGTGTTGAACAGGATGTCGGCGTCGAAGGGGCAGGTCAGCCAGGCATTGCTGGCCAGTTCGGCCTCCAGTTGCCCGGCTTCCCAACCGGCGTATCCCAGGGTGATCACACTTTGTTCAGGGCCGACGCCGTCGGCAATCGCGAACAACACGTCCTGGGATGTGGACAGGGATACGCCCTCAAGGTCCACCGTGGCCTGGAATTTCGGCCCGGTGGGGTGCAACACGAAACCGCGATCGGTCTGCACCGGCCCGCCGATGTAGATCGGTACGCCCTGGCAACTGGCGGGAGGATCGATTTCCGGGCGCAGTTGCTCAAGGATATCGGCCAGGTTCAGCTCCTGCGGGCGGTTCACCACCAACCCCATGGCACCATTGGCCGTGTGCTCGACGATGTAGGTCAAGGTCTGCGCAAAGTTCGGGTCGGCCATATGGGGCATGGCGATCAGGAAGTGGTGCTTGAGGTAGGTCGGGCTGACATTTTTCATGTCCGCTAGTGTGGCGTCGGAGGGGCGAACTGACAAGCTGAGCGTGACCCTAATAGAGCGCCGTCTGCTTTTCTGTAGGAGCGAGGCGGGCGGCTAGCCCTTGCTCGCGAAGGTCGTTAACGATGACGCAGTGCTATCAGGTAGTCCGCGCCGCCTATGCGTTTTTCGCGAGCAAGCTCGCTCCTACAGTGAAGGAAAGTGCCGGAGTCAGTTGCTGGACAGCCGATCGCCCCTGGCGAATTTCCAGGTACGGATGATTTCCAGGCGGTCCACGTCGTTCAGGTCGCCGGTAAAGGGCGCAAAGGGCGCGGCCAGGCGCACGATGCGCTGGGCGGCCTGGTCCAGCAAGGGCTGGCCGGATGACTCCAGCACCTGCACTTCATAGAGCGAACCGTCACGGTTGATCGACACCAACAGGCGCAAATTGCCATAGATCTGCTGGCGGCGCGCCTCTTCCGGATAGTTGAGGTTGCCGATGCGCTCGACCTTCTTGCGCCATTCATCCTTATACCAGGCGCCTTTGTCGCGCATGGTCGAGGCGGCGTTCAAGCGGTAGATGCGTGGGCGCTTGGCGTAGAGCTGCTGTTCGTGGGCCAATTCGGCTTCCAGGCTGGAAATTTCGTCGGACAGCGTCGAGCTGTCGAATGTCGGCGCAGGCTTGACGGGCTCGGGTTTGGGCTCGGTTTTGGTTTTTTCGCGCTGGGTAGGAGCTTTTTGCGGCTTGGGCGCAACGGTGGTCACGGCAGCCTTGGGCGTAGCCTGTTTGACTTCCGGTCTGGGGGCCGGCGGCGGGGTGACTTTGTTGACCTTGTTGTCCTGGAACGGTGCCACTTCGGTGGTCTTGGGCACGGCTTTCTTGTCGAGGGTGCCGCTGCCTTGCTGGTTTTCCTGGGCGAGAAAGTCAGCCTTCTCGGGCTTTTTATCGCTCTTGAAGGTGGCAAGCGTGATTTCCAGGGTCTTGGTGATCTGTTTGGGTTCGACCATCGTGAAACCCACGCCCAGAATCAGTGCGAGGTGAACCAGCGCCGCCAGAAACAGGGTAAATCCGAGCCGATCAGCCGGGCGCACGCCGCTGTGGGAGAGTTCGGGGGGCAGTTCGGACGGCAGAGGCATAAAACCAACATCACCTGTATCGGGGTTCGGCATGATAGCGCAATGTTGGTTTTTAGCTTCAAGCGACAAGTTACAAGCTGCAAGCTTAAACGCGGTTTGCCTTAAGCTTGCGGCCGGCTTGCAGCTACAAGCTTAAACGCGGTCTGCTTCAAACTTGCGGCTTGTCGCTTGCAACTTGCAGCTTTTCGGCAATCACAGCCATCAACATTTCCCCGATATTGGTGCCAAATGCGTTATCAATCTCGCGAATACAGGTCGGGCTGGTGACATTGATTTCGGTGAGGTTCTCGCCGATTACGTCAAGTCCTACGAACAGCAAACCTTTTTCGCGAAGGGTCGGGCCCACTTGGGCGGCGATCCAACGATCCTTGTCCGACAGCGGTCGCGCTTCACCACGGCCACCGGCCGCCAGGTTGCCACGGGTCTCGCCGGCCGCCGGGATGCGTGCCAGGCAGTAATCCACCGGCTCGCCGTCGATCATCAGGATGCGCTTGTCGCCGTCCTTGATCGCCGGCAGGTAGGCCTGGCCCATGATCTGCTGGGTGCCCAGCGCGGTCAGGGTTTCCAGGATCACCGACAGGTTCGGGTCGCCTGCGCGGTGACGGAAGATCGAGGTGCCGCCCATGCCGTCCAGCGGCTTGAGGATCACATCGCCATGCCTGGCGGCGAACTCGCGCAGTACATCGGCGCGGCGGCTGACCACCGTCGGCGGCGTGCATTGTGGAAACAGCGTGGCGAACAGTTTTTCATTGCAGTCGCGCAGGCTTTGCGGCTTGTTGACGATCAATACGCCGGCGCGCTCGGCCTGCTCCAGCAGGTAGGTGGAATACACGAATTCCATGTCGAACGGCGGGTCCTTGCGCATCAGGATCACGTCCAGATCGCTCAGGGGGCTGTCGATTTCATCCTGAAGTTCGAACCACTTCTCGGGGTTGGCGAATACCTGCAACGGACGCATCCGCGCACGGGCCTCGCCATCGCCCTGGTAAAGGTCGCGCTGTTCCATATAGAACAGGCTCCAGCCGCGGGCCTGGGCGGCCAGGAGCATGGCCAGCGAGCTGTCCTTTTTATAGGAAATGCTGGCAATAGGGTCCATGACAATGCCGACGCGAACGCTCATGGGTTATTTCCTCTGGCAAATTGGGGCGCATAAAAGTGGCGTCAGAGTGGCGCTGCGGCTGTTGCGGGTCAAGGAAAAACCACTAGGCGAGTGCCTCGATAGATTGCGCCCGGAGACTGTGCTAAAAAGACTGCCACGGCGCAGCAGCCCTTGAATTCCAAGGCCTGCGGGGCTCATCCTGTGACACATCAGGCAGTACACACCGAAAACCGATTCGCTGTGGCGATGGTAGAGCAACTATGGAACAGCATTCCAACGCCTTGAGAGTGATGGTGATCGACGATTCGAAAACGATCCGCCGCACCGCCGAGACGCTGTTGAAGAACACGGGGTGCGAGGTCATCACGGCCATCGACGGTTTCGATGCCCTGGCGCGAATTGTGGATCATCACCCGCACATTATCTTTGTCGACATCATGATGCCGCGCCTGGATGGCTACCAGACCTGTGCCCTGGTGAAGAACAACCCGGCATTCAAGTCGATCCCGGTGATTATGCTGTCCTCCAGGGACGGCCTGTTCGACAAGGCCAAGGGGCGTACCGTGGGGGTCGATCAGTTTTTGACCAAGCCTTTCAGCAAGGAAGAACTGCTGGGTGCGATCAAGGCCTATGTGCCTGCCTTCGCCGCAGTAGAACAAGCACACTGACGCCGCCCCCGAGGGCCGGCGCCGACCAATGTAGTGGGGAAAACCATGGCACGTGTTCTGATCGTCGACGATTCGCCGACCGAAATGTACAAACTGACCGGCATGCTGGAAAAGCATGGCCACCAGGTATTGAAGGCCGAAAATGGCGCGGACGGCGTGGCCCTGGCCCGCCAGGAAAAGCCCGACGCGGTACTGATGGATATCGTGATGCCGGGGCTCAATGGCTTCCAGGCCACGCGCCAGTTGTCCAAGGAGCCGGAAACCAACGGTATCCCGATCATCATCATCACCACCAAGGACCAGGAAACCGACAAGATCTGGGGCGCACGCCAGGGTGCCAAGGATTACCTGACCAAGCCGGTGGACGAAGAAACCCTGATCGCCACGCTGAACAAGGTGCTGGCCGGTTGACGGCACGCCATCATGACCGAGTCGCAAACCGCCTTTGAGCTGCTGCTGGACATCGACCGCCGCTGCCGCCTGCTGGCCGCCGACCTGCCGTCCCAGGAAACCCGCCTGCAACGCTGGAGCGGGATCGGCTTTCGCCTGGGGCAGCACTGGTATGTGGCGCCCATGGGCGAAGTCGCCGAGGTGTTGCATGAGCCGCGCTGCACCCTGATGCCTGGGGTAAAGCCCTGGGTCAAGGGCGTGGCCAATCTGCGCGGGCGCTTGTTGCCGGTCATGGACCTGGGCGGGTTTCTCGGCCAGGAACTGTCCAAGGCGCGCAAGCAGCGGCGGGTGCTGGTGGTTGAATACAACGATCTGTTTGTCGGGTTGCTGGTGGACGAGGTGGTGGGCATGCAACATTTTGCACTCGACGCGTGGATGGCGAATACCGCCTCCGGCGCGCCGTTTATCCAGGGCCAGTTCGATGGCGATCCGCAGTGGCAGGTCTTCAGCCCCTTCGCCCTGGCCCAGGCTCCGGGCTTCATGGATGTGGCCGCATGAGCACCGTGACCACGCCCAAGCCCCAGGCTGCCTCGCGCAGCCGCTCGCAGATCATCGTGCTGTTTATTGCGCTGATCGTGTTCATCATGCTGTTGTTCGCCAACTTCGCGTACCTCAACACCCAGTCCACCTACGACAAACAGTACATCGGCCACGCGGGCGAACTGCGGGTGCTGTCCCAGCGCATCGCCAAGAACGCCACCGAAGCCGCCGCCGGCAAGGCGGCCGCGTTCAAGCTGCTGGGCGAGGCGCGCAACGACTTCGCCCAGCGCTGGGGCTACCTGAAAAAAGGCGACCCGCAAACCGGCCTGCCGGCCGCGCCCAGTGCCGTACGCGCTGAGATGCGCGCGGTGCAGACCGACTGGGAAGCCCTGCTGAAAAACACTGATGCCATTTTGGCCAGCGAACAGACCGTACTGTCGTTGCACCAGGTGGCCGCCACCCTCGCCGAAACCGTGCCGCAGTTGCAGGTAGAGTCGGAGAAAGTCGTCGACATCCTGCTCCAGCGCGGCGCCCCCGCGAGCCAGGTGGCGCTGGCCCAGCGTCAGTCACTGCTGGCCGAGCGCATCCTGGGGGCGGTCAATACCGTGCTCGCCGGCGACGAAACCGCCGTGCAGGCCGCCGATGCCTTTGGTCGCGACGCCAATCGTTTTGGCGTGGTGCTCAATGGCATGCTCAACGGCAACCCTGGCCTGCGCATCACCCAGGTCGAAGACCCTGACGCCCGCGCGCGGTTAGCGGAGATCGCCGAACTGTTCGAATTCGTCTCGGGTTCCGTGGATGAAATCCTCGAAACCTCGCCGCAGTTGTTTCAGGTACGCGCGTCGGCGAGCAACATTTTCAACCTGTCGCAAACCCTGCTCGATGAAGCCTCGCACCTGGCCACCGGTTTCGAGAACCTGGCCGGCGGGCGCAGCCTGGATACCCTCGGCGGCTATGTGCTGGGGCTGCTGGCGCTGGCCTCGATCATCCTGATCGGCCTGGTGATGGTGCGCGAGACCAACCGCCAGCTGCGCGAAACCGCCGAAAAGAACGAGCGCAATCAGAACGCGATCATGCGCCTGCTGGACGAAATCGAAGACCTGGCCGACGGCGACCTGACCGTCACGGCCTCGGTCACCGAAGATTTCACCGGCACCATTGCCGACTCGATCAACTATTCGGTGGACCAGCTGCGCGACCTGGTGGCCACCATCAACCTCACCGCCGGGCAAGTCGCCGGCGCGGTGCAGGACACCCAGGCCACCGCCATGCACCTGGCCCAGGCCTCGGAGCATCAGGCCCAGCAGATCGCCGAAGCCTCCACCGCAATCAACCAGATGGCCCAGTCCATCGATCAGGTGTCGGCCAACGCCGCCGAGTCCTCGGCGGTGGCCGAGCGTTCGGTGGAGATTGCCAACAAGGGCAATGAGGTGGTGCACAACACCATCCACGGCATGGACAACATCCGCGAACAGATCCAGGACACCGCCAAGCGCATCAAGCGCCTGGGTGAATCGTCCCAGGAGATTGGCGACATCGTCAGCCTGATCGACGACATCGCCGACCAGACCAACATCCTCGCCCTGAACGCGGCTATCCAGGCGAGCATGGCCGGGGATGCCGGGCGCGGTTTTGCGGTGGTGGCCGATGAAGTGCAACGGCTGGCCGAGCGCTCCTCGGCCGCCACCCGGCAGATCGAAACCCTGGTGAGGGCGATCCAGGCCGATACCAACGAAGCCGTCATCTCCATGGAGCAGACCACTACCGAAGTGGTGCGCGGTGCGCGGCTGGCCCAGGACGCCGGGGTGGCGCTGGAAGAGATCGAAGGCGTGTCGAAAACCCTGGCGGCGCTGATCCAGAGCATTTCCAATGCGGCGCAGCAGCAGACCTCATCGGCGGGGCAGATTTCGTTGACGATGAATGTGATTCAGCAGATCACCACGCAGACGTCGTCGGGTTCCACGGCGACTGCCGAAAGCATTGGTAACCTGGCAAAAATGGCCAGTCAGTTGCGCCGGTCGGTGTCGGGTTTTACCCTGCCGGCAGCCAGGCAGACCGATGACTGAAATGCGCTCCAAATGTGGGAGGGGGCTTGCCCCCGATTGCAGTCCAACAGTCAAAAGCTGGTCGCCTGACACACCGCCATCGGGGGCAAGCCCCCTCCACATTGGTTCTCCATTGTTGTGAGAGACCAGCAACCCATGAATTCCAAGCGGAGCAGTTATGGTTGATCGGCACGACTACGTGGCCCTCGAATGGGTCAAGGGCGACATTGCCGAAACCCTGAAACAGGCCCGTTCGGCGCTGGACGCTTACGTTGAAACCGGCGACGCCCTTGATGCGTGCCTGGCCGGTATCCATCAGGTACATGGCGCGCTGCAGATGGTCGAGTTCTACGGCGCGGCCCTGCTGGCTGAAGAGATCGAAGCCCTGGCCCTCGCGCTGCAGGCCGGGCACGTCGGCCAGCGCGACGAAAGCATCCGCCTGCTGCAACAGGCCCTCGGCCAATTGCCGCTGTACCTGGACCGCGTGCACAGCGCCCGGCGCGACCTGCCGCTGGTGGTGTTGCCGCTGCTCAACGACCTGCGCAGCGCCCGCGGTGAAAGCCTGCTGTCGGAGACCAGCCTGTTCAGCCCACAATTGTTGACCATCGCGGCGCTGCCCGATGAGGCACTGACTCAACGCACACCGCCGGACCTTCACCCGCAACTGCGCCAATGGCACGCATTGCTGCAACAAGCCCTGGCCGGCTTGCTGCGCGAGGACCACGGCCCGAGCAACCTGGAAGACATGGCGCGGGTCTTCGCGCGCCTGGAGGCGCTGTGCCAGGGCGCGCCGCTGTTGCCGCTGTGGCAGGTCACCTCGGCGCTGGTCGAAGGCATGCTGACGGGCGTGATCGCCAACAGCCCGGCACTGCGCAGCCTGCTCAAGGCCAGCGGTAAGCAACTCAAGCGCCTGCTGGCGCAGGGCATCGGCGGGATCAACCAGCCGGCGCCGGATGAATTGCTCAAGAGCCTGCTGTTCTACGTCGCCAAAGTCACTCGGCCGACGCCGCGCATGCAAAGTCTCAAGGAACGCTACGGTCTGGATGAGGCCTTGCCCGACAGTGCCGTGGTCGATGCCGAACGCGCGCGCCTGGCCGAGCCGGACCGCAATGCCATGGGCTCGGTACTCGGCGCATTGTGCGAAGAGCTGGTACGGGTCAAGGAGCGCCTCGATCTGTTCGTGCGCAGCGACCGCCAGCACACCCAGGACCTTGACCCGCTGCTGGCGCCGCTGCGCCAGATCGCCGACACCCTGGCGGTGCTCGGTTTCGGCCAGCCGCGCAAAGTCATCATCGACCAGCTCGCCGTGGTATTGAGCCTGGTCCAGGGGCAGCGCGAACCCAGTGACGCCGTATTGATGGACGTCGCCGGGGCGTTGCTCTACGTCGAGGCCACGCTGGCCGGAATGGTCGGTACCGTCGAACCGCAAAGCCGTGAAGACAGCCGTCTGCCGACCACTGACCTGACCCAGATCCACCAATTGGTGATCCGCGAATCCTGCCAGTGCCTGCGCCAGGCCAAGGAGTTGGTGATCGACTGCATCGAGGCCGACTGGGACCGCCAGCGCCTCGAATCCCTGCCTGAGCTGTTGAGCCAGGTGCGCGGCGCCCTGGCGATGATTCCACTGCCGCGCGCGGCGAGCCTGATGCGCGGGTGTACCGATTACGTCGATGAGCAGTTGATGGTCAACGACACCGCGCCCGGTGAGGCGCAGTTGGCGCGCTTTGCCGACGTGATCAGCAGCCTTGAATACTACCTGGAACGCATGCTCCAGGACCCCGACGCAGCAGGGGAAAAAGTCCTGGAACTGGCTACTCAGGCCCTGAGCGAGCTGGGCTATCTGCCGCTGGAAAAACCCTGGCGCCAGGCCTTGGCTGCACCCGAGGGGGCCTTGTCCGGCGACACCGCGCCAAGCCAATCCCGGTTCGATGCGCTGGCCAGCCCCACTTCGCGTCTCAACCCGCCAGCCCTGCAACGTCCGGGCAGTCTGCTGCCGCCTCCCCTCGATGAAGCGCCGATTGACGACGAGTTGCGCGAAGTCTTCCTCGAAGAGACCGATGAAGTCCTTCAGGTGCTGCACCGTTATTTGCCCGACTGCGCGGACAAAACCGCCCAGGGCGAAATGCGCCGTGCCTTCCACACCTTGAAAGGCAGTGGTCGCATGGTCCGCGCCCTGGTCGTGGCCGAACTGGCCTGGGCCGTGGAAAACCTGCTCAACCGCGTGCTGGAGCGTAGCGTGGCGATCGGCCCCGAGGTGCAGCAGGTGCTGGATGAGGCGGTGGCGCTGCTGCCGGCGCTGATCGCCGACTTCGCCACCGGTCAACAGCGTCAGCGCGATGAGGTCGACGCCCTCGCTGCCCGCGCCCACGCGTTGGCCAGCGGCGCCCAGGAAGCGGCTGTCGAGCCTCACGACCCGATGCTGCTGGAGATTTTCCGCAACGAAGCCCAGAGCCATCTGGACAGCCTCAACCAGTTCCTGCAACAGGCCGCCGAACACGTGCCGCTGCAAGTCAGTGATGAACTGCAACGCGCCCTGCACACCCTCAAGGGCAGCGCCTACATGGCCGGCGTGTTGCCGATGGCTGAACTGGCACGTCCGCTGGACCATCTGACCCGCGAATACAAGGCGCATCGTCTGCCGCTGGACCTGGATGAAGTCGAGCTGTTACTGGAAGCCGAAGGCGTGTTCCAGCGCGGGCTACGCGAACTGGACAGCAATCCCCTGGCGCCGATCAAGGGCGCGGCGGACTTGATCAAGCGCACCCAAAGCCTGTTGGACCAACAGCTCGAAGCACTGCTCAACGCCCCCAGCACCGGCCTGCACATCAAGCGCGATCCGCACCTGATCACCAACTTCCTGGCCCGGGGCATGGACATCCTGCTTGACGCCGAAAGCCTGCTACGTCGCTGGCAGCAACACCCCGGCGAGCGCCAGGAACTCACCGCGCTGCTCGACGAACTGACCACCCTGGGCGAGGGCGCGCACCTCGCCGACCTGCACCCTATCGATCAATTGTGCGAAGCCTTGCTCGACCTTTATGGCGCGGTAGAAGAGAGCAGCCTGGCGGTCAGCGAGCGGTTTTTCCATGAGGCCGAGCAGGCCCATGAAGCGTTGATCACCATGCTCGACCAACTGGCAGCCGGGCAGGAAATCAGCCCGGCGCCGGCCCGGGTCCAGGCCCTGCGCGAATTGCTCGATGACGCCCTCGATCCGTCCGCCACCGGCCTGATCAAAAGTCACGGCAGCCGCGCCCCGAGCATCGCCGAGCTGGGCGCCGCGACCGAGCAACTGAGCCGGCACACGGCGATGGACGATGAGATCGTCGACATCTTCCTTGAAGAGGCCGTGGATATCCTCGACAGCGCGGGGCAATCCCTCAAGCGCTGGTTGCTGGAGCCCGATGGCATGGCGCCGTTGTCCTCGTTGCAGCGCGATTTGCACACCCTCAAGGGCGGCGCGCGCATGGCCGAAATCGACGCGGTGGGCGATCTGGCCCAGGAGCTGGAATGCGTCTATGAGGGCCTGGTGGACCGTCGCTACAGTTACTCCACCGAGCTGTCCCAGGCACTGATGGCCAGTCATGAACGCCTGGCCTTGCAACTTGACGAGCTGCACCGGCAGCAACCCTTGAGCGACAGTGTCGAACTGGTCGCCAGGTTGCGCGAACTGCGCCAGAGCAGCGTTTCGGCGGCCCCGGTTGCTGCGCCGCAACCCTGGGGCGCCGACCCCGAGCTGCTGGATATTTTCCTCGAGGAAGCCGCCGATATTCTCGACAGTTCAGGCAGTGCATTGCTGCGCTGGCAGGCCGAGCCCGGCAATCGCCAGGAAGTCGAAACCCTGTTGCGTGACCTGCACACCCTCAAGGGTGGCGCACGCATGGTCGAGATCGGCCCGATTGGCGACCTGGCCCACGAGCTGGAGTTTCTCTACGAGGGGCTGTCCGCCGGGCTGCTGGCGCCGTCGTCCGAACTGTTCGCGCTGTTGCAGGGTTGCCACGACCGGCTGGCGCAGATGATCGATGCAGTGGCGGACGGCTTGCCGGTAGGCTCGGTGGACAAGCTGATCGAGCGCATCAAGAGCCTGGTGCACCCAAGCGAAGAGTCGGTGGTGCCGGTGGCGTTGCCGGCGGCTAAGGCGGAAGCGGTGGTCGATCCGGCTGCCGACATGGTGAAGATCTCCGCCGAACTGCTCGACGATCTGGTCAACCTGGCCGGCGAAACCTCGATCTTCCGTGGCCGTATCGAGCAGCAGGTCAACGATGCGCGCACCGCGCTCACGGAAGTGGAAACCACCATCGAGCGCATGCGCGACCAACTGCGCCGCCTCGACAGCGAAACCCAGAGCGGTCTTTTCAGTCGCCAGCAGGCCGAGGCCGAGCGCCTGGGCTACGAGGAATTCGACCCGCTGGAAATGGATCGCCATTCGCAATTGCAGCAATTGTCCCGCGCGCTGTCCGAATCCGCCTCCGATTTGCTCGACCTCAAGGAAACCCTCGAGCGCCGCAACCAGGACGCCCACGACCTGTTGCAGCAACAGGCGCGCATCAACACCCAATTGCAGGAAGGCCTGATGCGCACGCGCATGGTGCCGTTCGAGCGCATGCTGCCGCGCCTCAAGCGCATCGTGCGCCAGGTGGCCGATGAGCTGGGCAAGGACGTGGATTTTGTGGTCGGCAATGCCGAGGGCGAGATGGATCGCAACGTGCTGGAGCGTATGGCGGCGCCGTTGGAACACATGCTGCGCAACGCCGTCGACCATGGCCTTGAGTCCCGCGAGGTGCGCCTGCAAGCGGGCAAGCCGCAGAGGGGGCGCATCAGCCTGGACCTGACCCACGAAGGCGGCGATATCGTCTTCGACATGCGCGACGACGGCGCTGGTGTGCCCCTTGAAGCCGTACGCCGCAAGGCGATCAAGCGCGGCCTGCTCGACCCCAATCAAGAGATCAGCGACCGCGACGTGCTGCAGTTCATCCTGCAACCGGGATTTTCCACTGCGGAAAAGATCACCCAGATTTCCGGACGCGGCGTGGGCATGGACGTGGTGCATGAGGAAGTGCGCCAACTCGGTGGCTCGATGGTGATCGACTCGATCCCGGGCGTGGGGGTGCATTTCAGGATTCGCCTGCCGTTTACCGTGTCGGTCAATCGCGCCCTGATGGTGCAATGCGCGGACGATCAATATGCGATTGCGCTTAATACCATCGAAGGCCTGGTACGTGTGCTGCCCCATGAATTGGCGGGGCATTACCAGCAGGATCCACCGCGTTATGAATATGCCGGCCAACGCTACGAACTGTTTTACCTGGGCGACCTGTTGCACACCGTCAGTCGCCCCAAGCTGCTCGGCCAGTACCAGCCGGTGCCGGTGTTGCTGATGCAGTGCAACGAGCGGCATGTGGCGGTGCATGTGGATGCCATGGCGGGGACGCGCGAGATCGTGGTCAAGGGCCTGGGGCCGCAATTTGCCGGGGTGCAGGGCTTGTCCGGCGCGACGATCCTGGGCGATGGGCGCGTGGTGCTGATCATCGACCTGTTGGCGCACATCCGCGCGCGGCCACCGGCGTTGCCGGCGCAGTCGGTGGACACGCCACTGACCCTCAACGACCCGCTGAAAAAGCGTCCGCTGCTGGTGCTGGTGGTGGACGATTCGGTCACCGTGCGCAAAGTCACCAGCCGCCTGCTGGAGCGCAACGGCATGAACGTGCTGACCGCCAAGGACGGCATCGACGCCCTCGCCCTACTCGAAGAGCACACCCCGGACCTGATGCTGCTCGACATCGAAATGCCGCGCATGGACGGGTTTGAAGTGGCGATCCAGGTGCGCAACGACGCGCGCCTGATGCGCCTGCCGATCATCATGATCACCTCGCGCACCGGCCAGAAACACCGCGACCGCGCCATGGCCATCGGCGTCAACGACTACCTCGGCAAGCCGTACCAGGAGTCGGTCTTGCTCGAGAGCATTGCTTACTGGAGCAAGTCCCATGCTTGACCACCGCGCGAGCCAACTCACCGGGCTGTTGCTGCCGTTGGCTGACCGTCATCTGATCCTGCCGAATGTCGCGGTGGCCGAACTGATCGACTTCCAACGCGGCGAACCGGCCAGTGATGCACCGCCGTGGTACCTGCGCCAAGTCACCTGGCGGGATCGGCACATACCCTTGATCAGCTTCGAAGCCGTGTGCGGCGAAGCCAGCGCGACCGGCGAACGCTCCAGGATCGTGGTGTTGAACGCCTTGGGCGGGCGGTCGACGCTTAAGTTCATCGCACTGGTAATCCAGGGAATACCGCGCTCGTACAAACTCGACAGCGAATTGAGCTACGTGGACGTCCCGCTGTGCCCGCTGGAACTGGCGGCGGTGCAAGTGGGAGAACATGTGGCAAAGGTGCCGGACCTGATGGGGCTTGAAGCGCTGCTGGCCGAATCCGGCTTGGCCTGAGCCTGAGCCCTATGAAGATCCACTGTGGGAGGGGGCTTGCCCCCGATGACAGAGTGTCAGTTGATAAATCTCTGGCTGACCCACTGCCATCGGGGGCAAGCCCCCTCCCACATTAAAGTACCGGTGTTTGACAGACTGCGGGTGGCCTTCGGATTTTTCCTGCAAGATTTTGGGCCGTGCATGAACTTCTCAGGCGCTACTGAGCAAATGTGGGAGGGGGCTTGCCCCCGATAGCGGTGTATCAGCCGGAAATGTGTTAGCTGACCCACTGCTATCGGGGGTAAGCCCCTCCCACTTTCTCCATTCTCAATCAATCCGCGCAAACCGCTCAATCACCGGCTGCTCCCGATGCTCGGCCTGACATAAGTCGTAGGCACTTTGCATCGACAACCATAAATGGGCGGTATGTCGGAATAGGATGGAGTTGCTGTAGGCGAGTTCTGATTTGGATTAGGCGGGTGTTCAGGCCGGAGTGGAGTGGTTAGTTTCTCCGTTCCTCACTGCCAGCAAGGATCCGCAAATGGCTGTACTGTTAATGCCGCCGGATTTTGAATCATGGTGCGGCGGTGAGCCTTTTGGTGACCCTCGGGACCAATATTATTGGATAAGAAGAGGTATTGAATATGCCATTTCGCAAGGCCACTGAGCGCCTCATGCCTGTTCTGCGTAATTGTCTGCTTGTGGTCTGCCTGATTTATATCGGCGGCAGTTGGATCCTGTCGCCTGGCACACCGGATCTGGATGAAGTGGTGTTGAAGCATTCCCTGGGCAACGGTATGTCGATCTATGGTGCGCGAGATAGCCAAGGTGGCGCGACGGTGGGGTTTTCCTACAGGTATTACGTGCATAAGGATTTGGGAAGTGATCAGGAAATACTCAGCGCATTAGTGTCTGCACCTCCTTTTCTCAAAACAAAAGAGCCGGATGTCCAAGTCAATAATGACGGGGGGGCCCTGCAGCTGGTTATTCAGGGAAGAATCTATGAGTACCACAGTTATGCACTGGAAGGCCTAGGGAAGGTCAAGGTGATGATGGTGTTGTGATGAGCTGGCTCTCGGACTTTTCCTGCAAGATTTTGGGCCGTGCATGAACTTGTGATGAGAGGCCCGCGCGCCTGGCCTTCGATCTGGACACCTCCCAGCGCGCCATCATGCTTGGGATTCAACAAATGGCAGAGTTGGGGCAATTATTGGTCGATAGGGCATTAGAGCAAGTCAGCCCGTCCCCAGCTTTTTGAAACGGTCCCAATCAGGGACTGATCGTTCCCTTTCTGGGACCGCTATCTAGCAGGCGCTACAGATCAAATGTGGGAGGGGGCTTGCCCCCGATAGCGGTGTATCAGCCACCTATTTATCAGCTGACCCCCCGCCATCGGGGGCAAGCCCCCTTCCACATTTTGGTCTTCGTTACTCCAGGCGTAACGGTTTGCTGCCCAGCTTGATTGATGGCCCCAAGAATCACTCCTAAGGTAAAGCCCCACGACAGCAACCCCCCCGTGGAGCAACCATGACAACAACCATCACCCCCGACTCGCGCTGGACGCGGCGGCGCGACGAGAAGCAGCGGCGGCTCGGGCTGGTCAAACAGTTTGCAGACGGGACGGTGCTGCCCGGCGACAAGATCGTCGAGGCCCTTGAAGCGCTGATCCTCCCCGGCGACCGCGTAGTGCTGGAAGGCAACAACCAGAAGCAGGCCGACTTCCTCTCGCGTTCCCTGGCCAAGGCCGACCCCGCAAAGCTCCACGATTTGCACATGATCATGCCCAGTGTCGGGCGTTCCGAGCACCTGGACCTGTTTGAAAAAGGCATCGCGCGCAAGCTGGATTTTTCCTTCGCCGGCACCCAATCCCTGCGCATCAGCCAGTTGCTGGAAGACGGCCTACTGGAAATCGGCGCGATCCATACCTACATCGAACTCTATGCGCGCCTGGTGGTGGACCTGATTCCCAACGTGGTGCTTTCGGCCGGCTTCATGGCCGACCGCGCCGGCAACATTTACACCGGCGCCAGCACCGAAGACACCCCCGCGCTGATCGAACCTGCTGCCTTCAGCGATGGCATCGTGATTGTGCAGGTCAACGAGTTGGTGGACGACGTCACCGACTTGCCGCGCGTGGACATCCCCGCCAGCTGGGTGGATTTCGTGGTGGTGGCCGACAAGCCGTTCTACATCGAGCCGCTGTTCACCCGTGACCCACGTCATATCAAGCCGGTACACGTGCTGATGGCGATGATGGCGATCCGTGGCATCTATGAAAAACACAATGTGCAGTCGCTCAACCACGGCATCGGCTTCAACACCGCCGCCATTGAACTGATCCTGCCCACTTACGGCGAATCCCTGGGCCTGAAGGGCAAGATCTGCCGCAACTGGACCCTCAACCCGCACCCCACGCTGATCCCGGCGATTGAAAGCGGTTGGGTGCAAAGCGTGCATTGCTTCGGCACTGAACTGGGCATGGAAAACTACATCGCCGCACGCCCGGATGTGTTCTTCACCGGCCGCGACGGTTCCATGCGCTCCAACCGCATGTTCTGCCAACTCGCCGGCCAGTACGCAGTGGACCTGTTTATCGGCGCCACCCTGCAGGTCGACGGCGACGGCCATTCCAGCACCGTGACCCGTGGCCGCCTCGCCGGCTTTGGCGGCGCGCCGAACATGGGCCACGACCCACGCGGTCGCCGCCACGGCACACCAGCCTGGCTGGACATGCGCCACGACGACGCGCCGGAAGCCTTGCTTGAGCGCGGCAAAAAACTCGTCGTGCAAATGGTCGAGACCTTCCAGGAAGGCGGCAAACCCACCTTCGTCGACAGCCTCGACGCGGTGGAAGTGGCGCGTAAAAGCGGCATGCCCCTGGCGCCGATCATGATCTACGGCGACGACGTCACCCACCTGCTCACCGAAGAAGGCATCGCCTACCTGTACAAGGCGCGTTCCCTGGCAGAACGCCAGGCAATGATCGCTGCCGTCGCCGGGGTCACTGCCATCGGTATGCGCCACAACCCCAAGGACACCGCCCGCATGCGCCGCGAAGGCTTGATTGCGCTGCCCGAAGACCTTGGCATTCGTCGCACCGACGCCACCCGCGAGCTGTTGGCCGCCAAGAGCGTGGCCGACCTGGTGGACTGGTCCGGCGGCCTGTACAACCCACCCGCCAAATTCAGGAGTTGGTAGATGCGCGCCCTCAAACTGCATGAAGTGAGCCTGGCCGATCGCCTGGCGGATATGGCGGTCGATGCGCTGATCGATGAAGCGGATTTGTCGCCCAAACCTGCCCTGGTAGACCGGCGAGGCAACGGCGCTCACACCGATTTGCACCTGGGCTTGATGCACGCCTCGGCGCTGTCGCTGTGGCCGATGTTCAAGGAAATGGCCGAGGCCGCGCTTGAAATCGGCGAAATCGGCCTGCCTCTGCGCGAAGCCCTCGGCCGTATTGGCCGCGAAGGCGAGCAAACGATGCTCATTACCACCAATGGCGTAAATACTCATCGCGGCGCGATCTGGGCACTCGGTCTGCTCACCGCCGCAGCGGCCCTGGACCCTGGCGCCGTTACGCTGAACGCGGCCAGATTAGCCTTGCTCAACGACCGACATGCGCCACAAACCCTGAGCCACGGCGTCCTGGTCGCTCAACGTTACGGCGCTCGCGGTGCCCGTGAAGAAGCGCAATTGGGCTTCCCCGCGGTGACGCAACGTGGCCTGCCGCAATTGCACAAGAGCCGCCGGCAAAACGCCGGAGAACAGAACGCGCGCCTGGACGCCTTGCTCGCGATCATGACCGAACTGGCCGACACCTGCGTGCTCTACCGCGCCGGCTACGAAGGCCTGACCACCCTGCAACAGGGCGCCCAGGCCGTGCTCGACGCCGGCGGCAGTGCGACCCTGGCCGGCCGCCGCCAACTGCACGCGCTGGACCAACAACTGCTGGCCCTGAATGCCTCCCCCGGCGGTGCCGCCGACCTGTTGGCCGCCTGCCTGTTTATCGACCGCCTCGACGGAGCGTTGTGATGCAAACCCTATCCTTTGAATTCCCCGCCGGGCAGCCGCCAAAAGGCCGTGCGCTGGTGGGGTGCGTCGGCTCCGGCGACCTTGAAGTGCTGCTGGAACCGGGCACCGCCGGCACGCTGACCATCCAGGTACAAACCTCGGTCAATGGTGCCGAGCAACGTTGGCAGCACCTGTTCGAACGCATCTTCCAGGAACAGACGCCACCGGCCTTGAACATTGATATCCACGATTTCGGCGCCACGCCCGGCGTGGTGCGTTTGCGCCTGGAGCAAGGCTTCGAGGAGATCGGCCATGACTGATTGGCTCAACAAACACAGCTTCGTTGAACTCGGTGCTCGGCAGCGCGCCAAGGCGTTGCTGGATGCCGGCACCTTTCGCGAGCTGATCGACCCATTTCAACGTGTCATGTCGCCGTGGCTCAGCCGCCAGGGCGTCGTGCCCCAGGCGGATGACGGGGTGGTCATCGCCAAAGGCAGCGTTGCCGGTCTGCCGGTGGTGATTGCCGCTATCGAAGGTAACTTCCAGGGCGGCAGCCTCGGTGAAGTAGGCGGCGCGAAGATCGCCGGAGCGCTGGAACTGGCCGCTGAAGATAACCGCAACGGCATCCCGACCCGCGCCGTGCTGCTGCTGGAAACCGGTGGCGTACGCTTGCAGGAGGCCAACCTCGGCCTGGCCGCCATTGCCGATATTCACGCGGCGATTGTCGATCTGCGCCAGTACCAGCCGGTGATCGGCGTGGTGGCGGGGAGTGTGGGGTGCTTCGGCGGCATGTCCATTGCCGCAGGGTTGTGCAGCTATCTGGTGGTCACCCGTGAAGCGCGCCTGGGCTTGAACGGCCCGCAGGTGATCGAACAGGAAGCCGGGTTGGACGAATACGACTCCCGCGACCGTCCGTTTATCTGGAGCCTTACGGGTGGCGAACAGCGCTTCAACAGTGGTTTGGCCGACCGTTATGTGGCGGACGATGTGGTGCAGATCCAGCAGACCGTCAGCGCGCTGTTGCAGCAAGGCGCGCCCGAACAACAACGTAGCCGCCGCGCTGATTTTTATCTGGCGCGCCTGGCCGAGCTGGACGCTACGCCGCAGATCGACCCGGCGACGGTGCGCGCGCTGTATCAGGGAGAACGCTCATGAGAGGTTTGCAGTGGTTTAACGCGCTGAGCACCGGTGCGACGCCGGTACAAGGGCTGCCCGACTCGCTCCAGGTCGCCGATGGCCAGTTGAACGGCCATAGCGTGCGCTTTCTCGCCGTGGTCACCGACCCGAACAACCGCTTTGCGCGCGCACGCAATGGCGAAGTCGGCTTGCTGGAAGGTTGGGGGCTCGCCAAGGCCGTCGATGACGCTATCGCCAGGGGCGACAAACGCCCGCTGATCGCTATCGTCGACGTGCCCAGCCAAGCCTATGGCCGCCGTGAAGAAGCCCTCGGCATCCATCAAGCCCTGGCCGCCGCCGCCGACAGCTACGCCCGCGCCCGTCTGGCCGGGCACCCGGTGATTGCGCTGCTGGTGGGCAAGGCCATGTCCGGCGCGTTCCTCGCCCACGGTTACCAGGCCAATCGCCTGATTGCCCTGCGCGACCCCGGCGTGATGGTGCATGCCATGGGCAAGGCCTCGGCGGCGCGGGTCACCCTGCGCAGCGTCGAAGAGCTTGAAGCCCTGGCCGCCAGCGTGCCGCCGATGGCGTATGACATCGACAGTTATGCCAGCCTTGGGTTGCTGTGGGAGACGTTGACGGTCAGCCAGATTGAACAGCCAACGGCGGACGATGTGGCACGGGTCAGCGATTGCCTGGTGAATGCGATCAAGGATATCGATAGCGCCGATCTGAGCGGGCGCCTGGGGGCGTCCAATCGTGCGGCGTCCAGCCACGTGCGCCAGTTGCTGCGGGAGCAATGGTGAACGCCCACGACCTGCTCTGGGGCATGACCCCGGCGCATCTGCGCGCCGATGCGCCCGGCTGGGTGGTGGATGCGCTCAGCGCCGGCCACCCGGTGGTGGTGCGCCGCGCCATCGTCGAGCCGGGCCATGTGGCGGTCGGTGTGCGGGGGCGTTTGCGCGAGCAGCGCTTTGCCGCGCAGATGCCCATTGCTGCGGTACAACGGCGTGTGGCCCCCGAAGCTTTGCGGGACGCGACCTCGCCACGGGATTTGCCGGCGCTGCGGGCACTCGATCAACTGCGGCCGTTGTTGGCGCATAACGACTGGGGCGTCAGCGGCAGCGCCGGCTTCGAATTGGCCAGCGGCATCGAAGCGTTGCATGCCGCGAGCGATCTGGATTTGATCCTGCGCACCCCCGAGCCGCTTGAGCGTCAGCAGGCGCACGCGCTATTGGCGATGCTCGATAGCGCACCGTGCACCGTCGACCTGCAACTGCAAACCCCCGTCGGCGCTGTCGCCTTGCGTGAATGGGCGGGCGCTTCACGCCGGGTGCTGCTGAAAACGGCCAACGGGGCGCACCTTGTCGTCGATCCCTGGCAGGCGGTGGCATGAGCAGCCTGTTGGTATTTCCGGGGCAGGGCGCCCAGCGAGTCGGCATGCTCCAGTCGCTGCCCGTCGAGGTCCTTGACGAGGCCAGCGCTGCCCTGGGTGAAGACGTGCGCCGGCTCGATTCGGCACAGGCCCTTGAGTCTACGCGCGCCGTTCAGCTCTGCCTGTTGATCGCTGGCGTGGCGCATGCGCGTCTGTTGCAGCACACACCGGACTACGTCGCGGGCCTGTCCGTCGGCGCCTATCCCGCCGCTGTCATCGCCGGCGCATTGGACTTTGCCGATGCAATCAAACTTGTCAGTCTGCGCGGCGAACTGATGCAAAGCGCTTATCCACAAGGCTACGGAATGACCGCAATCATCGGCCCGCAGTTAGCCACCGTCGAAACATTGCTCGCCGAAATCCACAGCCCGCAGACCCCGGTGTACCTGGCCAATATCAATGCCGATAACCAGACGGTCATTGCCGGCAGCGACGCGGCGATGAAGCGTGTCGCCGAACGCATCAAGGGCAACGGCATCGCCAAGCGCCTGGCCGTCAGCGTACCGTCCCACTGCGCCTTGCTGGACGCACCGGCCAAGGTCCTCGCCCAGGCCTTTGTCCCGCTCAAGGCGCCGCGCGTCACCTACCTGAGCAGCACAAGCGCGCGGCCCATTCACAACCCCCTGCACCTGCGCGATGACCTGGCTTTCAACATGTGCCGCGTCGTCGACTGGCGCGGCACCGTGCAAAGCGCCTACGAGCGCGGCGTGCGCCTGCAGATCGAACTGCCACCGGGCGCGGTGCTCACCGGCCTGTCACGCCGCGTCTTCGAACAAGGCACGGTGATCGCCTGCGAAGGGGCGCGCCTGGATACCTTGCAGGCGCTGCTGCAAGAGGAGGAGCGCCGCCACCGATAAAGCACGACCCAAGGCTTTCGAAGCACAACAACAACAATTTCGATCGAGCACTTTGAGGACAACAACAATGATTATTTACGGTGTGGCATTGCTGGCGATCTGCACGCTCGCGGGCGTGATCATGGGCGATATGCTCGGCGTGTTGCTGGGCGTCAAATCCAATGTGGGCGGCGTGGGCATCGCGATGATCCTGCTGATCTGCGCGCGGTTGTGGATGCAAAAGCACGGCGGCATGACCAAGGATTGCGAGATGGGCGTGGGTTTCTGGGGCGCCATGTACATCCCCGTGGTCGTGGCGATGGCCGCGCAACAGAACGTGGTCACCGCATTGCACGGCGGCCCGGTTGCGGTGCTGGCGGCCATCGGTTCGGTGGTGCTGTGTGGTTGCACCATTGCCCTGATCAGCCGCACGCACAAAGGTGAGCCTTTGCCGCCCGAAGAGCCGCTGATCCTCGCTGCAGGAGGTCGCTGATATGTGGGACCTCATCGAAAAAGGTTTGGAACACAACGGCCTGGTCACCGCGTTCGCCTTTGTGGGCGTGGTGATGTGGATTTCGGTGGTGCTGTCCAAGCGCCTGACGTTCGGGCGCATCCATGGCTCGGCGATTGCCATCGTCATCGGTCTGGTGCTGGCCTGGGTCGGCGGCACGCTCACGGGCGGGCAGAAGGGCCTGGCGGACCTGGCACTGTTCTCCGGTATCGGCCTGATGGGCGGCGCGATGTTGCGGGATTTCGCCATCGTCGCCACGGCGTTTGAAGTGCAGGCCACCGAGGCGCGCAAAGCCGGCATGATCGGCGTGATTGCCCTGCTGCTGGGTACGATCCTGCCGTTCATCGTCGGTGCGAGCATGGCCTGGGCCTTCGGCTATCGCGATGCGATCAGCATGACCACCATCGGGGCGGGCGCGGTGACTTACATCGTCGGCCCGGTGACCGGTGCGGCGATTGGCGCGACCTCGGATGTGATGGCGCTGTCGATTGCCACCGGGTTGATCAAGGCGATTCTGGTGATGGTCGGCACGCCGGTGGCGGCGCGCTGGATGGGTTTGGACAACCCGCGCTCGGCGATGGTGTTCGGGGGCCTGGCCGGCACCGTGAGCGGAGTAACGGCGGGGCTGGCGGCGACGGATCGGCGGTTGGTGCCGTATGGCGCGCTGACGGCGACGTTTCATACCGGGTTGGGCTGCCTGCTTGGGCCTTCGTTGCTGTACTTCATCGTGCGGGGATTGGTCGGGTAGTTTTGGAGGCGGCGGTGTTTGGTCGGGCGCCATCGCGGGCAAGCCCCCTCCCACATGTTGACCGCATTCTCATGTTGGAACGCGGTCAAGCGTGGGAGGGGGCTTGCCCCCGATAGCGGTCTCAGGCCTGGCGATTGGCATACATCCGACACTCCGCCAACAGCGCCAGCAAATTCGGATCGCGCTCCTTGGCCTTCAGGAACACCACGCCGATATGCTGCTGCAACCGATACCTGGGTTGCAGCGGTATCAGCTTCACGCGGTTTTCGTACACCGCCGCGATCCTGCCCGGCAACAGCGCATAACCCACCCCCGAGCTGACCATGCTCAGTAGCGTGAAGATGTCGTTGACCTGCATCGCCACCTTCGGCTCGAACCCCGCCTGCTTGAATACCCGGTTGCCGTCCTGGTGGGTGGCGAAGCCCTGGGTGAGGGTGATGAAGGTGGCATCGCGCACGTCGGCCAGGTCGATTTGCCGCTCACGGTCGAACGGGGAATCGGCCGGGGTAGCGAGGAAGATGTCGTCGCAAAACAGTGCGATCTGCTCACAGTCCGGGTCGTTGGCGTGCTCGTCGAGGGAGATGAGGATCGCGTCCACTTCCATGTTCTTGAGCTTGTAGAGCAGGTCGAAATTGGAGCCCAGGATCAGGTCGATATTCAGTTCGCTGCGGCGGATTTTCAGGCCCATGATCAGTTGCGGGACGGTCTTGACCGTCAGCGAATACAGCGAGCCCAGCTTGAAACGTTCGGCGGAGAAACCGGCGGCTTCGCGGGTCAGGCGCACGCTGTCGACCACGTCGGCCACCAGCTTCTGCGCGCGCTCTTCAAGTACATAGGCGCTTTCCAGCGGCGTCAGGTTGCGGCCCTCGTGTTTGAACAGCGGGCAGCGCAGGGCATTTTCCAGCGAATGAATGGCACGGTGCACGCTGACGTTGCTGGTCTGCAACTCGGCGGCAGCGCGGGCCAGGTTGCCGGTGCGCATGAACGCCAGGAAGATTTCCAGCTTTTTGAGGGTGAATTCTTCGTCGATCAACATGGCCGTGGCTCTGGTTCGCATGCCCTCGATTGTGCCCGCAAAACGGCGCGGCGTCGTCGGAACGTCATAACGCGCTTGCACTCTGATGCGCAAGGCAGGACGCTTGTCCGCATGTGCTTGGGGTTACAGGAGGTCGGTGACAGATGTACCACGGAGAACGATTCAACGCCTGGAGCCATTTGCTCGGTGCCGTTGCGGCGTGCATTGGCGCCGTGTGGATGCTGGTGGTGGCGAGCCTGGATGGGAGCCCCTGGAAGATCGTCAGCGTGGCGATTTACGGCTTTACGCTGATCGTGCTGTACAGCGCCTCGACGGTGTATCACAGCGTGCGGGGGCGGCGAAAAGAGATCATGCAGAAGGTCGATCACTTTTCGATCTACCTGTTGATCGCCGGCAGCTATACCCCGTTTTGCCTGGTGACGCTGCACGGGCCGTGGGGCTGGACGCTGTTCGGGATTGTGTGGGGGCTGGCGGTGATCGGCATTTTGCAGGAGATCAAGCCGCGTTCCGAGGCGCGCATTCTGTCGATCGTGATTTATGCGGTGATGGGCTGGATCGTGCTGGTGGCGGTCAAGCCGCTGCTCGCCGCGTTGGGCACGGCGGGGTTTATCTGGCTGGCGTCGGGCGGGGTGCTGTACACCGTGGGCATTATCTTTTTTGCCCTGGAGGACCGCCTGCGCCATTCCCATGGGATCTGGCACTTGTTTGTGATCGGCGGCAGCCTGCTGCATTTTGTGGCGATCATGCATTACGTGCTTTGAGTGTGGGAGGGGGCTTGCTCCCGATGGCGGGAAGTCAGTCGATGCAGGTGCTGGCTGATCTATCGCTATCGGGGGCAAGCCCCCTCCCACACTGGATCTGCGGTGTTGTTAAAGACGTGCCAATAGCTCACAGGCACGACTGCTGAAAATCTCCAGCAGCTTGGCCAGCATATGCGGTGGTGGCTCGTTGGCGCGGGTCAGGGCGTAGAGGGTGATGGGCAGCGGTGGGGTGAGCGTGCGGATCTGGGTGGTGGCGGTTGAGGCACCCAGCGCGGTGAACGGATCGATCACGGTCAGACCGGCGCCGGACTCGACCATCGCACGTGCCAGGGAATAGGTTTGCACCGAGATCGTCACCCGTGGCGGCGGGTCGATATTTTCCAGGTAGCTGCCCAGCTTCGCTGCCAGCGGGTCGGCGCTGGACAGGCCGATCAACGGCGCCCCGGCCAGCTCGGCCAACGGCAGGGGCTGATAGCGTTCGGCTTCCGGCCAATAACCCTCGGACGCCAACGCCACCAGCACGCCGTTGGCCAGCACTTGGGTCGTGAGCCCCGGATGGCCGGAGAAGTTGAGCGTCAGCGCGAGGTCGATCTCGCGCATCAACAGCTTCTGCACCAGTTCGCGGCTATGGTCGCTGGACAGCTCGCAGGCCATGTCCGGGTAATCGCGCTTCCATTCCAGGATTGACGGCGGCAGCAGCGACAGCGCCAACGCCGGGATCGCACCGATACGGATGCTCTGCCCAGGTTCGCGGCGCAGGCTGGTAGCCAGGCGCCGCACGCCTTGCAGGCTTGCGGTGACTTTCTCGACTTCGCTTTCCAGCGCCAGGGCTTCCGGCGTGGGCTGCAATTTGCCGCGTACCCGCAGGAACAGTGCAAAGCCCAACTGCAGTTCGGCGTGCTGCAACACCTTGGTCACCGCCGGTTGCGAGACATGCAGCAATTGCGCGGCGGCGCTGATGGAGCCCGTCTGGCGGATGGCCTGGAAGATTTCGATATGACGCAAGCGCATGGCGAGTCCATAACCTTTGTTTATAGGTGACCCATCTTTATTCATTGTCGGTGAGCTGTCACCTGCCTCTACGCTTGAGCTTTCTTGAATCAACGGCGGGAGGCGGGAATGGCCGCGCAGGTTTGCATCATCGGGGGTGGAGTGATCGGTTTGGCGAGCGCGTATGCACTGGTGCGTGCTGGCCATGCAGTGACGGTGATCGATGCGCGCGACAGACTGGGCAGCGAAACCAGCTTCGCCAATGGCGGGCAGTTGTCCTATCGCTATGTCGCACCGCTGGCGGATGCAGGCGTGCCGCTGCAGGCGATTGGCTGGTTGCTGCGCCGTGACTCGCCATTGAAACTGCGCCCACGGCTCGACCCCCAGCAATGGCGCTGGATGGGAGCCTTTATGGCCGCCTGCCGGGGTTCGGTGAATAGGCGCAACGCCGCGCACTTATTACGCCTCGCATCCTTGAGCCAGGCCACATTGCA
This sequence comes from Pseudomonas sp. CFBP13528, assembly GCF_005233615.1. NCBI lineage: Bacteria > Pseudomonadati > Pseudomonadota > Gammaproteobacteria > Pseudomonadales > Pseudomonadaceae > Pseudomonas > Pseudomonas sp. CFBP13528. Next base: position 532,849 of record NZ_QGAJ01000001.1, read on the forward strand.
GCATTGGCGCATCGATGATCGCCTGGAAGGTTTCGATTGGCGACGTAACGGTAAGCTGGTGACGTTCCGTAATGCCAATACCTTCGAGCAGGCGCGCAGCAAGGTCACGGACATGTTGCAGCAGCAGGTGTTGTCCGTGCGAGATTGTGCGCGCCTGGAGCCGGCGTTGGCGGCGGGTGATTTTGTCGGCGGTATCTACACACCGAACGAGGAAGTCGCCGATTGCCATGCTTTCTGCCAACGCCTGGCAGCGCGGCTGGAGGCTTCGGGGCGCTGTACGTTCAGGCTCGGGCGCAAGGTCACCGGGATCCGCCATGCCGACGGTGTGGTGCAGGCCATCGAGTTGGGCAGCGAAGTGATGCCGGTGGAGCAACTGGTGCTGGCGGCCGGGCATCGCAGCACCGAATTGGGCTTGCCGGGGCTGGCGCTGCCGCTGTATCCGCTCAAGGGCTATAGCCTGAGCGTGCCGATTGGCGCGCAACACCGGGCGCCGAACCTGAGCATTACCGACTATGATCGCAAGATCGTCTACGCACGTATCGGCGAGCAATTGCGGGTCGCGGCGATGGTGGATATCGTTGGTTTCGATACGGGGCTTGAACCCAAACGTCTGGCCCTGATGAAACGTCAGGCCCTGGAGACATTTCCTCTGGCCGGTGACTACACCCACGCAGTCGAATGGGCTGGCATGCGCCCTGCCACGCCGACGGGGGTGCCGCTGATCGGTGCAAGTCGCTATCGCAACCTGTGGCTGAACCTCGGCCACGGCGCCCTTGGCTTTACGTTGGCCTGCGGCAGCGGCCAACTGCTGGCCGAACTGATCGATCAGCGCACGCCTTCCATTGACATGCAGGGCCTGGCCCCCTGCGCTGCTTGAGTCTCTACCCCGCGAACCAACGGAGAATAACAATGAAAAAGATCCTGTTGACCGGCTGCACCCTGGGGGTTTTGTTGGGCGCACAGGCGTATGCGATTCCGCCCAAGGGTTTGAACCTGGAATTCCCGATGACCAGCGAGTTGAAGGCGATTATCGCCAAGCCGGTCAGCGACCCGGTGGAGTAAGAAGTGCTAACCCAATCCAACTGTGGGAGGGGGCTTGCTCCCGATAGCAGTCGGTCAGCTACCTATAAGTTGACTGATTCACCGCCATCGGGAGCAAGCCCCCTCCCACATTTTTGATTGGGTTTACACGGCAGGGTCAGAAGTCGCCCCACAACTGTTGGGCCACGGACAGCGCCACCACCGGCGCGGTTTCGGTGCGCAACACCCGTGGGCCGAGGCGGGCGGCATGGAAGCCGGCGCCTTGGGCGGTGTCGACTTCGCCGTCGGTCAGCCCACCCTCAGGCCCTATCAGGAAGGCCAGGCTCGACGGTTTGGCATGACTGACCATCGGCTCGGCCACCGGGTGCAGGACCAGCTTGAGGTCGGCCTCGGTCTGTTTCAGCCAGTCGGCCAGCAACAGCGGCGGGTGAATCACCGGCACTGTCGAACGCCCGCATTGCTCGCACGCGCTGATCGCCACCTGGCGCCAGTGCAGCAGGCGTTTGTCGGCGCGTTCGTCCTTGAGGCGCACTTCGCAGCGCTCGCTGAAAATCGGCGTGATCGCGTTGACGCCCAGCTCGGTGGCTTTCTGGATCGCCCAATCCATGCGCTCGCCACGGGACAGGCCCTGACCGAGGTGGATATGCAGTGGCGACTCGGCCTGGCCGTTGAAGCTTTGCGTCAGTTGCACGGTGACGCGCTTTTTACCGACTTCCAGCAGGCTGCCGAGAAACTCCTGGCCGGAACCGTCGAACAGTTGCACGGCGTCGCCTTCGACCATGCGCAACACACGGCTGATGTAATGCGCCTGGGCTTGCGGCAACTCATGGTCGCCGAGGCTCAGCGGGGTGTCGGTGAAGAAGCGGGACAGTCTCATTTCTGTTCTCTGAAGAGGTGTAGGTAGGAGCGAGCTTGCTCGCGAAAAACGTACATCCGACGCAGCGATGCGCTTGGAATGCCTTCGCGAGCAAGCCCGCTCCTACAAAGGTTTAGGCAATCAACCCGGATCGCGGAAGCCTGGGTGAAAATCTTTCGGCACCGCCACACTGACTTTGCTGTTAGTGGCGATATCAATCCCTTCGCTGGCCACTTCGGCGAGGAAGTCAATCTGCTCCGGGGTAATCACATACGGCGGCAGGAAGTACACCACGCTGCCCAGCGGTCGCAACAACGCGCCACGTTCCAGGGCATGCTCGAACACCTTCAGGCCACGGCGTTCCTGCCAGGGGTAAGCGGTCTTGGTGGCTTTGTCCTGCACCATCTCGATGGCAAGCACCATGCCGGTCTGGCGCACTTCCGACACGTGCGGGTGGTCCACCAGGTGAGCCGTGGCGCTGGCCATGCGCTGGGCCAGGGCCTTGTTGTTTTCGATGACGTTGTCTTCTTCGAAGATATCCAGGGTCGCCAGTGCCGCCGCGCACGCCAGCGGGTTGCCGGTGTAGCTGTGGGAATGCAGGAACGCGCGCAGGGTCGGGTAGTCGTCGTAGAAGGCGTCGTACACGTCATCGGTGGTGACCACGGCGGCCAGCGGCAGGTAGCCGCCGGTCAGGGCCTTGGACAGGCACAGGAAGTCCGGGCGGATGCCGGCCTGTTCGCAGGCGAACATGCTGCCGGTGCGGCCAAAGCCCACAGCGATTTCGTCGTGGATCAGGTGCACGCCGTAACGGTCGCAGGCTTCGCGCAGCAGCTTGAGGTACACCGGATGATACATGCGCATGCCACCGGCGCCCTGGATCAGCGGTTCGACGATCACGGCGGCGACGCTGTCGTGGTGCTCGGCCAGGGTCTGTTCCATCGCCAGGAACAGCGTGCGCGAGTGTTCTTCCCAGCTCATGCCCTCGGGGCGCAGGTAGCAGTCGGGGCTCGGCACCTTGAGGGTGTCGAGCAACAGCGCCTTATAGGTTTCGGTAAACAGCGGCACGTCACCCACCGACATCGCCGCGATTGTTTCGCCGTGGTAGCTGTTGGTCAGGGTGACGAAGCGCTTTTTGTTCGGCAGGCCACGGTTGAGCCAGTAGTGGAAGCTCATCTTCAGCGCGACTTCGATGCACGACGAGCCATTGTCGGCGTAAAAGCAGCGGGTCAGGCCTGCGGGCGTCATTGCCACCAGGCGCTCGGACAGCTCGATCACCGGCTGATGGCTGAAACCGGCGAGGATCACGTGCTCCAGTTGGTCGACCTGGTCCTTGATGCGCTGGTTGATGCGCGGGTTGGCGTGGCCGAACACGTTGACCCACCAGGAACTGACGGCATCGAGGTAGCGCTTGCCTTCGAAATCTTCCAGCCATACGCCTTCACCGCGCTTGATCGGCACAAGGGGCAGTTGCTGGTGGTCTTTCATCTGGGTGCAGGGATGCCACAGCACCGCGAGGTCGCGTTGCATCCACTGGTTATTCAAGCCCATCGGTGATCTCCTCGAAGCGGTCCTGCGGCCTGCGCAGGTGAAACAATCGCGCAAGCCTATGCAATGGTGACGTGGGTCACAAGCCATTGTGGGGAAATTCGCGGTAAATACAGGACGGTCTGTCACGTTTCCTGGGAATAGTCTTAATCCCTTGTTAATTTATTATGCATAGCCTCCAGATCGTATTTCTCGATATTTCAAAGCGAAATTTTCCGCTTTAATTCGATAGGTAAAACGCTAGTCTTGGGCACAGTTCTTACGGGATTAAGTACATGCAGCTACGCAACTCACCGGCCCGCTATGGTTGGGTCAGCATGGTTTTGCACTGGGGCGTGGCCCTGGTGGTGTTTGGATTGTTCGCCCTGGGCCTGTGGATGGTCGGCCTCGATTACTACAGCGCCTGGCGCAAAGATGCGCCGGACCTGCACAAGAGCATTGGCATTACGCTGTTCGCGATCATGCTGGTACGCATTGTCTGGCGCCTGGTCAGCCCGCCGCCCCCGCCGTTGACCAGCTACAGTCGCTTGACCCGTATCGGCGCCGCGTTTGGACACGCGTTCCTGTATCTCGGATTGTTTGCCGTGATGATTGCCGGTTACCTGATTTCCACCGCAGACGGTGTCGGTATCCCGGTGTTTGGCCTGTTTGAAATTCCTGCCGTGGTTTCCGGTCTACCGGACCAGGCAGATACCGCCGGCTGGGTGCATTTCTACCTGGCCTGGGTGTTAGTGGTGTTCGCCGGCTTGCACGGCGTGGCGGCACTGAAACACCATTTTATCGATCGTGATGTGACCCTGACGCGAATGCTGGGGCGCAAAGCCTGATGTTCAACCTCGACTCACAAGGAATAGAAAGCATGTTGAAGAAGACACTCGCCGCTCTGGCAATCGGTACCGCGCTGCTGTCCGCCGGGCAGGCAATGGCTGCTGACTACAAGATCGACAAGGAAGGCCAGCACGCCTTCATCGATTGGAAAATCAGCCACCTGGGCTACAGCTACATCCACGGTACCTTCAAGGACTGGGATGGTACTTTCAGCTGGGACGCAGCCAAGCCTGAAGCCAGCAAAATCGCCGTCGACGTGAAAACCGCCAGCCTGTGGTCCAACCACGCTGAACGTGACAAGCACATCGCCAGCAAAGACTTCATCGACGTGGCCAAGTTTGCCGACGCCAAGTTCGTGTCCACCGCCGTTAAACCCACCGGCGAAAAGACAGCTGACGTGACCGGCGACCTGACCTTCCACGGCGTGACCAAACCTGTGACCTTCAAGGCCACCTTCAACGGTGAAGGCAAGGATCCATGGGGCGGCGAACGTGCCGGCTTCAACGCCAAGACTACGATCGACCTGAACGACTTCGGCGTGAAAGGCCCAGGCCCGACTTCGCAGACTGTCGACCTGGACATCACGCTGGAAGGCGTGAAGCAGAAGTAATTTCTGCCTGACAATGCGTTCAGTGTGGGAGGGGGCTTGCCCCCGATAGCGGTGTGTCAGTATCAACAGGCTGACTGGCATGTCGCTATCGGGAGCAAGCCCCCTCCCACATTCGGTTTGTTGAGCTCATAAAAAAATGCCCCGTCTCGAAAGAGGCGGGGCATTTTTTATGGCGCTTTGAAACTCAGCGGTTGCGAGTCAGCAGCGCTGGTTTTTCACCACGAGGACGGCCAGGCAGTTGATCCAACTGCTCGGGTGTCGGGAAGCGATCCGCTTTCGACTCCTTGTGGATAATCTTCGGCGCCGGGCCACCGCGCGGGTTTTGCACCGCTGGCTCGGACGAACGTGGCTGCTCGTCACGGGCCGGGCGGCGGTTGTTGCTGCGCGAGTCCTCGCGACGGGCCTGGCCGTCACGCGGGGCACCGTTGCGTGGGCCGCTGCGCTTGGCTGGCGGCGTACCGGTGGTGCCGCCGCTGCTGTTGCGCGGGCCATTCTGACGGGCGCCTTGTGGCTGACCACCACGTGGAGCGGCTGCGCCTGCGCCTTGTGCCGGGGCGCCTGGGCGACGGCCGCGGCCCTGTGCAGGCTTGGCCTGTGGCACGTAGTCGACGCGGTTACCGAAGTTATCCACATCGTCATCAAGGAATTCGTCCGGAGCACGATCGGCTGCAGCGCGTGGCGGCTGGCTCGGCTGGCGCTGTTCGCGGGCCGGGGTGCCTTCGCGCGGCTTCTGCTCGCGGGCCGGGCGTTCGCCACGGCTGCTGGTCGCGGTTTTTTCCTTGCCCTTGTCCTTGCCCTTGTCGCGACGGCCACCGCCACCACCGCCGCCGTTCGGGCCATCGCCCTTCGGACCGCGTGGGTTGCGGGGGTTGCGTACGTCCGGACGCTCGCGCGCTTCTGGCTTTTCGGCCTCCACAGCGCTGGCATCGAAGCCCATCAGGTCGCCGTCGGCGATTTTCTGCTTGGTCATGCGCTCGATGCTTTTGAGCAGTTTTTCTTCGTCCGGCGCGACCAGGGAAATGGCCTCGCCCGAACGCCCGGCACGGCCTGTGCGGCCGATACGGTGCACGTAGTCTTCATCGACGTTTGGCAGCTCGAAGTTGACCACGTGCGGCAGTTGGTCGATATCCAGGCCGCGGGCGGCGATATCGGTGGCGACCAGGATGCGTACGGAACCGGCCTTGAAGTCAGCCAGGGCCTTGGTACGCGCGTTCTGGCTCTTGTTACCGTGGATGGCGACGGCGGTGAGGCCGTGCTTGTCCAGGTACTCGGCCAGGCGGTTGGCGCCGTGCTTGGTGCGGGTGAACACCAGCACCTGTTCCCAGGCACCGTGGGTGATCAGGTGCGCCAGCAGCGAGCGCTTGTGGCTGGCCGCCAGGCGGAAGACGCGTTGTTCGATACGCTCGACCGTGGTGTTCGGCGGCGTGACTTCGATGCGTTCCGGGTTGTGCAGCAACTTGCCGGCCAGGGCGGTGATGTCCTGGGAGAACGTTGCCGAGAACAGCAGGTTCTGACGTTTGGCCGGCAGGCGGGCGAGCACTTTTTTCACGTCATGGACAAAGCCCATGTCGAGCATGCGGTCGGCTTCGTCCAGCACGAGGATTTCCACGTGGGACAGATCGACGCTGCCTTGGCCGCACAGGTCGAGCAAACGGCCCGGGCATGCCACCAGCACGTCGACACCACGGGACATGGCCTGAACCTGAGGGTTCATGCCGACGCCGCCGAAGATGCAGGCGCTGACGAACTTCAAGTCGCGGGCATACAGCTTGAAGCTGTCGTGCACTTGGGCGGCGAGTTCGCGGGTGGGGGTCAGGACCAGTACACGCGGTTGACGCGGGCCGTGACGCTGGGATTTGTCCGGGTGACCGTTGGGGAACAACCGCTCCAGAATCGGGAGGGCGAAACCACCGGTTTTACCGGTACCTGTCTGCGCCGCAACCATCAGGTCGCGACCTTGCAACACGGCGGGAATGGCCCGCTGTTGCACCGGAGTAGGCTCGGTATAGCCCGCCGCCTCGATGGCGCGGACTAAAGCCTCGGAGAGACCGAGGGAAGCAAAGGACATGAGTAATCCTGTTTTAGTTAGGGCTTGGCCCAAAGGGATAATCTTGCCGGGCGTGAATGGCGCTTAGGGGAGCGTAATCCCGTCCGGTCCTGCTGCGTCTGGCGGGCACTCCACCGGCTCGCGCGGGCTGCAAAGCTGCGCTGTAGCGGGGTTGGGTGCCTTTTTCAAGACCCGAGCGGCCGGGCGTAAGCCTGGCGGAAAGGCCGGAGTATAACAGAGCAATCACTGCGCGCTGCTTTCCTGCTGCTCAACGGTGTATTCGGACGCGCTGATCGGCACCGTTTGCGCAAGGATACCGCCGTATTTGGCGCTCAAGGCGGCATAGGCCGGCTCTTGCTTGAAACGCCTGAGTTCAGCGGCGAAGCGCTGGACCAGCAGGTCCATGCCCGCGCCACGGCGAACGGCGAGAAACTGTTGCTGGCGGCTGACCACCACGGGCGCCTGGCTGACCTTGTCTTCCAGACCCAACTCCTTGATCACATGCTGGCCCACGCGACGGTCAGTGACCACCATGTCGATGCGCCCCAGCATGAGCTTGCCGAAGTTGGCTTCATGACTGGGAGCGGGTTCACGGGCGAAGGCATCGGACGCACTGAATGTTTCGCCATACAGATAGCCGGGCGAGACGCCCACGGTCAGGCCGCGCAGGTCGTCGAGGGTTTCGGCGGGGTGGGGGCGTTCGTTGGCGTAGAACAGGACGAACTCGACTGCCGACAGGGGTTCGCTGGGGTAAAGCAGCGAAGCGTCGCGCTCGTGGCTGTGGAAAATGTCCAGTGCGCCGTCGGCGTGGCCTTGGTCGAGCATGGCCAGGCAACGTTTCCACGGCAGGAACTGCCATTGCACATCCACACCGAGACGCTGGAACACGATCACCGTGGTTTCATAGTCCAGGCCGCGCATGGTGCCGTTGTCGTCGTAGACGTAGGGCGCCCATGGCTCGGTGACAATGCGCAATTTCTCGCCATGAGCGGCCAGGCTCAGGCAAGTGACAAGCGCAGCGATCAACAACTTGAAAATGACGGGCATACCCGGAGGTTACGACGCTCCCGGCATAAAGAGAAGCTCTGGCGCGCGCTTTGGCGGGCCGCCTTATTTTGCTGGCGCGTCCATCAAGTGGGCGTGGATTGCGGCACGCCGCTCGCCGAGAATCAGGCGCACCACCGGATTGGCGAACCAGTGTTCGAGCTGGTGCGCATCAAGCGGACGCTTCTGGCGCTCTTCCTGGTTTTGTCGCGCCTTGTCCCACCAAACCGGGCCACAGGCCTGGTCGAACTCGTTTTCGTGTTCGTAGCAACCGTAGAGGATTTCGCGGATGAACTGCTGCTGGTGCCTGGGCAGCAGCAGGGTAATCAGCTTGTACAGCATGCGCTGCAAGCGCGGCGGGCGCGGCAGGTGGGCGGAGACCTGGCGCGTGTCGGCCAGTGCCAGCGCGCTGGTGGGCGCTGCGGCGTGCTTGGTGATCCAGGCCTTGACCTTGGCCCGGAACAGCTGCTTGCGGCTCCAGTAATGGTGGATCAGGTCCGGGCATTCGCGCACGTTGACCGTGCGATAGGCCGCGATGGACAGGCAGAACTCTTCCAGGGTGTAGGCGCCCTGGGCATGGGGGAACAGTTCATCCATCAACTCGATGGAGCGGTCGAGGATGTGCGCGTCCTGCTGGGTCAGGCCCATCACGCCGGAGTTGAGGGTCATCATGTCGTCGTCGGCCACGCCCATGTCGAGCAGGCGCTGGTAAAGCGCGGTGTAGAGAATGCTTTCGTGGTTGTCGCCGTACTTGGTGTAGAAGGCGTTGCACAGCAGCGTGCCCGGCTGTACGCGCTCGAACAAGGCCAGGGGAGAACGGTGAAAAAACGTGTCGGTGTCGATCAGCAACGCCACCTCGGACTCTTCCAGTACCTGGCGCAGTACCACGTGCTTGGTGCGGAAATGATAACCGTGGGGCTCGCTCCAGCGTTTGCGAGTGGCCTCGTCCAGCGGGCGCACACGTACCGGCAGCAGACGATAGGGTTCGGGGTTGTCGCTGAATACCTGAATGTCCATGGCCGCATCGGGGGCGTCTTGCAGGAAGGCCAACGCGCTGGCAATGCTGAATACCGCTTCCTGATGGTAGGTCTCGGCGCCGAAGACCAGGTAAACCAGCTGCGGACGGGAAGTGGAGGGCACTGTATTCATGGACTGCGGGATTCCGTGGGTCACGTAAAACGACAAAGGCCCTCGTTTGAGGGCCTTGGCACAACCGGACAAGCCTTAGCGTGGCAGCTTGAGGTTGTTCCAGACGGCAAGGCTGGGTTCTGCCTGGTTCAGGGTATAGAAGTGCAACCCTGGCGCGCCACCCTGCAACAATTGCTCACACATCTCGGTGATGACCTGCTCACCGAATGCCTGGATGCTTTTGACGTCGTCGCCATAGGCTTCCAGCTGCTTGCGCACCCAACGTGGGATCTCGGCACCGCAGGCGTCGGAGAAGCGCGCCAGCTTGCTGTAGTTGGTGATCGGCATGATGCCCGGCACGATCGGGATGTTCACCCCCATGGCCTGTACACGCTCGACAAAATAAAAGTAGCTGTCGGCGTTGAAGAAGTACTGGGTGATCGCACTATTGGCGCCGGCGTCGGCCTTGCGTACGAAGTTTTTGAGATCGTCTTCGAAATTGCGCGCCTGGGGGTGCATCTCCGGGTAGGCCGCCACTTCGATATGGAAGTGATCGCCGCTTTCTTCGCGGATGAAGCTCACCAGGTCGTTGGCGTAGCGCAGCTCACCGCTGGCCATGCCCATACCGGACGGCAGGTCGCCACGCAGGGCGACGATGCGCTTGATGCCGGCGGCCTTGTATTGGGTCAGCAGGCCGCGCAGGTCGGCTTTGCTGTCGCCCACGCACGACAAGTGCGGAGCGGCGGGAATTTTGACTTCACTTTCCAGCTGCAGCACGGTGTTGATCGTGCGGTCACGGGTCGAACCGCCGGCGCCGTAAGTGCAGGAGAAAAAGTCGGGGTTGTAGCTGGCCAGCACCTTGGCGGTGGCCATCAATTTTTCATGCCCAGCATCGGTCTTGGTCGGGAAGAACTCGAAGCTGTAGCGACGGTCTTGGGACATGGTAATACCCTTTGAAACTCAGAATTGCGGAGTGTGTACACCGTCGATGTGGGAGGGGGCTTGCCCCCGATGCGGTCGGTCAGTCAGTAAATATATCGACTGACCCACCGCATCGGGGGCAAGCCCCCTCCCACATTTGAAGCCAGCTCCCCGCAGGGGGAGCAGGCTTATCAGTAGCGGTAAGCGTGCGGCTTGAACGGACCTTCAACGGTCACGCCGATGTAGTCGGCCTGGGTCTTGGTCAGTTGGGTCACAACGCCGCCGAAACCGCGAACCATTTCCAGGGCCACTTCTTCGTCGAGTTTCTTCGGCAGTACTTCCACGGTCAGGCGCTCGGCTTTCTGGGCAGGCGACAGGTCGGCGTACTTCTGCTGGAACAGGAAGATCTGCGCCAGTACCTGGTTGGCGAACGAGCCGTCCATGATGCGGCTTGGGTGACCGGTGGCGTTGCCCAGGTTAACCAGGCGGCCTTCGGCCAGCAGGATCAGGTAGTCATCGTTCTGCGGGTCGAACTTGGCAGCACCGGTACGGTGAACCTTGTGGACCTGCGGCTTCACTTCTTCCCATGCCCAGTGCTTGCGCATGAAAGCGGTGTCGATCTCGTTGTCGAAGTGACCGATGTTGCACACCACGGCACGTTTTTTCAGGGCCTTGAGCATGTTCGCATCGCAAACATTCACGTTACCGGTGGTGGTGACGATCAGGTCGATCTTGCCCAGCAGGGCCTTGTCGATGCTCGCTTCGGTGCCGTCGTTGACGCCGTCGATGAACGGCGACACCACTTCGAAACCGTCCATGCAGGCTTGCATGGCGCAGATGGGGTCGACTTCTGAAACTTTAACGATCATGCCTTCCTGACGCAGGGACTGGGACGAACCCTTGCCCACGTCGCCGTAGCCGATCACCAGGGCTTGCTTGCCCGACAGCAGGTGGTCGGTGCCGCGCTTGATCGCATCGTTGAGGCTGTGACGGCAGCCGTACTTGTTGTCGTTCTTGCTCTTGGTCACCGAATCGTTGACGTTGATGGCCGGGATCTTCAGCTCGCCCTTGGCCAGCATGTCCAGCAGGCGGTGCACGCCGGTGGTGGTTTCTTCGGTCACACCGTGGACGCGGTCGAGGATCTGCGGGTATTTCTTGTGCAGCAGCTCGGTCAGGTCGCCGCCGTCGTCGAGGATCATGTTGGCATCCCAAGGCGCGCCATCCTTGAGGATGGTTTGCTCCAGGCACCACTCGTACTCTTCTTCGGTTTCGCCTTTCCAGGCGAATACCGGGATACCGGCGGCGGCGATAGCGGCAGCGGCCTGGTCCTGAGTCGAGAAAATGTTGCAGGACGACCAACGCACTTCGGCCCCCAGGGCAACCAGGGTTTCGATCAGCACGGCGGTCTGGATGGTCATGTGGATGCAGCCGAGAATCTTCGCGCCCTTGAGCGGCTGCTCGGCGGCGTACTTGCGACGCAGGCCCATCAGGGCTGGCATTTCGGATTCGGCGATAAAGGTTTCGCGACGGCCCCAGGCGGCGAGGGACATGTCGGCGACTTTGTAGTCGGTGAAATCTGCAGGCGTGTTGACAGCGCTCATGAAGAGCCTCCATTCGTAGTGTGCGAATGGGCGCCGTTGTGCGTTTAGTATCCAGCTGCAAAACCAGGCCGGACAACGCCCCATCCGAGCCTGACAGGCCAAGCCTGCTGCAGCGCCCCTCGGACAGGTGGCGGGAGAACGGTGGTGGCCGTTCCAAATCGGGGGCGATTATAGCTTTCTTTGAGCCGCAAGTGACAAGCTGCAAGCGGCAAGTTTAAAGCGAATCGGCTTTTACTTGCAGCTTGTAGCTTGAAACTTGAAGCTAGGGGGGAAATATATCTTTAAAACACCTCAGAGTGCGCCTCCTATGAACTTCCACACCCGCAAATGGGTAAAACCCGAAGACCTCAACCCCAACGGCACCCTGTTCGGCGGCAGCCTGCTGCGCTGGATCGACGAAGAAGCCGCCATCTACGCTATCGTCCAACTGGGCAACCAGCGCGTGGTGACCAAGTACATTTCCGAAATCAACTTTGTCAGCGCCTCGCGCCAGGGCGACATCATCGAGCTGGGCATCACCGCCACCGAGTTCGGTCGCACCTCCATCACCCTGACCTGTGAAGTGCGCAACAAGATCACCCGCAAGAGCATCCTGACCGTAGAGAAAATGGTCTTCGTCAACCTCGGTGAAGATGGCCTGCCTGCGCCTCATGGTCGTACCGAAATCAAGTACGTGAAGGATCAGTTCAAGGACGACAGTCTTTCCGAGTGACAACGTAGCGGTGTGATTTGCTTTACCAAATCATTCCGTACGGATCGTCGCGAGAGGCTTTCATCACTCAGGCTCACACCCAACGGAGAGCCTGTGTATGAAAGTGTTCAGTCCAAGTGCCCAGATTCAGCACTTATTGGATAAAGAGGATCAGTCTGCGGCCAAGTCCAGCGCCAAGACGCCTCTGTTGGAAGGGGTGGGCGAACGCAACGTGACGCTTCTGCGCGATGACCTGGGGCGGGTCGAAGTGATTTTGTCGGCTGCGCCTGTCACAAGCCTGGTGCTCAGCGGCGGAGGGGCCAAGGGCATCGCTTTTTCGGGGGTGGTGCAGGCCCTTGAGCAAGCGGGAAAGCTGCAGGGTATCCAACTGGCTTGCGGCTCATCCGCCGGCGCGATTTCGGCGGCGTTGATCGCCAGTGGTATGGGGGCGGCAGCCTTCGATAAGTTGTCCGATAGCATTGATCTGCCGAGCCTGCTCAATAGCAAGGATGCCGTGACGGCGTGGATGCAGGACGCCAGTGCCACACTTGGCAAACTCATCGGCCGGTTACCCGGCCCCGTCGGTAATGTGTCTCAGCTGTTGGTGACATTGTTGCCGCGCCTGCAAACTGAAGCCTGTCCTCTCGAGGAATTGATTCGAAATGAGTCGCGCCGGTCGCTGCTTGCGCATATCGCGCAAAGCCCTCGGGAAACCCGGCCTGCTGAAGTGATGAAGATTGCCGACAAGTTGAGTGCCGGCGGCGCACCGACGTTTGGTGACCTTGAGGTGTTGAACCGTCATATCCCCGCGATCAAGCAACTGAGCATCACCGGTACCGGTATGTTTGCTGGGCGCCCGCAGTTGGTGGTGTTCAATGCCAGCTTGACGCCGCAGATGGACATCGCTCGGGCGGCGCATATTTCCGGTTCCTTGCCGGTGGTGTTCAAAAGCCCCGTGGAACAAGGTCATGGCTTCCAGGCCGCAGGTGAAATCACCGCGTTCAAGGACGGTGGCTTATTGCTCAATACCCCGGCGCCGGGTGTGGTGCAGAAGGTATTTGCTGACAGTCCCTTGAACAAGCCTGAAGCGTTGATCGTCAAGTTTGAGTCCAGCGTCAGCGAGACACCGGCGCGAAGTGGCAGCTTTCTCAGCAGCGTGGCTGACCGCGTCATCGGCGTCGAACATTCGGCTGCTGAAGCCTTCCAGGAGAAAAAGCTCGAAGCGTTTGCCGATCAAATCGTTACTTTGCCCCTGAAGACTGAAAAAGGTGATTTTCGCGGCCTGCTCGGCGGTACCGTCAACTTCACGATGCAGGATGAGCAAAAACAACATCTGCAGGCCAAGGCGTGTCAAGCGGTAGAGACGCATTTGGAACGCCGCTCTACAGCGCTTGGGCATCATGCGTTTCAATCACTGCATGACGCCGTGTTGGCCATGGATGATCAACTGCTCGCCAGCGTACAGTCGGCGCTGCAAAAAGACCCGGCCGCGGCGGATGTGCTGACGTTCAGAAGCAATGCGCAGCAGGCGTTGCAAGTGCTGGATGAGGCGATCACCGAAGCGAATCAGACCCACGATACGCTACTGTTTACGCCGCAAATTTTATCAGCGCTGCGCAACCTGGATGCCCTTGTACGACGGCCTGAGCAAGTCGACTGGTTGGGAGGGCGTCTCAATGTCGCCGATCAGCGTAACTTTCAGCAGTTGCTGCAAATGGCGGCCAGGCAGATCGCTGGCGGTGCGCCGCCGGTGTCCAAAGTCATCGTCGGCGCTGTCGCTCAGATGGGCGCGCGCGATATCGCGATGAAAGCAGACAACTTCACGCGGGAGGTGATCTACCCTTCATTGTTTCGGCCTGGCCAACCCGGCGCCAATGTCGAACTGCTCCAGCGTACGGCTCAAGACTTGGCGTGGGCTACCACGCCCACCGAGTTCAATCGTGTGCTCGGCACCCTCGGCGACAGTTACAAAGCACGTAATAAACCCTGGGATAAAGCGTCCGGTTCCACCACGGTGGAAATGGCCCGGGCCTGGAGAATTCCGGTTAAGTTGCCTGGGCACTGAACAGCCACGGTGGCCGCGTGTCGTAGCTACACGCCCCCCTTGGACTCCGGATAATCATGGCCACCGACGAAGCAGGCAAAACCCCCAACCTGTCGCAGGAAGAGCAGCAGGACGTAGACAAAAACCAGCCGCCCCGCGCGGCGGTGCTGCATGAAATCATTCGTACTCAAGGCGACCAGGAGCTGGAGCGCAGCGTCGCGGCGTTGTGGTGGTCTGCCCTGGCTGCCGGGTTGACCATGGGTCTGTCGCTGATGGCCATGGGATTGCTCAACTCACGCCTGCCGGACGGCGAAGCGTTCAAGGTCATCGCCAGCTTTGGCTATTGCGCGGGTTTTCTGGCGGTGATCCTCGCGCGCCAGCAGCTGTTTACCGAAAATACCCTCACCGCCGTGTTGCCGGTGATGAGCAAACCGACCCTGGCCAATGCCGGGCGCCTGTTGCGACTGTGGACGGTGGTGCTGGTGGGCAACCTGTGTGGCACCCTGCTGGTGGCCTATGTAATGCTGCACCTGCCGATATTCGACACCAAGACCGACATGGCCTTCCTCGAAATCGGGCGCAAGATCATGGAAAACGACACCGGCCAGATGTTCGCCAAAGGCATCGTCTCTGGCTGGATGATCGCCACCATGGTGTGGATGATCCCGTCGATGGAAAGCGCCAAGATGTGGATCATCATCCTGATCACCTACCTGATGGCGTTGGGCGATTTCACTCACATCGTGGTGGGCTCGGCGGAAGTGTCGTACCTGGTGTTTGCCGGCGAACTGTCGTGGCATGACTTCTGGCTGGTATTCGCCGGCCCGACCCTGGCCGGCAATATCATCGGTGGCAGCTTTATCTTTGCGTTGATCAGCCATGCGCAGATTCGCAGTGAAGGCCAGGCGCCCAGTTCGGGTAAACAGGCGCCCGGTAAACTCCCCAAGGAGCATTCCGATTCGGCACAGGATAAATGATCAATGCGTGTTTCACGCCTGCAAGGGTGGAGTGGCGGGCTTTGCCGGCGCGTCACTGCGCGGCGCTTCGAGCTGGCCCTCCCAGCGCGCGATGACCAGCGGTGCCAGTGCATTGCCCAACACATTGAGCGCCGTGACCGGCATGTCCATCAGCCGGTAGACGCCCGCGATGATCGCCACGCCTTCCACCGGCAACCCCGCTGTCGTCAGGGTTGCCGTCAGGATGATGAACATGAAGCCCGGCACGCCCGCCGCCCCTTTTGACGTCAGTACCATGATCAGCACCAGCATCGCCTGGTCCGCAAGACTGAGGTCGATGCCGTAGGCCTGGGCAATGAACAATGTGCCAAGTGCAGCGAACAGAGATGCGCCATCGAGGTTGAAGGAGTACCCCAGTGGGATGACCATGCTGGTGATCGAGCGGGGGGCGCCGTAACGTTCCATTTTCTCGATCAGCTGCGGCATCACCGTGGCCGACGCGGCGCTGCTGTACGCCAGCAACAATTCGCTGCGGATTTCGCGTATCAAGTGAAAAAGGCCCACTCCGGCGACGCGCGCGACCACTCCTAGAACACAGATTGCAAACAATGCCACGGCGACATAGGTGATGCCGATCAGCTTGGCCAGGGGCAGTAAAGCGCTGAGCCCGAAACTGGCCACTGTCACAGCGATCAAGCCAAAGATGCCAATGGGTGAGTAATGCATGACCAGATGAGTGACTTTGAACATGGTGTCCGAGACTGCCTGCATCACAGCCACCAGAGGGGCTTTCTGCGGGGCCGGCAGCAGTGATAACGCGCAACCGAACAGGATGGCAAAGAACAACACCGATAGCAGCTTGCCTTGCGACATCGCTGACACGATGTTGTCCGGCACGATGTTGGCCAGGGTCCGGCCCAGGTTTTGCGTCTCGCTGGCGCTGGCCAGGCCTGATACCGGAGCTTGCAGGGTACTGCTGAAGTCGGCGCCGACGCCGGGCTGCAATACATTGCCGACGATCAGGCCGAACACGATGGCGATACTGGTAATGGTGAAGAAGTACGTGAAGGTCTTCAGGCCGACGCGACCCAGGGCGCGAGTACTGCCCGCCCCGGCGATGCCGACAACCATGCAGGCGAACACCAGCGGCACCACGATCATCTTCATCAGCCGAATGAACAAGTCCCCGGCGGGTTGCAGCAGGTTGTCGATAAACCAGGTCTTGTGCTCCGGGAACTGATTGAGAAGGACGCCGACGATCACGCCGGCGGCGAGACCTATCATGATGCGGGTTACCAGGCTGGAGGATGTATTTGTACGCATGCTGTATCCCTTTATTTATTGTTTTGGGGGCGGGAATTTCAGGGGTGGAACAGGTTGTTGAAGTCCTTGAATCCCTTGATTTCGATGGGGTTGCCGCTGGGGTCTAGAAAGAACATCGTGCGTTGCTCGCCGGCTTCGCCCACAAACCGGACCACCGGGGGGATTTCGAAGGCAGTGCCCAGCTGGGTCAGGCGTTCGGCCAGCGCCAGCCATTCATCCAGCGGCAACACGACGCCGATATGCGGCATCAACACGCTGTGCTCTCCGACCTGGCCGGTACGGGTCGTGCTGAAGGGCGTGCCCAGGTGCAGAGAGAGCTGATTGCCGAAGAAGTCGAAATCAATCCAGGTGTCGGCGCTGCGGCCCTCATGGCAACCCAACACATCTCGATAAAAAATCCGCGCTTGGTCCAGGTCACGAACATGATATGCAGCGTGAAAGGGTCTGTTCATGGGGGCTTCCCGAGTCAATGAGCATCCAGGGTAATCAGGCCGCACGACGGGGTAAAACAGCTTCGCGTTGCGCTGAGCGAAAGGAAAAATTATGGACGTGCGCTTTCTTAAAAGCCTGATTTCGGTGGTTGAGACCGGTTCGATTGCAGCAGCTGCACGCCGGGAGAATCGCACTGCTGCGGCCATCAGCCAACGCATCCAGGCCCTTGAACGAGCGTTAGGGTGCACGTTGTTACAGCGCACGGCGCACGCGGCGCGCCCCTCGGACCAATGTCTGGCGCTGATGCCTAGAATCCGTTTGATCGTTGAGCAGGTGCAGGCGCTGCAGAGCGATCTGGCGCACGATGCGTTAGCGGGGGACATGAAGATTGGCGCGATATCAACGGCACTGACTGGCGTGCTGCCACGCCTGATTGAGCGGTTGGCGGTGTCGGCCCCCGCGCTGAAGCTGACGATCACTCCCGGCGATTCCAAAAGCCTTTATGAAAAAGTGCTGACCGGCGAGCTGGACGCGGCGATTCTGGTGAGGCCACCTTTTCAGCCGCCAAAATCCTTGACGCTGGTGGTGCTCAAGGTTGAGCCGCTCATTCTTATCACCTCGGCCAGTCTTTGCGCGCAGCCGGTGGAGACGCTGATGCGCGAGCAGCCGTTCATTCGCTATGACGCTCGGGCCTGGGGCGGGCAGATTGCCCAGCGTTATCTTGATGAGCGGGCTTTTGAACCGAAAGTGGTATGCGAGTTGGATGCGCTGGAAACCATTGTGATGCTGGTTGCACAGGGAATGGGGGTTTCGCTGGTGCCTCAATGGGCCGGCATGGCACTGGATGGGTTGCGTGTGCTGCCGGTCGCTGGAGGGCGGTGCTACTCGCGTGACCTTGTGGTGTTGCATGATTCGACGCCGCACCGCCCATCGGCGATGCGGCATTTGCTTGGGCTACTGCTCGGCAGCTAGAAGCGCAGTGGCCTGGACGCCGCCTTAAGCCGGGTCGGCAACCTTGCGCACCACCCGGCCGATGCTCAACCCCTGGAGCAGAATTGACGACAACACCACGATATACGTGATGCTCAGCAGCAGGTCGCGTTCCGGGCCCAGCGGCAATGCCAGGGCCAGCGCTACCGAGACGCCACCGCGCAACCCGCCCCAGGTGAGGATGCGGATAGTGCCGCGCGGGACCGTGCGCCAGCGTCGCAGCAGGAGGATCGCGGGGGCCACGGTCAGCAGGCGTGACAGCAGGATGGCCACTGCCAACAAGCTGGCCGCCAATACGTGCAGCCAGTTGAAGGGTAACAGCAGCAGTTCCATGCCGATCAGTGCGAACAGCAAGGCGTTGAGCATGTCGTCGAGCAATTCCCAGAAGCCGTCCAGATAGCGCCGAGTCATGTCGTTCATCGCCAGCTTGCGCCCCAGGTTGCCGATGATCAGGCCGGCCACCACCATCGCAATCGGTGCCGAGACGTGCAATTCGGTAGCCATCGCCGAGCCGCCAATCACCAGCGCCAGGGTCAGCATGACTTCGATCTGGTGCTGCTCGATGCTTTTGATCATCAGGTACACGAGGTAACCGATCAGCCCGCCGAATACCACGCCGCCAATCGCCTCATGGGCGAACAGCATTGCGGTGGCGCCCAGGGTCGGTGTTTCACCCAACTGTGCGATGCCCAGCAGCACGGTAAACACCACCACCGCTGTGCCGTCGTTGAACAGCGACTCGCCCACGATGGTGGTTTTCAGCGGTTTTGAGGCATTGGCGGTACGCAGCACTCCCAGCACCGCAATCGGGTCGGTGGGCGAGATCAGCGCACCGAACAGCAGGCAATACAGGAAGCTCACGTGCCAGCCGAACAGGGCAAAAATGTAGTACGCCAGGCTGCCGATCACCACGGTGGCGATCAAGACGCCAAAGGTCGCCAACAGGCCGATGGGCCAGCGATAGCTGCGCAGGTCGTTCAAGTTGACGTGCAACGCGCCGGCAAACAGCAGGAACGAGAGCATCCAGTTCATCAGCAAATCGCCGAAGTCGATTTGGCCGATCAGTTGCTGGATGCGCTCTTCCAGGCCGGGGTAGCCGATAAAACTGAGGCCTTGCAGGATCAGCGAAAACAGCAGCGCAGTGACCATCACGCCGATGGTCGGCGGCAGGCCGATAAAACGGAAGTTCACATAGGTGAGCAGGGTGGTGAGGCAGATAAAGGCGGCAACAAGTTCAAGCATCCGGGGTCCTTGGGGCGGGGAAATAGAGGTGCACAGCGTGCGTCGCGATGTCGTTTAGTATAAACAGGTGCGATTACCTGAAAGAACCTTTCGGTCGGCCACGGCTCTTAGCTTGTGGGTGGGGCTGATCGGCACGTGGGTGATGAAGCTCTGACTGCCTTGATAAATCTAAAAAGGGAATGACTGATGACAGTGGCTTTCTGGTGTGTGTTGATTGCGATCTTTCTGCCGTACCTGTGTACGGGTGTGGCCAAGTTCAGTGGAGGCAAGTTCGGGCCGCGCCATAATCACGACCCGCGCGCGTTTCTGGACACGGTCGAAGGCGTTGCCAAGCGTGCCCACAATGCGCAACTCAACAGCTTTGAAGTCACCCCGGCCTTTGCGGCGGCGGTGATCATCGCCCACCTGGCCGGCACGGCCGAGCTGGTGACGATCAATGTGCTGGCAGTGTTGTTCATCACCAGCCGCCTGCTGTACATCATTTGCTACCTGGCGGACTGGGCGATGTTGCGTTCGCTGGTGTGGGTGGTGGGGATGGCGCTGATTGCGAGTTTCTTCTTCGTCTCGATCTGAAGCCTGACGCAGAACCCTGGTGGCAGGGGGCTTGCCCCAATGCCAGTCAGTTAAGCGCAGATCCCCTGTGGCAGGGGGCTTGCCCCAATGCCAGTCAGTTAAGCGCAGATACCTTGTGGGAGGGGGCTTGCCCCCAATGCAGTCAGTTAAGCGCAGATACCCTGTGGGAGGGGGCTTGCCCCCGATGGCGGCCTCTGGGCCGACCAGGATGCTGGATTGGAACGAGTACATATCCGTTTCTGCGTAACGGCTGCTATGGGTTCCGCTTTTACAGCGGGTCACTTTTGGAAAAGAGCCCCAAAAGTAACCAAAAGGGCTCTTGCCCCACCACTCGGCACCTCGCTCAGGCTCGGTGTGCCCGAACGCAGGCTTGAATCCGTGGGCCGCCGCAATGGGCCATCCATGACCCAGTGCGGCTAACCCGGCGTCCTGCCGGGTTACCCACGGATTCAAGCCTGCGTTCGGCCAGCGTGGTTTAACGGGGCGCCTGAGATCAAGATCAAAAGCCAGATCAAGATCAAGGGCGACTCGCTTCGCATCGTGGTTGCCGGCTCGCTGCGCATCGTGGTTACGGTTGGGCGCTGCAGCGTTGTGTAGATAACTATGGCTGTCAGGTGCCAGCGGGTGCATCCGGCACGTGCGGCAGCGGCGTACCCTTGGGCCACAGCATCCAGATCTGTCCCTGTTGCTTCATGTTCCCCGCCAACTCGCCTGCTGCGTCGCCCGTGCCCCAGAACAGGTCTGCCCGCACTTCTCCGGTGATTGCGCCGCCGGTGTCCTGGGCTGCGACGGGCCTTGCGATCGGCGAGCCGTCGGGTTTGGTGGTGGACAACCACAACAAACTCCCCAGCGGAATCACCTTGCGGTCCACCGCCACGCTGTATCCCGCCGTTAATGGCACATTCAGCGAGCCGCGCGGCCCTTCATTGCTGTCGGGGCGGGCGCTGAAGAACACATAGCTGGGGTTGCTCGCCAGCAGCTGCGGGATGCGCTGCGGGTGTGCCTTGGCCCAGGCGCTGATCGCGCCCATGCTCACGTCTTCTTTTTTCAGCTCGCCTTGCTCGATCAGCCAGCGACCGATAGGGCGATAGGGATAACCGTTCTGGTCGCCATAACCCACACGCAGTTGACGCCCATCGGCCAGTTGAATACGCCCGGAGCCCTGAATCTGCAGGAACTGCAGGTCCATCGGGTCGGTCAGCCAGGCTATCGGCTTGGCGCTCGAGCCCTGGTCGTTGATGGTGCCGGCGTCGTCATACGGCTTGAGCACGCGGCCCTCCAGGCGACCGCGCAGGCGTTTGCCCTTGAGTTCCGGGTAGATTGATTCCAGGTTGACGATAATCAGGTCGTCCGGCACGCCATACACCGGCACATGCGCGGTGGCGGTTTCGGTGAGGCTGCCGGGGTAGACCGGCTCGTAGTAGCCGGTGATCAGGCCGTTCGGTGTGTTGTCGGCTGAACGCAGGCCAAATACATCGAGGCGCTCCTTGAGGAACCCGCGAACCGCCACTGCATTTCCCGGTACAGCGGCTGCGGCTGCACAGGTCGCACCCCAGACCGGGTCGGCCTTGAGGCGCTGGCAGGCACTGCGCCAGGATTCGAAGCCTGCCAGCAAATCGCTGTCGGAAACGGACGGCAGCGCCTCCCACGGAGCGCTCACATAAGTGGCGACGGCATGGGGTTTGGCGGCTTCTTCTTTGGCGGGTTCTTTGCCCGCGTCCTTGCCCACGTCGCAGCCGGCCAGCAGCGCGATCATCGGCAGAGCCCACGCCAGGCGGCTCCAGGGTTTCCAATTGACATTCATGCACGTAATTCCTGAAGCGATTGCCCGGGCTTTATCGCGTTGGGCAACCCTTATTATTAATAGGGCTATTGGTCTTTACGGACGAGGCGGGGATACTGACCGCCGTTTTCCGTGACCCTGAGCCTCCATGACTTTTAAACATATGACGGTTGTAGTGCTGGCCTGCCTGGCTTTGTCCGCCTGCGGCGGTGTTGACCCCAACTCGCCCCTGGGCCAGCGCAAGGCGATCTTCAAGCAGATGCTCAAGACCAGTGAAGACCTGGGCGGCATGTTGCGCGGGCGTATCCCTTTCGACGGCGGCCGGTTCGCCGACGGCGCGGTCAAGCTGGACGCGTTGGCCCATGAACCCTGGCAGCACTTCCCAAGCGTACGTGAAGAGGACCACACCAGTGCCAGGGACGAGGTGTGGCAAAAGCAGGCGCAATTCCAGCAACTGGCCCGCGACCTTGAGGCGGCCACCGGTGAATTGGTGATCGCAAGCCAGGTCCAGCCCTATAAGGCCGGCAGCCTTCAACCTGCGGTGCAGAAAGTCGAAGATGCCTGCAGCGCTTGCCATAAGCAGTTCCGGGACCATTGACCGGTTTTACTGGTCGAGTTCTTCCACCGCATCCTGCAACTCCTTGCGCGATTCGGCGAGCTTGTCCTTGCGCTTGTTGATCTTGTCCGCATCGCCTTTTTTCATGGCCTTGTCGAGGTCGGCCTGACGGCGGCTGACTTCGTGCTTGGCATCGAGCACCTTGTTTTCGCGCTCTTTCTTGAGCGATGCGTCAGTGCAGTTGGCGGTGACCTCGCTCAGGGCTTTTTCCAGGCCGGCCTGTTGGGCGCTGTTGCCATGTGCCTTGGCCTGTTCGATCTGGGTACTGATGGCTTGGCGCTTGGCAGCGCAGCCTGTCAGTTGGGGGGCTTCGTCGGCGGCCAACAGCGGCGTGGTCATGAAGCTTGCGGCTGTCAGTAACGCGAGAGGGGCAAGAAATTTCATATAAGGGCTCCAAGGTAGCAATCAGAGGGACGGGCCGGTTTCAAAAACCGTCTATGCCGGCTCCATGTAATATTTCAGCCAATGCCTGTACCTGCGGGTCGCGGAAAAAGGCGCTCAGTTGCGCTGCGCGTCCCGGGCCGATGCCATCAGAGGCCAGCCAGGCTTGGGTGTCTTTGGCGACCAGCGTATGCCAGTCGCCCTCCAGGTTGTTGCGCGCCGCGGGCGGCACCCCCAATGCTTTGAGCCATTGTGCAAAAGGCCGTTTGCGGGCGCTGTGAATACTGTCGAGCACCCGTTCACGGGTGCGTTCGCCGAAGCCATCAATGTTAGCAAGCTCTGCCGCATCCAGGGTTAACCAATCGAGAAAGCCTGCGATTAGACCCGCCTGGATCAATACGTTCCAGGTTTCACGGCCCATATGGGGCAAGGCCAGGCCCTGGTTGCCGCTCAGCCAGGTGAGGCGCGAGAGCAGTTGCTCCTCGCAGCCAGGGTCCAGTTGCCAACAGCTCAAGGCATGGAAGTCGCGAGCATCGGGTACTGGCACTTGCGCTCGGGTCTTGTTGCGCAGGACCACCTCATCGAGCCGGGGAATGACCTGGCCGGCCAGGCTGATGGACACCTGGTCGCCGGGACGGATATCCAGGCTCTGCCAGTTTTTCAGCGAGCCTGCGCTGACCCGCTTGACTTGCCGATCATCCAGCCACACGGGGTCCAGTTCGAGAATCGGTGTGATACGCCCGGTACGCCCGATCCTGAACTGTACCTTGCGCACCAGCGCCAACGCCTTGGTCACCGGGTACTTCCAGGCCACGGCCCAGTAGGGTGCGCTGGCTTTCCAGCGTTTGGCGGGAGCGTGCGCCGCCTGGTGCAACACCACGCCATCGCTGGCGAACGGCAGTGGATAGTTGTACCAATGCATACGCCAACGGGTGGCATCGCTGATGCTGGCGATGGACTGGCTGTACCGCTGGCCGTCGGTAAACCCCCACCGCGCCAGCGTGGCCAGACGCTCGGTGAAGCTGGCCGGCCCCTCGGGCCAGGCCCACACGAACAGCCCGATCCCGCCTGCCTCGGTGTCGCTCAATTGCCGTCGGTTCATCAAGCCAGCCACTTTACTGCGCGCGTTGAGCCCGCCGTGTGCAGACTGTACGTGGCCGTCGAGGCGCCAGTAGAGCTCGCCTTGCAGTACGGCATCGACGGGCTCCGGCAGTTGCTGGACGATACCCGGGATTCTGCGCGCGGACGCTGACCAGTCGTGACCGAGCAGGCCGTCGCCGCGGCTGATGAGTTGGTGCAATTGGCCTTTGCGATACACCAGGGTCACGGCGACTCCGTCGACCTTGGGTTGAATCCATACGTCCTGTCGGGTGCTGAGCCAGTCACCCACCTCGGACGCGTCCAGCAGCTTCTCCAGGCCGGTATGCGCGACCGGGTGGCGGACTGTGCCACGAGCGCTTGCCAGCGGATTGTCAGCCTTGGGTGTGGGTTGCAGTGCACATTTGCGCCAATGGGCCAGGCGACGCCGGGCCTGGTCGTAGAGTTCATCGCTGATGGGGGATTGGCCCTGTCGGTGGTAGACGTCATCCCACTGGTTGACCTGCCTGGCCAACGTGTCGATTTGTGATCGGGCATCATCGGGGCAGTCTTCGGCCCAGGCCCAGCACGGTAGAAAGCTGATCAGAAAAACCATCAACAAGCGCATCGTGAGCATCCTTGCTCGGAAAGGGTGTTCAGCCTAAGTGATCCGCACGGCCACAAAAAAGCCCCGACCGAGCGGGGCTTTTTACCGGGTGTTTCTGCTTGCCTGAACAGGCTGCACAACGCGTCCGGCACGTCGTTGTTGTCAGTCTCGGCGCCCTGCTTTTACTGGCCCGCGTCGACTTCGGCCTCGGTTTCAACGATTTTGTTGCAACCTTTGAAAAACCCAAAGCCCCGCCGGGCGAACCCGGCGGGGCTTTGGCAGCCGCGAGCGATTACAGACCGGCAGCGGTCCGCAGGTCGTTGGCGCGGTCGGTTTTTTCCCAGGTAAAGGTAGTGAAGGTGTCGTCGCCGACAGTCTTCTGCGCAGGGGTACGACCAAAGTGGCCGTAGGCTGCGGTTTCCTTGTACATCGGGTGCAGCAGGTCGAGCATGGTGGTGATCGCGTAAGGGCGCAGGTCGAAAATCTCACGCACCAACTTGACGATCTTGTCATCGCTGATCTTGCCGGTACCGAAGGTATTCAGCGAGATCGAAGTAGGCTGGGCTACGCCAATCGCGTAGGACACCTGGATCTCGCAACGCTCGGCGAGGCCTGCGGCGACGATGTTCTTGGCCACGTAGCGACCGGCGTAAGCGGCGGAACGGTCAACCTTGGAAGGGTCTTTGCCCGAAAACGCACCGCCGCCGTGGCGGGCCATGCCGCCGTAGCTGTCGACGATGATCTTGCGACCGGTCAGGCCGCAGTCGCCCACCGGGCCACCGATGATGAACTGGCCGGTCGGGTTGATATGAAACTGGGTGTCCTTGGTCAGCAGTTCGGCCGGCAGCACGTGCTTGACGATCAGCTCCATCACGCCTTCGCGCAGGTCCTTGTAGGACACGTCCGGGTTGTGCTGGGTGGACAGTACGACGGCGTCGATACCGACCACCTTGCCGCCGTCGTAGCGGCAGGTTACCTGGGATTTGGCATCCGGGCGCAGCCACGGCAGCAGCCCGGATTTGCGCGCTTCGGCCTGGCGCTGGACCAGTTGGTGGGAGAAGGTGATCGGCGCGGGCATCAGCACGTCGGTTTCGTTGCTGGCGTAGCCGAACATCAGGCCCTGATCGCCCGCGCCCTGATCTTCAGGCTTGGCGCGGTCGACGCCCTGGTTGATGTCGGGGGACTGCTTGCCGATGATGTTCATCACGCCGCAGGTCGCGCCGTCGAAGCCGACATCGGAGCTGGTGTAGCCGATGTCGGTGATCACGTCACGCACGATCTGTTCCAGGTCGACCCAGGCCGTGGTGGTGACTTCGCCGGCGATGATCGCCACGCCCGTTTTCACCAGAGTCTCGCACGCCACACGGGCGAACTTGTCTTCAGCAATGATGGCGTCCAGCACCGCGTCAGAAATCTGGTCGGCGATTTTGTCCGGATGCCCTTCAGACACGGACTCGGAGGTGAAAAGGGAGTATTCGCTCATCTCGATGTTTTCCTGATATTTACCGATGGTGAGTGTCGCCAGCCGGTCGCTGAAAATGGCGGACCTGAATCTGGAAACCATTACGTAAACCTACATAGAGGCTTTCCCCGGGAACGAGTCCCGCAGCGGTGGCCCAACGGGCCAGATCGTCCTGTTCAAAACCCAGCCAGAGATCACCGCAGGCCTCCTTGGCCCAATTCTGGTTGTGGCTGCATAAATCCGTCACCAGCAGGCTGCCGCCGGGGTGCAATAACCCTGCCATTTGCTTGAGCGCGTCGGCCGGGGCGGCGAAATGGTGCAAGACCATGTTCAGCACCACGCAATCGGCCTGCAGGTTGGTGTCACTCAGGGCGTCGGCCAGTTGCAGACTGACATTGGCCAACGCTTCGCGCTCACACAACTGGCGGGCCAGTTCGAGCATCGCCGGGCTGTTGTCCAGTGCCGTCACCTGCCCGAAGCGTCGTGCCAGATCCGGCAGAAAACCGCCGTCGCCAGGGCCCACTTCCAATGCCGTGGCCTTATCGCTGAAGCTCAGCTTGTCCAACAGCGCCAGCACGCTTTCGCGGTACTGGGGCAAACCGGCGATCAGGTCCTGCTGGGCGCGAAACTTGTCGGCGACCCGGGAGAAAAAGTCCTGGCTGGCGGCAGCGCGTTGCCCGTGCACCTGGCCGATCCGTGCTTGCACATCGTCGGGCAGGCCCAGGTTGTCGACTTCTTCGAGCAGCGCCGCGTGCAACTTGCCGCCGAGCAACTCGGTGTGGGGCAGGGCGCGGCGGTAAAAAATCGCATTGCCTTCGCGGCGGGTTGCCACCAGGTCGGCCTGGGCCAGTACCTTCAGATGATGGCTCATGCCGGACTGGCCGATAGCGAAGATCTGCGCCAGTTCCAGTACGCCGAACGAATCATTGGCCAGTGCGCGCAACACGTTCAAGCGCAACGGATCACCCGCAGCCTTGCAAAGGGCTGCCAGTTCATCGCCGTCGGCGGGAAGCAGGGAGGGCACGGGTAGGTTCATAAGGCCAGCAGTCTAGTGATGGGTGGTAATCGCCGCAAGGTCAATATCAAAAAGTTTTGATATTGATCGATAAGTGGCAGTTATAAGCACCCGCTATTGCCTTTAGACGAACCCACACCGGAATTCTGCAGGGGATCGGCGCGCAAACCGCAGGAAAAACCTGCTCAAGTGACTATCTGTCATTGCCCGCAGGCGGTGGCTGAGGGAAAATGCCGGTCCTTTTTTCCGTTTCTTTTCAGCAAACCCCAGGAGATCAGCGATGCCCAGCCGTCGTGAGCGTGCCAACGCCATTCGTGCCCTCAGCATGGATGCCGTGCAAAAAGCCAACAGCGGCCATCCCGGTGCCCCGATGGGCATGGCGGATATCGCCGAGGTACTTTGGCGTGACTACCTGAAACACAACCCGAGCAACCCATCGTTCGCCGACCGTGACCGCTTCGTGCTGTCCAACGGCCACGGCTCGATGCTGATTTATTCGCTGCTGCACCTGACCGGCTACGACGTCACCATCGATGACCTCAAGAGCTTCCGCCAGCTGCACAGCCGCACCCCCGGCCACCCTGAATTCGGCTACACCCCAGGCGTCGAGACCACCACCGGTCCCCTGGGCCAAGGCCTGGCCAACGCCGTGGGCTTCGCGCTGGCGGAAAAAGTCCTGGGCGCGCAGTTCAACCGTCCCGGCCACGACATCGTCGACCACCACACCTACGTGTTCCTGGGTGATGGCTGCATGATGGAAGGCATTTCCCACGAAGTCGCTTCCCTGGCCGGTACCCTGGGCCTGGGCAAGCTGATCGCGTTCTACGATGACAACGGCATCTCCATCGACGGCGAAGTCGAAGGCTGGTTCACCGATGACACCCCTAAGCGTTTCGAAGCCTACAACTGGCAGGTGATCCGCAACGTCGACGGCCACGATCCGGAAGAAATCAAGATCGCCATCGACACCGCCCGCAAGAGCGCTCAGCCGACCCTGATCTGCTGCAAGACCACCATCGGTTTCGGTTCGCCGAACAAGCAGGGCAAAGAAGACTGCCACGGCGCCCCGCTGGGTGACGCGGAAATCGCCCTGACCCGTGAAGCGCTGAAGTGGAACCACGGCCCGTTCGAAATCCCGGCCGACATCTATGCCGAGTGGGACGCCAAGGAAAAAGGCCTGGCCGCCGAAGCCGAGTGGGACCAGCGTTTTGCGGCCTACTCCGCCGAATTCCCGGCGCTGGCCAACGAACTGGTACGCCGCTTGGACGGTGACCTGCCTGCCGACTTCTCGGAAAAAGCCTCGGCCTACATCGCCGAAGTCGCGGCCAAGGGCGAGACCATCGCCAGCCGTAAAGCCAGCCAGAACACCCTGAACGCCTTTGGCCCGCTGCTGCCTGAGTTCCTCGGCGGTTCCGCCGACCTGGCCGGTTCCAACCTGACCCTGTGGAAAGGCTGCAAAGGTGTTTCGGCTGAAGACGCCAGCGGCAACTACATGTACTACGGCGTACGCGAGTTCGGCATGAGCGCCATCATGAACGGCGTGTCCCTGCACGGTGGCCTGGTGCCTTACGGCGCGACCTTCCTGATGTTCATGGAATACGCCCGCAACGCCGTACGCATGGCCGCGCTGATGAAGAAGCGCGTCATCCACGTGTACACCCACGACTCCATCGGCCTCGGCGAAGACGGTCCGACGCACCAGCCGGTCGAGCAACTGACCAGCCTGCGCACCACGCCGAACCTGGATTGCTGGCGCCCCGCCGACGCGGTGGAATCCGCCGTCGCCTGGAAGCACGCCATCGAGCGCAAGGATGGCCCTTCGGCGCTGATCTTCTCGCGTCAGAACCTGCAGCACCAGGTGCGTACCGACGCGCAGATCGCCGACATCAGCCGTGGCGGCTACGTGCTCAAGGACTGCATCGGCGAGCCGGAGCTGATCCTGATCTCCACCGGTTCCGAAGTGGGCCTGACCGTCCAGGCGTACGACAAGCTGACCGCGCAAGGCCGCAACGTGCGCGTTGTGTCCATGCCGTGCACCAGCGTGTTCGAAGCCCAGGACGCCGGCTACAAGCAATCGGTATTGCCGTTGCAGGTCAGCGCGCGTATCGCCATCGAAGCGGCTCACGCCGACTACTGGTACAAGTACGTGGGCCTGGAAGGTCGCGTGATCGGCATGACCACCTACGGTGAGTCGGCGCCGGCACCAGCGTTGTTCGAAGAGTTCGGTTTCACCCTGGAAAACATCCTGGGCCAGGCTGAAGAACTGCTGGAAGACTAAGTCAGTCTGCGTTGTCTGCCCTGGCGCCATCGCGGGCAAGCCCACTCCCACCTTTGGATTGCGGTCCAATGTGGGAGGGGGCTTGCCCGCGATGGCGTCAGAACATTCAACACCGAACTAACCTTGATCGAGAACCCCATGCCCCAACTGCGTCCCTACAAAGTTGCACTCAACGGCTACGGCCGCATTGGTCGTTGCGTCTTGCGTGCGCTGTTCGAGCGAGGGGCGGCGGCCGGGTTTGAAATTGTCGCGATCAACGATCTGGCCGACATGGCCAGCATCGAATACCTGACACGCTTTGACTCCACCCACGGCCGCTTCCCCGGCGAAGTGCGGGTCGATGGCGATTGTCTGCATATCAATGGCGACTGCGTAAAAGTCCTGCGCAGTGCCACCCCCGAGGGCATCGACTGGGCGGCGTTGGGCGTCGACCTGGTGTTGGAATGCTCCGGTGCCTACCACACCCGTGCCGATGGCCAGCGTTTTCTCGACGCCGGCGCACCGCGTGTGCTGTTTTCCCAGCCGATGGCCAGCGAGGCGGATGTGGACGCCACCATCGTCTACGGCATCAACCAGGATTGCCTGACCGGTGCTGAGCTGCTGGTGTCCAACGCCTCGTGCACCACCAACTGCAGCGTGCCGTTGTTGCGCCTGCTGGATCAGGCGATCGGCCTGGATTACGTGTCGATCACCACGATTCACTCGGCAATGAACGACCAGCCGGTAATCGACGCCTATCATCATGAAGACCTGCGCCGTACGCGTTCGGCATTCCAGTCGGTGATTCCGGTGTCCACCGGCCTGGCCCGCGGCATCGAGCGACTGTTGCCGGAACTTGCCGGACGAATCCAGGCCAAAGCCGTACGGGTGCCGACGGTGAATGTGTCTTGCCTGGATATCACCATGCAAACCGTCAGCGACACCGATGCGACGGAGGTCAACCGGATCCTGCGCGACGCCGCCAGCAGCGGCCCGCTCAAAGGCTTGCTGGCCTACACCGAATTGCCCCATGCCAGTTGCGATTTCAACCATGATCCGCATTCGGCGATTGTCGATGCCAGCCAGACCCGCGTTTCCGGCCCGAGGCTGGTGAACATACTGGCCTGGTTCGATAACGAATGGGGCTTTGCCAACCGAATGCTCGACGTTGCAGAACATTATCTGCAAGTGGCCTCCAAACAACCTCAACAGTAACTCAGGAACTGCGACCCATGACCGTGTTGAAGATGACCGACCTCGATCTGCAAGGTAAGCGCGTACTGATTCGCGAAGACCTCAACGTCCCAGTCAAGGACGGTGTTGTCACCAGCGATGCGCGAATCCTGGCCTCGCTGCCGACCATCAAGCTGGCCCTGGAAAAAGGCGCGGCCGTGATGGTCTGCTCCCACCTGGGCCGCCCGACCGAAGGTGAATTTTCCGCCGAAAACAGCCTCAAGCCGGTCGCCGAGTACCTGAGCAAGGCCCTGGGCCGTGACGTGCCGTTGGTCGCAGATTACCTGGGTGGCGTGGACGTGAAAGCTGGCGACATCGTGCTGTTCGAAAACGTGCGCTTCAACAAGGGCGAGAAAAAGAACAGCGACGAACTGGCCCAGCAGTACGCAGCCTTGTGCGACGTGTTCGTGATGGACGCTTTCGGCACCGCCCACCGCGCCGAAGGCTCGACCCACGGCGTGGCCAAGTTCGCCAAGGTCGCCGCGGCCGGCCCGCTGCTGGCCGCCGAGCTGGACGCGTTGGGCAAGGCCCTGGGCGCTCCGGCGCAACCGATGGCCGCCATCGTCGCGGGTTCCAAGGTCTCCACCAAGTTGGACGTGCTCAACAGCCTCAGCCAGATCTGCAACCAGTTGATCGTCGGCGGCGGCATTGCCAACACCTTCCTGGCTGCAGCGGGTCACCCGGTGGGCAAGTCGCTGTACGAGCCGGACCTGCTGGACACCGCCCGTGCCATCGCCGCCAAAGTCAGCGTGCCGCTGCCGGTGGACGTGGTGGTCGCCAAGGAATTCGCTGAAAGCGCTGAGGCGACCGTCAAGCTGATCGCTGACGTGGCCGACGACGACATGATCCTGGACATCGGCCCGCAAACCGCAGCCAACTTCGCTGAACTGTTGAAAGCATCCCAGACCATCCTGTGGAATGGCCCGGTCGGCGTATTCGAGTTCGATCAGTTTGGCAACGGTACCCAGGTGCTGGCCAAAGCCATCGCGCAAAGCTCCGCATTTTCCATCGCCGGCGGCGGCGATACCCTGGCGGCCATCGATAAATATGGCGTTGCTGAGCAGATCTCCTACATTTCTACCGGTGGCGGTGCGTTCCTCGAGTTCGTCGAGGGCAAGGTACTGCCGGCCGTGGAAGTGCTGGAAACCCGGGCCAAGGGTTAAGGCGCGCGTGATCAGGAAAAGGAGCGTTCCCATGGTCAAGTCGTTGGCACTGGTGATCGCAGCGGGCCTGTTGGCCGGCTGCGGCAGCACGCCAAGTGCGGCGCCGGAGGCGGATAAGGCCTCGGCACCGCTTAAAAAAAGCTGCTACCAGGCTGACTGGCAAGCCGAGACCATGCCGGTGATCAACAAGCGCATCGGCAACGAACGGCTGGAGAAATACGACTCCGCGCCCAACGGTCAGGAACAGGGTTGCCCTTAACGGGTCTGATCCACTAACCCACAGCCATGGTGGCCCCAGGTCGCCCTGCGAGGATTGGCAATGAAAGGCGTTTTCGCCCTGGTAACCCTGGCGCTGTTGGCCGGTTGCAGCAGCATGAGCATGTTCGACAAGGCAGAGCCTGCCGACACGTGGACCACCTGGACCTGCGACAGCAAGGCCGAGGTCAACTGGCGCTTTGCCAATGCGGCCCGTTCCGAAGTGGATGTACGCCTTGGCGGTTCGGATCAGGTCTACCGCCTCAAGCAGGACGTGGCGGCATCGGGCGTGCTGTACAGCGATGGCCAACTGGCCTTTCACACCAAGGGTGAGGAAGGCCTGGTGTACTGGGTGGCCACGGATGACCTGATTGGGCGCGGCTGCAAGGCCAACTGAGATCTGTCATGAGATGAGATCCAAATGTGGGAGGGGGCTTGCCCCCGATTGCGGTGTGTCAGTCAGCACTTGGGTGTCAGGCTGACCGCTATCGGGAGCAAGCCCCCTCCCACATTGATTCGGTTTCAACTTGGAATTTGAGTCGGCTACACCAGCAATAACGATTCAGCAGCACAAGGCTCAACCCCTTGATCTGCAATAACTTGAATAGCAGCCGCCGCTACGGCAGGCTTGCACGATTAACGACCCTCGACCGGGAGAGACAACACAATGGCACTTATCAGCATGCGTCAAATGCTGGACCACGCAGCCGAGTTCGGCTACGGCGTTCCAGCCTTTAACGTCAACAACCTTGAGCAGATGCGCGCCATCATGGAAGCCGCTGACAAGACCGACTCCCCCGTGATCGTCCAGGCTTCGGCCGGTGCCCGCAAATACGCTGGCGCGCCGTTCCTGCGCCACCTGATCCTTGCCGCCATCGAAGAATTCCCGCACATCCCGGTGTGCATGCACCAGGACCACGGCACCAGCCCTGACGTGTGCCAGCGCTCCATCCAACTGGGCTTCAGCTCGGTGATGATGGACGGCTCCCTGGGTGAAGACGGCAAGACCCCAACCGATTACGAGTACAACGTACGCGTGACCCAGCAAACCGTGGCCATGGCTCACGCCTGCGGCGTGTCGGTTGAAGGCGAACTGGGCTGCCTGGGCTCCCTGGAAACCGGCATGGCCGGTGAAGAAGACGGCATCGGCGCCGAAGGCGTGCTGGATCACAGCCAGATGCTGACCGACCCGGAAGAAGCGGCCGACTTCGTCAAGAAAACCCAGGTCGACGCCCTGGCCATCGCCATCGGCACCAGCCACGGCGCCTACAAGTTCACCAAGCCGCCTACCGGCGACGTGTTGGCGATTGATCGCATCAAGGAAATTCACAAACGCATCCCCAACACCCACCTGGTGATGCACGGCTCTTCCTCGGTACCGCAAGAGTGGCTGGCGATCATCAACCAGTACGGCGGCGACATCAAGGAAACCTACGGCGTACCGGTTGAAGAAATCGTCGAAGGCATCAAGTACGGCGTGCGCAAGGTCAACATCGACACCGACCTGCGCCTGGCCTCCACCGGTGCGATGCGTCGCCTGATGGCCACCAACCCGAGCGAATTTGACCCGCGTAAATTCTTCGGTGCCACCGTGACCGCCATGCGTGACGTATGTATTGCTCGCTACGAAGCGTTCGGTACTGCCGGTAATGCTTCGAAGATCAAACCGATCTCGTTGGAAGCGATGTACCAGCGGTATTTGAAAGGTGAGTTGAACGCCAAGGTCAACTGAGCCTCAGGCGTTTGAAAAGAAGCCCGCAGCGATGCGGGCTTTTTTTTGCCTTGGTTTTGATCAGGCGGCGTGGGGCGTATCGAAACCACGGTGTTCGATCACGCGGAACACATCACTGACATCCTGCACCAGAATGCGCGCGGTATTGGCCACATGGTTCAGGTCGCGCTCGGCGAAGTCCGGCAGGCTGGAGCAGGCCATGAGGTTGAGGTGTTCGAGGGCAGCGTTGAGGCGTTCGCGCAGGCAGGCGTGGAGGTCTAGCAGGGGGGCGTTGCTGTCGATCAAGAGAACGGGCGAATCGGTCGCGGACTCAGTGCAGGGATAAAAACGGCGGGGCGGAAGTTGGTTGTTCATGGCAAATCCTTAACTCGAAAGAAGAATAGCCACCGTTTGCTGCGAAACAAATTGGGTGGCAGCTGTACGCGGGTTCGCAGACCGAGGAGTTAAGACCCGGCAGACCCGAAGGTCTCCCACGCACAGCCGCCATAACAAAGACGACCTTCGGCTGGGAGCCTGGGCTGTTTTTGACGGGTGCGGAATTAACTCTGTAGGGCTGCGAAACCCTGTCACCGATCAATGCCAGCGACGGAGCGAACTATAAGCGGCCATCTGTCTGGCCGCAACGGTGCTGTAGGACGAACACCAGCCCCTAAGGCCAGGCAGGACAACTGTGGGAGGGGGCTTGCCCCCGATTGCGGTGTGTCAGCATGCACAGTCGGCGGCTGGCCCTCCGCTATCGGGGGCAAGCCCCCTCCCACAGGTGGACTGCAGTGGGTTCAAGGGCTGGGAACGGTCCCTGGGTTTATCGGACCTTGCCTACATAAGCTGGGCCGATCCGTTTTACTCGTGATCAATATCCAACTTGGCAAACGTCACCCGTGCGCCTTCCTTGCTATCCCCACTGTTGTCCTGCACATAGACCCCCGCCTTGAAGTACAGCGGTTTGTCGCCCCAGGCAGCGCCGATGCGATCATTCCACTCGCTGTCGGCCGCGTTCACGCTGAGCAACCCCGCCTTGTTGAGATTGATCACATAGGTAAAGCTCTTCTCCAGGGGTACGTTGGAGGCGACTGTGATAACCCTGCTTTCTGATTCATCCGGGCGCATGCGCACTTTGGCGACGATGTTGCCGGTCTGGGTTTTTTCCTTGAATTGGTACTCCAGCTTGATCAGTGGTTTCTGGCTGTCATAGGCATGGATCTGGCCGATCACGACCTTGCCGCTGGACGGCACCTGGTTGACGGTGAGCGTGGCGCGCAGGAAGTTGTCGGCCTCGGGGTAGGTCCAGTTGCGCAGGCGCCCGTCGGCGTAGGTTTCGCGCAGTTCGCTGCGCGGGTAGATGGCGTTTTCGGTGCGGGTGCCGGTAACGGGAGTCCAGAACTGCACATCGCTGCCTTCGGCCTGGAAGTACTGGTCATTGAAGCCGCTGAGCAGCTTCGGGGTTTCGATGGTCGTGGGCGGGGAGCCGACCGGAATGCTCAGGTTCCAGGTGGAAAGGTCGATCATGGTGTTGGCCTTTTGACGAGGGGTGAACGCTTTAGCCCGAGGGCTGCACAGGTTCTTTATAGGTGGTGTTAACCAAGTTGTTAAACACTGGCTGGCAATTTATTGGCGTCAGAGGAATGCCAAAAAGCCATGTTGCCCACGGTACGCGGGCTGCAGGGCCTTACCGTTAGTCGGCTTCCCGGGCTTTGGTGCGATGATGGCATCGACGTGACTTCTGCTTTTTTATAACCGGGGCTAGAGTGAGGCCTCATTATTTGTCCGGTTTTAAGTACCCGAAGTGACCGGTGCAGTTCCTTAAGGAAGAGACGTAGCATGGATTGCGCTCCAAACCTCGGCGACGGTCATTCAGTTCTCCTGGTGGTCGATGACTACCCGGAAAATCTTCTCAGCATCTGTGCCGTGTTGCAGCGCGAAGACTGGCAGGTGATTACCGCAACTTCCGGTTTGCAAGCCCTGGAATTGCTGCTGGTGCATGACGTCGATCTGGTGTTGCTGGACGTGCGGATGCCCGGTATGGATGGCTTCGAGGTGGCGCGCCTGATGCGCGGCAGCCAGCGCACGAGCATGACGCCGATCATCTTTCTGTCGGCCGATGCGCAGTCTCACGACGCGGTGCTCCAGGGCTATGCCAGCGGTGCGATCGACTACCTGTTCAAGCCCTTCGACCCGCATGTGCTCAAGCCCAAAGTGCAGGCGCTGCTGGAACATCAGCGTAATCGCCGTGCCCTGCAGCGCTTGAGCCATGACCTGGAGGTCGCCCGCGCCTTCAATGCCTCGGTATTGGACAACGCCGCCGAAGGGATTCTGGTGGTGGGCGAGGGCAGTGTGATCCAGTACGCCAACCCGGCTATCTCCAGGCTGCTCAATGCCACGATGGCCGAGTTGCAGGGCGAGAGTTTCCTGAGTTTCCTGCAAAAGCCCCATGTGCCGGCCTGGTTGGGGTTCCCGATGTACGAGGCCTATTGCAAAGGCCAAACGTGGCGCTTGCACGACGCCATTTTGCGCACCAGTCGCGGGCAACAGGTGCCGGTGGCGTTGTCCTGCGCACCCTTGCCCGCAGAGCAGAAGGCAATGGTCGTGACGGTGCTGGACATGTCCGAGGTGCGCCACCTGCACCAGCAGTTGGAGTTCCAGGCGGTGACTGACCCGTTGACCGGGCTGCTCAATCGTCGAGGCTTCTACCAGACGGTGGAGAACATGTTGTCGCGCAGCGAGCGCAATGAGCAGTCGCTGGTGTTGCTGTACCTGGACTTGGATGGCTTCAAGCGAGTCAACGACACCCTGGGCCACGACGCCGGTGATCGCGTGCTGCGCTGGGTTTCCGAGCAGATGCAGGCGTGCTTGCGCTCCTACGACATTCTTGGGCGCATGGGCGGGGATGAGTTCACGGCATTGCTGGAGCTGGAATTCCCGGAGCAGGCGGCGAAAATTGCGGAAAAACTGATCGAAAGGGTGTCTGTGTGCCAGCAGGTCGACGGTCTGGAAGTGATGCTCGGCGTCAGCATCGGTATCGCGACCTTCCCGGACTGCGGCTCGGACCTGAGCGGCCTGTTGCGCGCGGCGGACATCGCCATGTACGAAGCCAAGCGCGCTGGCCGTCAGCAATATCGCTATTACGACCAGGAAATGAACGGTCGAGCCCGCTCACGGCTGATGCTTGAAGACAGTGTGCGCACCGCGATTCAAAACAAGGATTTCGTCCTGGTGTACCAGCCTCAGGTGTCGCTGGTGGATGGGCGCTTGCGGGGTGTCGAGGCACTGCTGCGCTGGCAGCACCCGAGCGTCGGTGACGTGCCGCCGGGTTTGTTCCTGCCCTTGCTGGAAGAGGCGCGGCTGATCAGCCAGTTGAGCAGCTGGATTTACCAGCAGGTCGCCGCCCAGTGCCAGGTCTGGCAAGCGTCTTTCGATGATGAGCTGGTGTTGAGCGTGAGCCTGAGCAGCAGCCAGTTCAATACGCCTAACCTGGTCAGCCAACTGCGGCAGGTTCTCGAACGTCACGGTTTGCACGGGCGGCAACTGGAGGTGGAAATCAGTGAGGACTGCCTGATGAGTAACCTTGAGGAATCGACCAAGCAACTCAAATTGTTGCGTGAGCTTGGGGTGCGTATCGCCCTGGATGACTTTGGCGCGGGTCGCTGTTCCCTGGCCCATCTGCGCGACCTGGCGTTCGACACCCTCAAGCTTGACCCGCAATTGGTGGCCCGTTTGCCAGGCTCTGCGCGGGACGCTGCAATGGCGCGCAGCATCATCGAGCTGTGCGGGCATTTTGAGGTGCTGGTGATCGCCGAAGGCGTGGAAACCCTTGAGCAGGCGCAGTGGCTCAAGGCCAATGGTTGTTCATTCATCCAGGGCACCTGGGCGGCGGCGCCGCTGATGGCCGAGGACGTTGTCGGTTGGTCGCACCCTCACGCGCTGTGAATTCGCTACACTGGCGGCCGTCCGAATCACATTGCAGCCCCCATGACCGCGTTGAAATACCTTCAGGCCTATCCCGCCTTCCTTCAGGAACACGTGCGCCAATTGATCGCCAAGGACCAGTTGGGCGCCTACCTGGAGCAGCGGTACCCCGAGCGCCATGGCGTGCAGAGCGACAAGGCCCTGTACAGCTACGCCCTGGCCTTGAAGCAGGAACATCTGCGCAATGCACCGTCGATCGACAAGGTGCTGTTCGATAACCGCCTGGACCTGACCCACCGCGCCCTGGGTTTGCACACCACGATTTCCCGGGTGCAGGGCGGCAATCTGAAGTCCAAGAAAGAGATCCGCATCGCCTCGCTGTTCAAGGAGGCGGCCCCCGAGTTTCTGCGCATGATCGTGGTGCATGAACTGGCGCACTTCAAGGAATCGGACCACAACAAGGCGTTCTATAAACTCTGTGAACACATGATGCCGGGCTACCATCAGGTGGAATTCGACCTGCGGGTGTACCTCACCTGGCGCGATTTGCAGGGCAAGCCCCAAGCACAAGGCGATTGACCATGGATGTGAGCAAGACCAAGAGCAGCTTTTACCGTCGCCTGTATGTGGCGTACCTGATCGACAGCGGGCTGGCCAGCAGCGTCCCGGCGCTGACTGAAGCGACCGGTATGCCCCGGCGCACGGCGCAGGACACGATTGCGGCGTTGGCTGACCTGGATATTGTGTGTGAGTTCGAGCAGGAAGAGGGTGCGCGCAATCACGCCGGGGGTTATCGGATTCGTGAGTGGGGGGCGATTGATCGGGGGTGGATCGAGGCCAATCTTGCGGCGATCAAGCAGGTGTTGGGTTATCCCTGAGGCAGGGGCTGGCTGGACTGGCGCCATCGGGGGCAAGCCCCTCCCACATTTTGACGGTGTTCACCAATCAACAGTGTGGGAGGGGGCTTGCCCCCGATGAGGCCCTCAAGCCCGCCGCATACCAATATGTGGAATATCGTCCTCCAGATATTCCTCACCCTCCACCACAAACCCATACCGCCCGTAATACCCCTGCAAATGCGCCTGGGCCGACAAAAATACCGGCGTGTCCGGCCAAATTTTTTCAACCTGCCCAAGTGCCTCGATCATCATCAAATGCCCCAGCCCGGTGCCGCGCGCCGACGGCGCAACGATCACCCGGCCAATCACCACATCGCCGCCCTGTGACTCCGGGTCCAGCAGCCGCAGATAGGCCACCAGCTCATCCTCTTTCCAGGCCATCAGGTGGTGGGTATCGCCGGACAGGTCCTGCCCGTCGATGTCCTGGTAAACACACTGTTGCTCAACCACGAACACCTCGCTGCGCAGGCGCAGGATGGCGTACAGCTGTTCCTTGCCCAGATCGTCGTGATGCTTGCAGACCCAATCAACCGTCATGATGTGCGCTCTTGTCGAAGGCTTGGCAGGGATAGTAAGTGCGATGGGCGCGGCTGTCCAAAAGCGGCCATTTTGTGAATGGCGTCAATTTGCCATCATCCAGTGCATGCATGCCTGACTTCTTTGTGTAATAAGCAATGCAGGCTCATTGATGAGCTACTGTTATCAGGCCATCGCCTGCCCGCCAAGGATTTTAAGCATGCCGCGATTGTCTCGTGCCGTTGCTTTGATTGCAGTGTTGTTGCTGGCTCAACCGGTATTGGCGCAGCGTTTGCGCCTGGTGGCGGACGGTTGGCCGCCGTTTACCGATGTCACGCTGGTCAACGGTGGGCTGGCTACGGATATTGTCAGCACCGCGCTGGCTCGGGCCGGGTACGCGAGTGATTTTGAGCAGGTGCCTTGGGCGCGCGCGCTGAAGGGGATAGGCGATGGGCGCTACGATGTGCTGATCAACGCCTGGTACAACGATGACCGCACGCAGTTGGGTGAGTTTTCCGCGCAATATCTGGTCAACCGTGTGCGCTTTATCAAGCGCCGCGACGACCCTGTCGATTATCAGGACCTGCAACAGTTGCATGGCGAAAGCATCGCCGTGGTGCGTGGTTACGCCTATTCGGCGGCGTTCGACCAGGATGCGCAGTTACAGAAAGTGCCGGTGCATAACTTTGCCATGGCCGTGCGGATGCTGGCGGCAAAACGTGTGCGCCTGACCCTGGAGGATGAGTTCGTGGCGCGTTACTACCTGGCACGCGAGTCGCCGAGGGTGCGCAGCGCCGTGGAATTCGTGGGCGAGCCGCTGAGCGAGAACAGCCTGCATATCCTGGTCAGCCTGAAGAACCCCGAGCATGCGCAGATCGTGGCCGGCTTTGATCGGGAGATCGCCAGGATGAAGGCGGATGGTAGTTATGCGAAGTTGATGAGGGCCCATGGGATGTAGCGCCTGTGCGGGCCTCATCGGGGGCAAGCCCCCTCCCACACTTTTGATTTGTGAACACCGTCAAATGTGGGAGGGGGCTTGCCCCCGATAGCGGTTTAAGCGGCGCGGGTATCTTTGATCAGGTGCGTCGCCAACGTACGCAACGGCCCCAACTGCCGACAAATCAATGCCAATTGCGTCTGCACCAGGCGCTGCCCCTCGTCGATCTCATCCGGCATCTGCTCAAGCTGCGCGGCCATTGCTTCCTCGTCATCGCTCTGGATCGCAATCGGCTGTTTGTTCGCCAACCCCGTGGCGATCTCATCAATGCTCGCCGCCAGGCTGTTGCCCGCGCCTTCGATCAACTGCTCGCGCACGTCGGCCGGCAGTTGGGTGTCGCGATGCGCGCCAAGGCCCGACAGATAGCTGAGCAGGGTGTGCGACAGCACCAGGAAGCGGAAGCCTACGTCGGCCTCCTTCCGAAAGTGCCCAGGCTCCATCAGCATATTCGCCAGGGTGGTGGACAGCGCCGCATCGGCGTTGTGTGCGTTGCGACGGGCCAGGCGGTAAGCCAGGTCGTCGCTCTTGCCGGCGGCGTATTGCTGCATGATCTGGCGCAGGTAGATGCTGTTGCAGGTCAGGGTGTTGGCCAGCACTTTGTTCAGGCGTCGGCCTTGCCAGTCCGGCAGGAACAGGAACACCGCCAGGCCCGCGATCAGGCTGCCGAGCAAGGTATCGAACAGGCGTGGCAGGAACAGTCCGTAGCCATCGCCCACCTGGTTGAAGCAGAACAGCACCATCAGGGTGATCGCCGCCGTGGCCAGGGTGTAGCGCGTGGTGCGGTTGATAAAGAACACCAGGCCGGCGGCGATGGCGAACATTGACTGCACCACCGGGCTCGGGAACAGGTCGAACAGCGCCCAGGCCACGGTCAGGCCGATGGCGGTGCCGATGATCCGCTGGCCGAGCTTGCGGCGCGTCGCACCGTAGTTGGGTTGGCAGACAAACAGCGTGGTGAGGATGATCCAGTAACCCTGGGAGGCGTGGATGGCATGCAGGGTGGCGTAGCCGACGGTCAATGCCAGGGACAGGCGCAAGGCATGGCGAAACAGCAGCGAGGTGGGCGTGAGCTGGGTGCGCAGGCGCGTCCACATTTCCTTGAGGTTGCGTGGGGCGCGGTCCAGCAGGTTGCTGTCGGTGGCGTCGGCCAGGGCGTCGGGGTTGCTTGCGTCGCCGAGCAGACGGTCGAGGGTCGACAGGTTGGCGGCCAGGGCGCGCAACGAGCGCAGCAAGCCGCGCCAGGCCGGGTTGCTCTGGATGCGCAGGTGTTCCAGGGAGGCGTTCAAATCGCCCAGGGCTTCGGCAAAACTGTCGTCATAAATAAACGGCTGGCGCAGTTGGATCGACTCGGCCAGGGCCTGGCAGGCCTTGCCTTGCTGGCGCAGCAGGCGCTGGCAGCGGAACAGCACGTCGCTGTGGAAAAACGCTTCGGCCAGCGCGTTATAAGGGTAGTGGGAGGAACTGGCGCGCTCGTGGATGTCCTGGGCCAGGAAGTACAGCTTCAGGTAGCGGCTGACCTTCGAGCCCGGCCGGCCATTGCCGACGCGGTGCAGGATGATTTCCTTGGCCGCGTTCAACGCCGCGACCACCCGGCCATTCTGCTGGGCCAGCTCCAGGCGGCGTGCTTCCACATCCAGTTGGCGGATCGGCTCGAACAATGACGATTTGAGCTTGAGATAACGCCCCAGCTCGCGGAACAACCGCGCCAGGCTCTGCTGCACCGGCTGGTTGGAAAACAGCGCCTGCCACAGCACCGACAGCACGCCGTACCAGGCCGCGCCCGCTACCAGCAGCAACGGCTCGTGCCAGAAATCACTGACGGCACCGCCGCGCTGGTCCACGCCGATCATGGTGTAGACCGACAGGATCAAGGTCGCCGAGGCAATCGCGCCATAGCGTTCGCCGAGCGCGCCGAGCATGGTCAGGCCGAATGTGGCCAGGGCCAGGGAGGCCGCGAAAATCCAGGGGTAGGGAAACAACAGCTCCACCGACAGCGCGGCGATGCTG
The DNA here is from genome assembly GCF_005233615.1 of Pseudomonas sp. CFBP13528. Classification (NCBI taxonomy): domain Bacteria; kingdom Pseudomonadati; phylum Pseudomonadota; class Gammaproteobacteria; order Pseudomonadales; family Pseudomonadaceae; genus Pseudomonas; species Pseudomonas sp. CFBP13528. Next base: position 574,624 of record NZ_QGAJ01000001.1, read on the forward strand.
AAACACACCAGCGTCACCGCCAGGGCGTTGAGACGGCCTTGCCAACTGTCATCGGTCTCGGCCAGGGCGCTGGCGATAATCCCCAGGAACAGCGGGATCAACAATGTCATTTCATCCTGATACCAGCACAGCGCCATGCTGCCGGTCAGGGCGATGAACACCCGAATGCTGTAGCTGAATTTATCCAGTGCCCACAGGCGCCGCAGGGACTGCTTGAACGAGGTCGATGACATGAAGTCTGGAGTCTTCCGGGACGTTGTCGCTAAATTGAGCTATCAAGGACGCCACGGCAAGGGTGGTGATCACATCGAACAGAAAATTATTCCCGCACACCCATTCTCAATGTGGAATGCAGTCAATGTGGGAGGGGGCTTGCCCCCGATAGCAGTGTGTCAGCCAGCCCATCAGTTGACTGAGACACCGCCATCGGGGGCAAGCCCCCTCCCACATTTGACCGAGTACACCCTTCAAGCATATTGCGCGGCTGCGTAACCCGATGCCCACGCCCACTGAAAGTTGAACCCACCCAGGTGGCCGGTCACATCCAGCACTTCGCCGATAAAGTACAACCCTGGGCTTTTCAGCGATTCCATGGTCTTGGACGACACTTCCCGCGTATCGACCCCACCTAATGTTACCTCGGCCGTGCGATAGCCCTCGGTGCCCGCCGGTACCAGTTGCCAGTTGCCGAGCTTCTCGGCGATCTCGGCGATTTCGGCATGGGTGTACTGCTTCATCGGCTTGGACGCGAACCAGGTGTCCGCCAGCAGGTTGGCCATCTTCTTGGTGAAGATCTCGCCCAGCAGTGTCTTCAGCTCGCTGTTGGGGCGCTCGGCCTGTTGCTGTTGCAGCCACGCGTGGGCGTCGTGGTCGGGCAGCAGGTTGATGTGGACCGTGTCGCCGGGTTCCCAGTAGGAGGAAACCTGCAGGATCGCCGGCCCGCTCAGGCCACGGTGGGTGAACAGAATGTTCTCGCGAAAGCTCTGGCCGTTGCAGCTGACCAGGCAATCCACCGAGGTGCCGGACAGCTCGCCGCACAGGTCCTTGAGCTGGTCGGTGATGGTGAACGGCACCAACCCCGCGCGGGTCGGCAGCAGTTCATGGCCGAATTGCCTGGCCACTTGATAACCGAAACCGGTGGCGCCCAGGGTCGGTATCGACAAGCCGCCGGTGGCAATCACCAGTGACTCGCAGTGCAGCTCGCCCAAGGTGGTGTGCAACTGATAGCCGCTGTCGAGCCGGGCGATTGCCTGGATGGACGTGTCCAGGTGCAGGCTCACGCCGGTCTGGATGCATTCATCGAGGAGCATGCCGAGGATGTCGCTGGACTTGTTATCGCAGAACAGCTGGCCGAGTTTCTTTTCGTGGTACGGCACGCCGTGCTTGGCCACCAAGCCGATGAAATCCCACTGGGTGTAGCGCGCCAGGGCCGACTTGCAGAAGTGCGCGTTGTGCGAGAGGAAGTTGGCCGGCTCGGTGTACAGATTGGTGAAGTTGCAGCGGCCACCGCCGGACATCAGGATCTTTTTGCCGGCCTTGTTCGCATGGTCGATCAGCATCACCTTGCGCCCGCGCCCGGCGGCGGTCAGTGCGCACATCAAGCCGGCGGCGCCGGCGCCAATGATCACAACTTCGGTCGAGCGCAAAACCATGTCCTCATACAAATATTCAGCTGAAATGTCATCAAAACTGTGGGAGGGCGCTTGCCCCCGATGGCGGTGTATCAGTAACAGATGGACTGACTGACACACCGCCATCGGGGGCAAGCCCCCTCCCACATTCGATCTTCATTGGATCAACGGTCGTGTTACAGGATACGCACGCGCAACGAACGGCCTTTGATCTTGCCGTCGTTCAAACGCTGCAGCGCCTGCTTGGCGATACCGCGTTCCACGGCCACGAAGGCCTGGAAGTCAAAGATCGCGATCTTGCCGACCTGGGCACCCGGGATGCCGGCGTCACCCGTCAGGGCGCCGAGGATGTCGCCTGGGCGAACCTTGTCCTTGCGGCCGGCAGCGATGCACAGCGTGCTCATCACCGGCAGCAGCGGGCCACCGCTCTGCGGCTTGAGGTTGTCCAGTTGATCCCAGTTCAGCGGCGACTTCTGCAGTTGCTCGATGGCCTGGGCGCGGTGCGCTTCGGACGGCGCCACCAGGCTGATGGCGAGGCCGGTCTCACCCGCGCGACCGGTACGGCCAACACGGTGAATGTGGATTTCCGAGTCGCGGGCCAGTTCGACATTGATCACCATATCCAGCGAGTCGATGTCCAGGCCACGGGCGGCCACGTCGGTGGCCACCAGCACCGAAGTGCTGCGGTTGGCGAACATGGCCAGTACCTGGTCACGGTCGCGTTGCTCCAGGTCACCGTGCAGGCCGACGGCGGAAATGCCTTTGGCGGTCAGGTGATCCACGGTTTCCTGCACTTGCTGCTTGGTAAAGCAGAACGCCACGCACGACGCCGGGCGGAAATGCGCCAGCACCTTGGTCACGGCGTCCATGCGCTCTTCCGGGGAGATCTCGTAGAACCGCTGTTCGATCTGATCGTCGGAGTGGAACGCTTCGGCCTTCACTTGCTGCGGCGCGCGCATGAACTTGGAGGCCAGCTGCTTGATGCTCACCGGGTAAGTGGCCGAGAACAGCAGGGTCTGGCGGCGGGGCGGGGTCTTGCTGATGATATCTTCGATGGCGTCGTAGAAACCCATGTCGAGCATGCGGTCGGCTTCGTCGAGGATCAGCGTGTTCAAGCCGTCCAGTACCAGCGAACCTTTGCGCAGGTGCTGCTGGATGCGGCCCGGAGTACCGACGATCACGTGGGCACCGTGCTCAAGGGACGCGATCTGCGGGCCGAGGGAGACGCCGCCGCACAGGGTCAGCACCTTGATGTTGTCTTCGGCGCGGGCCAGGCGACGGATTTCCTTGGCCACCTGGTCGGCCAGCTCGCGGGTCGGGCACATCACCAGGGCCTGGCAACCGAAATAGCGCGGGTTGATCGGGTTCAGCAGGCCGATACCAAAGGCGGCAGTCTTGCCGCTGCCGGTCTTGGCCTGGGCAATCAGGTCCAGCCCCTTGAGGATCACCGGCAAGCTCTGCGCCTGGATCTGCGTCATCTCGACATAACCCAGCGAGTCGAGGTTAGCCAGCATGGCGGCGGACAGGGGCAAAGTATTAAAAGCGGTGGCGATGGTGGTCACGGGACTGGCTCTGCAAAACAAAATGTCGCGCAGTGTAGCAGGCCCCCTTGGGTTTCTTTGTATGTTCTCGACGAGGCGTAGGGGGCCAGCGGCAAGTTATCAGCCGCAAGCCGCAAGCTTGAAGCTTACAACGTGAAGCTTGCCACTGCTTCAATGCTCCAGGTCATGCTCGCGGCTGATCACGCGTTTACCGTCTTTTGGCGACAGTTGCAGGAAGATCGCCGCCGCCAGCATGGCCATGATGCCCACGGTGAGGAACGTCAGCTGGAACGCGCCGAGCACCGTGTTCACCCCATCGTTGCCGGCCTCCAGGGTGAACCCGCCGAGCAGGGCACCGGCGCAGGCCACGCCCAGGCTCAGGGACAGTTGTGCCACCACCGACAGCAAACTGTTGCCGCTGCTGGCCTGGGCGTCGTCGAGGTCGATCAGGGTGACGGTGTTCATCGCCGTGAATTGCAGGGAGTTGATTGCGCCGAGCACCGCCAGCATCCCCAGCAGCAGCGGATAAGGGGTTTGCTCGCTGACCAGGCCCATGCTCGCCAGCATGGCGCCCAGGGCCAGGGTGTTGCCGGTGAGCACCACGCGATAACCCAGGCGCTCGATCAACGGCCGGGCGATGGACTTGGCAAACATCGCCGCCGCCGCCAGCGGCAGCATGCTCATGCCGGCTTGTGATGGCGAATAACCCAGCGCCACCTGCAACAGCAGCGGCACCAGGAACGGCAGCGCACCGCTGCCCAGGCGGGCGAACAGGTTACCGAGGATGCCCACGGCAAAGGTGCGGGTCTTGAACAGCACCGGCGAGAACAGTGCGTTGTCGATATGCCCGGCGCGCAGCCAATACGCCGCCAGGCACGCCAGCCCGCCGAACAGCAGCAACATCACCCGCAGGTGCGGCAGGTGCAGTTCGCCCAGGCCCTCCATGGCGATGGTGATCAGCACCATCGCCGCGCCGAACAGCAGGAAGCCGAGGCTATCGAAGCGCGTGCGCTCGCTGCCGCGCAGGTCGGGGATGAACTTCCACACCGCGTAGCAGCCGATCATGCCCACCGGCAGGTTGATCAGGAAGATCCAGTGCCAGGTCAGGTATTGCACCATCCAGCCGCCCAGGGTCGGGCCGAGCAGCGGGCCGAGCAGTCCGGGGATGGTAATGAAACCCATGATGCGCACCAGCTCGGAACGCGGATAGGCGCGCAGTACCACCAGGCGCCCGACCGGCAGCATCAGCGCACCCCCCAGGCCCTGGATCACCCGTGCACCCACCAGCATGCTCAAGCTGCTGGACAAGGCGCACAACAATGAGCCGATGCTGAACAGCAGGATCGCGCCAAAGAAGATTTTCTTGGTGCCGAAGCGGTCGGCGATCCAGCCCGATGCGGGGATCAGCAAGGCGACGGTGAGCATGTAGGCAATCACCACGCCCTGCATGCGCAGCGGGTTTTCCGCCAGGTCCCGGGCCATGGCCGGCAGCGCCGTGTTGAGGATCGTCCCGTCCAGCGACTGCATGAAGAAGGCAATCGCGACCACCCAGGGCAGCCAGCGGGCGGTCTTGGCGTCGAGAGGGGCACGATTCGGCATGGGAACCCTTTTGTTAGCAGGCTATGTGTCGGCGATTATGCGCCATTCGTCGCCGTTTTTCCCACTAGCGGTTCGTCTATATCCGACAACGCGGCGTGCTCGCCCACCAGAAAATCCAGCAAGGCACGATGCACCGCCAGCGCCGCCTCGCGTGATTCCAGGTCGAGCAAATGGCCGGTGTGTTCGGCCACGGCGAAACTGCTACGCCCCACGTAATCGCCGAACAACCGGGCTTCGGCGGCAGGGGTGTATTCGTCCAGCGTACCGTTGATAAAGTGCACCGGCGTGTCAATTTGCCGGAGTGCGGGCAAATAGTTGCCATCGCCCAGTGCCAAGACCTGGTGGATATGAAAACGCGCCTGGCGATATTCGGTGGTGGCCATGGTCGACAGGTGGCGGTGGTTGTTGCGCTTGAGGCGCGGCGACAGGTATTTGCCGACTGTCTCGTTGAGCAGGTGGCCCACGGCGGATTTGTCATCGGCCTCGATCAGTACGCGTACACGCTCCACATACTCAAGCATCGCCTGGTTGAGGTTGGGCGCCAGGGCCATCACCACCGAGCTTTCGATGGACGGTGGGTTATGCGCCAGGGTCAGCAATGTGGAGATGCCACCCCAGGAGGCCGAGACCAGATGGTTGACCGCAAAACGCTCCACCAGCGCCCGCAATATCTGTACTTCGTCGTCCTTGGTCACCAGTTCCAGGTCGGTGTTGTATTCACGCGAGTAGCCGGAGAAAGGCAGGTCGAACAGCAGCACATTGAAATGCTCGGCCAGGCATTTGCTGGTGCGGGCAAAGGAGCGGGTGGTGGACAGTGCACCGTTGACCATCAACACGGTTTTTCTTTCCGGGTTGTTACCGAGCTGCTCTACGTGAACGTTGTAGTGCTTGAACGGCCTTTCAATGACAAAACTTCCATGGTTCATGTCAACGCTCCAGCTTGCCGTTTACCTGGCAAGGTCGTGCATTACGTGCGGGCACGCGGGTGGGGTGGCGGGATGCCATTAGTCCTTATAACGAGGTTTTTTGCACGCGACAACTAACGGGGCATTCAAAACGGTCAGTTGGGTATTGGCGGCAGGAAGAGGTGAAAAGCTTGGTTGGTAAAGCGCAATGCCCCAAGGAGCAGGGGCATTGGCTTTGGCAGCGTCTTTTTTTGGGGCAACGTGTGAAAAAAGCGGATGTTCAATCCAGGACCAATACGTCAGGTGCTTTTTCCCATGTTGAGCCAGCCAGCACCCTTTTGATACTCCACAGGTCTATATGAGCGTCGACGACAGCGACCGAATGGACGGAATCGGCAAGTGTACCTATCGCGCCGTTTTTCAATTCCTCAACAGTCCCCCTGCGCATATGGTTTTTTAGCCCCAGGCGGGTGAGTGCTTCGCCAGGATGCTCGCCGTCATTTAATGTACGCATGGCGGCTTCAAAACTTTGCTTGGCCCTGCCGTCATTGTTTTCGTTTTGCGCTCGCTTTGCACTGGCGGCATACAAAAAAATGGCATGTCGCAAGACCTTACCCTTGCCGGCGAAGCCTGCACTGTCCATGGCCTGCCCCAATTCTTCATGAGTGAGGAAGACCTTTACGCCGTCTCTCATGGTGATGTCGAATCCCTCATCTGATCGGATTATTTTCTTGTAAATACCTTCTGGGTGATTGCCGTATTTGGCCATCGTCGCTTTGATTGCAGAAACGGTGACGCAGTTGCCTTCGCTCACCTGAAAGAAATCCTTCCATATGTTTTTCGGTCGAATACCCGAAACAGTAGTGGAACGCACGTTTGGTGGCGGTTTTCCTTCCGTGTAGCCGGGATTGAATACACCGTTTTCTATATGGCGGTCGTTTATCCTGTGATTATCATAAGGTGTGGAGAAAGTTGCAGCAGGGTATAGAGCTGTTCCGATGTGCATAGGTAGGCCGTTCATCAGGTGATTATCATGGGGAAGAAACTATGGCGGTGGTGCGTTTGAGGTGCAGGATTATAACAATGCCGGGTCGTTGTTACACGAGTTGATAGCCTTGTTTTTGTGTGGCGCCATCCTCCGAGTGGTATTGACCTTCTTTGGCGAGTGCGCCGTCCTTGAATAGGCCGCCGGCATTACCGGCACTTAACAATACCATGCCATCGGCATCGCCGGCCCGTTCTACGTATTTGATAGAGTGGGTGACACCCATACCTTCCAAAACGCTTTTTACTGTTCGGCCCGTCAGGTTGCGTTCCAGCGCTGCCTCGAAACTAAGGCCAAAGCCGGGTTCTGGAGGTTGAAGTTGTTGGCGTTTAATGTACGCGGCAAAAATGAAATTTGCATCTTGGAGCAACCCATCATCATTGCCCGTGAATCGCGAGTTATCTTCTGCCAGCTCAAGTTCGTCCCGCGACAGTTTTACCTCAACGCCGTCTCTGAAGGTGATGGCGTAAACATTGTCTGCATGTTTTACGCTTGAAAAGACATCGGTAGGGCTTTGCCCGAACGTGTTCATTAATAGTTTTATGACATCTGCGTGAGTTGAGGTCTCACCTTCAAACATATAAGGTCTTGTCGTATAGAAGCCCAACATGGGGTCATCCGGTTTTTGTCCATTTCTTTTTTTGGACAGATCCGGGAGTTCGCCAAGTGCCTCAGGATTGCTGTTGGGGAGGGGCTCAAGCGTGAAGGTGCGGGGTTTCGGTGGGGAGCTTGGGGTCACAAGCGGAGGAGGCATAGAGGTATGCGGCTCCTTGAGGACAATAAAGCTTTCTATCCATTTCGGAGCGGATTTCTTCTGGCCGTAGCTGTCCATAAACCCTTCGCTTATCATGCCTCGTCTGTAGGGGAAGGGATTAGTTGCCGGCACGCCTACTTCGTTTTTAACGTCCTGAGACCATACCTGTTTCAATTGTGTGCCAAGCCCCAGGAGTTTCAAGGCTTGATGCCCCTGAATACCGTAATCAGAGGCTTGCAGCGTCGCGTTGAAGCTGCGTTTTCTGAGGTCATTGGAGTAGTCAATGTGTTGGACGTCATAGTGATAATCAATGTGACGGCGTTTATTCATGACGGCGAATAGAAAGCGTGCATCTTTTAGCATGCCTTCGTCAGTGCCGGAAAACTTGGCATAGTGAGTGGCCAGTGCCAGTTCCTTATCGGTGATATGAAGTTTGAAGTTGTCCTTCATGGTTATGTTGTATCCATTTTCAGTTCGGGCCACCTCATCAAAGATACCCAGCGGGCTTTGGCCGAGCCCCGACATGGCCGCTTTAATCGGCCCCGCCCAATCATCGTGGTGGTCCCAATGATAAGAGGCATAAAATCCCGTCCAAATATCGCGGGGCGGTTCGCCTTTGTCCTTGTTGGACAAAAAATCAATACGCGCTGTATTGTTTGTCTGGGCGTTGGCGATGTGCAACTTCGTAGGTGGAGGAGTGTGAACGTTTGAGTGTGTTGGTTTTGTCGCAGCGTTCCTGTGCTGGTAGCCGAACGCGATAGGTGAATGATGTCCAGCGTGTGAATTTATCGAATGCATTTCAACTGTCCCGGTATGAAAGTAAGCCGCTCTTTGTAGGGGCACTACCGTCAGTGGCAATGTCTGACTTTTCCGTTCCTGTCGTTTAGTGGGATGTCTGTGACAAGAGATAATCCTCAATTTTTTTGATGTAGGAGAATTCTCTGCGTAAGCGTTTTTTGCGTATTGTCGAAGATGGCCGATATCGCGAATGAACAATGGCAGCCGAAGCTGCCACTGTGTCTGGTCGGAGCAGGAGAAAACGTTTAAAGAGTTAAGGTCAGGCGTTTGACCAGAGCGCCGGGCAACAAATTGGAGGATGTATTGCGCTGCCCATAGGTGCTGGCCGACAGCAGCAGTTCCCGTTCAACCGTCAACGCTTCAAGCTGTGAGCCCAGCAGGCTGTACACACTGTCATCAAAGCGCATGGTGCTGACCGGTGCCTTGATCTCGCCGTCTTCCACCCAGAACGTGGCAAAGCGGGTCATGCCGGTCAGGCGCGCCGCCGGCAGGTCGGAATAGTTCAGGTACCACAGGTTGCTGATGTACAACCCGGTGCCCAATTGCTTGAGGATATCGGCCTGTGCCAGGTTACCGGCGGCCATCTGCAGGGCGCTGGGGGACTCGTCGCTGCCGGCACCGTTGGCACTGAGGCTATATTCGGCAGCGCTGCGCGAGTTGACCAGTTGACCGTCGGCGCGGCCCGTATTGATCAACCTGACATCGCTGCGTGGGTAGCCTTCCGGGGAAAAGGCCTGGCTCAGTGAGCCGCTGATCTGCTCGCTGACTGTCACCAGCGGGCTCAGGTGTTGTTCGCCGGCATACAGGCGTTGCAACGAGCTGCCTTTGCTGGCGATGGCCTGGGCGGAAAAACCGCCCCAGGTAACGATGCTGATGATCTCTTCGAGTGCCGCCGGAGCGAGGTAGGCGCGGTACTGTCCAGGCGCCAGGGGGTGCAGCGGTCGGCCCAGGAAATGGAGCTGGTCGCGGGCCTGTTGGACGCGCCGGGCGAACTCGGTACTGTCCCAGGTGTGCCCGGCGTAGCTGGCCTTGACCGCTTCGCCATTGGCGTGGAACAGGCTGAAGTCGAAGTTGAAGCTATTGGCCTGGTGCCAGCCGAACGCGCCGTCGGAGCTGGCGAAGCCACGGGTGATGGGACCGGCGGCATAGAACCCGACCAGGTCCACACCTTCGGCGGCCTGGCTGATGTCTTGCAGCACCTGGGCTAGCTCCGGCAGAGGCCGCAATTGTTCGTTGTGGCTGTGCCAGGCGTTGTGGTTCAGCAACAAATACGGGTCCGGTGGCAGCAACGGCAAGGTTTCACGCAGCTGCTGCAGGCCATCGGCCAGTCGCTGGCGATCCAGATCCGGTTCGCCGGACAGGGTGATGCCCAAGTCGGCGTGGCGACCATCGTTGATCAGCTTGAGGTTCAGGCTGGCCTGTTGCACCTGGCCGGCCTGGCGCACCTGTGCGTGGTTGAAACGCACGAATGCTGACGATTCATCCGCATAGCCGAGGTGAAATTGCTCCTTGTCGGTGATGGCCTGCTTGAGCCAGTCCACCAGTGCCTTGAAATTATTCATCAGGCGTCTCCCCCGAATACATCGACGTTACTGAATACACAGGCCGGTGAGGCATGGCCCACACGGATCACCTGATTGGGCTCGCCCTTGCCGCAGTTCGGCGTGCCCAATACCTTGAAGGTGCTGGCATCGCCGACCGCGCTGAGGTTGCGCCAGAACTGTGCGGAAATGGCGCGGTAGTTGGGGTTCTTCACCACACCCTTGAGTTCGCCGTTTTCAATCAACTGGCCCCACTCACACCCGAACTGGAACTTGTTGCGCGCATCGTCGATGGACCACGAACGGTTGGTGCTCATCAGGATGCCGTTTTCAATACCGCCCACCAGTTGCGCGAGGTTTTTATCGCCGGGCTCGATATTCAAGTTGGCCATGCGATCAATGGGCGGGCGGTTCCAGCCGCAAGCGCGGCTGTTGGCGACGCCTGGCAGGTTGGCGCGAAATTGCGACAATGCGCCGCCCAGCGGCTTGAGCAGCAGCCCTTCGCGGATCAGGAACTGCTTGCTGGCGCGGGTGCCGTCATCGTCATGGCTGTAGCTGGCAAGCTGTTCGGGGATGTCCGGGTCGAACGTCACGTTGAGCAGCGGTGAACCGTATTGCAGGTGGCCGAAGTCGCTGGCCTTCACAAAGCTGGTGCCGGCGTAGTTGCGTTCGTCGCCGAGGATGCGGTCCAGCTCCAGCGGATGGCCGATGGACTCGTGGATCTGCAGGATCATCTGGTCGGGCATCAGCAGCAGGTCACGCGGACCCTGGGGCGTGTTCGGTGCCAGCAGCAGTTGCAGGGCCTCGTCGGCCACGCGCGGCGCGGCGCCGATCAGGCCGAAGCGGCTGATCACGTCAAATCCGCCTTGCTGGCCGAAGTTGCTGCCGCCGAGGGTGCGGGTCTGGCTGTCGTTGCCATCGAAGGCGGTGACATTGACGCCGGGGAACACAAAACGCTGAGCCTGGCGCAATTGGGCGCCGGCCGTGTTGAGGTAGATCTGTTCGACAGTGGTCTGGCCCAGACTCACGTCCCAGCTCACCAGGCGCTCATCCCTGGGCACGGCAGCCGACTCATCGCCGAGCAGTTGGTAGCAGTCGCTCAGGGAGGGGAAGGGCCGGTCGAAGTCGGGCGAGAGGTAGTCGGCAACGTCACTGGAGACCGATTGCTCGCGCAGGTCGAGCAGGGCGTGGGGCAGGATCTGCCGGGCTTGCTGTTCGGCGCGCTCGAGAGCCGCCTGCAGGCCGGCCAGGGAAATATCGTTGGTCGCGGCGTAGGCTTCCACGCCGTTGAGGCGCACGGTGAGCATGGCGCCTTCGTCATGGCTCAGGTGGGGCGGTTCGGCGACGTTCTTGCGTACCGACAGGTACCGGCCGGATTCGCGGACATAGCGCAGGGAGAAGAATTGGGCGTTGGTGCGCAGGGCACTGAAGTGTTTCTTGAGCGTGGCGTGGTGTTCGAACATGGGGCCTTCCTTGTGGGCGGCTCAGCGCGGGCAGGCCAACAGAGTAGGCCGGGGCTGGGAGCTGATCAAGGGAGGTGGTTGTGTGTTGTTTGTTCGGGGCTCATCGGGGGCAAGCCCCCTCCCACATTTGACTGTATTTACATATCTGAATGTGTGAATACAGTCAGTGTGGGAGGGGGCTTGCCCCCGATGCAGGCACCGCGGTGTATCAGTTACTGCGCAGTCGGCCCGACTTCACGCATCGGCTTGCTACGCACCGGCGCATCGCCGGCCACGTAGTAGTCGGCGGTGCTGCGCGGCAGAGGCTGGCGGCCACGGATCTTGTCGGCGATTTTCTCGGCGATCATGATCGTTGGTGCGTTCAGGTTGCCGGTGGTGATGATCGGCATGATCGACGCATCCACCACACGTAGGCCCTGCATGCCATGCACACGGCCTTCGTTATCCACTACCGCCATCTCGTCGGTGCCCATCTTGCACGAGCAGGACGGGTGGAACGCGGTCTCGGCGTGCTCGCGGATGAACTTGTCCAGTTGCTCATCGGTTTGCACGTCGATACCCGGGCTGATTTCGCGGCCACGGTACGGGTCCAGCGCCGGCTGTTGCATGATTTCGCGGGTCAGGCGGATGCCGTCACGGAATTCCTGCCAGTCCTGTTCGGTGGCCATGTAGTTGAAGAGGATGCTCGGGTAGTCCCGTGGGTTCTTCGACTTCAGGTGCACGCGGCCACGGCTCGGCGAACGCATGGAACCCATGTGCGCCTGGAAGCCGTGCTCTTTCACGCCGTTGCTGCCGTTGTAGTTAATGGCGACCGGCAGAAAGTGGTACTGGATGTTCGGCCATTCGAATTCCGGGCGCGAACGGATAAAACCGCCGGCCTCGAACTGGTTGCTGGCGCCGATACCGGTGCCGTTGAACAGCCACTCGGCACCAATGGCCGGCTGGTTGTACCAGAGCAGCGAGGGGTACAGCGACACCGGCTGGGTGCAGGCGTATTGCAGGTACAGCTCAAGGTGATCCTGCAGGTTTTCGCCGACGCCTGGCAGGTCATGGACCACCGGGATGTCGAGGCTTTCCAGCAGCCTGGCCGGGCCGACGCCGGAGCGTTGCAGCAGTTGCGGCGACGCGATTGCGCCGCTGCACACCAGTACTTCTTTACGTGCACGGGCTTCAACACGCTCTTCAGCGGCGCCGATCAGGTAACGCACGCCGACCGCACGCTTGCCTTCAAACAGCACTTTGTCGGTGAGGGCGTGGGTGACGATGGTCAGGGTCGAACGCTTTTTAGCCGTGTCCAGGTAACCGCGCGCGGTGCTGGCGCGACGGCCATTGGGCGTGACGGTACGGTCCATCGGGCCGAAGCCTTCCTGCTGGTAGCCGTTCAAGTCTTCGGTACGCGGGTAACCGGCTTGTACGCCAGCCTCAACCATCGCGTGGAACAGCGGGTTGTTGCCGGCTTTGGGCGTGGTCACGCTGACCGGGCCGTCGCCGCCGTGGTAGTCGTTGGGGCCGATGTCGCGGGTTTCGGCCTTGCGGAAATACGGCAGGCAGTCCAGGTACGTCCAGTCTTCCAGACCTGGCAGTTTCGACCAGTTGTCGTAGTCCATGGCGTTACCACGGATGTAGCACATGCCGTTGATCAGGGAAGAACCCCCCAGGCCCTTGCCGCGACCGCACTCCATGCGGCGACCGTCCATGTGTGGCTCTGGATCGGTCTCGTAGGCCCAGTTGTAGCGGCGGCCTTGCAGCGGGAAGGCCAGGGCGGCCGGCATCTGGGTACGGAAGTCGAGGCGGTAGTCCGGGCCACCGGCTTCCAGCAGCAGGACGGTGACGCCTTCGTCTTCGGTCAGACGGGTGGCAAGGGTGTTGCCTGCTGATCCTGCGCCAACAATGATGTAGTCGTATTCTTGAGTCATCTGTACTCCGGGGGAGCTGCACGCTCCAAGCTTCAAGCTGCAAGAAAAAGCAGCGAGCGGTGTGGATGAGAGATGCGGCAAACGCCAACTGCTTTTACTTGCAGCTTGAAGCTTGCCGCTAAAGGCTCATCAGAAGACTGATGCGTACTCACCCAGTTCGACTTGCACGGACTTGATGCGCGTGAAGTTGTTCAGCGAGCTGATCCCGTTCTCACGGCCCACGCCCGATTGCTTGTAGCCGCCGACCGGCATCTTGGCGTCGGACTCGCCCCAGGCGTTGATCCAGCAGATACCCGCTTCCAGTTGATGAATCACGCGGTGGGCGCGGTTCAGGTCCTTGGTAACCAGGCCGGCTGCCAGGCCGAAGTCGGTGTCGTTGGCGCGACGGATCACTTCTTCTTCGGTTTCATAGGTGAGGATGCTCATCACCGGGCCAAAGATTTCTTCACGCACGATGGTCATGTCATCGGTGCAGTCGGTGAACACCGTCGGGGCCACGAAAGCGCCTTTGGCCAGGTCGCCGTCGGTCAGGCGATCGCCGCCGCACAGCAGGCGTGCGCCTTGCTCTTTGCCCTTGGCGATGTAGCCCAGCACGCTTTCCATGTGGGCGAAGCTGACCAGCGGGCCGAAGTTGGTGTTGTCGTCCTGCGGGTCGCCCACACGGATGCGCGCAACACGTTCAAGAATCTTGGCTTCGAACGCCGCTTGCAGGTGCTTGGGCACGAACACGCGAGTGCCGTTGGTGCAGACCTGGCCGGAGCTGTAGAAGTTGGCCATCATCGCGATGTCGGCGGCACGATCCAGGTCGGCGTCTTCGAACACGATCAGCGGGGACTTGCCGCCCAGTTCCATGGTCACTTCCTTGAGCGAGGAGCTCGAAGCGCTGGCCATGACTTTCTTGCCGGTGTCGGTGCCGCCGGTGAACGAGACTTTCTCGATGCGCGGGTGCTCGGTCAGCCAGGTGCCGACTTCACGGCCGCTGCCGGTCAGTACGTTGAACACACCGGCCGGGACGCCGGCTTCGGTGTAGATCTCGGCCAGTTTCAGGGTGGTCAGCGAGGTGACTTCGCTGGGCTTGAAGATCATCGCGTTACCGGCGGCCAGGGCCGGTGCGGATTTCCACAGGGCGATCTGGATCGGGTAGTTCCACGCGCCGATACCGGCGACCACACCCAGCGGCTCGCGGCGGGTGTAGACGAAGGAGGTATCGCGCAGCGGAATCTGCTCGCCTTCGATGGCCGGCACCAGGCCTGCGTAGTATTCCAGCACGTCGGCGCCGGTGACGATGTCGACGTACTTGGTTTCGGAGAAGGATTTGCCGGTGTCCAGGGTTTCCAGGGCGGCCAGCTCATCGTTGCGCTCGCGCAGGATGTCGACGGCGCGGCGCAGGATGCGCGAACGCTCCATGGCGGTCATCGCAGCCCAGATCTTCTGGCCTTTTTCGGCGCTGACCACGGCACGTTCAACGTCATCGAACGTGGCGCGTTGCACTTGGGCGAGAACTTCACCGTTAGCCGGGTTGATGGCTTCGAAGGTGGCATCGCTGCCAGCGTCGCTGTAACCGCCGTCAATGTAGAGTTTTTGCAGTTCGAAACGGGCCATAAAGTCCTCGCAAGTGCATAAGTGGTTGGCGTTAACCGCCGAAAAGTGAGCCATATGGTTGTGGCAACACTCTGCGGCAGCAGTTCAGGGGTTGAGCGGTTATGTGTGCTCTAACTCACCTGCTTGGCCAATTGGAAATCCATGTATTCGTAAGCGATCCGCTGCGCCTGTTCCGTGTCGAAAGCGTCTCCCGACAGGGCACCGCGCAACCACAAACCGTCGATCAGGGCTGCCAGGCCTCTGGCTGCTTTGCGTGCGTGCGGCAGCGGCAGCACTCGGCGGAACTGGCAGCACAGGTTGGAATACAGACGTTGATCGTTGATCCGCTGCAACCTGTGCAATGACGGGTGATGCATGCTGGTGGCCCAGAAGGCCAGCCAGGTTTTCATTGCCGGTCCGTTGACCTGGCTGGCGTCGAAGTTGCCCTCGATGATCACCCGAAGGTGCGCCCGTGGGCTGTCGTCCTTCAACGCAAGCCTGCGTTCGTGGACGTTCTCGATCAGCACATTCATCAAGTACCGCATCGTTGCGGCGATCAGGCCGTTCTTGTCCTGAAAGTAGTGACTGATGATGCCGTTCGAGACGCCGGCCAAACGGGCGATCAGCGCAATGCTCGCATCGCCCATTCCGACCTGATCGATCGCCGTCAGCGTGGCTTCGATCAACTGCTGGCGGCGTATGGGTTGCATACCGACCTTGGGCATGTAGCACCTCTCCTTTGGCCTGCCGACAGGCGATCCACGTCCGTCGGCTTGAGGGCCAGTCTATTTTGTTTTGATTGAACGTTCAATCAACAAAGAATAAGCTCTGCGACAAATGGTCGCTGCCTACAGATATTTCCTACCTGGGAGCCGCGACCTCTGACACCTGCTAAAACCCCTGAAACAGGCCGTATCAGGGCCTGGGCCCCGCTTTGGCGGGGTTCGGGATTTTCGGGATGTCTTTATAACACCCGTCCGTCGACTGCCGAAAAATCGATGTTCCGGGATAACCGTTGCCTTGTGTTTCTCTCTCGCACTGCCCGGAGCATCTGCGCCATGAGTTCTGCCTCTCTTATAAAGACCCCGCCGCAAAAGGTGCGGGTCAACGGTTGGGTGTTTTACACCTCCACCGCGCTGATTCTGTTGTTGACCGCCATTCTGATCATCGCTCCGCAGGAGGCCGGGCGCATGCTCGGCGTCGCCCAGGCCTGGCTGTCGAAAAGCTTCGGCTGGTACTACATGGTGGTCATCGCCGCCTACCTGGTGTTTGTGGTCGGTCTGGCGTTTTCGTCCTATGGCAAGTTGAAACTGGGCAGCAAGGACGACACGCCGGACTTCAGCTACGGCGCCTGGGCCGGGATGCTGTTCTCGTCGGGCATCGGCATTTCGCTGCTGTACTTCGGCGCCTCCGAGCCCCTGGATCATTACTTCAACCCGCCCGAAGGCGCGGCCGCCAGCAATGGCGCGGCACGTCAGGCCTTGCAACTGACCTTCCTGCACTGGGGCCTGCATGGCTGGGCGATCTATGCGCTGGTCGGCCTGGCCGTGGCGTACTTCGCGTACCGCCATAATCAGCCGCTGGCCTTGCGTTCGGCGCTGTACCCGCTGGTGGGCGAGCGCTGGGTAAAAGGCGCGGCCGGCCACGCGGTGGACGGTTTCGGCATGTTCGTGACCTTGCTCGGCCTGGTGACCAACCTGGGGATTGGCTCGATGCAGGTGTCGTCGGGGCTGGAAAACCTGTTCGGCATGGCGCACAGCAACACCAACCTGTTGATCGTGATCATCGTGATGAGCACCGTGGCGACCATCGCTGCGGTGTCGGGCGTGGAGAACGGCATTCGTCGCCTGTCCAACCTCAACATCGTCTTGTTCAGTGGGTTGCTGATCTTCGTGCTGCTGTTCGGCCCCACCCTGCACTTGCTCAACGGCCTGGTGCAGAACACCGGTGATTACCTCAACGGTATCGTGCTCAAGACCTTCGACCTGTATGTGTATGAAGGCGACGGTGCCAAGACCGAGCGCTGGATGGGCCTGTGGACCCTGTTCTACTGGGCCTGGTGGATTTCCTGGGCACCCTTCGTGGGCATGTTCATTGCGCGTATTTCCCGTGGGCGGACCGTGCGTGAACTGGTGGCCGGCGTGCTGCTGATCCCGCTGGGCTTCACCCTGGCGTGGTTGTCGATCTTCGGCAACTCGGCGTTGGACCTGGTGCTGAACCATGGCGCGGTGGAGCTGGGCAAGACCGCGCTGGAGCAGCCGTCCATGGCGATCTACCAGTTGCTTGAGCATTACCCGGCGTCGAAGATCGTCATCGGGGTATCGATCTTCGTGGGCTTCGTGCTGTTCCTGACGCCGGCGGATTCCGGCGCGGTGATGATGGCCAACCTGTCGTGCACCGGCGGCAACGTGGATGAAGATGCGCCGCACTGGCTGCGCATCTTCTGGTCGGCGGTGATCACCCTGGTGACCATCGGCCTGCTGTTCGCCGGCAACTTCGAAGCCATGCAGACCATGGTGGTGCTGGCGGGGCTGCCGTTCTCGGTGGTGCTGATCTTCTTTATGTTCGGTTTGCACAAGGCCATGCGCCAGGACGTGGCGATCGAACAGGAGCAGGCGCAACTGGCTGAACGCGGGCGTCGCGGCTTCAGCGAGCGTTTGACCGCGTTGGACCTGCAACCGAGCCAGGGCACCGTGCAACGCTTCATGGACAAGCACGTAACGCCGGCACTGGAAGAGGCCGCGACGGCGTTGCGTGAGCAGGGGCTGGAAGTGCAGACGCTGCTGGGCAAATCCAAGCGCTGCATCGGTGTGCGGATCGAGATGGAGGAGGGCAACCCGTTTGTCTACGAAGTCAGCCTGGATGCATATTCTTCGGCGCCCAATGATCTGCCTGAAGAAGAACGCACGCGTTACTACCGTGCCGAGGTCTACCTGCACAACGGGCCTCAGGAATACGACCTGATGGGCTTCACCCAGGAGCAGATCACCCGGGATGTGCTCGATCAGTTTGAAAGCCATCGGCAGCTCCTTGGCCGGGTCTATAGCTGATCGTTGAAACGAGCGGCGCCCTCACTGGCACCGCTTTCTTATGTCGTACATAGATCAAAATGTGGGAGCGGGCTTGCTCGCGAATGCGGTGTATCAGTGGCAGATGTGCTGACTGACACACCGCATTCGCGAGCAAGCCCGCTCCCACATTTGCTTTGCGGTGTGGCTTAACCCAGGTTTTTGCCTAAGAGCGCGTGATACAACTCACTGTCCCCCAGAATCCCCACCACCTTGTCATTGTCCTGCAACACCAACTTATTCCCCGTGTGATAGCGAATCTGCAGTGCATCACGCATGCCGATATTCGAGTCCACCAACGTCGGCACCCGGCCCAAACCTTCCACCGGTTGCCCCGGCGCCCAGTTCTGCAGGTTCAACGGCGTGCCATTCTGGCGAGCGCCCTTGATGACGTTGCCCTCAGTCAGGTCAAGCCACGAGTCACCGCCCGGGTCCAGGCTGATCGAGCCGTTGACGTGGGTGCAGTTATCCACAGTGCGCATCAGGCTGCGGCCGCACAGCACGTTCAGCGGGTTGGTGTGGGCAACGAAGGTACGCACATAGTCATCCGCCGGGTTCAGCACGATCTCTTCGGGCACGCTGTACTGGATGATCTTGCCGTCTTTCATGATCGCGATGCGGCTGCCCAGCTTGAGGGCTTCGTCGAGGTCGTGGCTGACGAACACGATGGTCTTGCTCAGCTTGCGCTGCAGTTCCAGCAGTTCATCCTGCAGGCCTTGGCGAATCAAAGGATCGAGGGCGGAGAAGGGTTCGTCCATCAGCAGGATATCGGCGTCCATCGCCAACGCACGGGCCAGGCCGACGCGCTGTTGCATGCCGCCGGACAGCTCGTCCGGCTTCTTGTTGCGCCATTGGGTCAGGCCCACCAGTTCGAGTTTTTCATCGACCAGCGTGCGCCGCTCCTTTTCCGGGCGGCCCTGCATTTCCAGGCCGAAGCTGATGTTCTCGCGCACCGTCAGCCAGGGCATCAGGGCGAACTTCTGGAACACCATGGCGATGCGTTTGGTGCGCATCATTTTCAGCTCGGCCGGCGTGCAGGAGGCGATGTCGATCTGGCGACCTTCATGCTCCACAAACAGTTGGCCACGGCTGACCGTGTTGAGGCCGTTGATGCAGCGCAGCAGGCTCGATTTGCCGGAGCCCGACAGGCCCATCAGTACACAGATCTCGCCTTTCTCGATATCCAGGCTGGCGTTTTCAACGCCGACAATCTGCCCGGTCTTTTTCAGGATTTCGTTACGGCTCATGCCCTGGTCCAGCAGCTTGAGCGCTTCGCGTGGGTCTTTGGAGAAGATCACGTCGACTTTGTCGAATCGGATAATGCTCATGCATCACCCCCTACTTTGGCGTCGGGTTGTTTGCAGATACGGTCGAGCATGATGGCCAGCAACACGATTGCCAGGCCCGCTTCAAAACCCAGGGCGATATCGGCCGTGTTCAGTGCGTTGACCACCGGCTTGCCGAGGCCGTCGGCACCCACCAGCGCCGCGATCACCACCATCGACAACGACAGCATGATGCATTGGGTAATGCCGGCGGCAATGCTCGGCATGGCGTGGGGCAGTTCAATGCGCGAGAGCAACTGGCGGCGCGAGCAGCCGAAGGCCTTGCCGGCGTCCATCAACTCCTGCGGTACGTCGCGGATACCCAGGTAGGTCAGGCGGATCGGCGCGGCAATCGCGAACACCACCGTGGAAATCAGCCCGGGCACCACACCCAGCCCGAAGAGGGTCAGGGTAGGGATGAGGTAGACGAAGGTCGGCACGGTCTGCATCAGATCGAGTACCGGCCGCATCATGGTGTAGAACATCGGCTTGTGCGCGGCAACAATGCCCAGCGGCACGCCGATGACCACGCAGACCAGGGTGGCGAACAGCACCTGGGCGAGGGTTTCCATGGTTTCCTGCCAGTACCCCAGGTTGAGGATCAGCAGGAAGGAGGCGATGACAAACACCGTCAGGCCCCATTTGCGTTGAATAAAGTGAGCCAGCAGCGCAATCAGACCGATCAATGCCAGCGGATTGAACCAGGTCAGCGCAAACGTCACGCCGTGGATCATCGTTTCCAGTGTCGATGCGATTGCGTCGAAGTAGTTGGCACCGTGTTGGGTCAACCAGTCGACGAAGGCAGCGATGTACTGGCCTAGTGGGATTTTCTGTTCAGTCAGCATGGTAGTGAATGTCCACATGCGAAGAGGGAAACATCCCGGGGCAGCGCACCGCCCCGGGGTCAGCGGGTGCTATTTGGCGAGGTAAGCCTTGACGGCGTCGAGTCCTGGTTTGCCATCGACCGTGGTGACACCGGCCAGCCAGGTGTCGAGCACTTGCGGGTTCTTCTGCAGCCAGGCCCTGGCGGCGGCGTCGGCCTTCATCTTGTCGTCCAGGACGTTACCCATCAGGGTGCTTTCCATGTCCAGCGTGAACACCAGGTTTTTCAGCAACTGGCCAACGTTGCTGCATTCCTGGGTGTAGCCCTTGCGGGTGTTGGTGTAGATGGTGGCCTGGCCGTAGTTGGGGCCGAACGAATCGTCACCCCCGGTCAGGTACTTCATCTTGAAGCGAGTGTTCATCGGGTGCGGTTCCCAGCCGAGGAACACGATGGCCTGGTTGCGCTTGGAGGCGCGTTCAACCTGGGAGAGCATCCCGGCTTCACTGGATTCGACCACTTTGAAACCGGCGGTCTTGAGGCCGAAGGCGTCTTTGTCGATCAACGTCTGGATGGTGCGGTTGCCGTCGTTGCCCGGCTCGATGCCGTAGATCTTGCCGCCCAGCTCGTCCTTGAATTTGGCGATATCGGCGAAGTCTTTCAGGCCCTTGTCATACAGCGCCTCGGGCACCGCCAGGGTGTACTTGGCGTTCTCCAGGTTGGCGCGTACGGTTTCCACGGTGCCGGCTTCGCGGTACTGCTTGATGTCGTTTTCCATGGTCGGCATCCAGTTGCCGAGGAAGATGTCCATGTTCTTGCCGTCGGCCAGGGACTTGTAGGTCACTGGGACCGAAATCATCGTGGTGCGTGGCTTGTAGCCCAGGCCCTTGAGGATTTCGCTGGTGGTCGCGGTGGTGACGGTGATGTCGGTCCAGCCGACATCGGAGAAGTTGACGGTCTTGCACTGTTCCGGTTCTGCGGCGTGCGCCATGACCGGCAGACTCAGCATGGCGGCCAACAACAACGAGGGTGAACCTTTCATCGGGGTAGACTCCTGTGTTTTTTCTGGCGGCATTCGCCGCGCTTTATAAGTGCTGCTATTGGAGTGTGCGTCGGGCAGCTCTGGCACGGTGCCTTGCAAACGAGTCGAGACTGATCATGTACCAGTGAAAATCTGACGCCTACAGGGGGCGTCGTATCCAGTACAGGGAGGGTCGCATCCAGTGTCGGTGACGTCGCTTACAGATTTTTCCAAAGGTAAAACCGCTGTTTTTACCCTTCTGCACCGCAAAAAACGCCCAAAACAGGCCATTACACGCGAGCGACGCTGGTGAGCATGGGTGCGTCGGTGTGAGACGCCGTGAGCGGCAACAAAAGCTTGATGATGCCGCCATCTGGGCGATCTGAGCGTA
Source organism: Pseudomonas sp. CFBP13528 (assembly GCF_005233615.1). Lineage (NCBI taxonomy): Bacteria > Pseudomonadati > Pseudomonadota > Gammaproteobacteria > Pseudomonadales > Pseudomonadaceae > Pseudomonas > Pseudomonas sp. CFBP13528. The sequence continues at coordinate 596,023 of NZ_QGAJ01000001.1, forward strand.
GCACCTCGTTCAAGCCCGGCCCGTGCTTATCGAGGAGTTCCACGTTAATGGCTATCAGCGTTTTCGACCTGTTCAAGATCGGCATCGGGCCTTCGAGTTCTCACACCGTCGGCCCCATGCGCGCCGCGGCGTTGTTCGTTCAAGCATTGCGTGAACGCGACCTGTTGGAACAGGTCAGGCGGGTCGAAGTTCAGCTGTACGGCTCCTTGTCGGCCACCGGCATCGGCCATGGCAGCGACACCGCCACCATCATGGGCCTGATGGGCGAGTGGCCGGACGCGATCGACCCGTCGCAGATCGGCGTGCGCATTCACACGCTGCGCGAAACCGACACCTTGCTGCTCGACGGCCGTTTGCCGGTGCCGTTCGTATGGTCGCGGGACATGCGCCTGCTCGACGAAAACCTGCCGTTCCATCCCAACGCCATGACCCTGGTGGTGTGGGGGGATGACGGCGAGTTGCACCGCGACACCTACTACTCGGTAGGCGGCGGTTTTGTGGTGGATGAAGCCCAGGCCCGCAGCGGTGTGGCCGACATGGACAGCACCGAGCTGCCCTATGATTTTTCCAGCGCCGCAGAGCTGTTGCAGCTGTGCAAGATCCACAACCTGCGGGTCGCGGAGTTGATGTTGGCGAACGAGAAGGTCTGGCGCTGCGAAGAAGAAATCCGCAGCGGCCTGATGAAACTCTGGCGCGCCATGCAGGACTGTGTGGAGCAGGGTCTCAAGCACGAGGGCATCCTGCCCGGCGGTCTCAATGTGCGCCGTCGCGCTGCCAAGTTGCACCGCAGCCTGCAGGAGCTGGGCAAGCCGAATGTGATCGGTTCGACCTTGAGTGCCATGGAGTGGGTCAACCTGTTCGCCCTGGCGGTCAACGAAGAAAATGCCGCCGGTGGGCGCATGGTCACCGCACCCACCAATGGCGCAGCGGGGATCATTCCGGCCGTGCTGCACTATTTCATGAAGTTCAGTGAGGAAGTGACTGAGGCCAACGTGGTCGACTACCTGCTCGGCGCGGCGGCAGTGGGCATTCTGTGCAAGAAGAACGCCTCGATCTCCGGTGCCGAAGTCGGCTGCCAGGGCGAAGTGGGTTCCGCCTGCGCCATGGCCGCAGCGGGCCTGGCCGAAATTCTCGGCGCCACACCGGAGCAACTGTGCAACGCCGCGGAAATCGGCCTGGAACATAACCTGGGCCTGACCTGCGACCCGGTGGGCGGCCTGGTGCAAGTGCCGTGCATCGAGCGCAACGCGATTGCGGCGGTGAAGGCGATCAATGCGGCGCAGATGGCCTTGCGCGGCGACGGCCAGCACTTTATCTCCCTGGACCGGGTGATCCGCACCATGCGTGATACCGGGGCGGATATGCATGACAAGTACAAAGAGACCTCGCGGGGCGGGTTGGCGGTCAGTGCTGTCGAGTGCTGAGACCGCGTCGCCTGCTATCGGGGGCGAGCCCCCTCCCACATTTGAAATGCGTTGCCCTGTGGGAGGGGGCTTGCCCCCGATAGCGGTAGTCCGCTCAATATTGCTCACAAAGTGAACACCCCAACGAAAACCGCCACCTTTTAGCGCGTCGCAAATAGATAAGTAGCCTGCGAACGATTTACCCCACCGCCAGCCGTCCCCCGCGCTTTGGGTGACAGACTCCTCCTACACCCGCAAAGCGCCTTCCCACAAGTGCTACCGTTCTGCTCACAGCCCTTGAACACCCATCCCCGTGCGTTATATCCCGCGTTTAATGCGCGGGCTCATATAGACGCATCAACAGGTCGTTTTCAGGATTTGTTGAATGGCCATTCAATTTTAGGCATGGCATTTGCTCTATCAATTCAAAGCCTCTCTCCCTTGCAAGGGGGGAGCGCAATAACAAGAGCCTCGCCTGAGGCCATCACCTGCTTTGTGTGAGGAGATACTGTGATGACGTCGTCCAACTCCGGGGCTCAACCCCAGAACCGTGCGCCTCAATCCATCGGCTTTTTGCTGCTGGACAATTTCACGCTGATTTCCCTGGCGTCGGCCGTGGAACCCCTGCGCATGGCCAATCAGCTGTCCGGTCGCGAGTTGTATCGCTGGACAACCCTGAGTGTCGACGGCAACCAGGTGTGGGCCAGCGACGGTCTGCAGATCACGCCCGATGCCGCCATGCACAAGGCCCCGGTCCTGGACACTGTCATCGTGTGCGGTGGCGTGGGCATCCAGCGCACCGTCACCCGCGAACACGTGTCGTGGCTGCAAAGCCAGGCGCGTCAATCCCGTCGTCTCGGTGCGGTGTGCACCGGCAGTTGGGCCCTGGCCTGCGCGGGTCTGCTTGACGGTTTCGATTGCAGCGTGCACTGGGAATGCCTGGCATCGATGCAGGAAGCCTTCCCCCGCGTGGCCATGAGCACCCGCCTGTTCACCCTCGACCGCAACCGCTTCACCAGCTCCGGCGGCACCGCGCCGTTGGACATGATGCTGCACCTGATCAGCCGCGACCACGGCCGTGAACTGTCGGCCGCCATCTCCGAGATGTTTGTGTACGAACGCATCCGCAACGAACAGGATCACCAGCGCGTGCCGCTCAAGCACATGCTCGGCACCAACCAGCCCAAGCTGCAGGAAATCGTTGCGCTGATGGAGGCCAATCTGGAAGAGCCCATCGACCTGGACGAACTGGCGGTGTACGTCGCTGTGTCGCGTCGCCAGCTGGAGCGGCTGTTCCAGAAATACCTGCACTGTTCGCCCTCGCGCTATTACCTCAAGCTGCGCTTGATCCGTGCGCGGCAGTTGCTCAAGCAGACGCCGATGTCGATCATCGAAGTGGCGTCGGTGTGCGGCTTTGTGTCCACGCCGCATTTTTCCAAGTGCTACCGCGAATACTTCGGCATTCCGCCACGGGACGAGCGCGTAGGCTCCAACACCACCCAGCAAGTGGCGATGATGCCTATTCCGCAGGCACTGGTGCTGTCACCGCTGTCGGGGCCGATGTCGGCGCTGAGCCAGGCCAGGAACGAGTCGACTTTCGCGAGTGTACGGCTTTAAACCGAGTTGCCTGCATCGGGGGCAAGCCCCCTCCCACATTTGACCGTATTCACAGTTCAAAAGGTGGGAGGGGGCTTGCCCCCGATAGCGATCTATCAGGCGCCGGAGTTCTGCTTGAACTGCATCAAAGCCGGCAACAACTGCTTATCGATTGCCTGCCGCACCGCCGGCAAAATCGTCGCCTTGCCGGTGTACATCTGTTCCACCATGCCTTTGAGCGCCTTGGCCCGCGCTTCGCTCAAACCGCGTACCGCACACTCGCATGCCTGCTCGGCAGTGGCACCGCTGGACACTTCAAAACCCAACGAGCGCAGCTGGCCCAGCAGGTCATCCTGGTCAATCAAATCCGCGTGCATCATGACGTTTTTCCTGGTGTAGGGAACGGTGATTGAGCTGGATTCTGGTAGGCCCCCGGCCGGTGGGCAAGCGCAGAATCGAGCAATGGCTCGGATGGCTATGAACAGGTCGTTTTCGGGTCACTCGGCCGTGCAAGTAATAGGCACACTGGCGCCAGGCACGCAGCTTGACGGTTTGGTCACCCTCGGGATGCACGGCTCACACAAGGCACCTCTGCCCCGATCCAGTCACGGCTGGATCGGGGCTTTTTTTGCTGGCAGACCGATGACCCGGCCGAGCAGGGCGGGCCGTGGCAGCTCGGCCTGTGCAGCGCTGATTGCGGTGAGCTTGTGCAGCGTGGCCTCAGTGAACGGCGTTGCCTGCGGACCGGCCAGGTCGACATGCAGCAGCATCTGTTCGTTGCCGGCCAGCTCCTTTTCATCACCCAGCAGATGCAGGCTGTGATAGAGGTGCAGGCGCTTGGCATCAAAGGCGATCAGTTGGGTGCGAACCTCGACCTCGGCCCCCAGCTTCACCTCGTGCAGGTAGTTCAAATGCAGCTCCAGCGTGAACAGCGAGTGGCCGCTGGCTTCGCGGTTGTCGCTATCGAGACCCAGTTTGTCCATCAGCGCATCGGTGGCGTAGCTGAAGATCAGCAAATAGAACGCATCGCGCAGGTGGCCGTTGTAGTCCACCCAGTCGGGCTGGATTCTAGTTGTGTAGGTTTTTAATGCGGGCATGGGGCAGTACTCGGTAAAGAATGTGGGAGGGGGCTTGCCCCCGATGGCGGTTCGTCAGTGGCAGATGGGCTGGCTGACCCACCGCTATCGGGGGCAAGCCCCCTCCCACATTTTGTTATTCGGCGAAGGTCATGCCGTGCCTGGCCTTGGTGGTTTTCACCGCCTCCAGCACCGCCAGCAGGCAATCATCACGATAGCGCTCCAGCGCCGAAATGCTGTGGCTACCCAGTTGGTTGCTTGTGCCGGCCACCACATCGTCAATCAACGTGTCGGTCAATTCGGGCGCTGGAAGATACGTCCACGGCAACTGCAATGCCGGACCGAACTGCGCCATGAAGTGGCGCATGCCCGCGTCGCCTCCCGCCAGTGTGTAGGTGAGGAAGGTGCCCATGAACGACCAGCGCAGGCCGGCGCCAAAACGAATCGCATCGTCGATTTCACCCGTGGTCGCCACGCCATCGTTGACCAGATGCAGCGCCTCGCGCCACAGCGCTTCCAGGAGTCGGTCAGCGATAAACCCAGGCACTTCCTTGCGCACGTGCAGTGGGCGCATGCCGAGGGATTCATACACCTTGATCGCGGCCTGGATCGCCTCGGGCGCGGTGCGCTTGCCGCCCACCACTTCCACCAGGGGCAGCAGGTACACCGGGTTGAACGGGTGGCCGACCACGCAGCGCTCGGGGTGGGTCGAGCTTGCATAGAATTCGCTTGGCAACAGCCCTGACGTACTCGACCCAATCAACGCATCCGGCTTGGCTGCTGCGCTGATCTGGCTGTGCAATTGCAGTTTCAACGCCAGGCGTTCAGGGGCACTTTCCTGGATGAAGTCAGCGTCTTTCACGCACTCTTCGATGGTGGCGACAAAGCGCAGGCGGTCCTGGGAAGCGCCCGGGGCCAGGCCTTGTTTCTCCAGGGCGCTCCAGGCATTGGCGACGCGTTTGCGCAACGCCGCTTCGGCACCGGGCGCCGGGTCCCAGGCCACGACATCCAGGCCGTGGGCGAGGGCGCGGGATACCCAGCCGCTGCCGATAACACCGCTGCCCAGGGCGGCGAAGGTTTTGATTTCCGTGATAAAGCGCATGGGTGCATTCCTAAAGAGTTTGGTGATCCCCTGTGGGAGGGGGCAAGCCCCCTCCCACATTGTTTATCCGCGCTTGGTCAGGCCCATCTTGATACGGCCCTCGGCCGGGGTCATGACCCGTGCGCCCAGGCGGCTGAGGATTTCGCTGGCGCGTTCAACCAGTTGGCCATTGGTGGCGAGCACGCCCTTGTCCAGCCACAGGTTGTCTTCCAGGCCGACCCGCACGTTGCCGCCCAGCAACACCGCCTGGGCGGCCATCGGCATCTGCATGCGGCCAATGCCGAAGCCGGCCCATACCGCGTCGGCGGGCAGGTTGTCGACCATGGCTTTCATGGTGGTGGTGTCGGCCGGCGCGCCCCACGGGATGCCCAGGCACAGCTGAAACAGTGGGTCGTCGAGCAAACCTTCCTTGATCATCTGCTTGGCGAACCACAGGTGGCCGGTGTCGAAAATTTCCAGCTCGGCCTTCACGCCCAGTTCTTGGATACGCTTGGCGCCCGCCCGCAGTTGCGCGGGGGTGGACACGTAAATGGTGTCGCCATCGCCAAAATTCAGCGTGCCGCAGTCCAGCGTGCAGATTTCCGGCAGCAATGCTTCGACATGCGCCAGGCGGGTCAGCGGGCCGACCAGGTCGGTGTTGGGGCCGAACTCCATAGGGGTCTCGCCGCCACCGATCTCCAGGTCGCCGCCCATGCCGGCGGTGAGGTTGACGATGATGTCGATGTCGGCCTCGCGAATGCGCTCCATCACTTCACGGTACAGCGCCACGTCGCGGCTGAACGTGCCGGTATGCGGGTCACGCACATGGCAGTGCACCACGGTCGCGCCGGCCTTGGCGGCTTCCACGGCGGCGGCCGCGATTTGTTTGGGAGTGACCGGCACATGCGGGCTTCTGGCGGTCGTGTCGCCAGCACCGGTGAGTGCGCAGGTGATGATGACGTCATGGTTCATGGGGCAGGTTCCTTACAGGCGTGGGGGTGCCATTCGCAGCCGGTCGGGGCCGCGAAGCGGTGTTCTGGAAAAGGTTATTGACGGGTCAGTTGAAGGTTGGCCGCAGCCGGCTTGCCATCGAAAGTGGTCACGCCGTCCAGCCAACGCGCCTGGTCTTGCGGGTGATCCTTGAGCCACTGCCTGGCCGACTCGATAGGGTCTTTGTGATCCAGCAAAGGCTGCATCATCCGGCTCTCGTCGGCGGCGGTGAAGGTCAGGTTGGTCAGCAGTGTGTGCACGTTGGGGCATTGCTCTGCGTAGGCCGGCGCGGTGACTGTCCACACAGTGGCCATGCCTTCGTTCGGGCCCAGGGCGTCGTCGCTGCCGGTGAGGTAAGTCATGGCGACGTTGACGTTCATCGGGTGCGGCGCCCAGCCGAAGAACACCACGGCTTCCTTGCGGCGTACTGCACGGTCGACGGCAGAGAGCATGGCCGCTTCACTGGATTCAACCAGTTGGAATTTGCCCAGGCCGAACTGGTTCTTGGCGATCATCGCCTTGATCTGGGTATTGGCGCCCGAGCCCGGCTCGATGCCATAGATCTTGCCGCCCAGCTCTTTTTCGAACCGGGCGATATCGGCAAAGGTCTTCAGGCCCTTGTCCGCCAGGTAAGTCGGTACGGCGAGAGTGGCGCGGGCGTCTTCCAGGCTGGGTTTATCGAGCACCTTGACTTGCTTGGCGTCGACGAACGGCGTGATGGTCTGGGTCATCAGCGGGTTCCAGTAGCCCAGGAACAGATCCAGGCGCTGGTCGCGGATGCCGGCAAAGATAATCTGTTGGGAAGCGCTGGTCTGTTTGGTCTTGTAGCCAAGGCCGTCGAGCAGCACCTGGGCCATGGCACTGGTGGCGATCACGTCGGTCCAGTTCACCACGCCCAGGCGTACGTTCTGACATGAAGCGGCATCCGCTGCCATGGCGTGGGTGCTCAAAAGGGCGCTGGCGCTGAATGCGAGCACGCAACGGCTGATCAGTCGGTTCATGGTGGAGCCCTCGGCAGGTCGTTATTGTGGGGTCCGGCGTCTTTGTGCGCCGTGCAGCCAAGTTACGTCCCTTGGGCAGCGCCGAAACGCACAGCGGCGACCGGCTCTTGCACTGCAGCGACCTGCGCGCTTGAATCCGCCCTTGAACGGGAGTATCACAGTGCCACGCTGGTCGTCCCACGAGAGCGTCATCATGTCCCAGGATTTTTATTTTTTGCTGATGCCGGGGTTCTCGGCCATTGGCTTTATCTCTGCCCTTGAGCCGTTGCGCGTGGCCAATCGCTTTCGTGGCGAGTTGTACCGCTGGCACATATTGAGCGCCGACGGCGGTGCAGTGCTGGCGAGCAACGGCATGTCGGTCAACGCCGATGCCGCGCTGGAGCCGCTGAAAAAAGGCGCGACCTTATTGGTGGTGGCCGGCTTCGAGCCGCTGCAGTTCGCCACGCCTGCGCTGGAACACTGGCTACGCCGTCTTGACCACGAAGGCGTAACCCTCGGCGCGATCGACACCGGCGCCTGCGTGCTGGCCGAAGCGGGCCTGCTCGACGGCCATCGTCTGACCTTGCACTGGGAAGCCATCGATGCGTTCAAGGAATCGTATCCGCAGCTGAGCGTCACCCAGGAGCTGTTCGAGATCGACCGCCGCCGCATCACCTGCGCCGGCGGCACCGCCTCCATCGACCTGATGCTCGACCTGATCGCCCAGGCCTATGGCCCTGAGTTGGCGATCCAGGTCTCTGAACAATTCGTGCTGGGCCGCATCCGCCCGCGCAAAGACCACCAGCGCATGCAGATCGCCACGCGCTACGGCATCACCAACAAGAAACTGGTGCAGGTGATCGGCGAGATGGAGCAGCACACCGAGCCGCCCCTAAGCACCCTGGCCTTGGCCGAGGCGATCAAGGTCACCCGGCGCCAACTGGAGCGGCTGTTTCGCCTGCACCTGAACGACACACCGAGCAACTTCTACCTGGGCCTGCGCCTGGAAAAAGCCCGAAAACTGCTGCGCCAGAGCGACATGAGCGTGCTGGAGGTGAGCATAGCCTGCGGGTTTGAGTCGCCGTCGTATTTCACTCGCAGCTATCGGGCAAGGTTTGCCAAATGTCCGAGGGAGGATCGGCGACGGGAGGTGGTTTGATCGTTTTTTAGTCAATTATAGGCGCGACTATAATTTATAGTCGTTTCTATAATTAGGTATAAAAGCGGCCGGCACCGCGGATCAATGTGGGAGGGGGCTTGCCCCCGATAGCGGTGGGTCAGCAGCACATAAGTGACTGACCCACCGCCATCGGGTGCAAGCCCCCTCCCACAGTAGATTTTGGTGTGGCTTATTTTTTCAGCAGGGCCGAACACGCCGCCTTGTAAGCTTCATGCTGATACTTGTTCAGCGTGGCAGGCAGGTCAACGTTGTGCTTTTTGTTCTGCGCATTGATGGTTTGCGGTGACAGCAGAGTCACTTCAACCCCGTCCAGCAATTGAAACACCCCTTCAATCTTGAACGTCGTCGGGCCTCCGGCGAATTCGCCTTTCTTGCTGCGCTTCTTGATCGCGATACGGGTGATGGCGTTTGCCTGCACGAACGCCTTCACCTGCGCGGCGAAGGCTTTGACGTTGGCGGCCTCATCATCGTCTTCAAGGGCGATTTTCTTGGTGGTCAGGGCGACGTGGGTCAGCGCCTGGTTATCCAGCGAAGCGACGGCAATGATGGCTTCGCTGCCTTTGATTTCAATGCCGCAGATAGTCATGAAGAGCCTATGTTCAGAAGAAAAGTGGCGCGATTGTCGCTTATTCCTGCCCAATCGACTCCAAAAACTCCGACCGCTCATCACTCATCCGCGCCAGGCAGTCGTTGTGCGCAATCGCGTATGCCTTGGTGCCGGTCACCGCCGGGAAGGTATCCACCGCGCAATCGGCGTCGCGCAGTTTTTCCCATTTTTGCTGGGCGTCCTTCAGACGGGCGGTAATGTCCGCCAGTTTGGTCTTGTCGCTGCCGTAGGTCGAACCCATGCGTTCCAGCAGCCCCTGATAGTTGTCCTTGAGCAATTGCTCGGCGGTGGTTTTGTTGTAGGTGGCGCATTCCAGGGTTTGCTGGTCGTTCTCGATGCCGTCACACGGCGTGCTGTCGGTGTCTTCGGCCGCGTGGACGCCGGTTGCGATGAGTGCCAAAGCCAGGAAAATCGATTTCATTGCGCCGTCTCATATCAGGTGATGCGGGAATTCTGGCTCAAGCGTAAGACAAAGAACAGCCGCCAGTCAGACCACTCTTAACAGCCTTTGTCGTGGATTGACGCTTTCGGCAATTCCCCTGTCGTTTTTGCACCCGGCTCCGTCGGTCCCTGGGCATATGCTGGCCCCAAAGCGCCGGCAGACGATTCGGCGCATGAATCGCCAATAAGGGGACGCCTGATGAGCCCAGCCGAGTTGCACGCCGACAGCATCGTTATCGACGGTCTGATTATTGCCAAGTGGAACCGCGACCTGTTCGAAGACATGCGCAAAGGTGGCCTGACCGCCGCCAACTGCACGGTGTCGGTGTGGGAAGGCTTCCAGGCCACGATCAATAACATCGTTGCCAGCCAGACCCTGATCCGCGAGAACAGCGACCTGGTGATCCCGGTGAAAACCACCGCCGATATTCGCAAGGCCAAGGAGCAGGGCAAGACCGGCATCATCTTCGGTTTCCAGAATGCCCACGCGTTCGAAGACCAGCTCGGCTACGTCGAGATCTTCAAGCAGCTCGGCGTCGGGGTGGTGCAGATGTGCTACAACACCCAGAACCTGGTCGGTACCGGCTGCTACGAGCGTGACGGCGGCCTGTCGGGGTTCGGGCGCGAAATCGTCGCCGAGATGAACCGTGTCGGCATCATGTGCGACCTGTCCCACGTCGGTTCCAAGACCAGCGAAGAAGTCATCCTCGAATCGAAAAAGCCGGTGTGCTATTCCCACTGCCTGCCATCGGGCCTCAAAGAGCACCCGCGCAACAAGTCTGATGAAGAACTCAAGTTCATCGCCGACCATGGCGGTTTTGTCGGCGTGACCATGTTCGCGCCGTTCCTGGCCAAGGGCATTGATTCGACCATCGACGACTACGCCGAAGCCATCGAATACACCATGAACATCGTCGGCGAAGACGCCATCGGCATCGGCACCGACTTCACCCAGGGCCATGGCCAGGATTTCTTTGAAATGCTGACCCATGACAAGGGCTACGCCCGCCGCCTGACCAGCTTCGGCAAGATCATCAACCCGCTGGGCATCCGCACCGTGGGCGAGTTTCCCAACCTGACCGAGACCCTGCTCAAGCGTGGCCACCCCGAGCGCGTGGTACGCAAGATCATGGGCGAGAACTGGGTCAACGTCTTGAAGGACGTCTGGGGCGAATAAGCCAGGCACCTATCGGCAACACCACAACGAATTTTTCTGGAGTTAAGTTTCCATGGACAAGATCGCCCCGCAATTACCTATCGAAGTCGACAGCGAAACCGGTGTCTGGACCTCCGACGCCCTGCCCATGCTGTACGTGCCGCGCCATTTCTTCGTCAACAACCACATGGGCATCGAGGAAGTACTGGGCGCCGACGCCTACGCCGAAATCCTCTACAAGGCCGGCTACAAATCCGCCTGGCACTGGTGTGAAAAAGAAGCCGAATGCCACGGCCTGGAAGGCGTCGCGGTGTTCGAGCATTACATGAAGCGCCTGTCGCAACGCGGCTGGGGCCTGTTCAAGATCCAGGACATTGACCTGGACACAGGCACCGCCAGCGTCAAGCTTGAGCACTCGGCGTTTGTCTACGTGTACGGCAAGGTCGGGCGCAAGGTCGACTACATGTTCACCGGCTGGTTTGCCGGCGCCATGGACCAGATTCTGCAGGCGCGTGGCAGCCAGATTCGCACTGTTGCAGAGCAAGTCTACGGAGGCTCCGAAGAGGGCCACGATGACGGCCTGTTCACCGTCAAGCCGTTGTAAGCCGAGGACCGTGCCATGGCTTTCGAAGCAATGTTTGCGCCGATCCAGATCGGCAAACTGACCATCCGCAACCGCGTGCTCAGTACCGCCCACGCCGAGGTGTATGCCACCGACGGCGGCATGACCACCGACCGCTATGTGAAGTACTACGAAGAGAAAGCCAAGGGCGGTATCGGCCTGGCGATCTGCGGCGGCTCGTCGGTGGTGGCCATCGACAGCCCCCAGGAATGGTGGAGTTCGGTGAACCTGTCCACCGACCGCATCATCCCGCATTTTCAGAACCTGGCCGACGCCATGCACAAGCATGGCGCCAAGATCATGATCCAGATTACCCACATGGGCCGTCGCTCGCGTTGGGACGGCTTCAACTGGCCGACCCTGATGTCGCCGTCCGGCGTACGTGAACCGGTGCACCGCGCCACCTGCAAGACCATCGAGCCGGAAGAAATCTGGCGCGTGATCGGCAACTACGCCAGCGCCGCCAAGCGCGCCAAGGCCGGCGGCCTTGACGGTGTGGAACTGTCCGCCGTGCACCAGCACATGATCGACCAGTTCTGGAGCCCGCGGGTCAACAAGCGCACCGACGAATGGGGCGGCAGTTTCGAGGGCCGCATGAAGTTCGGCCTGGAAGTGCTCAAGGCCGTACGTGCCGAAGTGGGTGACGACTTCTGTGTGGGCATGCGCCTGTGCGGTGACGAGTTCCACCCGGACGGCTTGTCCCACGAAGACATGAAGCAGATCGCCAAGTATTACGATGACACCGGCATGCTCGATTTCATCGGCGTGGTGGGCTCGGGTTGCGACACGCACAACACCCTGGCCAACGTGATCCCCAACATGAGTTATCCACCGGAGCCGTTCCTGCACCTGGCCGCCGGTATCAAGGAAGTGGTCAAGGTCCCGGTGCTGCACGCGCAGAACATCAAGGACCCGAACCAGGCCACGCGCATCCTCGAAGGCGGCTATGTGGACATGGTCGGCATGACCCGTGCCCATATCGCCGACCCGCACCTGATCGCCAAGATCAAGATGGGCCAGATCGACCAGATCAAACAGTGCGTCGGCGCCAACTACTGCATCGACCGCCAGTACCAGGGCCTGGATGTGCTGTGTATCCAGAACGCCGCGACCTCCCGTGAATACATGGGCGTGCCGCATATCATCGAGAAGTCCACCGGGCCCAGGCGCAAAGTGGTCGTGGTGGGGGCAGGACCTGCCGGTATGGAGGCTGCACGTGTCGCCGCCGAACGTGGCCACGACGTAACCCTGTTGGAGAAGAAAGAGTTTATCGGCGGGCAGATCACCACTGCATCGAAAGCGCCGCAACGTGACCAGATTGCCGGTATTACGCGCTGGTTCCAGTTGGAACTGGCGCGCTTGAAAGTCGACCTGCGCCTGGGCGTGGCGGCCGATGCCGAAACCATCCTGGACCTGCGCCCGGACGTGGTGGTGCTGGCCGTCGGTGGGCATCCGTTCATCGAGCAGAACGAACACTGGGGCGCTGCCGAAGGGTTGGTGGTGAGCAGTTGGGATGTGCTCGACGGCAAAGTCGCACCGGGCAAGAACGTGCTGGTGTACGACACCATCTGCGAATTCACCGGCATGTCGGTGGCGGATTTCCTGGCGGACAAAGGTGGCCAGGTCGAGATCGTCACCGACGATATCAAGCCAGGCGTGGCCATCGGCGGTACGTCGTTCCCGACTTACTACCGCAGCATGTACCCCAAGGAAGTGATCATGACCGGCGACATGATGCTGGAAAAGGTCTACCGCGAAGGCGACAAGCTGGTGGCGGTGCTGGAGAACGAATACACCGGGGCCAAGGAGGAACGGGTGGTGGACCAGGTGGTGGTGGAGAACGGCGTGCGTCCGGACGAAGCCCTTTACTACGGGCTCAAGGAAGGTTCGCGCAACAAGGGCCAGATCGACGTCGAAGCGCTGTTCGCGATCAAGCCGCAGCCGTGCCTGAGCGAAGCGGGTGAGGGTTACTTGCTGTTTCGCATCGGTGACTGTGTGGCCCAGCGTAATACCCACGCCGCCATCTATGACGCCCTGCGCCTGTGCAAAGACTTTTGATGAGGTGAACTCGGTCAAATGTGGGAGGGGGCTTGCCCCCGATAGCGGTGGTTCAGCTACAGCTGTATCAACTGACACTCCGCCATCGGGAGCAAGCCCCCTCCCACATTCAAGGCCAGTTTCACAGTAGGCCTGTGTGGTCTTTGGGAGCTTCACCATGTTGAACACCTTGCTGCCTATTCTCCTGTTTGCCGCTTTGGGGCTCGCCGTGCTTGGCGCTTTGCGCCGGGCGAACATGTGGCGCCGTGGGCGCGCCTCCAAAGTCGACCTGCTTGGCGGCCTCTTGGCGATGCCCAAGCGCTACATGGTCGATTTGCACCACGTGGTCGCCCGCGACAAATACATCGCCAACACCCATGTCGCTACCGCATTGGGCTTTGTGCTGTCGGCGCTGCTGGCGATTCTGGTGCATGGTTTCGGCCTGCAAAACCGTATCCTCGGCTACGCCTTGCTGCTGGCCTCGACCTTGATGTTTGTAGGCGCCATCTTCATGTACCTGCGCCGCCGCAACCCACCCGCACGCCTGTCCAAAGGCCCGTGGATGCGCCTGCCGAAAAGCCTGATGGCGTTCTCGGTGAGCTTTTTCCTGGTGACCCTGCCGGTGGCCGGCATTCTGCCCGCCGATTTTGGCGGATGGCTGCTGGCCGCGTTGTTGAGCGTGGGCGTGCTGTGGGGCGTGTCCGAAATGTTCTTCGGCATGACCTGGGGCGGCCCGATGAAACACGCTTTCGCCGGTGCCCTGCACCTGGCCTGGCACCGCCGCGCCGAGCGCTTCGGGGGCGGCCGCTCCACCGGTTTGAAACCGCTGGATCTGAGCGACAAGACCGCGCCACTGGGCGTGGAAAAACCCAAGGATTTTACCTGGAACCAATTGCTCGGTTTCGACGCCTGCGTGCAGTGCGGCAAGTGCGAAGCGGCGTGCCCGGCGTTCGCGGCCGGCCAGCCGTTGAATCCGAAAAAACTCATCCAGGACATGGTGGTCGGCCTGGCCGGCGGCACCGATGCCAAGTTCGCCGGCAGCCCGTATCCAGGCAAACCGATTGGTGAACACGCCGGCAACCCGCACCAGCCGATCGTCAACGGCCTGGTGGACGCCGAGACGTTGTGGTCGTGCACCACCTGCCGCGCCTGCGTGGAAGAGTGCCCGATGATGATCGAGCACGTCGACGCCATCGTCGACATGCGTCGCCATCTCACCCTGGAAAAGGGTGCCACGCCGAACAAGGGCGCCGAAGTCCTGGAAAACCTGATCGCCACCGACAACCCCGGCGGCTTCGCTCCGGGCGGTCGCCTGAACTGGGCGGCGGACCTGAACCTGCCGCTGCTCAGCGACAAGGGCAACTGCGAGGTGCTGTTCTGGGTCGGTGACGGTGCCTTCGACATGCGTAACCAACGCACCCTGCGTGCGTTCGTCAAGGTGCTCAAAGCGGCAGGTGTGGACTTCGCGGTACTCGGTCTTGAAGAGCGCGACAGCGGCGACGTGGCGCGGCGCCTGGGCGATGAAGCGACGTTCCAACTGTTGGCCTCGCGCAACATCCAGACGTTGGCCAGGTACAGCTTCAAACGCATCGTCACCTGCGACCCGCACAGTTTTCACGTGCTGAAAAACGAGTACGGCGCCTTCAACGGCAACTATCTCGTGCAGCACCACAGCACCTTCATGGCCGAGTTGATCGGCGACGGCGCGCTGAACCTGGGCCAGCACAAAGGCACCAGCGTGACCTACCACGACCCGTGCTACCTGGGCCGCTACAACGGTGAATACGAGGCACCGCGCCAAGTGCTGCGTGCGCTGGGCATCGAGGTCAAGGAGATGCAACGCTCGGGCTTTCGATCGCGCTGCTGCGGCGGCGGCGGCGGAGCACCGATCACTGACATCCCCGGCAAGCAGCGTATCCCGGATATGCGCATGGACGATATCCGCGAAACCGGCGCCGAACTGGTGGCCGTGGGTTGCCCGCAGTGCACCGCAATGCTCGAGGGTGTGGTCGAACCGCGCCCGCTGATCAAGGACATCGCCGAGCTGGTGGCCGACGCGTTGCTTGAAGACGCCGCGCCGGCCAAAGCTCCCCCCAAACGTGAACCTGCGGAGGTGCATTGATGAGCGACATTATCCGCCGCGACCCACGGGCCGAATGGATCGCCCGTAATCGCCTGCACCCGCTGCACGCGGCGATGCAGCCGGTGCAACAGAGTTGGATGGGGCCCAACGGCGTCATCCGCAAGAATGTGCACGGTGTGGGTTTTATCGGCCCCAACGGCATCAAGCGCATCGACCGCAGCGGCGCGCAACAGGGCGGTGCGGCCAAGCGTACGGCGGCGGTCGAGGTGCAGTTGCCGCTGCACCAGGTCCCGGCCCCGGCGTTCTACATCAATGTGGTGCCGGATATGGTCGGCGGCCGCCTGAGCAGCCACGACCGCGATGTGCTCGGCCTGGCGCGGCAACTGGCCGGCAGCGACGGCGCGGTACTGGCGGTGGTGTTTGGTGAACACAAGGAAAGTGCGTTTGCGACAGCGGGCGTAGACCGCCTGCTGGTGCTGGAAGGCCACGAATTCGACGGTTATTCACCGGAACAACGCGTCCAGGGCCTGCGGGCTGTGGATAACCAATTCAACCCGCGTCACTGGTTGCTGCCCGACAGCCGCAGCGGTGGCGGTGAACTGGGCCGACGTTTTGCCGCCAGTCTCAAGGAACGTCCGGCCACGCGGGTGTGGCAGATCAAGGGCGAGTCGTGTATCGGTCGCGCCGGCGCGGGCCAGGAAGATCTGGCGCGGCCGCTGCCACGCCTGATTCTCGCCGCCGCCGAATGCGCCGACCCGGTCAGCGAGACGCGCCATGAAGTGTTGCCCGTGGAGTTATCCACAAGCCTGGCGCGCAGCCTGCCGCGTATCGAAGACCTCGGCGCGGTGGCAGTGGACCCGGCGGCGATTCCGATGGCCGAAGCCGAATTCATTTTCTCCGGCGGTAACGGCGTGAAGGATTGGGCGTTGTTCCACCAGACCGCTGCCGCCCTGGGCGCCACCGAAGGCGCTTCACGGGTCGCGGTGGACGATGGCTTCATGGCGCGTGATCGCCAGGTCGGCGCCAGCGGCACCTGGGTCACGGCGCGGGTATACGTGGCCGTGGGCATTTCCGGGGCGATCCAGCACCTGCAAGGCATCGGTGCCTGCGACAAGGTGGTGGCGATCAACCTCGATCCCGGCTGCGACATGATCAAGCGTGCCGACCTGTCGGTGATCGGCGAAAGCGCCGCGATTCTGCACGCCTTGATCGCTGCGGTCGAGGCCTACCGCAACGGCGCCAAGCGCGATGCAGCCTAGGGACATGACCATGACAACCAATGTAATCAGCCTGGTATCCATCGGCGCCCATCCCACTTCCGGGCGCCCGCGCCGTGCCGAACAGGATGCGCGTGCCGTCGAGCTGGGCCTGCAGATGGCTGGGGATAAGTTGCAGGTGCTGCACGCCGGCGACATCAGCGAGCCGACCCTGCGCAGCTACCTGGGTATGGGCTTGGCGCAACTGCATGTGCTGGAGCAGCCGGCCGGCGCCGATGCGTTGCCGGTGTTGAGTGACTATCTGCGCGAAGCCGGCGCCCAGGTGGTGCTCACCGGCAGCCAGGCGGAAACCGGTGAGGGCTCGGGCATGCTGCCGTTCCTGTTGGCGGAGCAACTGGGCTGGCCGCTGATTGTGGGGCTGGCTCAGGTTGAGTCCATCGAGGCCGGCGTGGCCCATGTGCTGCAGGCGTTGCCACGCGGCCAGCGACGGCGCTTGAAGGTCCGCTTGCCGTTTCTGGCGACGGTGGATAACGCTGCGCCCAAGCCACGCCAGAGTGCGTACGGCCCGGCGCAACGTGGCGAGCTTGCCGCCCACGACGTCGAGATTGAACAGGATGAGTTATTCACAGGCGCGCTGCTGCAACCGGCCAAGCCTCGGCCCAAGCGTCTCAAGGTGATCAAGGCCAAGAGCGGCGCTGATCGTATGAAGGCTGCGACGGCCAAGGCCAGCGGGGGCGGTGGGCAAGTGCTCAAGGGCGTAAGTCCTGAAGAGGGCGCGCAAGCCATACTCAAATTGCTCATAGAAGAAGGCGTCGTACGCTGATCCCCTGGTGGGAGGGGGTTTGCCCCCGATTGCAGTGTGCCAGTCAGTACATCTGGTACTGATACACAGCGATCGGGAGCAAACCCCCTCCCACAGAGTTATGGCGTTTACCCACAATCGCTGTTGATCTGCCTGTGGATAACCTGTTCGCGGTTGTCTGTACCCCCTGTATATCAAGCCCTGCAGCCCACTGTACGAAAAATAACCAACCTAACTTGTGGTTTTTATTCGGTTTTTTCCTGGGCTGACGCCTGGACTTGCCCCCAAAGTCTGTTGGCGCTTCTGTGGATAAGATGTTCGCTGTCGGCTGAGAGCCTTATAAATAAAGGCTTTGCTCGATACGATCAAAATATGATCAATTATCGCGTATACGCCGCTGAATACCCCTGTATGCCCCGAGATATGCAGCCTTGAGGTGGTTTTCCACAGCGCGGGCAAAGTTGCCCCCAAAGTCTGTTGGTGCTTCTGTGGATAAGGTGTTCGCGTACCGCTACAGGTCACGTATTCTGGGGCTTTCAGTGGGTTGATCAAAAAACGATCAGGCGCTTGTCAGATGCATGATTCTGAATAAGTCACGGATTTTCTTGATTTAATTTTGGTGGTAGCCGGCAGTTGCCCACAATTGCTGTGGGTGGCTCTGTGGATAAGTTGTTGGGTAAAGGCTGGAGCGGCCAGCCGCTGGGGGCTTGACTATTGTTGCTCAAATTTTGAACAGCTCAGATTCTTAATATGGGAGGGGGCTTGCCCCCGATAGCGGTGCATCAGCCAATAAAGTTGCTGGCTGAACCACTGCAATCGGGGGCAAGCCCACTCCCACATTTGATCCACGGTGTGTCAGTTACTCGTGCGCAGCCACGCCCTTGAGGTAAGGCGCTGGCGCCGCGCCGAGGTTGTTGAGCATGCGCTCGCTGTACCAATCCACAAAATTCACCACACCGAATTCATAGGTCTTGGAGTACGGCCCCGGCTGGTAAGCGGTGGAGTTGATGCCGCGCTGATTCTCTTCGGCCAGGCGCCGGTCCTGGTCGTTGGTGGCGTCCCATACCTGGCGCATGCGCTCCACGTCGTAGTCCACGCCTTCCACCGCGTCCTTGTGCACGATCCACTTGGTGGTAACCATGGTTTCCTGTGCGCTGATCGGCCACACGGTGAACACGATGATGTGGTCGCCCATGCAGTGGTTCCACGAGTGGGGCAGGTGCAGGATACGCATCGAGCCCAGATCGGGGTTTTTGATCCGGCCCATCAACTTGGCGCAGCCCTGCTTGCCGTCCAGGGTCATCGACACGGTGCCCTTGAGCAGCGGCATGCGCACGATGCGGTTACGCAGGCCAAAGCTGGCGTGGGCGTAAGGGATCTTCTCGGCATCCCAGGCGGCCGCGGAGGCGGCTACATGATCCTTGAACGCCTGGTCGGCACGCGGGTCGGTGACGTCATCCCATTCCAGCAGGGTTTTCAGCAGTTCCGGGTGCGACGCGTTGCAGTGGTAGCACTCGCGGTTGTTTTCCAGCACCAGCTTCCAGTTGGCTTTCTCGAACAAGGTGGTCTGGATCGCCACCTTGGTGTTCTCCATGTCGTAGGGTTCCATGTAATGGCTCAGGGTCGACAGGAAGTCATCGATGGCCGGCGGGTTCTCGGCCAGGCTGATGAAGATATAGCCGCCGGCGGTTTTCACGTTCACCGGTTTCAGGCCGTACTGCTTCATGTCGAAGTCGGCGCCCATCTCGGTGCCGGCGAACAACAGGCGGCCGTCCAGCTCGTAGGTCCACTGGTGGTAGTGGCACACGAGCTTGGCAACCTTGCCCTTGTCGCTGGTGCACAAGCGCGAACCACGGTGACGGCACACGTTGTGAAACGCATGCACCACACCGTCGGCGCCACGGATCACGATGATCGGGTTCTTGCCCACCTGCAGGGTCAGGTAGTTGCCCTTGGTGGGGATTTCGCAGGTCATGCCGGCGATCAGCCACTCTTTCTGGAAGATTTCCTGCATGTCGATATCGAACAGCCGCTCATCAGAGTAAAACGGCTGCGGCAGCGAAAAGGTGCGCTCGCGCTCTTGCAGCATGTGCGCGGTGGCCTTGCGTGCGGGTTCCAGCGGATCGCCCAAGCTTAAGGTTGCGGTGACGTCCATCGTGTATGTCCTCATGGCCATTCGGTGTGGCCGGCGAATAGTGGCTGATCAGGTGTGCAGCAAGGCGTAAAGAACGCGTCTTTGTTGGGAGCGAGTGTGGGCCCGGCGTTGGGTCGAACCTTATCCATGGGCGACATGGCCCAATCTGATCCCGACGCGCAAGCCCCTGTCGTTGGGGGCTGGTCGCGGTAAGTATGTGAATGTCGCAGATAGGTAAATGGGCGATTCGCGCGTTACGCAGAATCGCCACCATAAGGCCGAGCCTCGGCGGTGGAGAACAGTATGTCCAACAGCTTCCTGAACCCGGTAACCACCCAGACCTGGGCCAATGGTCGGCACATCGTCCGTTGCGTCAAAGTCATCCAGGAAACCTGGGACGTGCGCACCTTCTGCTTCATGGCCGACCAGCCGATCCTGTTCTTTTTCAAACCGGGGCAGTTCGTCACCCTGGAGCTGGAGATCGAAGGCCAGCCGATCATGCGTTCGTACACCATTTCCAGCTCGCCGTCGGTGCCGTACAGCTTCTCGGTGACCATCAAGCGCGTGCCGGGCGGCCGCGTTTCCAACTGGTTGCACGATACGCTGCATGAAGGCCAGGAACTGGCGGTGCACGGGCCGGTCGGGCTGTTCAATGCAATCGACTTCCCGAGCCCCAAAGTGCTGTATCTGAGCGGCGGCGTCGGCATCACGCCGGTGATGTCCATGGCGCGCTGGTTCTACGACACCAACGCCAATGTCGACATGACATTCGTGCACAGCGCCCGTTCACCCAAAGACATCATCTACCACCGCGAGCTGGAACACATGGCGTCGCGGATCGACAACTTCAGCCTGCACCTGATCTGCGAGAAGCACGGGTTGGGTGAGCCGTGGGCAGGTTATCGCGGTTACTTGAACCACAAGATGCTCGAACTGATGGTGCCGGATTTCCTTGAGCGCGAAGTGTTCTGCTGCGGGCCTACGCCCTACATGAGCGCGGTGAAGCGCCTGCTGGAAGCCGCCGGTTTTGACATGGCCCGCTACCACGAAGAATCCTTCGGTGCCACGCCGCCCGAAGCCCGTGCCGATGCGGTGGAGCAAGCCGAACAAGCTGCCGACGCACCGGAAATTGATCTGGCGGATCTGCACCAAGTGGAGTTCATTGCGTCGGGCAAGAGCATTCGCGTAGCACCGGGCGAAACCGTACATGCGGCGGCGGCCAAGCTCGGCCTGTTGATCCCGAAAGCCTGCGGCATGGGGATTTGCGGCACGTGCAAGGTGATGAAGCTGGGCGGCGAGGTCGAGATGGAGCACAACGGCGGGATCACCGAAGAGGATGAAGCCGAGGGTTATATCCTGTCGTGCTGCAGTGTGCCGAAGGGTGATGTGCGCATCGAGTTCTGACAGCCGCTCATTAACGCCTGCCAGGACGCTCCGCGTCCCGCTTGAGTGGTATGGCTGCATTCCCACGCGGAGCGTGGGAATGCTCGGTGTGAAGGGTTACTGGGCGTAGATATGTACTACGAAATGCTGGCCTGAGGCTGTCAGTTCATAGACTTTGTCGTAGACCCTCAGCGTCCTCGATGGCTCGCGGATGGTGTCGCCGACCTTTGCGTATTTCCTGAACTCATCCCAGTCGATAATGGTGGTGCTGACGGTGTTGTCACCTTGCACCAGGGTATTGACGTTGCTTTGATATTCCATGATTGAACTCTCCATTGGATTTGCAGCCGACTATTCGGCAGGCAATAAACCCGGAAGGTGGCAGGTATCGCTGCGTTTTCCTTCCAGGTTCCAAGAGGCTAGCCAATGAAATTGGAGTGCGCTGCTGTCAGAAATATCAAAAAACAGACTCGGCAATCGGCCAGCACGGACCTGTCTGATTTCTACTTCAAGCGTTCATCACTTCCCTGATGTCGGCCGCCAATTCTCTTACACGCTCTTCTTCGGTGTCCCACGCACACATGAAGCGTGCGCCGCCTTTGCCGATGAAGGTATAGAAGCGCCAGCCCTTGGCCGTCAGGGCTGCGATAGCGGGTTCCGAGAGCTGCAGGAACACGCCATTGGCCTGCACCGGGAACATCAGTTCCACGCCGGGAATGTCCGCCACCAGGCTGCTGAGCAACTGCGCGCAGTGGTTGGCGTGGCGTGCATGTTTGAGCCAGGCGTCGTTTTCGAGCAAGCCCACCCAGGGCGCGGACAGGAAACGCATCTTCGACGCGAGCTGGCCGGCCTGTTTGCAGCGGTAGTCGAAGTCTTCGGCCAGCTTATGGTTGAAAAACAGGATCGCTTCACCCACGGCCATGCCGTTCTTGGTGCCACCGAAGCACAGCACGTCCACCCCGGCCTTCCAGGTCAGGTCGGCCGGCGAGCAGCCCAGAAACGCACAGGCGTTGGAGAAGCGCGCGCCGTCCATATGCAGGTTCAGGCCCAGCTCCTTGCAGGTGACGCTGATGGCGCGGATTTCTTCCGGGGTGTAGACGCTGCCGACTTCGGTGGCCTGGGTGAGGGTGACTACGCGCGGTTTCGGGTAGTGAATGTCCTGGCGCTTGAGGGCGATTTCGCGGATCGACTCCGGCGTCAGCTTGCCGTTTTCGGTGCGCGCAGTCAGTAGCTTGGAGCCATTGGAGAAAAACTCAGGCGCGCCGCACTCATCGGTCTCGACGTGGGCGGTTTCCGAGCAAATCACGCTATGGTAGCTCTGGCACAGCGAAGACAGCGCCAGGGAGTTGGCGGCGGTACCGTTGAAGGCGAAGAACACTTCGCAGTCGGTTTCGAACAGATTGCGGAAACCGTCGGCGGCGCGGTGGGTCCACTCATCATCACCGTAGGCGCGTTGATGGCCCTGGTTGGCTTGTTCCATGGCGGCCCAGGCTTCCGGGCAGATGCCGGAATAGTTGTCGCTGGCGAATTGTTGGCTCTTGTCAGTCATGGCCCATTCCTGTGGTCGATGTTGGTGCGCACTTTAACCAAGATTGGGAGGGCGGCGCACGCACTGTAAATGCAAAGTCGGTGGGGAATTATGCACGGTACTGACACCTTGCCTGTCGGACGTTTCCGAGATGGCGCTTTGGACCTGCTCAAGTGGCTGGCGCTGCTGAGCATGGTGCTGGATCACCTGCGCTACGTGGGCTTGAGCCTCGATGGCCTGTATGTACCGGGGCGCCTGGCGTTCCCGTGGTTTTGCCTGGCGATTGCGGCGAATCTGCACCGGACTCGAAATACTCCAGTGACCGGCCAGTGGCGCTACCTGGCCTGGTTGCTGCTGTTCAGTGTGATCAGCGAAGTGCCGTATCGGATGTTCATCGAAGATGCCGATACCTTGAATGTATTGCCGACCCTGGCGCTGGGCCTGCTGGTTGCCCGAGGTTTGCGGCAGAAGGCGCTGGTTGATCGAGGATTGGCGCTGATCGCTGTCACAGTGGCGGCCGTATTTTCAACCCAGTTGATGTTCGGTTTATTTGGCGTATTGCTGCCGCTGGCGATGCTGCTGGTGTTTCGCCGGCCCTGGTATTTCAGCGTGCTGCCGGGTTTGGTCTGCGTCGCCGCCAATCAATGGCAGATTCTGCTCAATAGCGGCACGTTTGTGGCGTTGTCGGGGTTGGCTGCATGCCTGATTGCGCCGCTGGCAGGGTTGGTCTTATTGCGACACGCCAGAAACGTCTCGCCACCGGCCATGCGCCGTTGGGCATATGCCCTCTATCCAATGCACTTCCTTGTGCTGCTGCTCGTGCGCAAGATCATCGCCTGACCCCTGTGGGAGGGGCTTGCCCCCGATGGCTGAGTGTCAGCCTCTGCATAGGCAAGCTGACCCACCGCTATCGGGAGCAAGCTCCCTCCCACACAAGCCCTATTCCACATTTGTTCTGCGTCGCTGGAGGAATGTCGTAAACGCACCTTTGCGTGGCGTGCGCAGGCATTTGGCCCGCACGCGCCAGCCCTACCATCGCATCAAAGGGCCCTGCGAGGGCCTCAACAATACGAAAGGCTGGGAGAGACGCGATGTTCAGCAAACAAGACCAGATCCAGGGATATGACGACGCACTGCTGGCGGCGATGAATGCCGAGGAGCAGCGTCAGGAAGACCATATCGAGCTGATCGCGTCGGAGAACTACACCAGCAAACGCGTGATGCAAGCGCAAGGCAGCGGCCTCACCAACAAATACGCCGAAGGCTACCCGGGCAAGCGCTACTACGGTGGCTGCGAGCATGTGGACAAGGTCGAGGCCCTGGCCATCGAGCGCGCCAAGCAGCTGTTCGGCGCCGATTACGCCAACGTGCAGCCGCACTCCGGTTCGTCCGCCAACAGCGCGGTGTATCTGGCGCTGATCAATCCCGGCGACACGATCCTGGGCATGAGCCTGGCCCACGGCGGCCACCTGACCCACGGCGCCAAGGTGTCGTCCTCGGGCAAGCTGTACAACGCGGTGCAATACGGCATCAACACCGACACCGGCCTGATCGATTACGACGAAGTCGAACGCCTGGCCGTGGAGCACCAGCCGAAGATGGTGGTAGCCGGTTTCTCCGCCTACTCCAAGACCCTGGATTTCCCACGTTTCCGTGCGATTGCCGACAAGGTGGGCGCGCTGCTGTTCGTCGACATGGCCCACGTCGCCGGCCTGGTTGCCGCCGGCCTGTACCCGAACCCGCTGCCGTACGCCGATGTGGTCACCACCACCACGCACAAGACCCTGCGCGGTCCGCGTGGCGGCCTGATCCTGGCCAAGGCCAACGAAGCCATTGAAAAGAAACTCAACGCCGCCGTATTCCCCGGCGCCCAGGGCGGCCCGCTGATGCATGTGATCGCCGGCAAGGCGGTGTGCTTCAAGGAGGCGCTGGAGCCCGGCTTCAAGGCGTATCAGCAACAGGTGATCGATAACGCCCAGGCCATGGCCGAGGTGTTCATCAAGCGCGGCTACGACGTGGTCTCCGGTGGCACCGATAACCACCTGTTCCTGGTCAGCCTGATCCGTCAGGGCCTCACCGGTAAAGACGCGGACGCCGCCCTCGGTCGCGCCCACATCACCGTCAACAAGAACGCCGTGCCGAATGACCCGCAGTCGCCATTCGTGACCTCGGGCCTGCGCATCGGCACTCCGGCGGTGACCACCCGCGGTTTCAAGGTGGCGCAGTGCATCGAATTGGCGGGCTGGATCTGCGACATCCTCGACAACCTCGGCGACGCCGACGTCGAGGCCAACGTGGCCAAACACGTGTCTGCCCTGTGCGCTGATTTCCCGGTTTATCGCTGAGCGCGGTTTTGGAGTAATGACTATGCAACGCTACTCAGGCTTCGGCCTCTTCAAGCACTCCCTCAGCCATCACGAAAACTGGCAGAAGATGTGGCGCACGCCGACCCCGAAAAAGGTCTACGACGTGGTCATCGTCGGCGGCGGCGGGCATGGTCTGGCGACCGCCTACTACCTGGCCAAGGAGCACGGCATCACCAACGTGGCCGTGGTCGAAAAAGGCTGGCTGGGCGGCGGTAACACCGCGCGCAACACCACCATCGTGCGCTCCAACTACCTGTGGGACGAGTCGGCGCACCTGTACGAACACGCGATGAAACTCTGGGAAGGTTTGTCCCAGGACCTGAACTACAACGTGATGTTCTCCCAGCGCGGCGTCTACAACCTGTGCCACACCCTGCAGGACATCCGTGATTCCGAGCGTCGCGTCAGCGCCAACCGCCTCAATGGCGTGGACGGCGAACTGCTCAATGCCAAGCAGGTAGCGGACGAGATTCCGTACCTCGACTGCTCGAAAAACACCCGCTACCCGGTGCTCGGCGCCACTGTGCAACGTCGCGGCGGCGTGGCCCGTCACGATGCCGTGGCCTGGGGCTTTGCCCGCGCCGCCGACGCCCTTGGCGTGGACCTGATCCAGCAGACCGAAGTGATCGGCTTTCGCAAGGAAAACGGCGTGTGCATCGGCGTGGAAACCAACAAGGGCTTTATCGGCGCCAAGCGCGTCGGTGTGGTCACGGCCGGTAACTCCGGGCACATGGCCTCGCTGGCCGGTTTCCGCCTGCCGATCGAATCCCATCCACTGCAAGCACTGGTGTCGGAGCCGATCAAACCGATTATCGACAGCGTGATCATGTCCAACGCCGTGCACGGTTACATCAGCCAGTCCGACAAGGGCGACCTGGTGATCGGCGCCGGTATCGATGGCTACAACGGTTACGGCCAGCGCGGCTCGTACCCGGTGATCGAACACACCATCCAGGCCATCGTCGAGATGTTCCCGGTGCTCTCACGCGTGCGCATGAACCGCCAGTGGGGCGGCATCGTCGACACCACGCCGGACGCGTGCCCGATCATCTCCAAGACCCCGGTGCCGAACATGTTCTTCAACTGCGGGTGGGGCACCGGTGGCTTCAAGGCCACGCCGGGCTCGGGCAACGTGTTCGCCGCGAGCCTGGCCAAGGGTGAAATGCACCCATTGGCTGCGCCTTTCTCCATCGACCGTTTCCACAACGGTGCGCTGATCGACGAACACGGCGCCGCGGCCGTCGCCCACTAACAGGAGAACCACCTTATGTTGCATATCTTCTGTCCTCACTGTGGCGAACTGCGCTCCGAAGAGGAATTCCACGCGTCCGGCCAAGCGCACATCCCGCGCCCGCTGGACCCGAATGCCTGCACCGACGCCGAGTGGGGCGACTACATGTTCTTTCGCGACAACCCCCGTGGCCTGCATCACGAACTGTGGATTCACGCCGCCGGTTGCCGCCAGTATTTCAACGCGACCCGTGACACCGTGACCTACGAAATTCTTGAAACCTACAAGATCGGTGAGAAGCCTCAGTTCACCGCCAAGGCCTCTGGAGAGAAGGTATGAGCCAGATCAATCGCCTGTCCAACGGTGGCCGCATCGACCGCAATAAAGTCCTGACCTTCACGTTCAACGGCCAGAGCTACAAAGGCTTTGAAGGCGACACCCTGGCCGCCGCCCTGCTGGCCAACGGCGTCGACATCATCGGCCGCAGCTTCAAGTACTCGCGGCCTCGCGGCATCTTTGCTGCGGGCGCCGAAGAGCCGAACGCGGTGCTGCAGATCGGGGCCACCGAAGCCACCCAGATTCCCAACGTGCGCGCCACGCAACAGGCACTGTACCAGGGCTTGGTCGCCACCAGCACCAACGGCTGGCCGAGCGTCAACAACGACATGATGGGCATTCTTGGCAAGGTCGGCGGCAAGCTGATGCCGCCGGGTTTCTACTACAAAACCTTCATGTACCCGCAATCGTTCTGGATGACTTACGAGAAGTACATCCGCAAAGCGGCTGGCCTTGGCCGTTCGCCGACCGAGAACGACCCGGACACCTACGACAACTTCAACCGTCACTGCGACGTGCTGGTGGTCGGCGCAGGCCCTTCCGGTCTCGCCGCAGCACTGGCGGCTGCGCGCAGCGGTGCGCGGGTGATCATCGCCGATGAGCAGGAAGAGTTCGGCGGTTCGCTGCTCGATTCGCGTGAAAGCCTCGACGGCAAGCCGGCCACCGAATGGGTTGCCAGCGTCATCGCTGAACTCAAAGCCCTGCCGGACGTGGTGCTGCTGCCCCGCGCCACCGTCAACGGCTACCACGACCATAACTTCCTGACCATTCACGAGCGCCTCACCGACCACCTTGGCGACCGCGCACCGATTGGCGTGGTGCGCCAGCGCATCCACCGCGTGCGCGCCAAGCGTGTGGTGCTGGCGACCGGTGCTTGCGAGCGCCCGCTGGTGTACGGCAACAACGACGTGCCGGGCAACATGCTGGCCGGTGCGGTCTCTACCTACGTGCGTCGCTACGGCGTGGCACCGGGCAAGAAACTGGTGCTGTCGACCAACAACGACCACGCCTACCGGGTCGCGTTGGACTGGCTCGACGCCGGCCTGCAAGTGGTCGCCGTCGCCGATGTACGCCATAACCCACGCGGTGCCCTGGTTGAAGAAGCCCGCGCCAAAGGCATTCGTATCCTCACCGGCAGCGCCGTGGTCGAAGCCCGGGGCACCAAGCGCGTGAGTGCTGCGCGTGTGGCTGCGATCGATGTCAAAGCCCACAAAGTCACCAGCCCCGGCGAGTGGCTGGACTGCGACCTGGTGGCCAGCTCCGGCGGCTACAGCCCGGTGGTGCACCTGGCTTCGCACCTGGGCGGCAAGCCGACCTGGCGTGAAGACATCCTCGGTTTTGTGCCAGGCGAAGCCCCGCAGAAACGCGTGTGCGTCGGCGGTATCAATGGCGTCTACGGCCTTGGGGATTCCCTCGCCGATGGGTTCGAAGGTGGCGTGCGCGCTGCCAGCGAAGCGGGTTTTGCCCCGGTTGAAGGGGTGTTGCCCAAAGCCCTGAGCCGTCTGGAAGAACCAACCCTGGCGCTGTTCCAGGTGCCCCACGAAAAAGCCACCGCGCGGGCGCCGAAGCAATTTGTCGACCTGCAGAACGACGTCACCGCTGCCGCCATCGAACTGGCGACCCGCGAAGGTTTCGAGTCGGTGGAGCACGTCAAGCGCTACACCGCGCTGGGCTTCGGCACCGACCAGGGCAAGCTGGGTAACGTCAACGGTTTGGCCATTGCGGCGCGCTCGCTGAACGTGACCATCCCGCAGATGGGCACCACCATGTTCCGCCCCAACTACACGCCGGTGACTTTCGGTGCGATAGCGGGGCGTCACTGTGGGCACATTTTCGAACCGGTGCGCTACACCGCGCTGCAAGCCTGGCACGTAAAGAGCGGCGCCGAGTTTGAAGATGTCGGCCAGTGGAAACGCCCTTGGTATTTCCCACGCAACGGTGAAGACCTGCACGCGGCGGTCAAACGTGAATGCCTGGCGGTGCGCGACAGCGTCGGCCTGCTCGATGCCTCGACCCTCGGCAAGATCGACATCCAGGGTCCGGATGCCCGTGAGTTTCTCAACCGCATCTACAGCAACGCCTGGACCAAGCTTGACGTGGGCAAGGCGCGCTACGGCCTGATGTGCAAGGAAGACGGCATGGTCTTCGATGACGGCGTCACCGCCTGTCTGGCCGACAACCATTTCCTGATGACCACCACCACCGGCGGCGCCGCCCGCGTGCTGCAGTGGCTGGAAATCTATCAGCAGACCGAATGGCCGGACCTCAAGGTGTATTTCACCTCGGTCACCGACCACTGGGCGACCATGACCCTGTCCGGCCCCAACAGCCGCAAGCTGCTCAGTGAGGTCACCGACATCGACCTGGACAAGGACGGCTTCCCGTTCATGACCTGGAAGGAAGGCCTGGTCGGCGGCGTACCGGCGCGGGTGTTCCGTATCTCGTTTACCGGTGAGCTGTCGTATGAAGTCAACGTGCAGGCCGACTACGCCATGGGCGTGCTGGAAAAGATCGTCGAGGCCGGCAAAAAGTACAACCTGACCCCGTACGGCACCGAAACCATGCACGTCCTGCGCGCCGAAAAGGGCTTCATCATTGTCGGCCAGGATACCGACGGCTCGATGACCCCGGACGACCTGAACATGGGTTGGTGCGTGGGCCGTACCAAACCGTTCTCGTGGATCGGCTGGCGTGGGATGAACCGTGAAGATTGCGTGCGTGAAGAGCGTAAGCAGCTGGTCGGGCTCAAACCGATTGATCCGACCGTATGGCTGCCGGAAGGCGCGCAACTGGTGTTCGATCCGAAGCAGACGATTCCGATGAAAATGGTCGGCCACGTGACCTCAAGCTATGCACACAACTCCCTGGGTTATTCGTTTGCCATGGGCGTGGTGAAAGGCGGCTTGAAGCGCATCGGCGAGCGGGTGTTTTCGCCGCAGGCCGATGGCAGTGTGATCGAGGCGGAGATTGTCTCTTCGGTGTTCTTTGACCCTAAGGGTGATCGGCAGAACATCTGATAGACCGCGGCGCGCCCATCGGGGGCAAGCCCCCTCCCACAGGGGAATGCATTCCAAGTGTGGGAGGGGCTTGCCCCCGATGAGGCCATCAGCCTCACAACAGAATTCAGAACAGGTGCTTTATGACAGCAGCCAATGTTTACCAGCAACGCCCCACCACCGGCGCCAAGGCCGAGTCGTCGCTGCACCATGCCGACCTCGCCAGCCTGGTCGGCAAGGGCCGCAAGAATGCCGGCGTAACCGTGCGGGAAAAGAAACTCCTCGGCCACTTGACCCTCCGTGGCGATGGCCACGATGCCGCGTTCGCCGCCGGGGTGCACACGGCCCTGGGCATCGAACTGCCCGGTGCCCTGAGCGTGGTCTTCAAGGGTGAGACGAGCCTGCAATGGCTCGGCCCGGACGAATGGCTGCTCATTGTCCCGGGCGGCGAAGAATTCGCCGCCGAACAGAACCTGCGCGCGGCTCTGGGCGACCTGCATATCCAGATCGTCAACGTCAGTGGCGGCCAGCAGATCCTCGAACTCAGCGGCCCGAACGTGCGCGATGTGTTGATGAAATCCACCAGCTACGATGTGCACCCCGACAACTTCCCGGTGGGCAAGGCGGTAGGCACGGTGTTCGCGAAATCGCAACTGGTGATCCGCCATACCGCTGAGGACACCTGGGAACTGCTGATTCGCCGCAGCTTCTCGGATTACTGGTGGCTGTGGCTGCAGGACGCCTCGGCCGAATTCGGCCTGAGCGTTCAAGCCTGACATGGCGCTCGCGCTGTCTCACCCCTTCACTGTAGGAGCGAGCTTGCTCGCGAAAAACTCAAAGACGCCGCGTTCATTCAGCATGCACGCATCATCGTTGGCGTTCTTCGCGAGCAAGCTCGCTCCTACAGTAGATAGCGTTGTTTGAGGAGTTACCCGCTATGAGCCGCGCACCCGATACATGGATTTTGACCGCCGACTGCCCCAGCGTGCTCGGCACGGTGGACGCGGTCACCCGCTACCTGTTCGAGCAGGGTTGCTACGTTACCGAGCACCATTCGTTCGATGACCGCCTCTCGGGCCGCTTTTTTATTCGGGTGGAATTCCGTCAGCCCGATGGATTTGACGAGCAGGGTTTTCGCAATGGCCTGGCCACGCGCGGTGAAGCCTTTGGCATGATCTTCGAGCTGACGGCGCCGAACTACCGGCCAAAAGTGGTGATCATGGTCTCCAAGGCCGATCACTGCCTCAACGACCTGTTGTACCGCCAGCGCATCGGCCAGTTGTCGATGGACGTGGTCGCGGTGGTGTCCAACCATCCCGATTTGAAACCTTTGGCCGACTGGCATCAAATTCCCTACTACCATTTCCCCCTCGACCCCAACGACAAACCGTCCCAGGAGCGTCAAGTGTGGCAAGTGGTAGAAGACACCGGCGCCGAACTGGTGATCCTTGCGCGTTACATGCAAGTGCTGTCGCCGGAGCTGTGCCGCAAGCTGGACGGCAAGGCGATCAACATTCATCACTCGTTGCTGCCGGGGTTCAAGGGCGCCAAGCCGTATCACCAGGCGTACAACAAGGGGGTGAAACTGGTCGGCGCCACGGCGCATTACATCAACAACGACCTGGATGAAGGGCCGATCATCGCCCAGGGTGTGGAGGTGGTGGATCACAGCCACTATCCCGAGGATTTGATTGCCAAGGGGCGGGATATCGAAGGGCTGACATTGGCACGGGCGGTGGGGTATCACATTGAGCGGCGGGTGTTTTTGAACGCCAATAGAACGGTGGTGCTCTGACTGACGCCATCGGGGGCAAGCCCCCTCCCACATTTGAAATGCGTTCCCCTGTGGGAGGGGGCTTGCCCCCGATGAGGCCCTCACCCACAACCCAAGAAACAGCATCTGTACCCGAGCACTTAAACGCGCTGCCCATCCAAACAGGCAACGCAGTTCCATAAAAACAACAGCGAGGTGAAAGCATGTCTGGTAATCGTGGTGTCGTGTATCTCGGCAATGGCAAAGTCGAAGTACAGAAAATCGACTATCCCAAAATGCAGGACCCCCGTGGCAGGAAGATCGAGCATGGCGTCATCCTGCGCGTGGTTTCCACCAACATCTGCGGCTCCGACCAACACATGGTGCGTGGCCGCACCACTGCCCAGACCGGCCTGGTGCTGGGGCATGAAATCACTGGCGAAGTGATCGAGAAGGGCAGCGACGTTGAAAACCTGAAAATCGGTGACCTGGTCTCCGTTCCCTTCAACGTGGCCTGCGGTCGTTGCCGCTCCTGCAAAGAGCAACACACCGGCGTATGCCTGACCGTCAACCCGGCGCGTGCCGGTGGCGCCTACGGTTATGTGGACATGGGCGACTGGACCGGCGGCCAGGCTGAGTACGTGCTGGTGCCCTACGCCGACTTCAACCTGCTGAAACTGCCGGACCGCGACAAGGCCATGGAAAAAATCCGCGACCTGACCTGCCTCTCCGACATTCTGCCGACCGGCTACCACGGCGCCGTGACGGCCGGGGTTGGCCCTGGCAGCACCGTGTACATCGCCGGCGCCGGCCCGGTCGGGCTTGCCGCTGCGGCGTCCGCACGCTTGCTCGGCGCGGCAGTGGTGATCATCGGCGACGTCAATTCAATCCGCCTGGCCCATGCCAAGGCCCAGGGTTTCGAAATTGTCGACCTGTCCACCGACACCCCGCTGCACGAGCAGATCGCCGCACTATTGGGCGAGCCCGAAGTGGATTGCGCCGTCGACTGCGTGGGCTTTGAAGCACGCGGCCACGGCCACGACGGCGTCAAGGCCGAAGCCCCGGCCACCGTGCTCAACTCGCTGATGGGCGTGGTGCGCGTGGCAGGCAAGATCGGTATCCCCGGCCTGTACGTCACTGAAGATCCAGGTGCCGTCGATGCCGCCGCAAAAATGGGCAGCCTGAGCATTCGCTTTGGGTTGGGCTGGGCCAAATCCCACAGCTTCCACACCGGGCAGACACCCGTGATGAAGTACAACCGCCAACTGATGCAGGCGATCATGTGGGACCGTATCAACATCGCCGAGATCGTCGGCGTGCAGGTCATCAGCCTGGATGACGCGCCACGCGGTTATGGCGAGTTCGATGCGGGTGTGCCGAAGAAGTTTGTGATCGATCCGCACAAGCTGTTCAGCGCGGCGTAACGCGTTGAGCAAATGAAAAGGGCGACCTATGGGTCGCCCTTTTTTTGTGGGAGGGGGGATCAGCGTGTGGCCAGTGCGCCCTGGTAGACGGTCGGGCCTGTCGGTTGTTTGCTGATGGAACCACCTTTGGTCTCCGAACTGACCATCAACTCCACCGGCTGGCTGATGGTTTCCTGCTGGCGCGGGTTGAGGCCGATGATGCCCTTGCCGTCCTCCGGCAACAGGCCCAGGGACACAGGCGTACCATCTTTAGGAATTGCCCACAGCTCCAGGCTCTGGTCTGGCGCGGGTGCCGTGGCGGCAATCGGCTGCACTTCCAGGTAATCCTTGTGGGCCATGATTTGTGCGGCCGGCTGCTGGGTGGTGGTCACCAACGTCGCCGCGGACTTGACGCTGTCCTGGGTGTAGAGCGCGCCACCAATACCGGCAACCACCACGGCGCAGGCGCCAATGAACAGGCGAGGGCGGCTCCAGAACGCAGGCTTGTGCTCAATCGCTTGGGGGTGGATCGCAGTCATAAGTCTCTTCCTGACAAATTTTGTAGTCAGTTCATGGACCCGCTTATCCCCAATGGGTTCCGGAACAACCGACGGGATACCCAGTCCAACGCCTGCTTTGCACCTATCTCCTGAGGTTGTCTTGATGAAGATTTCACGCGGTTTCGCCCTTTCCTGCCTGTTGACCGTGGCCGCCGGCCCGGTGTTCGCCGCAGGTTTCAGCCTTGGCGATGCAGCCAACGCCATTTCCGGCATGCAGGGTGGCAACAACAAAGCCGCCGCCGCCGCGCCAACATCGGAAACGGCCGACCTGCTGACGGCCCTGACCTCGCAACTCAATATCACCCCGGAGCAAGCGGTCGGTGGCACCGGCGCCATGCTGGGCCTGGCCAAGAACAAACTGAGCGGCAACGACTTTGCGCAGCTGGGCAACAGCGTGCCAGGCCTCGATAAGTTGTCGGGTAACAATGCATTGGGCAGCCTTGGTGCCCTGAGCGGGATGCTCGGCCAGAACGGCGGCAGCAAGACCAGCGGCCTGGACGGCCTGCTGGGTAACGTGAAAAACACCAATGACTTGAACACTGCGTTCAGCGCCCTGGGCATGGACAGCGGCATGATCGGCCAGTTTGCCCCGGTGATCCTGCAATACCTGGGCGGGCAGGGCGCCGACAGCTCGGTACTGGGCAAACTGGCCCAGGCCTGGGGCACCGGTAGCTAAGACCGCTCCGCGCGCAAGTGTTCGATGCGCGCATCCTTCTCCGTCCAGAGCTGGTTGACCCAGTTCTGGACGGTCTGGCGAAACGCCGGATCGTTCTCGTAATCCCCCTGCCACAACGCCGGGTCCAGTTCACGGGTGCGGATATCCACAATCACCTTCGGCACCGCGCCGCTGATCAAATCCCAGAACCCCGGAATCCTGTGTTGTGGGTAGACCACGGTCACGTCGAGGATGGCGTCCAGTTGCTCACCCATTGCCGCCAGTACAAACGCGACGCCGCCTGCCTTGGGCTTGAGCAGCCGGGTGAACGGTGAATCCTGCTGGGTGCGTTTGGCCTCGCTGAACCGCGTGCCTTCCAGGTAATTGACCACGGTCACCGGCTGGCGCTTGAACAGCTCGCAGGCCTGTTTGGTGATCTTCAGGTCCTGTCCGGCCAGCTCCGGGTGCTTGGCCAGGAACGCCTTGGTGTAGCGCTTCATGAACGGGTAATCCAGCGCCCACCAGGCCAGGCCGAGGAAGGGCACCCAGATCAGCTCTTTTTTCAGGAAGAATTTGAAGAACGGCGTACGCCGGTTCAGCGCCTGGATCAATGCGGGAATATCCACCCAGGACTGGTGGTTGCTGATGACCAGGTAAGAGGTGTCACCCCGCAGGTCCTCACCGCCGCGAATATCCCATTGGGTTGGAATGCACACGGCGAAGATCAGCTTGTCGATCTCGGCCCAGGTCTCGGCGATCCACATCACCGCCCAGGACGCATAGTCACGCCAGCGGCCCGGCGCCACCAGCTTGAGCAGGGCGAATACCATCAAGGGGCCGATCAGGATCAGCGTGTTGAGTAACAGCAGCAGTGTGACCAGACAGCCGGTGAGCAGGCGGCGCATAAATAACTCTTGGAATTCTGTGGACGGACCATGATAAGCAGCTTGAGTCCAGAGGCCAAATCCCGATTCGCCGCACCAATGTGATCGTTCCCACACGCAGCGCGGGAACGAGCTAACTAAGTGCCGCCTTTGCGGTCTAGAATTCGCCTACTTCTCTCCGAGGAAATCACGTCGTGAAACTGCTCCTAGCCTCGCTCGCTCTCGCGGCCTTGCCCGTCATGGCTGCCGAACCGACCCTCTACGGTCGCTACGAATACATCCAATTGCCGGAAATCGGCCAGACCTTCAAGGCCAAGATGGACACCGGCGCGCTGACCGCCTCGCTGTCGGCCCGTGACATCGAGACCTTCACCCGTGATGGCGACGATTGGGTACGCTTCCGCCTCGGCGGCAAGGACGCCGACAACAAAGTCTACGAACACAAGGTCTCGCGCATCAGCAAGATCAAGAGCCGCGCCGATGAAGATGACGACAAGGACGAAGCCAGTGTGGCCAAGCGCCCGGTGATCGATCTGGAAATGTGCCTGGGCGACGTCAAGCGTACCGTGGAGGTCAACCTCACCGACCGCAGCAGCTTCAACTACCCGCTGCTGATCGGCGCCAAGGCCCTGCGTGAATTCGGTGCAGCGGTTAACCCGGCGCGTCGCTACACTGCCGACAAACCGGACTGCTGACGGACCCACATGGCGCATATCCTGATTGTCGAAGACGAAGCGGCGATAGCCGACACGCTGATATTCGCCCTGCAGGGCGAGGGCTTTACCACCACCTGGCTGAGCCTCGGCCAGGCGGCGCTGGAGCATCAGCGTCATACCCCGGCCGACCTGATCATCCTCGACATCGGCCTGCCTGACATCACAGGTTTTGAAACCTGCAAGCAGCTGCGCCGGTTCAGCGAAGTGCCGGTGATGTTCCTCAGCGCGCGGGATGGCGAGATCGACCGCGTGGTGGGGCTGGAGATCGGCGCCGACGATTATGTGGTCAAACCGTTCAGCCCGCGTGAAGTCGCCGCAAGGGTGCGGGCGATTCTCAAGCGTGTCGGGCCGGGTGTGGCGCCTGCTGTCTTCCAGGTGGACCTGGAGCGCATGCAGATCCACTATCGCGGCCAGCCGCTGAGCCTGACGCGTCATGAATTCCTTCTGTTGCAAAGCCTGCTGGAGCAACCCGAACGTGTGTTCAGCCGCGAGCAACTGCTGGACGCGGTGGGGGTACCGGCCGACGCCGGCTACGAGCGCAATATCGACAGTCATATCAAAAGCCTGCGCAGCAAGTTGCGCAACGTGGCGGCCGAGGCTGAGCCGATCCAGACCCATCGCGGCCTGGGTTACAGCTACAACCCGAGCCACAGCTGATGCGCCTGGGGCTGCGGATTTTCCTGGTGTACGCGCTGTTCATCGGCCTCACCGGCTATTTTGTGCTCAGCACTGTGATGAAGGAAATCCGCCCCGGCGTGCGCCAGTCCACCGAAGAAACCCTGGTGGACACCGCCAACCTGCTCGCCGAAATCCTGCGCAATGATGTGAAGAACGGCACCCTCGGCCAGAGCCATTGGCCAGAGTTGCTCAAGGCTTACGGCAATCGCCAACCCGGCGCGGTGATCTGGGGCCTGCCGAAAAACCAGGTCAACCACCGCATCTACGTGACCGACGCCCACGGCACGGTGTTGCTCGACTCCACCGGCGAAGCGGTGGGCCAGGACTATTCGAAATGGAACGACGTGTACCTGACCCTGCGCGGCGAATATGGCGCGCGCTCCACCCGCAGCGCACCGGATGACCCTGCTTCATCGGTGATGCATGTGGGCGCGCCGATTCGCGACGAGGGCCGGATCATCGGCGTGGTCACCGTGGCCAAGCCCAACAGCTCGTTGCAGCCCTACGTTGACCGTACCGAGCGCCGTCTGCTGTGGTACGGCGCCGGGCTGGTCATTCTCGGCCTGCTGCTGGGCGCACTGTTGTCTTGGTGGCTGAGCGTCGCCCTGAAACGCCTGACCGCCTATGCCGAGGCCGTCAGCGAAGGCCGTCGTGCCGAGTTGCCCCATTACCGGGGCGGCGAGCTCAAGCAGTTGTCCACCGCTGTCGAGCACATGCGCACACAGTTGGAGGGCAAGGCCTATGTCGAACACTATGTACATACCCTGACTCACGAACTGAAAAGCCCGCTGGCGGCGATTCGCGGTGCGGCGGAGTTGCTGCAGGGCGACATGACACGCGAACAGCAGCAGCGTTTTGTCGGCAATATCGACAGCGAAAGCGCGCGCCTGCAGCAGTTGATCGAGCGGCTGTTGAACCTGGCGCAGGTGGAGCAACGCCAGGGGCTGGAAGAGCAGTCGAACATCCCGTTGGCGGCCCTGGTCGAGGCTGCTCTCAACGCCCAGTGTGCGCGGATCGAAGGCGCCGGGTTGCACGTCGAGCAGACGATTTCGGCTGATGTGAAGGTGTATGGCGAGCCTTTCCTGCTGCGCCAGGCCCTGGGCAACCTGCTGGACAACGCCCTGGATTTCACCCCGCCCGGCGGCGCGCTGCGGTTCAGTGCGCAGGTACGGCACAACGACGTTCACGTCAGCCTGTTCAACCAGGCTGCGCCGATTCCCGACTACGCTTTGCCGCGCCTGAGCGAGCGTTTCTATTCCCTGCCGCGCCCGGCCAGCGGACGCAAAAGCACCGGGCTGGGCCTCAACTTTGTCGAGGAAGTGATGAAACTGCACGGCGGCGCGTTGCAGGTCGGCAACGTACCGGGTGGCGTGCAAGCGGTGCTGCATCTCCACACAGTCTCCACATTGCCCACATAAACCGTCCACACAGGCTGCCCAGACTCTCCCCATCAAAACAGGGAGAGACCCATGAACCGCAGCCTGCTTTTCAAACTTGGCGCGATTGCGCTGCTGATCCTGCTGTTGCTGATTCCGTTGTTGATGATCAACGGCATCATCAGCGACCGCCAGCAACTGCGCGACGGCGTATTGATGGACATCGCCCGCAGTTCAAGCTTCGCCCAGCGGCTCACCGGGCCGGTGCTGGTGGTGCCGTTTCGCAAGACGGTGCGCGAGTGGAAGCTCAATGAAAAGCTCAACAAACGCTACGAGGAAACCCGTGAAGAGCGCGGCCGCTTGTATTTTCTGCCGGAGCGTTTCGAACTCGACGGCCAGGTGCAAACCGAACTGCGCGCCCGGGGCATTTACCAGGCGCGGTTGTTCCATGCCGACAACCGCATCAGTGGGCGTTTCGAGTTGCCTGCGCAACTGGGTATCACGGAAAACTTCGCCGATTACCGTTTTGAACCGGCGTTTCTGGCCGTGGGCATCAGCGATATTCGCGGCATCGAAAACGCGCTGGAGCTGGAGCTGGGCGAGCAGCGCCTGGCGTTTTCGCCGAGCTCTCAAGTTGATTGGTTGGGCGAGGGCGTGCATGTGATGCTGCCGGAGCAGGACAGCAAAAAGCCTGCCGCCGTGGATTTCGCCTTCGACCTGCGCCTGCAGGGCACCGAACAACTGCAGGTGGTGCCGGTGGGCAAGACCAGCCAGGTATCACTGGCCTCCAACTGGCCGCACCCGAGTTTTGTCGGCAACTTTCTGCCGACACAGCGCGAGGTCACCGACAAGGGTTTCACTGCCAAGTGGCAGACCTCGTTTTTCGCCACGAACCTCGAACAGGCCCTGCAAACCTGCCTGGACCGCCAAGGCTGTGATGACTTCAACAACCGCAGCTTCGGTGTGAACTTCATCGACCCGGTGGACCAGTACCTCAAGAGCGACCGCGCGATCAAATACGCGCTGCTGTTCATCGCCCTGACGTTTGCCGGCTTCTTCCTGTTCGAAGTACTCAAGAACCTGGCGGTGCACCCCGTCCAATACGCGTTGGTGGGCGTTGCGCTGGCGTTCTTCTACCTGCTGTTGCTGTCGCTGTCCGAGCATTTGGGGTTTGCCCTGGCTTATCTGATATCGGCCAGCGCCTGCGTGGTGTTGATTGGTTTCTACGTGTGCCATGTGCTGCGCAGCGTGGCCCACGGCCTGGGCTTTTCGGCGGGGCTGGCGGCATTGTATGGCTTGTTGTACGGGCTGCTGAGTGCCGAGGATTACGCGTTGCTGATGGGCTCGTTGCTGCTGTTCGGCCTGCTCGGAACGGTGATGGTGCTGACACGCAAGCTGGATTGGTATGGGGTAGGCAAGCGCAAGGTGGAGGCGGTGCAATGATCGGGTTGCGCGAAGACCAGCAAATGAAGGCCAGGATGGTCACCTTCCTCAATCACGCCGCCGCCCCTCCCACATTGGGTCCGGGTGAAGGTCAGACGGGCGGCTGGGTCTGCTGCATCGAAGGCCGCTGGCTGACCTCGGCGTACCAGGCGGCAAGCTTGGGATTGTCCGCGCGCCATTGCAGGTCCGGGTGGCGAAAGTCGAGGTAGCCCAGGGCGCAGGCCACGCTGATGGCGGCGACGTCGAAGTGGCTGGCCAGTTCAGCGATGGCGTCCTGTTCCAGCTCAGCCAGTGCACGCCGCATCTTGTTGCGCTGCTCGTCCAGCCACTGGTCCCAGTGTTTCTCCACCGGGCGCATGGCGGTTTCGTAGCGCACCAGCACGGCGGCATCCATGATCCCGTCAGCCATCGAGGCCAGGGTCAGGCGGCGCCAGCGGGCCGAGCCGTCGCGGGGGATCAGCGGGTTGCCGACGTGCTGGTGGTCGAAGTAATCGAGGATCACTCGGCTGTCGTGCAGCACCGAACCGTCGGCCAGGCGCAGGGCCGGGATCTTGCCGACCGGGTTGCCTTGCACCACCTCGGCGTCCGGGTTGACGGGGGTGGGCAGGCAGGCGTGCAGGGCGACACGGTCCTGCTGACCGGTCTCGATCAACAACACGCGGACTTTGCGTACGAAGGGCGAAGCGGGGTTGTGGAACAAGGTCATGCTGGGGGCGGACATGGGCATTCCTCGAAATAGGCTGGGGTTAGCCTAGAGGGTTGCGCGGTGGCTGGCGAGGGAGATTTTCGCTGGAGCTGATGGCCTCATCGGGGGCAAGCCCCCTCCCACACTTGAATGTGTTCACAAATCAAATGTGGGAGGGGGCTTGCCCCCGATGAGGCCATCAGCCACGCCGCCTGACCAACGCCCAGGCACCAATGCCCGCCGGTATACCCAACCCCACCCAACTCAACGAATCCCACCCCCCATCCCCCAGCAACGCCGCAAACAACCCGGCGGCGCTGAGCAGGCCAATCCCCAGCGGAATGCCAAACACCTTCCAGAAACTCGACTGTCGCGGCCTCATGCCTTGCCCGCCTTGCGCCGCACGCTCCATAGGTAAATCCCGCTGACCAGCACCACGATGGTCAGCACATCCAGCGCCGCCCACAGGATTTTCATCGGCATGCCGCCATAGTCACCGAAGTGCAGCGGCTGGGACATGCCCATGGCGTCCATGTACCACGGCCGTTCGGCGATGGCGGTGACGGCCAGGGTGCTGGCGTCGATCAACACCGGTGTGAGCAGATGGGAGGTGAGGTGGGTACTGCCTTTCATGAACACGGCGTAGTGATGCTCGCTGGAGAAGCGCGTGCCGGGGAAGGCGATAAAGTCCGGTTGCATGCCGGGCGCAGCCTTGGCAGCGATGCTCAGCAAATCGCTTGCCGGCGCGCGTTGGGTCAGTGGCGGGGCGTCTTTGTAGGGTTCGATCAGGGCGCCGAGGCTGTCCTGGCGCCAGGCGGCGATGATCAGGTCGGCACAGGCGCTGATCACACCGGTCACGCCCACCACCAGCGCCCAGGTCAGGGTGACCACGCCGATCAGGTTATGCAGGTCGAGCCAGCGCAGGCGGGTGGATTTGTCCTGGCGCACGGTGGCGAACTTCAAGCGGCGCATGAACGGCAGGTACAGCACCGTCCCTGATACAAGCGCCAGCACGAACAGCAAGCCCATGAACGCAAGCAGCAGTTTGCCTGGCAGCCCGGCGAACATGTCCACATGCAGGCGCAACAGGAACAGGGTGAGCCCGCCATTGGCTGAAGGCATCTCCACCGTTTCGCCGGTACGCGCATCGAGCATGAAGGTATGCGACGCATTCGGCTCGGTACCGGCCGTGGCGGCCATGATCGCGATCACACCGTTCTTGTCGTCCTCGTCCCAGGCCAGGTACTGCATGGCCTCGCCGGGGCGATGGGCCTGGGCCTTGGCCACCAGTTGCTCCAGGTTGAGCTGTGGCGTATCGGCGGCCATCTGCTTGAGCTCGGGTTCGTTGCCCAGCAGGTGATCGATCTCGTGGTGAAACACCAGCGGCAGGCCGGTGAGGGCGAGCAGCAGCAGGAAAACGGTGCAGATCAGGCTGGTCCAGGTGTGGACGAAGGACCAGCGGCGGATGGTTTTGCTTTTCATTTTCTAGCCTTCAGACACACCAAAGCCGCCCCTGTGGACGGCCTGGTCGTTAACTCAGCCGATTACCACTGGTAGGTGGCGCTGGCGACAACGCTGCGTTGGTCGCCGAAGTAGCAGTAGGAACCGTCACAGGTGGAAATGTAGTCCTTGTTGAACAGGTTGGTAGCGTTGAGTTTGACCGATGCACCTTTGAGGCTGTTGTCGAGGCGGCCCAGGTCGTAATGCACCGCACCGTCGAACACGGTGTAGGCGTTGGCCTTACCCAGCCAGGTGTTGCCCTGGTCGCCATAGGTATTGCCGGTGTAGCGGGCGCCGAAGCCGATACCGAAGCCGTCGAGTACGCCGGTGTGCCAGGTGTAGTCGGTCCAGAGCGAAGCCTGCTGGTTGGGCATCAGTTGCAGGCGGTTGCCCTTGAAGTCGCCTTTTTGCACTTCGGATTTGGCCAGGGTGTACGCCGCGATCACCTTGAGGTTCTCGGTCACGTCAGAAACGGCTTCCAGTTCCAGGCCTTTGACTTTCACTTCGCCGGTCTGGTCGGTGATCGGGGTGCCGCTCGTTCCGGTGCTGGTGACCAGTACGTTTTTCTGCGTGAGGCTATAGATCGCCGCACTCAGCAAGGTATTGGAGCCCGGTGGCTGATACTTGATTCCCAGTTCCCATTGCTTACCTTCGGTGGGCTTATACGACTTGACCGGGTCGGCGCTGGCGTTGCTTGCTGGCTGGAAGGATTCGGCGTAGGACAGGTATGGCACGAAGCCCGAATCGAACACATAGCTGACTGCCGCGTTGCCGCTGAAGTTTTTGTTGCGGTCGGTGTTGGTCGCGTCTTGTTTGTTGAAGTACGTGGTGCCCTGGTGCACCCAGTCTTCACGACCACCGAGGGTCAGGCGCCAGTTGTTGAGGGCCATCTGATCTTGCACGTAGAGGCCGGTCTGCACGGTTTTCTGGTTGTAGTCGTAGAACGCATCGGAGCGCGCCGGGCGCACTACCGGCGTGGTATTGACCGGGTTGAAGATATTGACGCGCCCGGCCCCCCCGAAGATCGACAGGTACGAGGTGTCGGTCCGCTGGTGGTCCAGACCCAGCAACAGGGTGTGGGTGACATCACCGGTAGCGAAGTCGGCCTGGAAGTTGTTATCCACCGCGAACTGTCCGATGTTCTCGTCGACGTTGGTCGAGAGGCGATCCATGTTGCCCGCTGCATCCACTGGAGCGAAGGCATAGGAACCCACGGTCAGTTGCTGGAACGACAACTCCGACTTGGTGTAACGCAGGTTCTGCTTGAACTGCCAGGTATCGTTGAAGCGATGCTCGAAGGCATAGCCCAGCGCGTAGTAAGTGCGGTCGTAGAACTCGTAATCTGGATCGCCCAGGTTCTTGTGATGTGATACGTCGCCCAATGGCGATTTGATCTTGGTGCCCACGATCGGCAGGAACTGACTGGTGGCGCCAGTATCGTCACGCGTGAACTGCGACAGCAGCGTCAGCTTGGTGTCGGTGTCGATATTCCACGTCAGGCTCGGCGCGATGTTGTAGCGCTTGTTGTCGATGTGATCGACCTGGGTGCCGGCATCGCGCACCACGCCGCTGAGGCCGTACAGGAACTGGCCTTCATCATCGATCTTGCCGGTGCTGGCAAAGTTGATCTGACGGTAGTTGTCGCTGCCGTATTGCACCTGGATGGCGCTGCTCTGTTCGGCGCTGGGGCGGCGACTGACCATGTCCAGCAGGCCGCCCGGCGGGGTCTGGCCGTAAACCGAGGAAGCCGGGCCACGCAGCAGGGCGAGGCGGTCGAGGTTCCAGGTTTCGGCTTTCGGGTTGGCGTACACGCCACGGGGCAGGGGCAGGCCATCGAGGAATTGGGTGGGTTCGAAGCCACGCACGCGCATCCAGTCGTAACGGGTGTCGCTGCCGTAGCTGGCGGACACAATGCCGGGCATGTATTTGACCGCGTCGTCGAGGTTCTGCACGTTGCGATCCTGCATTTGCTCGCGGGTCGCCACCGAGATCGAGCGCGGCGCCTCGACCAGGGCCGTGTCGGTCTTGGTGTCGGCGGCAGTGCGCTTGGCCAGGTAGCCTTCCGCGGGCCCCCAGGCGCTCTCGTAATTGCTTTGACCGATAATACTGGTCTGCGGTAACGCCACCACGCCGTCCGCAATCGCCACCAGGGTAAATGTCCCGGCGCTGCTCTGCTCCAACTGCAGCCCGGTCCCGCGCAAGGCTTCGCGCAACGCGCCCTGGGCATCGAACTGGCCTTTGACCGGTGCCGAGGTCTTGCCGGCGGCGAGCGTCGGGTTGAGGGTGAGCGCGAGACCGCCCTGGCTGGCAATCTGGTTCAGGGTGGCGGCCAGTGGCGCGGCCGGCAGGTTGTAGGCGCGCACGCTGGTGGACTGTTCGGCGGCGATCAGCGTGGGGCTGATCAGCGGGGCACCGAGGGCAATGGCCACGGCTAACAGGCTGGGGCGCAACAGAGTGTCTAGCGTGCGGGACATGGGTGGCTCCTGAATGGAAATATTTCTCAATTGCCTAGGTGCCGGACGAGAATCGGAAAGTGATAGGGCGGGGTGAAAATATTTTTGGGCGGTGTTTTTGTGGGCCTCATCGGGGGAAAGCCCCCTCCCACAATGGGCCGCGTTCACAAATTAAAGTGTGGGAGGGGGCTTGCCCCCGATAACGGTCTTCAGATGCCGCAGAACCTAAGGCCTACCCTTGACGGTCACCCACCACGGCGTGTGCTGCTCGATCTGCACCGGCAAGGTCGGCAACAGCGCATTGAGCGCCAGGGTGGTGTCGTGCAGCGGGAAGCTACCGGTGATGCGCAGGTCGGCCACGCTGTCGTCCACACCCAGATGGCCGCTGCGATAACGGCCGAGCTCAGCCACCACATCGCCCAGGCGGGCGTTGTCGACCACCAGCATGCCGCGGGTCCAGGCGTCGCTGGCCGGCGGAACGGCAAGCGGCGCACCAAGGCCGTCGCTGCGCATCAGCACTTGCTCGCCGGCCTTGAAAATCTGTTCCTGAGGCAATGCTTCAGGCTGGGCGGCCACCGCCGATTGCAGCACGCTCAGGCGCGTGGCGTCGTCCTCGCGCCTCACGATGAACCGCGTACCCAGCGCCCGCAGGTTGCCGTCGCGGGTTTGTACAGAGAACGGGCGCGGATCGTTATGGCCGGTCTCGACCAGGATTTCGCCCTCCTGCAACACAATCACGCGGCGTTTATCGTCGAAACGCACGTCAATGGCCGTGTGGGTATTGAGGTTGATCCGGGTGCCGTCCGCCAGCTCAAGGGTGCGCTGCTCGCCGGTGGCGGTGCGTTGATCGGCCAGCCAATAGTGGATGGGCACATAGCGTTCGCCGGCAAACAATGCCAGGCCACACACCAGCGCGATGCTCGCCAGGCCACGGCCCAGTTTGCGCATGCGCTGGTGCGCAGTTTCGCGCGATTGCAA
This sequence comes from Pseudomonas sp. CFBP13528, assembly GCF_005233615.1. Classification (NCBI taxonomy): domain Bacteria; kingdom Pseudomonadati; phylum Pseudomonadota; class Gammaproteobacteria; order Pseudomonadales; family Pseudomonadaceae; genus Pseudomonas; species Pseudomonas sp. CFBP13528. Next base: position 640,352 of record NZ_QGAJ01000001.1, read on the forward strand.
CAATGCAGCCCGCGCAGGGCCGGAAGCTGCGCTGAAACGTTGGTCGAGCATGCCCAGCTGGCGCCAGGCGCGGGCGTGTTCTTCGTCGCTGGCCAGCCACTTGGCGAATTCTTCCTGTTCCACCACGCTGCCGTCGCCGGAATCGAGGGACAGTTGCCAGGCAATCGCGGCGTCCAGCACACGGGCCGACACCGGCTTGGCGCTGATCAGGCTCACGATGGCTCGCCATACAGCGCGATGTAGCACTGGCGAATGCCCTGGGCGAGATACTGGCGCACGCGCGGCACCGACACACCCAGGCGCTGGGCGATGTCTGCATGGCCCAGGCCGTCGAGGCGGTTATAGAGGAAGGCGGCGCGGGCTTTGCTCGACAGTTTGCCGAGCAGACGGTCGATGGCCTTGAGGTCTTCGAGGATCAGTTGCTGCGCTTCAGGCGATGGGTGTTCGCTTTCCGGGATCAGCATCAATTCGGTGAGGTAGGCCTGTTCCAGGGCGGCGCGGCGGAAGTAGTCGAACAGCAAACCCTTGGCAATCGCGACCAGAAAGGCGCGTGGCTCGCGAGGTTCGCGCAGGCCGTCACGGCCCAGCAGGCGCATGAAGGTGTCCTGGCTCAGGTCTTCGGCGCGGCTCGGGCAAGCCACGTTGCGCCGTAGCCAGGCCAGCAGCCAGCCACGATGGTCGCGATACAACGCGCCAACAAGCTCACTGTGTGGGGTCTGGGCCGACGACAAGGCATCACCGAATAAAGTTTAAACTAACGAGAATTATTCGCGATTGTCTCAGAGGTGTGTGGTGGGCGCAATTGGCGTCTGTCGGGCAGCGCCACTAAAACGATGGCGCCTGTTTACGCCGCCGCCATTGGCTCAAGCGCGCGTGCAGCGCGTGGGGCGTGTCGATGTGTTGCTGGCGTGCGCGGCTGAACAGGATCAGCATCAGCTCCGCCGTGGCCAGTGCATCGGCACTGGCGTGATGGCGCTCGCCCACCTGCAACCCGAAATGGTTGATCCATTCATCCAGACCGGCCTCACGGATGTTCGCCTCGGGGCACAACAGCGGGGCGATATCGGCCACATCGAGAAAGGGATGGCCCAGGCGATAACCCAGGCTTTCCTTGAGCGCCCGGCTCAGCATGTGTTGATCGAACGGCGCATGGAAGGCCAGCAGCGGGCTGTCGTCCACGAACGCCATGAAATCCAGCAGCGCATCCACCGGGTCGCTGCCGGCCGCGATTGCGCTGGGGCCGAGGCCGTGGATCAGCACGCTGGGGCTGAGTTTGCCGGCGGTGCGTTGCAGGGTGCGTTCGAACATCTGCGAGAAGTCCACCGCACCGTCCTCGATGACCACGGCGCCGATGGACAGCACCTGGTCACGGTTGATGTGCAGGCCGCTGGTTTCCAGGTCGACCACCACCCAGCGCTGGCTGCGCAAGGGCGCATCGCCCAGTGCGGCGGGCGCGGGCAGTTGGCCCAGGCGTTGCTGCTGCGCCGCATTGAGCCGCGGTTTTTTCGCGCGCAGCCAGCTGAACAGGCTCACAGCTGATACCGCAAGGTCAGGCTGCTTTGCAGGCGCTGGGCCTGACGCAGGGATTCGCGCAGGATGCGCCGGTCCAGGTGATTGAGGCTGTCAGGATCGACGCGGTTGGAATACGGCAGGTTTTCCCGGGTCTGTACCTGATGCTGCTGCATGCGGGTTTGTTGAATGAAGTGGTAAGCCTCTTCGTACGCCGCCCCGTCCAGTGGCTCGATCACCTGTCTGGCGACCAACTGGCGCAGCCGCTCCAGGGTGTTGTTGGCGTGGATGCCATGGGCCAGGGCCAACAGGCGCGCACCGTCCACGAACGGCGTAAGGCCCTGCACCTTGAGATCCAGGGTGGCCTTTTCGCCGCTTTTGCGCGTCAGCACAAACTCGCGAAAGCGCCCTACGGGTGGGCGTTGGCGCAAGGCGTTCTCGGCCAGCATGCGTTGGAACAGCCGGTTGTCCGCCACCTGATCCAGAATGCCCTGGCGCAGTTGTGCGCAACCCTGCTCATCGCCCCACACCACGCGCAGGTCGAAATAGATGCTCGAACCCAGCAGGTTCTCCGGCGTGGCGTCGCGAATGAAGGCGGCAAACCGTCGGGCCCATTCGGCCCGTGACAGGCACAGTTCCGGGTTGCCGGCCATGATATTGCCCTTGCACAGGCTGAAACCGCACAGCGCCAGGCTCTGGTTGATCTGCTGCGCCAGGGGCAGCAGGCGCTCGCGAATCTCGGCGGCTTCCACCGCGTCTCGGGCCTCGAACAGGATGCCGTTGTCCTGGTCGGTGTACAGCGTCTGTTCGCGGCGGCCTTCGCTGCCAAAGCACAGCCAACTGAAGGGCACGCCAGGGTCGCCTTTTTCCGCCAGGGTCAACTCGATGACCCGGCACACGGTGTGATCGTTAAGCAAGGTAATGATGTGGGTGATCTGCGTAGACGACGCGCCGTGGGCCAGCATGCGTTCGACCAGCTGGCCGATCTCGCCGCGGATCGCCACCAGTTGTTCCACACGGGATGCGTTGCGGATGGTACGCGCCAGGTGCACCAGGTCGACGCGTTGCAGGGAAAACAGGTCGCGCTCCGAGACCACGCCGCACAGGCGTTGGTCCTGCACCAGGCACACATGGGCGATATGCCGCTCGGTCATGGCGATCGCCGCGTCGAACGCGCTGTGGTCCGGGCTCAGGAAGAACGGCGCCTGGGTCATATGGGCGGCGATGCCTTGACTGAAATCAACGGTGCCGTCGGCCACCACTTGGCGCAGGTCACGCAGGGTGAAGATGCCCAGCGGCGCCTTGTGCTCATCGACAATCACAATGCTGCCGACCTGCTGCTCATGCATCAGCCGCACCGCTTCGCGCAGCGCAGTGTCCGGGCTGCACATGACCGGGTGGCGCATCGCCAGTTCACCCAGGCGAGTGTTCAACGAGTATTGGGTGCCGAGGGTTTCCACGGCTTTTTGCTGCACCTGCTGGTTGACCTGGTCGAGCAGGCTGCTGACACCGCGCAAGGCGAAATCACGAAACGGGCTGGAAAGGGCGAACAGCTTGATGAACGCCATCTTGTTCAGTTGCAGGCAAAAGGTGTCTTCGCAGGCTTTGTGCTCGGTGCGGGTGGCGCGTTCACCGAGCAAGGCGGCGAGGGGGAAGCATTCGCCGGTGGTGATCTCGAAGGTGGGGTCTGTCGAGTCCGGCCGCTCGCCGACCACGCGACCCTGCTTGACGATATAAAAATGCTCGACCGGCCCGCCCGACGGCTTGAGGATGCTGTCGCCGGGGCCATAGAAACGCAGTTGGCACTGTTCCACCAGAAACGCCAGGTGCGCATTTTCCATCTGGTTGAACGGTGGGAAGCGCTGCAGGAATTGCAGGGTGCCGTGGATGTTCTGCAACACGGCGGTTTTACCCGCCTGCGTGAAAGCATCAGCTTTACTCATAACAGTGACCGCAGTTTTTTTGTCGTTATCGTGCTGCATGGTCGACTTCTGTACGGCGGGTGCCCATTGGACGTAAGTCTAGGTCGGTGACCCCTGCGCACAACTAGGGAAAAGCCTTACATGACTATCGTCCAAAACCCGTGGAACGCCCACTAGGCAAACTTTCCGACGAAGTGCACATTGTTCGCCCTTCCGCAGATGTCTGACGAGTGCTGGGAGATTGATAAGAATTGCTGAGAAACGTATGTCCGACCACGATATTTTGAGTGATGCCGAGCGCGAGGCGCTGAGCGCCGTGATGCTGGAGCCTGATTTACCGCCACAACGCGTGTTGATCGTGGACGACGACAAGGATGCGCGTGAACTGCTGGCGGAAATCCTCGGGCTGGACGGCATTCGCTGCATGACGGCTGACAACGGGGAGCGCGCGTGGGAGTTGTTGAAGTCGCACAGTTCCATTGGTTTGCTGATCACCGATTTGCGCATGGCGCCGAGCAACGGTTTGCAGCTGATCCGCCAGGTGCGCGAATCGACCCGTGCGGCGTTGCCGATCATCATCATGTCGGGTGACGCCGAAGCGCCGGATGTGATTGATGCGATGCATTTGAGCGTGGTGGACTTTCTGCTCAAGCCGATTGATAGCGTTAAGTTGGCGAAGCTGGTGAAGCGCGAGTTGGGGATGGTTTCCTGATTTTTGTGGTGAGTGTGATGGCCTCATCGGGGGCAAGCCCCCTCCCACATTTGAATGTGCTCACAAATCAAAGTGTGGGAGGGGGCTTGCCCCCGATAGCGCCAGTCCAGCCACCCCACCCGCAAATAAAAAGCCCTGATCTGGCGATCAGGGCTTTTTTCATTCACAGGCCATTTTTAGCCTTGAACTCCCGACGCCGGCGGTGCAACACCGGCTCGGTGTAACCGTTGGGCTGTCTGGTTCCTTCAATCACCAACTCCACCGCCGCCTGGAACGCGATGTTGCTGTCGAAATCCGGCGCCAGCGGGCGGTACAGCGCGTCCCCGGCATTCTGGCGGTCCACCACCGGCGCCATGCGCTTGAGGCTTTCCATGACCTGGGCTTCATTGACGATGCCGTGGCGCAACCAGTTGGCGATGTGCTGGCTGGAGATTCGCAGGGTGGCGCGGTCTTCCATCAGGCCCACATCGTTGATGTCCGGCACTTTCGAACAACCGACGCCCTGGTCGATCCAGCGCACCACGTAGCCAAGAATGCCCTGGGCATTGTTGTCCAGTTCGTTGCGGATCTCTTCTTCGGACCAATTGGTATGTTGCGCCAGAGGAATCGTCAGGATGTCATCCACCGAGGCACGCTCGCGCTTGGCCAACTCGGCCTGGCGGGCGAACACATCGACTTTGTGGTAGTGCAATGCATGCAGTGCAGCCGCCGTTGGCGACGGTACCCAGGCCGTGTTGGCACCGGCCAGTGGGTGAGCGATTTTCTGTTCGAGCATCGCGGCCATCAGGTCGGGCATCGCCCACATGCCTTTACCGATCTGTGCACGCCCTTGCAGGCCAGTGCTCAAGCCAATATCGACGTTCCAGTTTTCGTAGGCGCCGATCCACTTCTCGGATTTCATGGCGGCCTTGCGCACCATGGCGCCGGCTTCCATGGAGGTGTGGATTTCGTCGCCGGTGCGGTCGAGGAAGCCGGTGTTGATGAACACCACGCGCTCGCTGGCCGCCTTGATGCAGGCCTTGAGGTTGACCGTGGTGCGGCGCTCCTCGTCCATGATCCCGACTTTCAGCGTATTACGCGCAAGGTTCAGCACGTCTTCGATGCGGCCGAACAGCTCGTTGGTGAACGCCGCTTCTTCGGGGCCATGCATCTTCGGTTTGACGATGTACACGGAACCTGTGCGGCTGTTCTTGCGCGAGCTGTTGCCGTTGAGGCTGTGGATCGCCGCCAGGCTGGTGAGCAGGCCGTCGAGGATGCCTTCCGGCACTTCGTTGCCGTCTTTATCGAGGATCGCGTCGATGGTCATCAAGTGGCCAACGTTGCGCACGAACAACAGCGAGCGGCCGTGCAGGGTGACGTCGTTGCCATCCACGCCGGTGTAGACGCGATCAGGGTTCATGGTGCGGGTAAAGGTCTTGCCGCCCTTGGCCACTTCTTCGGCCAGGTCGCCCTTCATCAGGCCGAGCCAGTTGCGGTAGATCACCACTTTGTCGTCGGCATCCACGGCGGCGACGGAGTCTTCGCAGTCCATGATGGTGGTCAGCGCAGCTTCCATCAGCACGTCTTTGACGCCGGCGGCGTCGGTCTGGCCGACCGGGGTGCCGGCGTCGATCTGGAGCTCGAAATGCAGGCCGTTGTGCTTGAACAGGATCGCAATCGGCTCGGCCGCAGGGCCCTGGAACCCGATCAGCTGCGCGTCGTCACGCAGGCCGCTGTTGCTGCCGCCCTTGAGGCTGACGATCAGCTTGCCGTCGACGATCTTGTAGCCGGTGGAGTCGACGTGGCTGCCGGCGCTGAGCGGCGCGGCTTCATCGAGGAAGGCGCGGGCGAAGGCGATGACCTTGTCGCCGCGCACTTTGTTGTAGCCCTTGCCCTTTTGCGCGCCGTCGGCTTCGCTGATGGCATCGGTGCCATACAGCGCGTCATACAGCGAACCCCAACGTGCATTGGAAGCATTGAGGGCAAAGCGGGCGTTCATCACCGGCACCACCAATTGAGGGCCGGCCATGCGTGCGATTTCGTCGTCGACGTTTTGGGTCGAAGCCTGGAAGTCTGCGGCTTCTGGCAGCAGGTATCCGATGTCTTGCAGGAAGGCTTTGTAGGCCACCGGGTCGTGGGCCTGGCCGGCATGGGTCTGGTGCCAGGTATCGATGCGCGCCTGGAAATCGTCGCGTTTGGCGAGCAGGGCTTTGTTCTTCGGCGCCAGGTCGTGAATAACCTTGTCGGCGCCGGCCCAGAACTGGTCGGCAGTGATGCCGGTACCGGGAATGGCTTCGTTGTTCACGAAGTCGAACAGGACTTTGGCGACCTGCAGGCCACCGACTTGAACGTGTTCAGTCATTGCTTGCCTCACTCTGCGGAGCTTATGCGCTTTTTCAGATTTTCATTATGTAGTGCACGGTTGGGCATACTACATGATGACTTGCGGTTGTGAAAATTAGACTAAATACGTCGTTTAGCGACCCACTTTGGTCGTACGGTCACAGCGGAGAATCGGATGTTCTCAAAAAACTATTGGATTGTTCCAGATAAATATAAAAATGGTACACGATTTGTTTTCGAGCTACCGCGCGTCCACCTTGTAGGAGCGAGCTAGCTCGCGAAAAACCTAAGAGCACCGCTGGTGTCAGTTTTTTCGCGTTATCGTTGACGACCTTCGCGAGCAAGCTCGCTCCTACAGGAATCGCACCCGAGGTACTTCGCCATGGATCATCTTGTACTCACAATTATCGCCGCCGACAAACCCGGCCTGGTTGAACGCATCGCGCACAACATCGCTGCCCACGGTGGCAACTGGCTGGAGAGCCGCATGGCCCATATGGCTGGGCAGTTTGCCGGGATCCTGCGCGTCAGCGTTCCCGCAGAGAACCGTCAGGAACTGGTGGGGGCGCTGGAGGACTTATCCACCCACGGCATTCGCGTACTGGTGGGCGAGGGCAGTTCCGGCCAGGCATCGGCTTCCAAACCGATCGTGATGACCCTGGTGGGCAATGATCGCGCGGGCATCGTGCGGGAGATCACTGCGCTGTTGAGCAGGCAGGGCGTCAACCTGGAGCGCTTGAGCACCGATGTGCGCCCGGCCCCGATGAGCGGCGATCCGCTGTTCAACGCCGAGGCCTTGTTGCAGGTGCCGTCTAGCTTATCCCTGGAGACGTTGCAGGCGTCCCTTGAAACCCTGGCAGACGATTTGATGGTAGAACTGCGCAACGATGAATGACCCCCATCAGGTTATGCATGGAAATCTTGCATGGGCCTGTGGATAACCTGTAGAGACTCGACGCCAGGCCCCGCTGGCCGGGCTTCTGCGCCAGCTGAGCAAAAAACGAGCAGTTTCAAGGGCTTGTGCACAAATGGCGGGGACCAGGTTGTGGATAACCTTGGGGTGAATGTCTGCAAGCCAGGCCGGCTATGGCTTGCAGGGCTTTGAACGTTTTTTGATCAGCGTTTGCGCACGCTCAGCCAGATATCCACGCTGTACACCACCAGGCCCGCCCAGATAAAGGCGAAGGCGGTCAGCGTGCTGGGCGCCAGGTGTTCGCCGAACAGCAGCACGGCTTCCAGCAGCACCAGGGTGGGCGCTACGTACTGCAGAAAGCCCAGTGCCGTGTAAGGCAGATGCCGCGCGGCGGCGTTGAAACAGACCAGCGGGATCAGCGTCACCGGGCCTGCGGCCACCAGCCACCAGGCCTCGGAGGTGCTCCAGAATTCCAGCTGTGCGCTGTGGGCCGTCGGGTTGAACAGCAACCAGGCGATGGCAATCGGGACCAGCATCCAGGTTTCCACCACCAGCCCCGGCAGGGCTTTTACCGGCGCCTGTTTGCGGATCAGCCCGTAGAAGCCAAACGTCAGCGCCAGTACCAGCGATACCCACGGCAAACTGCCGACTTGCCACACCTGTTGCGCCACACCGACCGCCGCCAGAACCACGGCTACCCATTGCAGGCGGCGCAGGCGTTCGCCGAGCAGCAGCATCCCCAGCAGTACGTTGACCAGCGGGTTGATGTAGTAACCCAGGCTCGCTTCCAGCATGCGCCCGGTGTTGACCGACCATACATACGTCAGCCAGTTGGCCGCGATCAACGAACCGCTGAGGGCCAGGATCGCCAGGCGCCTGGGGTTGTCGCGCAGCTCGCGAAACCAGCCCGGGTGTTTCCACACCATCAACAGCAAGCCACCGAACAGCGCCGACCACAGCACGCGATGCACGATGATCTCGGCGGCGGGGACACTGGCAATGGCTTTGAAATACAGCGGGAACAGGCCCCAGATGACATAGGCGCTCAGGCCCAGGATGTAACCCTTGCGGGGGTTGGCGGCGTGCATTGCAGAATCCTTGCTCAGGCAGCTTACAAAGCGCGATTGTAAGGATATTTGTCCATGCATGGGGCCCCGCTTCGCTTTTATGTGGGAGGGAGCTTGCCCCCGATAGCGGGGTATCGGTCGCCATATGCCTCAGCTGACAGGCCGCCTTCGGGGGCAAGCCCCCTCCCACCTAAAGCGCAGCAGTCAGAAGAGTTTCAGCGGTTCTTCGTTGAGGGCCGACAGCTGCTCACGCAACGCCAGCACTTGATCACCCCAATAGCGCTCGCTGCCAAACCACGGGAAGCTGTGGGGAAATGCCGGGTCGTCCCAGCGCCGCGCCAACCAGGCGCTGTAGTGCATCAGGCGCAGGGCGCGCAAGGGTTCGATCAGGGCCAGTTCCCGCGGGTCGAAGTCGTGGAACTCCTGGTAGCCGTCCATCAATTCCGACAATTGGCCCAGGCATTCCTGGCGATCGCCGGCGAGCATCATCCACAGGTCCTGCACCGCCGGGCCCATGCGGCAGTCATCCAGGTCGACGATGTGGAACATCTCGTCGCGGCACATCATGTTGCCGGGGTGGCAGTCGCCGTGCATGCGGATGTTCTTGTGCGGGGTGGCCTTGTAGACCTCTTCCACGCGCTTGAGCAGGTCGCGGGCCACGGACTCGTAGGCCGGTAGCAGGCTCTTGGGAATGAAGTTGCCTTCGAGCAGGGTGGTCAGGGAATCATGACCGAAGTTCTTTACGCCGAGGGCCTCGCGGTGTTCGAACGGGCGGGTGGACCCCACGGCATGCAAACGGCCGAGCAGTTGCCCGAGGCGATAGAGCTGGTCGAGGTTGCCCGGCTCCGGCGCGCGGCCGCCACGGCGCGGAAACAGGGTGAAGCGGAAACCCTGGTGCTCGAACAGGCTTGCGCCGTTGTGGATCAGCGGCGCGACCACCGGCACGTCGCATTCAGCCAGTTCGAAGGTGAAACGGTGTTCTTCCAGGATCGCTTCGTTGGTCCAGCGCTGCGGCCGGTAGAACTTGGCGATCAGGGGCTCGGAATCTTCGATGCCCACCTGATACACGCGGTTTTCGTAGCTGTTGAGCGCCAAAATGCGCGCATCGCTGAGAAAACCGATGCTTTCGACGGCGTCGAGAACCAGGTCAGGGGTGAGTGTTTCAAACGGGTGGGCCATGCGAACTCCTGCGCGCAGCAGGTCGCCGCGTCCGGCCGGGTATGGTAACGCACCGGGGCTGAGATAGGTGGTGGCTGTGCTATTGCTATCGGGGGCAAGCCCCCTCCCACACTTGATTTGTGAATACAGGTAAAGGTGGGAGGGGCGGTGCGACGATTCGACTTGCCCTCGATGAGGCCCTGTCAGGCGCCGACAACCCCGCCATCATCGCGCCGAATCGCCAGCACCGACGAACGCGGCTTGCCGTTCGGCAGATGCTCCGGCCACGTCGAGCCGCCAGTTTCACCGGGATGTTGAATACCCACAAACAGCGTTTTCTGATCCGGCGAAAAGCTGATCCCGGTGACTTCACACGCCACCGGCCCGACCATGAAGCGACGAATCTCCCCGGTGCCCGGGTCGGCACACAGCATCTGGTTGTTGCCCATGCCGGCGAAGTCGCCCGCGTTGCTGTAGTCGCCGTCGGTGAGAATCCACAGGCGACCGGCCTTGTCGAAACCCAGGCCGTCCGGGCTGTTGAACATGTTCTGCGGGTTGATGTTGGACGAGCCGCCCTTCGGCGCGCCCGCGTGTACGCCGGGGTTGCCGGCGACGACGAACAGGTCCCAGGTGAAGTCCGTGGCACCGTGGTTATCGGCGTCGGCTTTCCAGCGCAGGATCTGGCCATAGACGTTCTTCTCACGCGGGTTGGGCCCGCCCACCGGCTGGCCGTCTTCGCCACGCTTGGCGTTGTTGGTGAGGGTGCAGTAGACCTGGCCGTCGATGGGGCTGACCACGATCCATTCCGGGCGGTCCATGCGCGTGGCGTTCACCACGCTGGCGGCCAGGCGCGCATGGATCAGCACTTCGGCCTGGCTGGCAAAGCCTGTGCCGGCGTCGATGCCGTTTTTGCCATGGGTGAGTTCGACCCACTGGCCCTTGCCCTTGGGATGATCGGCATCGCCATTGCCCGCGTCGAAGATCGCCACGTACAAGGTGCCGTGATCGAGCAAATCCTTGTTGGCCTTCGGGTTGTCGTGGTTGATCGGATCGCGGCTGACGAACTTGTAGATGAATTCGCCACGTTCATCATCGCCCATGTACACCACGGCGCGTCCGTCGCGGGTCTCGGCCAGGGCCGCGTTTTCGTGCTTGAAACGGCCCAGGGCGGTGCGCTTGACCGGGGTGGATTGCGGGTCGAACGGGTCGATTTCCACCACCCAGCCGTGACGATTGAGTTCGTTGGGGTTCGTGGCCATGTCGAAGCGCGGGTCGTGCGGGTGCCAGTTGATGTCTTTGCTGGCGGCGACCGCGCCGTAGCGTTTTTGCCCGGCGTCGAAGACCTGCTGGGGGTTGCTGCTGCCGAAACAGTCGGTGAAGTTCTCTTCGCAGGTGAGGTAAGTGCCCCACGGGGTCTTGCCGTTGGCGCAGTTCTGGAAGGTGCCCAGAGCGTTCTTGCCGGTGTTGTCGGCGCCGGTTTTCAGCCAGTCGTGGCCGGCGGCGGGGCCGCTCAGGCGGATTGGCGTGTTGCCGTGAATGCGCCGGTTATAGCGTGAGTCCTGGACGAACTGCCAGGTATCGCCCTTGCGCTGTATTTCGATCACCGACACGCCTTCGCTGGCCAGGGCCTTGCGCACGTCTTCGGCCGATTGCGGTGCGCCGCCGTGGGCGTAGAGGTAGCGGTAGTTGGTGTATTCGTTGTTGATCGCCATCAAGGCGCGGTTGTCGTCGCCGGGGAAGGGAAACAGGCTCATGCCGTCATTGTTGTCGCCGAACTGCTGTTCCTGGGCCTTGGCCGTGCCGTTGCCGGAGGGATCGAAGGCCGGCGCCTGCTTGCTCAACGGCTGGCCCCAGCTGATCAGCACCGAGGCGCTGTAGCCGGGCGGCAGGCTGATGGTGTCGCTGGTGGCGGCGGCGATGCCGGTAAAGCCCAGCAACGGGCTGACAGAGGCGGCATTCACGGCCAGGGCGCTGCGACTGAGCAGGTTGCCGCCCAGGAACATCGCCGCACCGCACAGGGCGCCGGCACCGATAAAGCGGCGACGGGTGAGGCCGACCATCTGTTCGAGGTCGGTGGCTTGGTTTTCTTCCAGCAGGCTCATGTCAGGCTCCTTACGGTTTTTGCAGACACCTTAAGGAGCGGGCGTGACGAAATTGTTGCAGTTTGATGGCGGGTGCCGGCTACACCGGCGTGCCAAGCAATACCTGGCCGGGGGCGAATTGCACCTGGACCGGCTGGCCAGGCGCGGCGTTGAGTGCGCTCAGTGCGGCGGGCTGCGCCAGGGCACATAGCACCTGACCGCTTGGCAGGCCGATTCGGACTTCGCTGGGGCCGTCTTCAGCGTCGAGAATCGTCTCAATCACACCGCTCAAGCAATTGTGTCCAAGTGTTGCGGTTTGCCCGATGGCCAATAATTCCAGCCAGCCGGCCTTGATCAGGGCGACCACTTCCACGCCGGGCTCCAGCTCCAGCCGTTGCGTGCTGTCGTGTGTGATGTGTGCATCCAGATACAGGCCACCCGCCAGTTCCAGGCGCACCCTGTCATTGCGCCCATGGCGCTCGATGGCGCTGACCTGGCCGTGCAGTTGATTGCGCGCACTGGTGCGCAGCATCAGGCGGCCCAGCAGATTGAAGTCGCGGGCTGCTTCGTCTGTTGCAAGTACCTCGGCTTGCAGGGCTTGCAGGCGCTGATATAGGCGCAGCACGCGTTCACCTTCACTCGTCAGCCTGGCGCCGCCACCGCCTTTGCCGCCGACGCTGCGCTCCACCAGCGGCGTTTGCGCCAGGTTGTTCAGTTCATCGATGGCGTCCCACGTGGCCTTGTAGCTCAACCCGGCACTTTTGGCGGCACGGGTGAGGGAGCCCTGCTCGGCGATATGCGCCAGCAACGCGATGCGCTGAGGGCGGCGGATGATGTGCTGGCTGAGCGGCGAGGGCAGTGACATGGGATGACGCCTGGCTGGAATGAGCGGACGTTGCCGCCCGGCGGTCCGGGAGTCAAGTCACGTGCCGGGTTTGGGCGTGCGGGCCAGGCAATACACATCGACCTGGCGCGCGCCGGCCTTCATCAATAACCGCGCCAGGCTGTGGGCGGTGGCGCCGGTGGTCAGCACGTCGTCCACCAACGCCAGGTGGCGACCCTGCACCCGGGCGCCGGGTGCCAGGGCGAAGGCGTCGAGCAGGTTGCGTTTGCGCGTTTTGGCGTCGAGGTCTTGTTGCGCGATGGTTTCCTGGGGACGCAGCAACAGGTGTTCATCGCAGGGGATGTCCAGGTCGGTGCTGAGCCAGCGCGCCAGCATCACGGCCTGGTTATAGCCACGCTGGCGCAGACGTTTGGGGGGCATCGGCACCGGCAGCAGGCAATCGGGGCGGGTGAGTTCGGCATTCTCGAACCGATGCTGCAACAGCCGCCCGAGCAAGCGTCCCAGCAGGTGCCCCAACGGCCAGCGCGCCTGATGCTTGAACCGGCTGATCAGGCTGTCCACCGGGAAGCTGTAGGTCCAGGGCGCAATCACGTGTTTATACGCGGGCGGATGTGTCTGGCATTGGCCGCACACCAGTCCGTCCATGGGCAAGGGCAGGGCGCAGACTTCACAGCACTCCATCAGCCACGGCAGCTCGGTCTCGCAGGCGTTGCACACGCAATCGGCGCTTTCGGCGCGCTCATCGCAGATCAAACAGGATTGTACGCTTTTTAACCAGATGTAAACCTGGTGTTTGTGGGTTGGTTGACAGTGCATGAATCTTCCTTAAATATGCCGAGCATCCGTGTCGTGCCTGTGGGTATTGCCCCTCCCGCAGCGTTAGTCAAAGCATAATCAAGGAATCACCCATGAGCGCCAGCACCTCTGCCACCCTGCGTCACGATTGGTCTTTGGCCGAAGTCAAAGCCCTGTTCGTGCAGCCGTTCAATGACCTGCTGTTCCAGGCGCAGACCGTGCACCGTGCGCATTTCGACGCCAATCGCGTGCAGGTGTCCACCCTGCTGTCGATCAAAACCGGCGCCTGCCCGGAAGATTGCAAATATTGTCCGCAGTCGGGTCACTACAACACCGGCCTGGAAAAAGAAAAGCTGATGGAGGTGAAAAAGGTCCTCGAAGAGGCTGCGCGCGCCAAGGCCATCGGTTCGACGCGTTTCTGCATGGGCGCCGCCTGGAAACATCCATCGGCCAAAGACATGCCCTACGTGCTGGAGATGGTCAAAGGCGTGAAGGCCATGGGCCTGGAAACCTGCATGACCCTCGGCCGTCTCGATCAGGACCAGACCGTCGCGTTGGCCCAGGCCGGCCTCGACTATTACAACCACAACCTCGATACCTCGCCGGAATTCTACGGTTCGATCATCACCACGCGCACCTACAGCGAACGCCTGCAAACCCTGGCCTATGTGCGTGAGTCGGGGATGAAGATCTGCTCCGGCGGTATTCTCGGCATGGGTGAGTCCCTGGATGACCGCGCCAACCTGCTGATTCAATTGGCCAACCTGCCGGAGCATCCGGAGTCGGTGCCGATCAACATGCTGGTCAAGGTGGCCGGTACGCCGTTGGAAAACGCCGAGGACATCGACCCGTTCGACTTCATCCGCATGCTGGCGGTGGCGCGCATCCTGATGCCGCAATCCCATGTGCGCCTGTCGGCCGGCCGCGAAGCGATGAACGAGCAGATGCAGGCCCTGGCGTTCTTTGCCGGTGCCAACTCGATCTTCTACGGCGACAAGCTGCTGACCACCGCCAACCCGCAGGCGGACAAGGACATGCAACTGTTCTCGCGCCTCGGGATCCTGCCGGAGGCGCGGGAAGAGCATGCCGACGAAGTGCATCAGGCCGCCATTGAACAGGCGTTGGTGGAGCAGAAGAGCAGCGAACAGTTTTACAACGCCGCCGCCGTTTGATTGAAATGCATTCCAAAGGTGGGAGGGGGGCAAGCCCCCTCCCACCTTTTGAACCGCGAACACCCTGCTGAATCGAGGCCTGCATGTCTTTCGATCTCGCCGCGCGCCTCGCTGCCCGCCGTGCCGAACACCTTTACCGTCAACGCCCCTTGCTGCAGAGCCCCCAGGGCCCGGAAGTGGTGGTGGACGGCAAGCCGCTCCTGGCGTTTTGTAACAATGACTACCTGGGCCTGGCCAACCATCCGCAGGTGATCGAGGCCTGGCGCGCCGGTGCGTCCCGCTGGGGCGTGGGCGGTGGCGCGTCGCACCTGGTGGTGGGGCATGCCACGCCGCACCACGCGCTGGAAGAAGCCCTGGCCGACCTGACCGGGCGCCCGCGTGCATTGCTGTTTACCACCGGCTACATGGCCAACCTCGGCGCGGTCACCGCCTTGGTGGGGCAGGGCGACACCGTGCTGGAAGATCGTCTGAACCATGCGTCGTTGCTGGATGCCGGTTTGCTGTCCGGGGCACGTTTCACCCGTTACCTGCATAACGACGCCGCCAGCCTGGCCAAGCGCCTGGAGAAAGCCACCGGTAACACTCTGGTGGTGACCGATGGCGTATTCAGCATGGACGGCGACCTCGCCGATTTGCCGGCGCTGGCCCGTGAAACCAAGGCCAGAGGTGCCTGGTTGATGGTCGATGACGCCCACGGTTTCGGCCCGCTGGGGGCCAACGGCGCGGGCATCGTCGAGCATTTTGGCTTGAGCCAGGAAGATGTGCCGGTATTGGTCGGCACCCTCGGTAAAGCGTTCGGCACCGCCGGTGCCTTTGTGGCGGGCAGTGAAGAACTGATCGAAAGCCTGATTCAATTCGCCCGGCCGTACATCTACACCACCAGCCAGCCGCCGGCGCTGGCGTGCGCCACCCTCAAAAGCCTGGAGCTGCTGCGCACCGAGCATTGGCGCCGCGAG
This sequence comes from Pseudomonas sp. CFBP13528, assembly GCF_005233615.1. NCBI lineage: Bacteria > Pseudomonadati > Pseudomonadota > Gammaproteobacteria > Pseudomonadales > Pseudomonadaceae > Pseudomonas > Pseudomonas sp. CFBP13528. Next base: position 655,803 of record NZ_QGAJ01000001.1, read on the forward strand.
CACCTCAACGGGTTGATCCGTCAGTTCCGCCAGGGCGCCGAGCAGATCGGCCTTAAGTTGATGGACAGTTTTACGCCGATCCAGCCGATCCTGATGGGCGACAGCGCGCGAGCCTTGCGCCTGTCGCAGATGCTGCGCGAGCGCGGGCTGATGGTGACCGCGATCCGTCCCCCCACCGTGCCCGCCGGCAGCGCCCGTTTGCGCGTGACGTTGACGGCGGCCCACAGCGCAGCGCAGGTGCAGCTATTGTTAAACGCATTGCAAGCGTGTTTCCGGTTGTTAAACACCATGGAGCCCGAGCATGCGTGATCGACTGGTATTGCTGCCCGGCTGGGGCCTGGGTGTATCGCCGCTGGAACCGCTGGCCGCGGCGTTGCACGGCTTGAATGAACACTTGCACGTGCAGATCGAACCGTTGCCGGCCCTGGACTCCAGCGATTTGACCGAATGGCTCGACGAACTGGATGCCACGCTGCCGGACAATGCCTGGCTCGGCGGCTGGTCCCTGGGCGGCATGCTCGCCTCGGAGCTGGCGGCACGACGCGCGGAGCGTTGCTGCGGGTTGCTCACCCTGGCGAGCAATCCGTGTTTTGTCGCCCATGATGCTTGGCCGCAGGCCATGCCTGCCGACACATTCGACGCGTTCCTCGCCGGCTGCCACGCCGACTCCCAGGTCACCCTCAAGCGCTTTGGCCTGTTGTGCGCCAAGGGCGCGGCCGACCCGCGCGGGCTTTCGCGTCTGTTGGTCAGTGGGGCACCGAACACCTCGCCCAGCGTGTTGATGCCCGGCCTGGAATTGCTTGCCCAATTGGACACCCGCGCCGCCTTGCAGGCCTTTCGCGGGCCGCAACTGCACCTGTTTGCCGGTCAGGATGGGCTGGTGCCCGCCGAAGCCGCCAGTGACTTGCTGGCGCTGCTGCCCGATGTGGAAATCGGCCTGATTGAACAGGCCGGTCACGCTTTTCTTCTGGAGGACCCCCACGGTGTAGCGGGGGCCATCCAGGCTTTTTTGCATGAGTGCGTCGATGACTGATCTATCCCATCCCCACCTGGCGGGTGCCTTGCCCGACAAGCGCCAGGTGGCCGCGTCGTTCTCCCGGGCTGCGGCCAGTTATGACAGCGTGGCCGAGTTGCAGCGAGCGGTGGGCCATGCCCTGCTCGCGCAATTACCGGCGGGACTCGCGCCACAACGCTGGCTCGATCTGGGCTGCGGCACGGGCTATTTCAGCCGTGCTCTGGCGGAGCGGCTACCTGCCAGCCAAGGCACCGCGCTGGATATTGCCGAAGGAATGCTCAACCATGCGCGGCCTTCAGGCGGCGCGCAGCACTTCATCGCCGGTGATGCGGAACGCTTGCCGCTGAAGGCTGAAAGCTTCGCGCTGATTTTTTCCAGCCTGGCGGTGCAGTGGTGTGCGAACTTCGACGCAGTCCTCAGTGAAGCCCTTCGCGTGCTGCAACCGGGCGGCGTGCTGGCCTTTGCCAGCCTGTGCGTGGGCACGCTGGATGAGCTGCGCGAGAGCTGGCGCGCGGCGGATGGCTGGGTTCACGTCAACCGTTTCCGCACCTTCGAGGCTTATCAGCAACTGTGCGCAGCCAGCGGTTTTCGGGTGACCAGCCTGGAACGGCGGCCCCATGTCCTGCATTACCCGGACGTGCGCAGCCTGACCCATGAGCTGAAAGCCCTGGGCGCACATAACCTCAACCCCGGTCGCCGGGGAGGGTTGACCGGCCGCGCGCGGGTTGCGGCACTGGTCCAGGCTTACGAACAGCTCCGTCAGGTCCAGGGCTTGCCCGCTACGTACCAGGTGGTGTACGCCGTACTGGAGAAACCTCTATGAACGCTGCTTATTTCATCACCGGTACCGACACCGACGTGGGCAAGACCACCATCGCCGCCGGCCTGCTGCATGCCGCGCGCCAGGCGGGTAAAACCACGGCGGCGGGAAAACCCGTGGCCTCCGGCTGCCAGATCACGCCCAAGGGCTTGCGTAACGCCGATGCCCTGGCACTGCTAGCCGAATGTTCGTTGCCGTTGACCTATGCCGAGGTCAACCCGGTGGCGTTTGAACCTGCGATTGCGCCGCATCTGGCGGCACGTGAGGCGGGCGTTGCGCTGACGGTGCAAGCGCTGCTCCAGCCGATGCAGCGAGTGCTTGAGCACAAAGCGGACTTCACGTTGATCGAAGGCGCAGGGGGGTGGCGCGTGCCGCTGGCCGATCAAGCCAACCTGTCGGACCTGGCCATTGCGCTCAAGTTACCGGTGATCCTGGTGGTGGGGGTGCGTCTGGGGTGTATCAGCCATGCGCTGCTCACCGCCGAAGCGATCGCGCGCGATGGATTACCGCTGGCCGGTTGGGTGGCCAATATCATCGACCCGAAGACCTCTCGTCTGGAAGAGAACCTCGCCACCCTGGCCGAGCGTTTACCGGCGCCTTGCCTTGGACGGGTACCGAAACTCAAGCATGCCGGGGCAGCCGCGGTGGCCGCTTACCTGGAAATGGACCTGCTTGACTGATTTTGGCTATCGCTAAGGCAATGTGCCATTAGTGTTTTTAACGGGCCTTTCACCAGGATGTCTGGTTCAATTGGCTCTCACGATTCTCTAAAGGCAGGCTTACGCCATGGAAATCTCTGGAAGCAGCGCGTTTTATTCGGGCCTGAGCACCATCCAGGCCGGGCAGAACCGTGTCGACCAGGCCGCTGGGAAGATCGCCAGCGCCGCGACGTCCCAGCCATCGGCCGCGCAAAGCGACCGTCTGCAAGCCAACGATCGCGCTCAGGCGTCCAATTCGGCGAGCAATATGGTCGAAATGGCCCAGGGCAAGTTTCAAGTGGAGCTTGGCGCGAAAGTCGCCAAGGCTTCGGACGAAATGCTCGGTACGCTGATCGATACCTACGCCTGATCCTCACGCTGAATGCACTGCACAATGTGGGAGGGGGCTTGCCCCCGATAGCGGTCCATCAGCCAGCTTATTCATAGCTGACCTGCCGCTATCGGGAGCAAGCCCCCTCCCACATGTGTTTTGTGCCCTCGCGCTGGACTCCTACACTCCTCTTAATCATGTGGCACCACGCCACAGGCTTTGCCGTGTGCGCCATTGATCCGTATCAAGACAAACGGCAGCGGGCCGACGCTTGACAACCCCAGGTCGTAAACGTATGTTTCAAACACCTGTTTGACCGCCCTGACTCATCCATGCGGTTGTTCATCCCAGATACATCAGCAGAGGTTTATCGCTATGCCTGACTACAAGGCCCCCTTGCGTGATATTCGCTTCGTTCGTGACGAACTGCTCGGTTATGAAGCGCACTATCAGAGCCTGCCGGCTTGCCAGGACGCTACTCCGGACATGGTTGACGCCATTCTCGAAGAAGGCGCCAAGTTCTGTGAGCAAGTGCTGGCGCCGCTGAACCGCGTGGGTGACATCGAAGGGTGTACCTGGAGCGAGTCAGGCGTTAAAACCCCTGCTGGTTTCAAAGAAGCCTACAAACAGTTCGTCGAAGGCGGCTGGCCAAGCCTGGCCCATGACGTGGAGCACGGCGGCCAAGGTCTGCCGGAGTCCCTGGGCCTTGCCGTGAGTGAAATGGTCGGCGAAGCCAACTGGTCGTGGGGCATGTACCCAGGCCTGTCCCACGGTGCGATGAACACTATTTCCGAGCACGGCACGCCGGAGCAGCAAGAGGCCTACCTGACCAAGCTGGTGTCGGGCGAGTGGACCGGCACCATGTGCCTGACCGAGCCGCACTGCGGCACCGACCTGGGCATGCTGCGCACCAAGGCCGAACCTCAGGCTGACGGTTCCTACAAAGTGTCCGGCACCAAGATCTTCATCTCGGCCGGTGAGCACGACATGGCCGATAATATCGTCCACATCGTGCTGGCGCGCCTGCCGGATGCACCGGCCGGCACCAAAGGCATCTCGTTGTTTATCGTGCCTAAATTCCTGCCCAACGCCGATGGTTCGGTGGGCGAGCGCAACGCGGTGACCTGTGGCTCCCTGGAGCACAAGATGGGCATCCACGGCAACGCCACCTGCGTGATGAATTTCGACGCGGCCACCGGTTACCTGATCGGTCCGGCGAACAAAGGCCTGAACTGCATGTTCACCTTCATGAACACCGCTCGCCTGGGGACCGCGCTGCAAGGCCTGGCCCACGCCGAGATCGGTTTCCAGGGTGGCCTGAAATATGCGCGTGACCGCCTGCAAATGCGTTCCCTGACCGGCCCGAAAGCGCCGGAAAAAGCCGCCGACCCGATCATCGTGCACCCTGACGTGCGCCGCATGCTGTTGACCATGAAAGCCTTCGCCGAAGGCAACCGTGCGATGGTGTACTTCACCGCCAAGCAAGTGGACATCGTCAAGTACGGCACCGATGACGAAGCCAAGAAACAGGCCGACGGCCTGCTGGCCTTCATGACTCCGATCGCCAAGGCGTTCATGACTGAAGTTGGTTTCGAGTCCGCCAACCACGGCGTACAGATCTACGGCGGTCACGGGTTCATCGCCGAGTGGGGCATGGAGCAGAACGTTCGCGACAGCCGCATTTCGATGCTGTACGAAGGCACCACCGGCATCCAGGCCCTCGACCTGCTCGGCCGCAAGGTACTGATGACCCAGGGCGAAGCGCTCAAGGGCTTCACCAAAATCGTGCACAAGTTCTGCCAGGCCAACGAAGGCAACGACGCCGTCAAGGAATTCGTTGCACCGCTGGCGGCGTTGAACAAAGAGTGGGGCGAGTTGACCATGAAGGTCGGCATGGCCGCGATGAAAGACCGTGAAGAAGTCGGTGCCGCCTCGGTGGACTACCTGATGTACTCCGGTTACGCGTGCCTGGCTTACTTCTGGGCCGACATGGCACGCCTGGCCGCCGAAAAACTGGCCGCCGGTACCAGCGAAGAGGCGTTCTACACCGCCAAGCTGCAGACCGCGCGCTTCTACTTCCAGCGCATCCTGCCGCGTACCCGCACTCATGTTGCGACCATGCTGTCGGGCGCCAATAACCTGATGGACATGAAAGAAGAAGACTTCGGCCTGGCTTACTAAGCCTTACCGGGTTCAGAAAAACCGCTTCCTTTCGGGGAAGCGGTTTTTTTTGCCCGTGCGAAAGCCGCTGGCCAAGCATTGAAATGCGCTCAATGTGGGAGGGGGCTTGCTCCCGATAGCGGCCTGTCAGTCGATAGCTATTTGACTGACCCACCGCCATCGGGAGCAAGCCCCCTCCCACATGCGGTTTCAGCCGATCCGAAAAATGCGCGCTGACACTAAGGGTTTAATGAAGCGTGCCGTTACAGTGATGGCAATGTGATACAGGTCGGACGGGTTGTGTTTAACTGGCTGCGTAGTAGCACCATGCCATTATTTTTTGCGGGTCGGAGTTCTACCCTTGTCACGCGTGTCCGCTGTGCGCTTCAGTCATTTCCTTCCCTCTTTGCTGCTGTTGCTGGCTGGGCTTTCGGCTGCCTACCTCAAGGACCTCAACGTTTTCTTCACCTCGCTGTTCAACGTGCTGCCGACCCTGGTGCTGTTGCTCGGCGGAGCGTACTGCGCGGTGTATCGGCGCCAGCGTGAGCTGTTCCTGATGATCACGGTGTACATCACGTATTTTCTGCTGGACACCCAGACCGATTTCTACCGCGACAATGGCCGCGTGCGCGAAGACGCGGCCGTGGTGTTTCACCTGTGCTGCCTGCTGCTGCCGTTGCTGTTCAGCGTGTACGCGCTGTGGCAGGAAAAGACCCACCTGTTCCGTGACTTCGTCGCACGCTGCGCGGTGCTATTGGCCGTCGGCAGCGTGGCGCTGGCCCTGGAGCAAAGCTACCCACAAGGGGTGCTGGACTGGTTGGCCGAGATCCGCTGGCCGGCGCTGCATGGCGCCTGGATGAGCCTGATCCAGCTTGCATACCCGATGTTTCTGATTGGCTTTATCACCCTGGCCGCCCAGTACTGGTATCAGCCACGCCCGTTGCACGCCGCGCAACTGGTGGGGTTGCTGGGGATGTTCTGGATGCTGCCGCAAACCTTCATCCTGCCGTTTACGCTCAACATCATGTGCAGCCAGGTGATGCTGATGATCGCTGCCAGTGTGGCGCATGAGGCGTATCAAATGGCCTTTCGCGATGAGCTGACCGGCTTGCCGGGCCGCCGCGCCCTCAACGAACGCATGCAGCGGCTGGGGCGCAACTATGTGTTGGCGATGAGCGACGTGGACCACTTCAAACGTTTCAACGACACCCACGGCCATGACGTGGGCGACCAGGTGTTGCGCCTGGTGGCGAGCAAGCTGTCCAAGGTCAGCGGCGGCGGGCGCGCCTACCGTTACGGCGGTGAAGAGTTCGCCGTGGTGTTTGCCGGCAAGAGCCTGGATGAATGCCTGCCGCACCTGGAGGAGATCCGCGAAATCATTGCCAACTATGCGATCAAGTTGCGCAACCCGGACCGCCCCAATGACGACCATCAAGGTCGCCAGCGTCGGGCCGCCAGCGGTGCGTCCAGTGTGTCGGTGACGGTCAGCATCGGCGTGGCCGAGCGCCAGGCCGAGCAGCGTAGTCCTGAAGAAGTGCTCAAGTGCGCCGATCAGGCGCTCTATGCCGCCAAGGGCGCCGGGCGCAACTGCGTGATCGCCGCCGGGCAGAACCGTCGCGGTGCCGTGCGCATGGAAAGCGCTGCCGGTTGAGTAATGGCGCTGTATTCAGCAGCGCTACAGTGATTGTTTGCGGCGTTGGCCGGCAGTAGGTTGGGATCATCTGCCGCCGGAGACACTGCCATGCCTGAGTACAAAGCTCCCCTGCGCGATATGCGCTTTCTGATCGACAACGTGTTCGATTTTCATGGCCACTACGCGGCCCTGGGCGCGACGGACGCCAGCCCCGACATGGTCAGTGCAATTCTCGAAGAAGGCGCGAAGTTCTGCGAAAACGTACTCGCGCCGCTCAATCGCAGCGGCGATGAGGAGGGCTGCCATTTCGACAATGGCGTCGTGACCACGCCCAAGGGCTTCAAGCAGGCTTTCGCCCAGTACGTGGAAGGCGGCTGGCACGGCGTGGCGGCGGACCCGGCCTACGGCGGCCAGGGTTTGCCGCAGTCCCTCGGGCTGGTGCTGAGCGAGATGATCGGCTCCAGCAATACGTCCTGGGGCATGTACCCGGGCCTGACCCACGGTGCAATGTCGGCGATCCACGCCCACGGCACCGACGAACAGAAAGCCACGTACCTGCACAAACTCACCGCCGGCGAGTGGACCGGCACCATGTGCCTGACCGAAGCCCACTGCGGCACCGACCTGGGCTTGATCAAAACCCGCGCCATTCCCCAGACCGATGGCAGTTATGCGCTCACCGGCAGCAAGATCTTCATCTCGGCCGGTGAGCACGACATGAGTGCCAATATCATCCATCTGGTGCTGGCCAAGCTGCCGTATGCACCGGCGGGGACCAAGGGCATCTCGCTGTTCATCGTGCCCAAGTTCCATGCCGACTCCGGTGAACGCAACGCCGTGCACTGCGGCTCCATCGAGCACAAGATGGGCATCAAGGCCTCGGCCACCTGCGTACTGAACTTCGACGGCGCCAAGGGCTTCCTGATTGGCGAGGCCAACAAAGGCCTCAACTGCATGTTCACCATGATGAACCACGCGCGCCTGGGCACCGGGATGCAGGGGTTGTGCAATGGCGAGGCAAGCTTCCAGGGCGCGATCAAATACGCCGGCGAGCGCCTGCAAATGCGCTCGTTGACCGGCGCCAAGGCCCCGGAAAAAGCCGCCGACCCGATTATCGTGCATGCCGATGTGCGTCGCATGTTGCTGACCATGAAAGCCTTCAACGAAGGCAATCGTGCGCTGACCTACTTCACTGCCCAGTTGCTCGACACCGCGCACCTGAGCGGCGACGCCGGCCAGCGCCAGGAGGCCGAAGACCTGTTGGCCTTCCTCACACCGATCTGCAAAGCCTTCATGACCGAAACCGGGCTGGAGGTGACCAACCACGGTATGCAGGTGTTCGGTGGCCATGGCTATATTCGCGAGTGGGGCATGGAGCAACTGGCCCGTGATGCGCGGATTGCGCCGATCTACGAAGGCACCAACGGTATCCAGGCGCTCGATCTGCTGGGGCGCAAGGTGCTGGGCAGCCAGGGCAAGTTGCTGCGCGGCTTTACCAGAATCGTGCATAAGTTCTGCGCCGCCAATGCCGAGCATGCGCAATTCAAGGCCCATGTCGAGCACCTCGACCAGTTGAACCAGCAATGGGGTGAGCTGACGCTGAAGGTCGGCACGGCCGCGATGAGCAATCCCGACGAAGTGGGAGCGGCGGCCATGGACTACCTGATGTACAGCGGTTACATCATCCTCGCCTACCTGTGGTTGCGCATGGCGATTGCGGCTCAGGCGCACGACGACCCAGGGTTTGCCCAGGCCAAGCGGGCGACGTGTGACTTTTATTTCAAACGCCTGTTGCCGCGCACCACGATGCACCGGGCAGCAGTGGAGGCGGGCAGCGAATGCCTGATGAGCTTGCCGGCGCAGGCGTTTTCCCTGTAGATGTGCGGGCAACAGGATCGTTCGTGACTTGTAAATACTTGTCGGTCACGAACGGACCCTATGTGTCTTAAAAGTTGTTCGGGTACACTCGGAGCCTGTAAAACCGATCCTATCGAATCACTTTTCACGTTCTCACGAGGTTTGCCATGGCTGATTACAAAGCGCCGTTGCGTGATATGCGCTTCGTCCTCAACGAAGTTTTTGACGTCGCCAGCACCTGGGCGCAGTTGCCTGCCCTGGCAGACACGGTTGACGCCGAAACCGTTGAAGCCATCCTCGAAGAGGCCGGCAAGGTCACCGCCAAATCCATCGCGCCGTTAAGCCGTGCTGGCGATGAGCAAGGCTGCCATTGGGTGGACGGTGCCGTCAGCACGCCGGACGGTTTTGTGCAGGCTTACGCGACCTATGCCGAAGGCGGCTGGGTGGGTGTCGGCGGCGACCCGGTGTATGGCGGCATGGGCATGCCCAAGGCGGTGTCGGCGCAAGTCGAGGAGATGATCAACTCGTCCAGCCTGGCGTTCGGCCTGTACCCGATGTTGACCTCGGGCGCTTGTGTGTCGATCAATACCCACGCCAGCGACGAACTCAAGGCCACCTACCTGCCGAAGATGTATTCCGGCGAATGGGCCGGTTCCATGTGCCTGACCGAAGCCCATGCCGGTACCGACCTGGGCATGATTCGCACCAAGGCCGAGCCGCAAGCGGATGGTTCCTACAAAGTCAGCGGCACCAAGATTTTCATTACCGGCGGTGAACACGACCTGACCGAAAACATCATCCACCTGGTGCTGGCCAAGCTTCCTGATGCACCGGCGGGTCCCAAAGGCATCTCGCTGTTCCTGGTCCCCAAGTTCATGGTGAACGCCGACGGCAGCCTTGGCGCACGCAACCCGGTGACCTGCGGCTCGATCGAGCACAAGATGGGCATCCAGGCCTCCGCGACGTGCGTGATGAACTTCGACGAAGCCGTTGGCTACCTCGTCGGTGAGCCCAACCGTGGCTTGGCGGCGATGTTCACCATGATGAACTACGAGCGCCTGGGGGTGGGTATCCAGGGCCTCGCTTCCGGTGAGCGCTCCTATCAGAACGCGATTGAATATGCCCGCGACCGGCTGCAGAGCCGTTCGCCATTGGGCGCACAAGCCAGGGACAAACCGGCCGATCCGATCATCGTGCACCCGGACGTGCGCCGCATGCTGCTGACCATGAAGGCGGCGAACGAGGGCGGTCGTGCGTTCTCCACCTACGTGGCCACGCAGTTGGACATCGCCAAGTTCAGCGAAGACGCTGCCGCCCGTGAGCGCGCCGATAATCTGGTGGCGTTGCTGACGCCGGTCGCCAAGGCGTTTCTCAGCGACCTGGGCCTGGAAACCACCGTGCTCGGCCAGCAAGTGTTTGGTGGCCACGGCTACATTCGCGAGTGGGGCCAGGAGCAATTGGTGCGTGATGTGCGCATCACCCAGATCTACGAAGGCACCAATGGTATTCAGGCGCTGGATTTGATGGGGCGCAAGATCGTCGGCAGCGGTGGCGCGTTCTATACCTTGTTCGCCGATGAGATCCGCCAGTTCATCGCCAGTGCCGGCGCGCAACTGGGCGAGTTCACCCGCCCGCTCGGCGCGGCGGTGGACAACCTGGATGAATTGACCGCCTGGGTGCTGGACCGTGCCAGGACCAACCCGAATGAAATCGGCGCGGCATCGGTGGAATACCTGCACGCGTTTGGTTACATGGCGTATGCCTATATGTGGGCACGCATGGCCAAGGCCGCGTTGGGCAAAGAGACCGAAGACGATTTCTATGCCAGTAAGCTGGGCACGGCGCGCTTCTACTTTGCGCGCCTGTTGCCGCGTATTCACTCGTTGAGCGCGTCGGTGAAAGCCGGTAGCGAATCGCTGTTCCTGATGGATGAAGCACTGTTCTAGGGGCGAGGCGTGCGTGTAAGCAATCTCTTACATGACGTGCTGCTAATCGTCCTCTATCGCCAGATTGGATCCACGGATAATCTACTTCACATGGACGTCGCGCAGGAAGCGCAAAGCAACAACACGGACACGTAGGATTCTGCCAGGATGGCGGAGTGAAATGGATGTCAGGGAAACAGTCTGCAAAGCCCCGCTTCGGCGGGGTTTTCTTTTGCCCGCGAAAAAGTCAGGCGCCTGCCTGCGGGGCATTCATCACGTCTTCGAGCAACGTGCGCAGCAACGCCACCGTCGCTTGCTGGCGCTGCACGTCACGGCACACCAAACCGACTTTCAACGGCACCCTGGGTTCGCTCAAGGGTTTCCACAGCAGCGACTGGCTGTTGTGTTCGTCCTGGGAACGCCCCGGCAACACAGTGGCCAACTGGGTATGAGGCAGGCTGTCGAGAATCCCCGCCATGGTATTGAGCTCGGCCTGCACCTGCGGGCGTCGGCCCAGGTTGGCCAACTGACCCTGCCAGATCTGCCGTACCTGGAATTCCTCCCCCAGCAGCAACATCGGCAACTCCGCTGCCTGTTTCAGCGAGACCTTCTTGAATTCCCGCAAGGGATGTTGCTCAGGGATGACCACCTTCAATTCATCCTCGTACAACAACACGCCATGCAGGCCGGGTTGGCGTGGTGGCAGGTAGCTGATACCGATGTCCAGCGAGCCGTTGAGCAGCCGCCGCTCGATCTCAAGCCCGGTCAATTCGTAGATCTGCACGACCAGGTGGGGTTGGGCCTTGCGCACCCGTTCCAGCATTTGCGGCACCAGGCTGGTGTGCACGGTTTGCAGCACACCGATGGCCAAGGTGCGCATCGCCTGGCCCTTGAAGTTACGCAACGCCTCCACGGCTTGCTGCATGCCGTCGATCAGGGGCAAGGCGTGGTTGTACAGCGTGTGCGCGGCCAGGGTGGGGAGCAGGCGCTTGCTGCTGCGTTCGAACAGGCTCACGTCGAGGTTCTGCTCCAGTTGGCGAACCTGCTGCGACAAGGCCGGCTGGGAGATCGACAGACGCTCCGCGGCACGGCCTACATGGCCTTCCTCATACACCGCGACGAAATAACGCAGTTGCTTGAAATCCATAAGATTTGCTTATCGAAAAAGCTGGAAAATCGAAATGGCCGTTGGCCTCCGAGCCGCCTAGTCTAGCGGCTATTCGCAGGGCTTACAGGGCCGAATCGGGCAATGAATAACGTTTTTGGTAATGGCGTTTACATAGGCAAGGCAAAATACCTCGTTGCACTGTTGGTACCCAGTACCTACCCAGGTGCGGTTGCTATCGGGGCGCAACTGTGAATCTGTTCCGGCGCCCCGCGCCGAGCCTTGACGACCTGGTCCTTCATGCTCCGCATCATGATTTTTGCAGCCAATGCCTGATGCCCACGGTTGCGCGTCCATCCGAGGTTTTCGTCCAGGGTCAAGGCGCCTGGCTCTCGGACAGTGACGGCCGTGCCTACCTGGATTTCAGCCAGGGCGGCGGCGCCAACAGCCTCGGTCACAGCCCACAAGCGGTGCGCGACGCCCTCACCGAACAGATGAAAACCGTGATCAACCCGGGCATGGGCTTGTACAACCGGGCGCAGCTCGACCTGGTTGACCGCTTGTGCCATCACACCGGCAGCGATCAGGCTTATCTGCTCAACAGCGGTGCACAGGCCTGCGAAGCCGCAATCAAACTGGCGCGCAAATGGGGCCAACTGCATCGCGGCGGCGCTTATCACATCATTACGGTGAGCAACGGCTGCCACGGCCATAGTTTCGCCGCAATGTCGGCTTCGGCCGTTGCCTGCGAAAACCGTTTCGAGCCGCAATTGCCGGGTTTCAGTCATGTCCCCTTCAACGATCTGCCGGCTCTGCACGCCGCCGTCGATGCGCACACTGTCGCCATCATGCTGGAGCCGATCCAAAGCGCCGCCGGTGTCATCCCGGCGACCGAACACTACCTCAAAGGCGTTGAACGTCTGTGCCGCGAACTGGGCATCCTGCTGATCCTCGACGAAGTGCAAACCGGGATCGGCCGCTGCGGCAGTCTGCTCGCCGAGCAGCAATATGGCGTCCGTGCCGACATCATTACTCTCGGCAAAGGCCTGGGCGGTGGTGTGCCGCTGGCGGCGTTGCTGGCACGTGGCACAGCCTGTTGCTTCGAAACGGGCGAACTGGACGGTACCCATCACGGCAACGCGCTGATGGCGGCAGCGGGAAGTGCGGTACTCAATGCCGTATTGACCAGCAGTTTTTTCGAACAGGTACGCGAATCCGGCCTCTACCTGGCAGAAGGCCTTACTCGCCTGGCCTACCGTTACGAGCACGGGCAGTTGCGCGGCAACGGACTGATGTGGGGCCTGACACTGTCGCACGATTGCGCGGCTGCCGTGGTAAAGGCCGCGCTGCACGAGGGCTTGATCCTCACCGCTGCGCAGCCGGATTGTTTGCGTTTCACCCCCGCCCTGAACGTCAGCAAGAACCACATTGACGAAATGCTCCTGCGCCTGGCCCGTGCCTTCTCTCGGGTACGCACCGCCCAACTGCAATGCCGCAAGGGCATTGCCGTCTGACCCCATTTCCTGAACCGTCTCGCGGGATACGCGGCGCCTCCAGTCTGATTCTTTTGGCTGGGGGCGTTTTTTTGCGTGCTCCTTAAAGGATGGCCCAATGCCAGAAACCACTGAACCCTCACGAAGCGCCAATGTCGATTAGCTACACGGCTCACACGAGCCGATTTTCTGGAGCTGCCCCATGGACATCATTCGTATCATCATCGCCATTCTGCTACCGCCACTGGGTGTGTTCCTGCAAGTAGGATTCGGCGGCGCATTCTGGCTGAACATCCTGCTGACCCTGTGCGGTTACTTCCCCGGCATCATTCACGCCGTGTACATCATCGCCAAGCGCTGAGACCCTCAGCCTTTTGCGATGAGGCGTGAATTACGCTCATTGCGAAACGCCAGTTGTTCAATGGTCTGGGTGGAATGTTCGGCTTCTTCCCGCGCTTGCAGGATGATGCCGTGCTGCTCGGACTTGCTGCACACCGGGTCGGCGTTGCTCGCATCCCCGGTGAGCATGAACGCCTGGCAACGGCAGCCGCCGAAGTCCTTTTCCTTCTCATCGCATGAACGGCATGGCTCGGGCATCCAGTCGTAGCCGCGAAAACGGTTGAAACCGAACGAGTCGTACCAGATGTGCTGCATGCTGTGGTCGCGCACGTTGGGAAATTGCACCGGCATCTGTCGGGCACCGTGGCAGGGCAGGGCGGTGCCGTCTGGCGTGACTGTCAGAAAAATACTGCCCCAGCCATTCATGCAGGCTTTCGGGCGTTCTTCGTAGTAATCCGGCGTCACGAAAATCAACTTGCACGGATGGCCCTCGGCTTCGAGCCTGGCGCGGTATTCGTTGGTGATGCGTTCGGCGCGCACCAGTTGTTCCCGTGTCGGCAACAAGCCCACACGATTGAGCTGCGCCCAGCCGTAGAACTGGCAAGTGGCGAGTTCAACAAAGTCTGCCTCAAGCGCAATACACAGCTCGATGATGCGGTCGATCTTGTCGATATTGTGCCGATGGGTGACAAAGTTCAGCACCATCGGGTAGCCGTGCGCCTTCACCGCGCGGGCCATTTCCAGCTTTTGCGCGAAGGCCTTTTTCGAGCCGGCCAGCAGGTTGTTGACCTGTTCGTCGCTGGCCTGGAAGCTGATCTGGATATGGTCCAGGCCGGCCTTTTTAAAGTCGCTGATCTTCTGTTCGGTCAGGCCGATGCCTGAGGTGATCAGGTTGGTGTAGAACCCCAGCTTGCGTGCTTCAAAGATCAGCTCGGCCAGGTCCTGGCGCACCAGCGGTTCACCGCCGGAAAACCCAAGCTGCGCGGCGCCCATCTCGCGGGCCTCGCGAAATACCTTGACCCACTGTTCGGTGCTCAGCTCCTTGCCCTGCTCGGCAAAATCCAGCGGGTTGGAACAATACGGGCACTGCAGCGGGCAGCGGTAGGTCAGCTCGGCGAGCAGCCACAGCGGCAGGCCGATAGCGGGTTTTTCAGGCAAGGGTGATCCAGTGCTCGGCACGGGCGACCTCCATGAATTGCTCGATGTCATCACCGAGTTCCGGCACGCCGGGGAATTGCTGGTTCAGCTCGGCGATGATGGCGGCCACGTCGCGCTCGCCGTCAATCAGGCCACCAATCAGCGCGGCGCTGTCGTTGAGCTTGATCATGCCTTCCGGGTAAAGCAGCACATGGCCTTTCTGTGCGGGCTCGTACTGATAGCGATAACCCGGGCGCCAGGTCGGTTTTTTGCTGCGATCAAAACTCATAGGGTGATCCCTTTATGCCAGACCCGCTCTGCGGTCACGCTGTGGTACGGCGGGCGGTTCAGTTCGTAGGCCATGCTCATGGCGTCGAGCATGCTCCACAGGATGTCCAGTTTGAACTGGAGAATTTCCAGCATGCGCTCCTGGCCTTCACGGGTGGTGTAGTGCTGCAGGGTGATCGCCAATCCGTGTTCCACATCGCGACGGGCCTGGCCCAACCGGGTGCGGAAGTATTCGTAGCCGGCCGGGTCGATCCACGGGTAATGCTGCGGCCAACTGTCGAGGCGCGACTGGTGGATCTGCGGCGCGAACAGTTCGGTCAACGAGCTGCTGGCGGCCTCTTGCCAACTGGCGCGGCGGGCGAAGTTGACGTAGGCGTCTACCGCAAAGCGCACGCCGGGCAGTACCAGTTCCTGGGAGCGCAGTTGGTCGGGGTCGAGGCCAACGGCCTGGCCCAGGCGCAGCCAGGCTTCGATGCCGCCGTCTTCTCCGGGCGCGCCATCGTGGTCGAGCAGGCGCTGGATCCATTCGCGACGGATTTCCCGGTCCGGGCAGTTGGCCAGGATCGCAGCGTCCTTCAGCGGAATGTTCACCTGATAGTAGAAGCGGTTGGCGACCCAGCCCTGGATCTGCTCGCGGGTGGCGCGGCCTTCGTACATCGCCACGTGGTACGGGTGGTGGATGTGGTAGAAGGCGCCTTTGGCGCGCAGGGCCTGTTCGAATGCTTCAGGGGTCATCGGTGTATCAGTCATTTGCGGTCTCCTACAACTCAATGCTCATGCCGTCGTAGGCTACTTCGACATTTCGCCGTACCAGCTCGGCTCGCTCGGGGGAGTCTTCATCAAGGATCGGGTTGGTGTTGTTGATGTGGATAAGCACTTTGCGCTGTGTTGGCAACTGCTCCAGCACCTCGAGCATGCCGCCAGGACCGTTCTGCGCCAGGTGGCCCATTTCGCGGCCGGTGCGGGTGCCGACGCCACGGCGCTGCATTTCGTCGTCGTCCCACATCGTGCCGTCCACCAGCAGGCAGTCGCTGCCGGCCATGATCTCCAGCAGTGGCGCGTCGACCTTGCCCAGGCCTGGGGCGTAGAACAATTTGCCGCCGGTGCGCAGGTCTTCGACGATCAGGCCGATGTTGTCGCCCGGGTGCGGGTCGAAGCGATGCGGCGAATAAGGCGGCGCCGCGCTGCGCAGCGGCAGTGGGGTGAAACGCAGGTTGGGGCACGCCGGAATGGTGAAGCTGGCATCCAGTTCGATACGGTTCCAGGCCAGGCCGCCGTTCCAGTGAGTGAGCATGGTGAACAGCGGGAAACCGGTACTCAGGTCTTCATGGACCATGTCGGTGCACCACACCTGATGCGGGCAACCCTCGCGCAGGCTCAGCAGGCCGGTGGTGTGGTCGATCTGGCTGTCCATCAGGATGATTGCGCTGATGCCGGTGTCCCGCAGGGCGCGGCCCGGTTGCATCGGCGCAAACCCCTGCAACTGCGCGCGGATATCCGGCGACGCATTGCACAACACCCAGTTCACACCATCGTCGGAAATCGCAATGGACGACTGGGTACGCGCCTGGGCCCGCAGGCTGCCATCACGAAAACCTGCGCAGTTCACGCAGTTGCAGTTCCACTGCGGGAAGCCACCGCCGGCGGCGGAACCTAGAATCTGGACAAACATGGTCGCTCCATCAGCAAAGCTCAAAACAAAAACGCCCCGGGCGAACCGAGGCGTTGTAGTACCCAGCAGATTAACGGCTGGCGAAGTACATGGTGACTTCGAAACCGATGCGCAGATCAGTGTAAGCAGGTTTGGACCAGGTCATATTCATACTCCTATCAAGGGACGGGGATGTTCACTACCAAGTAGTACATATAGTCCACCTCCCATGGGAGATGTTCAGATATTGCGTGTGAATATTACGCAATTCTTTTCGAGTTAGCGCTGTCTTGAAAGAAAAAGCCTGTTGCAAAGCTGGCAACGATCAATCCGCCGGCTGCCACACCCCTTGGGTGCACGGCCCGTTAGCGAGGCAACGCCAGCCGCCTGTGGCGTCGTTCAGGTGGTGAGCGGCGCGCCGCACATCTTCCCGGGAGCAGGTTTGTATCAAATCTTGTAATTGCTCCAGGTAGTCCGATGGCTGGCCCGCCAAGTGCGCGTGCCACAGCAAATCGGCGGCTTGGGCCATGGGCAGCGACTGGACAGTGAATTGCTGCGCCAGAGCCTCGTTACCCATGTCCGCGCTGCGTTCTATCAATGACGGCAGATGTTTCAGAAAGGTCTGCACCTGTTCGATGATTTCATCCAGGGACGCGCTGGGTGACTGCACGCCAAACAGCAGGCCGGTTTGCCCATTGATCTGTCGGATGCAGCTGAAAACGGCGTAGCCGATTTGTAGTTCAACGCGCAGGCGCTGATAGAACGGCCCTTGAAGCAGGTGACCGAGCAAACGCCAGGCGGCTTCATCGCTCAGGGCCTGGGTGGGTGTTGGGCAGAACAACAGCAGTGCCGCTTCGCTGGATTCGGTGTTTATCTCGTGCCAGACGCGCTGACCTTGGAGATTTTGAAACGGGTACTGGAGATGTACAGGCTGCCCAGGCAATCGTGCCTCGACGGTCTTGATCGCCGCTTCACAGGCCGCCGGTAAACCTGAGCCCAGCCCATGCCAGCGCGCGCTCGCCCATGAGGCTGGCGTGGCTTGGGGCGTTGGCTGAACATCGGCACAGCAACCGGGTAATGCCTTGAGCAATTCGCGGATGGCGATCATCGGTGTCGCGGGCGGCGGCAGGCGTTCATCGGCAGTGCTCAAGCAGTGCGTCAGCGCTTCGAGCACGGCGGGCATGGGCTCGTGGAAACCGAACATTTTTACCTGCCAGTCATTGGCGATGGTGTCGAAACACAACTCGACGCCCGCTTGAGCGGCACTCTCGCGCAGTGGCTGCAACAGATTTTCCAGACCGGCAGGCACGCCGCAGTCGAATCGCCAGCGCAGGTACAGCGCGCCTTCGTCAGTGTCATTGGCCAATGCCTGGCTGAAGGTCAGCGCCGACATGTCCCGTCGCCCCCGTGAGCGATCCTGGGCGAATGTGCGCAAGCCACGGTGGGCGCTGGTCTGGCCGCGAATCAAGCCGGCCCGTTCTTCTTTGACGGGCGGGCGCAGGAACGGGTTGTTCGGTGGAAGCTGCCACCCATGCGTGGCGGGTGGCAGATGCAAGGCGTCGAGCATGGCCTTGAGGGCTGCGAGGCCTTGTTCCGATAAGTCTTGCGTGTCGTTGCGTGCGAGCGTCAGGGCGTCTTGGACCTGCTGTTGGCGCGCCTTGAGCAAGGCGAACTCTTCGCGTAACGGCGTCCAGTCGCTGTGTGCGAAAAAACTCAGCCAGTCGTACAACAGCGCCTCGATCTGTGTCGTCGAGTCGCTTTGGGTGTCGAGGGTAAAGTCGATATCCAGCACGGCCTGTCCGGCAAAGTGATACGGCACCGATGCGTGCACTGCAGTCGCAAGGCGTCGATCTTTGATTTCTACGAGCAAGCCGCCCGGCGCCGCACTGTTAAGCCAGGTACAGAGAAACGCCAGCGCTTCGCGCGGAGCATCACAGGTGATGACCTGGTGCAGATGATGATCGGCAACGTGCTGATAGCCCCGCGCTTGCCCGGCCATCAGCGCTGGTGGCGCGGCCTGGGGGTGCAGCGGGCCAGGGGGCAGCTGTGCACTGAATCGCTGCGCCAACGCTTCCAGGTCTTCCTGCGATTGTGGACCGGCCAGGCTCAACGTCATCTGCCCGCTCTGATAGAAGTGCTGATGAAATTCGCGCAACGCCTGCTGAAAGGCCTCACGTTCCACTGGCAGGCTGTCGCGATTGCCCGCGTGAAAGCCACGCAGCGGATGATCAGCGGCCAGGCCCTTCAGCAAGGCTACCTGTTGCTGCGCCTTGGCATCCTGAGACCAGGCCACGAACTCCGCATGCAGCACTTCGCGCTCGCGCAGTTGCTCGTCAATGGCCAGGCGAGGGTGCGTCAGCATGTCGGCCAAGCGCACGAGCCCCTCGTCGAAGGTCGAAACCGGCAGCTCGAAAAAGAACTCGGTGACGCGCTCCCGGGTGCTGGCATTCACTTGTCCGCCGTGGCGCTGCACGTAGGCCATCAGCCCTTCGCCTGCGGGAAAACGCTCGGTTCCCAGAAACAACAAGTGCTCCAGAAAATGCGCCAGCCCCGGCCATGCCAATGGCGCGTCATAACTGCCCGCAGCCACGCGTAAAACAGCGGCGCAGCGCTTCAAGCGCGGCGCATGGCGCAGGCAAAGGTGCAGGCCATTGGCCAGAGTCAGGTGCAGAGGATAAGGGTGAACCGGGGCAGGCATGGGCACTTCCGAAACGGGGCAAGTGCCTATGCTAGCAAACCCGGTGGGTCAGGGCTTGTGCAGTGCGGCGTAAAGCTCGGGACGACGGTCCTGCAAGTAGTGATTGGCGGCGCGGGCGTCGAGGATCGCTTGCCGCTCCAGCGTGCCGACGATCAACGTCTCATCCAGGCCCGCCTGGGCGATGCGCTGACCATCCGGCGCGGCAATGCTGCTTTGGCCGCAGTAGTGAATATCGTCTTCGTGCCCGCAGTAATTGGCGTAGGCCACGAAACATTGGTTCTCGAACGCCCGCGCCCGCACAGTGACGTCGGCGACAAAGTCGAACGGCACCATATTGGCAGTGGGCACCAGGATCAGTTCGGCACCGGCCAGGGCCAGGCGGCGTGTGTTTTCCGGGAACTCCAGGTCGTAGCAAATCAGGAAACCCAGCTTCCAGCCGTTCAGTTCCACCAACGGGAAGTCGTCGTCACCGGCGCTGAACATCGAATGGTCCAGATCGCCAAACAGGTGAGTCTTGCGGTAGTTGCACAAACGGGTGCCATGGGCGTCGATCAACTGCACGGCGTTGTAGACCTGGCCATCCTCGGCCCGCTCCGGATAACCGTACACAATCGCCAGCCCGGCACTCTGCGCGATGTCAGCAATGGCTTGTGCAGATTCCCCATCCTGAGCCTCGGCCAGCGCGCCCGCAGCCTCGGCGCCAATGTTGTAGCCCGTCAGGAACATCTCCGGCAACACCAGCACATCGGCTCCCGCTGCTTCATGTGCCAGTTGTCGCAGGCGCTTGAGATTACCGGCGACATCCAGCGGCAGTGGCGGGCATTGGTACAGGGCGACACGCATGTCAGGCTCCTTATTCGGGCAGGGCGATGGGCCCTATCTCGTCAAACACATCGCCGGGCCCCGGATTTTCCGGATGGGTGCTGCCGCCGAAGTGGTTCATGATGCCCCACACCGCGTTCAGCGAGGTCTGCACCGCGCCTTCAACCCAGGCAGGGGTCCAGGAAACGTCGTCGCCAGCAATAAAAATCCCACGTTGCTCGGCAGGCATGTCCTTCTGCATGAAGTGCGCATACATGCGCTGGTTATACCGATAGTGGCCGGGCAATGCACCTTTGAAGGCCCCGAGGAAATGCGGGTCGGCTTCCCAGGACACCGTGATCGGGTCGCCGATGATACGCGCCTTGATGTCGACTTTCGGGTAGATCTTGGCCAGCGCGTCGAGTGCCAGCTTGACCCGCTTATCGATGGGCTGGGGCAGCATTTTCAGCGCGTCGCTCATCCACGAGTAGGACAGGCAGATCACCCCCGGCTTGTCGTCGCCGTTATCGAACAGATAGGTGCCACGGGTCAGGCGGTCGGTGAGGGTCATGCTCATCAGGTCGCGGCCGGTTTGCGGGTCTTTGTCTTTCCAGAACGGGCGGTCGACCATTACGAAGGTTTTCGACGACTGCATGTAACGCGTGCGGTCCAGGGCCATCCACATCT
The DNA here is from genome assembly GCF_005233615.1 of Pseudomonas sp. CFBP13528. NCBI lineage: Bacteria > Pseudomonadati > Pseudomonadota > Gammaproteobacteria > Pseudomonadales > Pseudomonadaceae > Pseudomonas > Pseudomonas sp. CFBP13528. The sequence goes on from NZ_QGAJ01000001.1 coordinate 676,441, forward strand.
TTTGCGAGAACAGGGTTTCGTCGCATTCGATCTGGGTGGTCAGCAGCCAGCTCTGGCAAGTGGTCAACACGGCGGCGTACTCGCGGGTGTCACCGTAGTTGTCGGTGACGGCGAAACGACCGTCGGCGGCGTGGGCAATGCGCTTCACTCCAGCCCGTGGCGCGCCTCTGTGCAATGAGCTAAGGCTGGTGCCGGCGGGCCAGTGGGCACAGCGCTCGGGTACGTGACGCCAAATGCCCATGGGCACTTGCGCCACGCCGCCAACCACCAGGTGTTGATGATCGTCACAGTTGGTCATCACCACGCGGAAGATTTCCAGCATCGAGTTGGGGAAATCCGAGTCCCAGCCGCCGGTGCCGAAACCGACCTGGCCGAAGACTTCGCGATGATGGAACGACAGCTTGGCGAACGCTTTGGAGGTGGCGACGAAGTCGTAGAAGGTGCGGTCGTCCCACAGCGGTACCAGCTTATTCCACAGTGCCTTGAGGCGCGGCACGTCGCGGTCGCGGATCGCTTGCTGGATATCGCTGAACTGCGAACCGGCTTCCAGGGCATCGGCCCAGGCGTCGGCCACTTCCTGGAACAGCGCAGGCAAGTCGGACAGTTTTTGCGCGTAGTGAGTCTGGCCTTCCAGATCGATGACGGTACTGCCGGACGCCGGCGTCAGCGGGTTGGGGAAGGGTTTGGTGTCCAGGCCCAGTTTGTCCACATAGTGATAGAAGGCGGTGGACGACACCGGAAAACGCATCCCGCCCAGCTCGGCGATAATGCCTTCGGCCCCTTCAAACGCCTGCGAGCGCAGGCGACCGCCCATCTTCGAGGCTTCGTAAACCACCGGCTTCAAGCCTAGCTTCATCAATTCGTAGGCCGCCACCAGCCCCGCAATGCCGGCGCCCACGATCGCCACTTCAGCGCCGTGGTTAGCGGCAGGAATGCTGCCCAGGCCGGCGGGATGCTCGATCCAGTCATCAAAGGCAAACGGAAAATCCGGGCCGAAGATAGTGATGGGTTTTTTACCGTCGGTAGGGTGGCGATGGGGCTTGGCGATGCTGCTGGACGGAATGCTCATGGCTGACCTTACTGACGACTCGGCGGGATAGGGCCCGTTGAGTATAGGAAAAGATGGCAGCCAGTTTAGGGAGCGTTGCGCTCGTTAATAAGACGCAATGTGTCGTCGGATTGCACTCATTTTAGTCATTGTGACGAGATATTTGGTCAGACAGGCTGACCGCGGTCCAATTTGTTACTGAGAATGATCGAAGTCGTGGTTTTCTCCACCCCGTCGACACTGCCGATCTGATCGAGCAATTGATCCAGCTGCTCCGGCGACTCAGTGCGCAGCCAGGCCACATAATCAAACTCGCCGCTCACCGCGCACAACTGCTGCACCTGGGCCATTGCACTCAACCTGCGCAGCACTTCCTTGCCCGAGCGCGGCTGTACGGTAATCCCGACGTAAGCCTGCAAACCGCCATCCGCCAAGCGCTGGCCCAGGCGCACGCCATAACCGGTAATCACCTGTGTTTTCTCCAGGCGGGCCAGGCGCGACGTCACCGTGGTGCGCGCGATGCCGAGCTGCCGGGCAAGCATGGCCACGCTTTCGCGGGCGTTGAGCTGCAACGCGGCGATCAGTTGGCGGTCGATTTCGTCCAGGGTGGGCAAGAGAAGAGCTCCAGTGCAGGGGGGGGGGGCAGTGGGCATGCATGGTACAGGCTTGGTTCGGCTTACAGAACCGCTATGCCAGACACACGAAAGCCGCGCAATGCTCGGCTTTTTTGGGCTCAAGTGCCACTTGCCAACTGTGGTTTGGTATCTCTGGCGCTTTATCTACTTTGAACTTATCCCAAACCCCATCTCCCTAAAGATTTGCAGATAACCCTGGCCCAGGCAGACCCTGGGTTTCCCACTTACACGCAAAGGTTTGGTGAGTTATGAAGAGTGAACAAGTCGAAGGCGTTACAGAGAAGCTTGCTGGAAAGGCACAGAGCGCGGTAGGTAAATTGTTTGGTGATTCGAAGCTGGAAGCCGAAGGTGCTGGACGCCAAGCTGCCGGGCAACTGACTCAAACTTATGGCGATGCGCTGGACAGCGTGTCGACGTTCGTTAAGGAAAAACCGGTTGCGGCCATCGCGATTGGTGCAGTGGCTCTGTTGGTGCTGGACCGTTTGCTGCGCCGTTGAGGTGAAGGGAAACCTTCAACAATGAGTAAAATTCAACCGTGTGGGCGGTTTGTGGACGGAAGAGATTTTCTGGCGATTTTCAGTCAGGTTTCTTTTACCGCAAAAACGCGAAAGCCGCGCAATGCGCGGCTTTGGAGTTGGTGGGCCCACACGGACTTGAACCGTGGACCAAAGGATTATGAGTCCTCTGCTCTGACCAACTGAGCTATAGGCCCTTGTAACTGGACGCGGATTATAGCGACGGTTTCCTCGCTGTGCCATCCGTAAAATCCCTCATCCGTGTACGAAGGAAGGTTTCGGCAAATAGCTCCGGTGGCAGGGGCAGGCTGACGATGTAGCCTTGCATCTGTTCACAGCCTTCTGCAGCCAGGAATGCTTGCTGTGCGGGGTTCTCCACGCCTTCGGCGATGATGGTGAATTGCATGCTGTGGCCGAGGGCGATGATGGCGCGCACGATGGCGGCGTCGTGAGGGTCGTCGGGCAGGCCGCGGACGAAGGATTGGTCAATCTTGAGGAAGTCCAGCGGCAGGCGCTTGAGGTAGCTCAGGGAAGAGTAGCCGGTACCGAAATCGTCGATCGCCAGCTGTACGCCCAGTCCTTTGAGCTGGTGCAGCACCGCCAGGGCTTCTTCCGCCTGGCTCATGATGAAGTTTTCGGTGATCTCCAGCTGCAGGCAGCCGGGTTCCAGGCGATAGTCGCGCAGCAGTTGTTCGATGCGCGACAACAGATTGGGATGACGCAGCTGCGCGCCGGCGAGGTTGACCGACAGCGGCCCGAAGTCCTCGAAAGCGCCTTGCCAGGCATGCAGTTGCCGACAGGCCTGTTCCAGTACCCAGTCGCCAATTTGCAAAATAGTGCCGTTCTCTTCGGCCAGGGCGATGAAGTGTTCGGGCGGGACGTCGCCGAAGGTGGGGTGGTGCCAGCGAATCAAGGCTTCGGCGCCGATCAGTTCATGGGTGATCAGGCTGCGTTTGGGTTGGTAATACAGGCTTAATTCCTCACGTTCGATGGCGCGGCGCAGTTCATGCTCCAGCGCCACGCGTTCATTGGCCTGGGCCGTCAGGTCGCGGGTGTAGCTTTCAACGCGGTTACGGCCCTTGGCTTTGGAACGGTACATCGCGGCGTCGGCGTTTTTGACCAGGGTGGCAACATCGGTGCCGTCCTGTGGATACAGGCTGGTGCCGATACTCGCGCTGATAAAGAATTCGTGTTCGCCGGCCTGGAAGGGCGGTGTGAAGCAATCGAGCAGTTTGTTCGCCAGGTATTGCGCGTCGCTGGCCTGTTGCAGGCCGGGCAGCAGGATAATGAATTCATCGCCGCCCAGGCGGGCGACGGTGTCGATATCGCGCAGTTGTTCCTTGAGGCGTACGGCGATGTCTTTGAGCAGCAGGTCACCGACCGGGTGGCCGAGGCTGTCATTGATGTGTTTGAAGCGGTCCAGGTCGAGAAACAACACGGCGCCCTGATTGCCGCTTTCCTGCTGACCATTGAGGGCGGCTTGCAGGCGGCTTTCAAACAGCGTGCGGTTGGGCAGGCCGGTCAATGGGTCGTGATGGGCCTGATAGTCGAGGCGCGCCTGGGCGAGCTTGAGGCTGGAGATGTCGGCAAATACCGCAACGAAGTGCGTGACCACCTGGTCGCGATTGCGCACGGCGCTGATGGTGAGCCAACTTGGATAGAGCTCACCGTTCTTGCGGCGGTTGGAAATCTCGCCCTGCCAGTGTCCCTGGGTCGTCAACTGGTGCCACATCGCGGCATAGAAGGCGCTGTCGTGCAGGCCGGAGGCGAGCAGGCGAGGGGTGTGGCCAAGCGCTTCGGCTTCACTGTAGCCAGTGATTTCGCTGAACGCGCGATTGACGGCACTGATGTTCTGCCGCGTGTCGGTGATCAATACGCCTTCGGCGGTGCTCTCGAACACGGTAGCCGCCTGTTGCAGTTTTTCCTGCATTTGCTGGCGTTCGGTGATGTCGCGGGCGATGACCAGCATGCAGTCTTCTTCGCCGATGGGCAGCGGACGGCTGGACAGTTCGCAGAGGCGAATCCGACCATCGACGTGGCGAATATGGCAGATGAAGTCGCGCACAAAACCGTCGCGCTGCATCAATTCCAGCATGTGCTTGCGTTCATTGAGGTCGACCCATATGGCAAGGTCCAAGGCCGACTGATCAAGCGGCATAGCGCTGGTGTAGCCGGTCAGGTGGCTGAAGCCTTCGTTCACTTCTATCAGCAGACCATCGCTTTGACGGCTCAGCAACAAGGCATCGGGGGAGGCATGAAAAGCCTTGGCAAATTTCTGCTCGGACAGCAGCAGTGCCTCTTCCGTACGTTTGGCCTCGCTGATGTCGATCATCAGGCCGCGCAGCACCGGTTCCGGGCCGTATTTGATCAGGCTGACAATGTCGCGTACCCACAGGCAGCGTCCGTCGGCGGTGATGACACGGTAGTCGATGCTGTGATCACGGTTGGCGCGAGTTTCACGCAAGCAATAGGTTTCGGCGCGCGCCAGGTCGGCGGGGTGAATGATGTTGCGCCAGAAGCCGGGGATCAGCCAGTGGGCGCGGGGGTAGCCAAGCAATTGCTCGGCATGGGGCGACACGTAGCTGTAGGTGAAATCGCTGATGCTGGCTTCCCAGGCGATGGCGGACAGGCTCTCCACCAGGCCGCGATAGTGGTACTCGCTGCTGCGCAGTTGCTGCTCAAGGGCCACTCGGCGGGAAATCTCCGAGCTGAGCCGGCGATTGATTCGAATGACTATGACCAACACGGTACTCAGCAGCAACACCGCAGGCAGGCCGTACAGCAACAGATCTGCCCAGAATGTGCGGTGATCGCTGACGCTGCCCACCCAGTGCTGCTGGATCGCATCGGTCTCGGTTGGACTGAGATCGGCGAGGACCTTATCCAGGATACCCACCAGTATTTTTTCATCCCGTGGTACGCCCATTGCCAACTGATAGCGGTAGGGCGTTTCGCCGCTGACGTACAAACCATCGAGTTTCAGTTGGCGCAGGCTCCAGACGCTGGACGCCAGGTCACTGACTACCGCATCCACTTCATCGGTGGCCAGGGCCTGCAGCGCGGAACTGGCGTTAGGCATTGCGACGAGGTTGAGGTCCGGGTGATGGGTGCGCAGTAATTCATGGGGCGCATAGTTTTCCACCACCGCGATTTTCAGTCTGTACAAGTCCTTGAGGTTGCGTGGTTTGGCGCCACCTTCATGGGCCAGTATCACGATGGGGAAGTCGAGATAGGGGCGCGTAAAGGCCAGGAAATTCTGGCGTTCCGGGGTGGACATGATGCCGGGTAGCAGGTCGAGCTGATTGTTGCGTGCCTGCTCGAGCACAGCGGTCCAATTTGCCGGCTCGATCAGCTTGACCCTGACGCCCAGGCGATCCTGGATCAGGCGCACATAATCGGCGGCCAGGCCTTGATATCGGCCATTTTCGTCGCGGTATTCAAAGGGTGGCCAGGACGCATCCACCCCAATGCGCAGCTCCTGATGGTCCGTCAGCCAGCTACGCTCATCATCAGTGAGAGTCAACGCGCCAGCCGTTGCGGTCCAGGTCAGCAGCGACAGCAGTATCACGGTCGGCAATCTGGGCATAACGGTCTCGTTATGGCACGGGGAATGTCTCGAGTGTAGACGGGCATTGCGAAGGCGGGGTGATGCGGGGCAGTTAATCTGTGGAAAGAAATGGCTGGAAAGCAAAACCCCCGGCCTGGGCCGGGGGTTCTGTTATCACTCGTCGAGGAAGGAGCGTAGATGCTCGCTTCGCGTCGGGTGGCGCAACTTGCGCAGCGCCTTGGCTTCGATCTGACGGATCCGCTCACGGGTCACGTCAAACTGCTTACCGACTTCCTCGAGGGTGTGGTCGGTATTCATGTCGATGCCGAAACGCATGCGCAGTACCTTGGCTTCACGGGCAGTGAGGCCGGAGAGTACGTCGCGAGTCGCTTCCTTGAGGCTCTCAACAGTGGCGACATCGATGGGCGACTGCATGGTCGAGTCTTCGATGAAGTCACCCAGATGGGAGTCTTCGTCATCACCAATCGGCGTTTCCATGGAGATCGGCTCTTTAGCGATCTTCAATACCTTGCGGATTTTATCCTCAGGCATTTCCATGCGTTCGCCCAGCTCTTCCGGGGTCGGTTCGCGACCCATTTCCTGCAACATCTGCCGGGAAATACGGTTGAGCTTGTTGATGGTCTCGATCATATGCACCGGAATACGGATGGTGCGGGCCTGGTCGGCGATCGAGCGAGTGATCGCCTGACGGATCCACCAGGTGGCATAAGTCGAGAACTTGTAGCCGCGACGGTATTCGAACTTGTCCACCGCCTTCATCAGGCCGATGTTGCCTTCCTGGATCAGGTCGAGGAATTGCAAGCCACGGTTGGTGTACTTCTTGGCGATGGAGATCACCAGACGCAAGTTGGCTTCAACCATCTCTTTCTTCGCGCGGCGGGCCTTGGCCTCACCGATCGACATGCGACGGTTGATGTCCTTGATCTCGGCGATCGTCAGGCCTGTTTCAGCCTCCAGTGCGCTCAGTTTCTGCTGGCAACGGATGATGTCCGGCTGCAGGCGACCAATGGCTTCGGCGTATTTCGCCTTGCCTTTGGCCAGGGCGTCACTCCAGGTTTCGTCAACTTCGTTGCCCGGGAACTGGCGCAGGAAGTCGGTACGCGGCATGCGCGCATCACGGACACAGAGCTGCATGATGGCACGCTCTTGTGCACGCAGACGCTCAAGGGCGCTACGAACCCGTTCAACCAGGCCTTCGAATTGCTTGGGCACCAGCTTGATCGGCATGAACAGCTCAGCCAGGGCCAGCAGCTCGGCAATCGCCTGCTTGTTGCCACGACCATGCTTTTTCAGCGCCTTGCGGGTGATTTCCATTTGATCGGAAACCGCACCGAAACGCTGGGCAGCGATGACCGGGTCTGGACCGCTTTCGACTTCTTCTTCGTCGTCGGTGCTGGCTTCAGCCTCGTCGTCGTCGGTGTCGTCGTCCGCTTTCGGCGCTTTCGGATCTACCGGCGGCGGTACTTCGGCGGCAGGTGGCGCAATGCCGTCGTCCGGGTCGATATAACCGCTCAGAACGTCGGACAGGCGGCCACCTTCGGTGGTGACGCGAGTGTACTCGGAGAGAATGTGGTCAACCGTGCCAGGGAAGTGCGCGATTGCGCCCATCACTTCACGGATGCCCTCTTCGATACGCTTGGCGATTTCGATTTCGCCTTCACGTGTCAGCAACTCGACGGTACCCATTTCACGCATATACATGCGCACAGGGTCAGTCGTGCGACCGATGTCGGTCTCCACCGCGGCCAACGCGGCAGCGGCTTCTTCAGCGGCTGCCTCGTCGGTATCGGCGTCGGCCAACATAAGGGCGTCCGCATCCGGAGCACTCTCGTGTACGGGGATCCCCATGTCATTAATCATGCGGATGATGTCTTCCACCTGCTCAGGATCTGAAATATCCTCAGGCAGGTGGTCGTTGACCTCTGCGTAAGTCAGATACTTCTGCTCACGACCAAGGGTGATCAACTCTTTGATACGAGACTGCTGTTGCGCTTTTCCGGACATAACACCCTATCCACTGAAGGTCTTGGCGGGCAAAAAACAAGCCGAGGATTATACCCGAGCTATGACCTCACACGCCAGCTGAGGTCGGGTTTGATGTGCAAACGTTCTGTTTTAAAAGGTCGCGCATCTGTTTTGCTATCTGAATTTGCTCTTCAGCCGACAATCCCGGCTGTCTTGCTCTCTTAATGAGCTCATCGAGGGTCTGTGTATGCTGACCCGCGGATAACCTATTAATGGTGTCTAAAAACTGTTGTTCAAGGTTATCGCCGTCAATTAGCCACTCCTTTTCCGCAAGTGCCTTCAACAGGCGGCCCTGTTCGGTGCCATGCCAGCGAGCCATGAGCTGGATTGAGTTTAGCTTAGGATTTTTCTGCACGGCCTCGATCAAGGCGATAAGCACCTGGGCGTAGGTGTTGCTCTCGTTGGCGAAATGGTCGGCGCTTTCAACCTTGCCCGCCAATTGCGGGTGATGGATGAGCGTACGCAAGGCAATCAGCGTCGGCGCTTCCACGGCGACCGGAGTGCGCGGGGCATGGGCCTCATCGCGGTCGCCGCGTTTGCCGTTCTTGCTCCAGGGCTTCTTGTCCCATTTCTTGCCGCCGGCGCCGGGCTTTTTCGGCGTCCATTCCTGCTGGGGCGTATACGCCTCGTGCGGTTGGTGGAAGTCGGAATAGTCCGGCATGGCATCGTAATCCATGCCCGGATCGTAGGCGGGTGGCGCATCCTGTGGGGCGCTATGTACCAGCTGGCTCACGGCTTCGCCGCTCAGTCCGGTGATTTCCAGCAGACGCTGGCGCATCAAGGTGCGCAAATTGGCGCCCGGGACCTTGTCGATCAACGGCGCTGCGAGGGTGGCCATGTGGGCCTTGCCTTCAAGCGAGCGGGGGTCGGCTTCTTCGGTCAGTTGCTGGAAGAAATAGTCCGCCAGCGGCTGTGCGTGTTGATTGATGCGGGCACGGAACGCGTCGGTGCCTTCGGAGCGCACCAGGGTGTCCGGGTCTTCACCTTCGGGCAGGAACAGAAAACGTGCGCGGCGCCCATCCTGCAGGCTCGACAGCGTGGCCTCGAGTGCGCGCCAGGCGGCGTTGCGGCCGGCCTGGTCGCCGTCGAAACAGAACAGCACGCTGGGCACGACGCGGAACAGGCGCTTCAAGTGCTCTTCGCTGGTGGCGGTGCCGAGCGTCGCCACCGCATTGCGCAGGCCTTGCTGGGCCAGCGCGATGACGTCCATATAGCCTTCAACGACGATGATTTCGTCGAGGTTGCGGTTGTTCTTGCGCGCCTCAAACAGGCCGTAGAGTTCCTGGCCCTTATGGAAAACCGGGGTTTCCGGCGAGTTCAGGTACTTGGGTTTGTCGTCCCCCAGCACTCGGCCACCGAACGCGATGATGCGGCCACGGCTGTCGCGGATGGGGAACATCACGCGGTCACGGAAGCGGTCATAGCGCTTGCCGGTCTCGGCGTTTTCCACCAGCAGGCCGGCATCAATCATGGCTTTTTGCTGGAGCGTATCGCTGCTCAGGTGCTTGTACAGGTTGTCCCAGCCGGGCGGTGCAAAACCGAGGCCGAAGTCCCGGGCGATTTCACCGGTGAGGCCGCGGCCCTTAAGGTAATCGACGGCGGCTTTGCGCTGCGGATGGCTTTTAAGTGCCTGTCGATAGAAGTCGGCAGCGGCGGTCAGCAGTGGATACAGCGGCGAGTCAGTGGGCTGTCGCGGTTTGTGCGCGCGGCCACTTTCTTCGCGGGGGATCTCCATGCCGGCGGCTTTGGCCAGGTCCTCGACGGCCTGGGGGAAATCCAGGTTGTCGTGGTCCATCAGGAAGCCGAGGGCGTTGCCGCCTGCACCGCAACCGAAGCAGTAATAGAACTGCTTGTCCGGGCTTACGCTGAATGACGGGGTTTTTTCTTTATGGAACGGGCAGCAGGCGGTGTAGTTCTTGCCGGCTTTTTTCAATTGCACGCGTGAGCTGACCACATCGACGATGTCGGTGCGGTTCAGAAGGTCGTCAATAAAGCTCTGGGGAATCAGCCCGGCCATGGCGTTCTCGTCATCACTGCGTGTAAATGAGGGCCCGTGAAATGTTCAAGCGCACGTTGGGTGCCTGATCATTGTCGTCTGCATGGGATGTCAGAGAGTGTATCTGTCGAACATTCGCTGACGTTAGTCTCTATCAGTGTTCGACGAATAAAAGTTGCCCGTGAGTCCGGTCTTGACCTGCGGGCGGTCTCGGAAGCTCGACAATGGGCACAGTCGACACAGTATGATCGCCTGCTTGAAGAATTAGGTGTGCTCGTCAGTAGCCTTGTTAGGCTCGTCAGAAGAGACGTGCACCGCTGGCAAAAGAGCCAGTCCTGACGTTTGAAGCGGTGTCTCGGTCGCGTGTGCGGCGTCGACGATGAAGCATCAAGCGATATCCGCAAATGCCAACAGCCCGGCTGAGGGCCGGGCTTGGCAGAAGCTTGCTACGAACGTCTGTGTATTAGTACAGACGAACGGCGCGGCGCTGCTCGCGCTGAACTTTCTTGGCGTGACGCTTAACAGCGGCTGCTGCTTTACGCTTACGCTCAGAAGTTGGCTTCTCATAAAATTCGCGGCTACGAACTTCAGCCAGAACACCGGCTTTTTCGCAGGAGCGCTTGAAACGACGCAGAGCTACGTCGAAGGGTTCGTTCTCTTTTACTTTGACGGCTGGCATCCAGAGCTACCTTCTTTCATTACCGGGATCAACGTTCTCGTCGCAAAAAATTCGCGGCTGAGGTCGTCGGTTTTTAAGGGTTGCGGATGTTAACCCCTCATTGGCAGGAATGCAAAGCCTCTGATCGAAAACCGCTAGTCGGGAGGGGGAGTGGCGACTATTATGCGCGCCTTCGAATTCAGCCTCTACAAGGCGCAAACCCATGCTAGTACTGGGACTTGAAACCTCCTGCGACGAAACCGGTGTCGCACTTTACGACAGTGAACGCGGGCTTCTGGCCGATGCACTGTTCAGTCAGATCGACCTGCATCGCGCCTATGGCGGCGTGGTACCGGAGCTTGCCAGCCGCGATCACGTCAAACGCATGCTGCCATTGATCCGCCAGGTGTTGGACGAGGCCGGCTGCGTGCCGACCGAGATCGATGCAATTGCCTATACCGCAGGCCCCGGATTGGTCGGAGCCCTGTTGGTTGGGGCTTCCTGTGCCCAGGCGCTGGCATTTGCCTGGGGCATTCCGGCCCTCGGTGTGCACCACATGGAAGGTCATTTACTGGCTCCGATGCTGGAAAAAACACCGCCAGCGTTCCCGTTCGTCGCTTTGTTGGTTTCGGGGGGCCATACGCAGCTGGTTCAGGTCGACGGCATCGGTCAATACACGTTGTTGGGCGAGTCGCTGGACGACGCCGCGGGCGAAGCATTCGACAAGACCGCGAAGATGATGGGGCTCAATTATCCCGGCGGACCGGAAATCGCCCGCCTCGCCGAAAAAGGCGTGGCCGGTCGTTACACCTTCCCGCGGCCGATGTGTGATCGCCCTGGTTTGATGTTCAGCTTCAGCGGCTTGAAAACCTCGGCGTTGAATACCTGGCAGCAGAGCGTCAGCACCGGGGACGACGGCGAGCAAGCCCGTTGCGACATCGCGCTGGCGTTCCAGCAAGCCGTGGTAGAGACTTTAACCATCAAGTGCAAGCGTGCCCTGAAGCAGGCTGGCATGAAGCGGCTGGTGATTGCCGGCGGCGTCAGCGCCAACAAGGCCTTGCGCAGTTCGTTGGAGAAGATGCTCGGGGAGATGAAGGGCGATGTGTTCTACGCGCGCCCTGAGTTTTGCACCGACAATGGCGCGATGATCGCCTACGCCGGCTGTCAACGCCTGCAGGCCGGGCAACATGAAAGCCTGGCGATCAGCGTGCAGGCCCGTTGGCCGATGGAGCAGTTGTCGCCGTTGTAGGGGTTAACGTGGACCCTATTTAAAAATGCCGTTCGCGCCCGGCAAACAGGTCGCGTAGATTGCCGCGGTGGCGCCAGACGATCAGCACTGTCAGCACGCTCATCGGCAGCAGCGCCGCCGGTTCCTGCCAGGCCAGCAAGGGCAGGGTGAGCGGTGTGGCGATCAGTGCCGCCAGTGAGCTGGTACGGGTCAGGTAGAACGTCAGCAGCCAGGCAAGCACCGCCAGTAAGGCTGCCGGAGGGTAGATCCCCAACAGCATGCCGGCCGCCGTGGCGACACCTTTGCCGCCGCGAAAGCGGAAGTACAGGGGGAACAGGTGGCCGAGGACGGCGCAGATGCCCACCCAGGCCTGCTGTTGCAGGGTAAGGCCCGCAAGGCTGGCGATCAGTACGGGCAGCAGGCCCTTGCAGAGGTCGCCCAGCAGCGTCAGCACGGCAAGTTTCTTGCCGGCCAGGCGCAACATATTGGTGGCGCCGGCATTGCCTGAGCCACTCATTCGCGGATCGGGGTTTCCCGTCAGGCGGCTGAGCAAAATGGCAAAGGACAGCGAGCCGAGCAGGTAGGCGAGAATCGCCAGTGACCAAAACATGCTAACTATTCCGGGCGAGGACGCCCTGATTCTAACGGGGCATCGCGCCCTTGTCGTGCTGCGGAGAAGAGTGCTTGGACAGAGTGTTTATCGAAGGCCTGGAAGTCGACACCGTGATCGGCGCCTACGACTGGGAGCGCGGTATCCGTCAATGCCTGCGCCTGGACCTGAGCTTTGCCTGGGACAACCGTCCGGCCGCCGCTGGTGACGACCTGAGCCTGGCGCTGGATTATGCCAGCGTGTCCGCGCGCATCCAGGCCTTTGCCGAGCAGTCCCAGTACCAACTGGTGGAAACCTTCGCCGAGCGCCTGGCCCAGGTGCTGATGAGTGAATTCCAGATTCCCTGGCTGCACCTCAAATTGACCAAGCCAGGCGCCGTCCCGGCCGCCAAGGGCGTGGGCGTGGAGATCGAGCGCGGATGTCGCTGACTCAGGTTTACCTTGGCCTTGGCAGTAATATCGAGCGCGAGCTCAATTTACGTGCCGGCCTTGATGCGCTGGCGAGCTTCTTGACGGACATGCGCTGTTCGTCGGTGTTCGAAAGCCAGCCGGTGGGTATCAAGAGCGGGCCCTTCTTCAATCTGGTGGTATCGGGCTGTACCGACCTGCCGTTGATGGAGCTGGACCGCCGGTTGAAATCCATCGAGGCCGACAATGGTCGTTATGCACCCGATCGCAAAGGCTTGCCGTTGGATATCGACGTGCTGCTGTATGGCGATCTGGTGGGGAATTTCGATGGATTGATCCTGCCGCGGGCAGAAATCCTGAAAAACGCTTTTGTGCTGTGGCCGCTGTCGATGATGGCGCCGGATCGTGTTCACCCTGAGGCGGGCAAGACCATGGCCGAGCTGTGGCGCGATGCGCAGATTGACCAGGTGCTGGCGCCTGTCGGGTTTGAATGGCAGGGCGAGCAACTCACGCCGCCAGCTCTTTTGTAGGAGCGCGCTTGCTCGCGAAAAACCTGGGGGCGCTGCGTTATCGGTGACGTTCTTCGCGAGCAAGCTCGCTCCTACAGGGGCTTGTGTTGTTCCTTGTAGGCTTTGAGTGCGTCAAGCCGTTCGCGCTTGAGCGCCTCGCCCAGCTCGGGGCCTGTGAAGCCTTTGTCCAGCAACGGTGCTACCTGCACCTCGCGCGCAACCTTCGCCGCACCACGCAGATAATCGGCCTGTGGATAAGTGCGCTGTTCAAAGCCCTTGCGACCCCGCGCATCCATCTCGCAGGCGACCACAAACTCCTCAAAGCGTTGCGGACGACGGTAGACGTCAAAACTCTGCAGCAACTCCAGTAGCGTCGAGGCCTTCAGCTCCAGGGCTCGATGGCCGTGGGTGTGATATTGGCCCACCAGCAGCGCCAGTTCCTGGCAATCCCGTGGCACTTTGAAGCGTTCATTGACGGTCTTGATCAGCTTCAAGCCCCGGTGTTCATGGGCAATATGCTGCGGCAACTTATCCACAGGTGTAAGGCCTTTGCCCAGGTCGTGCAACAGGCAGGCCCAGCGTACGGTCAACGGTTGCTTGTACAAGGCCGCCTGCTCCAGCACGCTTAACGTGTGCAGGCCCGTGTCTATCTCGGGATGATGGGCTTCGGGTTGCGGCACGCCGAACAGCGCATCCACCTCCGGCATCAAGGTTTTCAGCGCATTGCAGTCGCGCAGCACTTGGATAAACACCTGAGGTTGATCTTCCATCAATGCCCGGGAAATTTCTTTCCAGCTGCGCTCCGGGGTCAGCGCATCCAGTTCGCCGGATTCGCTGAGCTGACGCATCAGCGCAAGCGTTGGCGCAGCCACAGTGAATCCCAGGTGCGCATAACGCGCGGCGAAGCGCGCAACGCGCAGCACTCGCAAGGGATCTTCGGCGAACGCGGGCGATACGTGACGTAAAATCCGCGCGTCCAAATCGCGTTGGCCGTGGTAGGGGTCGGTCAGATTGCCGTCGTCGTCTTCAGCCATGGCATTGATGGTCAGGTCGCGACGAATCAGGTCTTCTTCCAGCGTGACCTCGGGGCTGGCGTGAAACACGAAGCCGCCGTAACCCCTGCCACTTTTCCGTTCGGTGCGGGCCAGGGCGTATTCATCGCCGTTTTTCGGGTCCAGGAACACGGGGAAGTCAGCGCCGACCGGCTTGAAGCCTTTGGCCAGCATCTCTTCGGTGGTGGCGCCGACGACGACGCGGTCGATGTCGGTGACCTTGATGCCCAGCAGGCGATCACGCACCGCGCCGCCGACTTTGTAGATTTTCATGAAAAAGCCTCCATTAGCGGCACAGGATACCGCCTGTGCCTGGCCAATGGAGGCTTTACCGTTTCAGAGATGCACGACGGCCAGGTCCAGGCGGCCGTAGTCGTTGTCGTTGTGATCACTGCGCGGTGGGACATGATGGGTTTTCATCACCTGGTCGCCCTGCAGGGTTTCCAGGTGGATATCGAAGCCCCATAGCCGGTGCAGATGCTTGAGCACTTCCTCGGTGGATTCGCCCAGGGGTTTACGGTCGTGCTGCTGGTGACGCAAGGTCAGCGAGCGATCCCCCCGCACGTCGATGCTGTAGATCTGCACGTTGGGCTCGCGATTGCCCAGGTTGTACTGCGCCGCCAGGGTCTCGCGGATAGTCCGATAGCCAGGCTCGTCATGGATTGCCGGGACTACCAGGTCCTCCTTGAGGTCGTCGTCCATGATGCTGAACAGCTTCAGATCGCGAATGACCTGGGGGGACAGGTACTGCAGGATGAAGCTCTCGTCCTTGAAACTGCTCATGGCGAACTTGATGGTGGAGAGCCAGTCGCTGCCGGCGATTTCCGGGAACCAGCGACGGTCCTCCTCGGTGGGGTGCTCGCACATGCGCCGGATGTCGCGGTACATCGCAAAGCCCAGTGCGTAAGGGTTGATGCCGTTGTAATACGGGCTATCGAACCCGGGCTGGAACACCACGCTGGTGTGGGACGTGAGGAACTCCATCATGAATCCGTCGGTGACCAGGCCTTCGTCGTACAGGTCGTTCATCAGCGTGTAATGCCAGAACGTCGCCCAGCCCTCGTTCATCACCTGAGTCTGGCGCTGTGGATAAAAGTACTGGGCGATCTTGCGCACGATGCGCACGATTTCCCGCTGCCATGGTTCCAGCAACGGGGCGTGTTTTTCCAGGAAATACAGGATGTTTTCCTGAGGTTCGGCGGGGAAGCGAGCATTGTCCTTGTCGCTGTTTTTGCCGGCACGCTTTGGAATGGTGCGCCACAGATCGTTGATCTGCTTCTGCAGGTGTTCCTCACGCTCCTGCTGGCGCAGACGTTCTTCTTCTGCCGAAATCGGATAGGGGCGTTTGTAACGGTCGACGCCGTAGTTCATCAGGGCGTGGCAGGAGTCGAGCAAGTCCTCTACCGCGTCGATGCCGTGGCGCTCCTCGCACTGCATGATGTACTGCTTGGCGAACACCAGGTAATCGATGATCGAACTGGCATCGGTCCAGGTACGGAACAGGTAGTTGCCCTTGAAAAAGCTGTTATGCCCGTAGCACGCGTGAGCCACCACCAGCGCCTGCATGCAGATGGTGTTTTCTTCCATCAGGTAGGCGATGCACGGGTCGGAGTTGATCACGATCTCGTAGGCCAGGCCCATCTGGCCGCGAGTGTAGGACTTTTCGGTGCTGAGAAAGTGTTTGCCATAGGACCAATGGTGATATCCCAGCGGCATGCCGACGGAGGCGTAGGCATCCATCATCTGTTCGGCGGTAATCACTTCGATCTGGTTGGGGTAGGTGTCCAGCGCATAACCCGCCGCGATGCGGCTGATTTCCCGGTCATAGGCCTGGATCAGTTCAAAGGTCCACTCGGACCCGGTGGAGATAGGTTGGCGCTTATGCTCTTTTTTGGCGGTCATGTCACTAACCTGCGCTGGAAGAGTTCACGGAAGACCGGGTAGATATCGCCGGCCGAGACCAATTGCTGCTGGGCGAACGTGTCGGCAAAGGCTTCACCGATGCGCTCGTATTCGAACCACAGCGCCTGGTGCTCACGGGGGGTAATTTCGACGTAGGTGTAGTACTGCACGAAAGGCATGATCTGGTTGATCAGGATATCCCGGCAGATCGGCGAATCGTCGTTCCAGTTGTCACCGTCGGACGCTTGGGCCGCATAGATGTTCCACTCATTGGCCGGGTAGCGTTCGGCCATGATTTCCTGCATCAGTTTCAGTGCGCTGGAGACGATAGTGCCGCCGGTTTCGCGCGAGTAGAAGAATTCCTCTTCGTCCACTTCCCGGGCGCTGGTGTGATGGCGTATGAACACCACGTCGATCTTGTCGTAGTTTCGTTTCAGGAACAGGTACAGCAGGATAAAGAAACGCTTGGCGATGTCCTTGGTGGCCTGGGTCATGGAACCGGACACGTCCATCAGGCAGAACATCACGGCCTTGGAGCTGGGGTTGGGGTGCTTGACCAGCAGGTTGTATTTCAAATCGAAGGTATCAAGAAACGGCACACGGTGAATGCGTGCGCTGAGTTTTTCGATTTCGGCTTCTATTTCCTGGATATCACCGAAGTTATCAGGTTCTTCACGCTTCAAGCGCGCCAACTCTTCCTTGGCATGCTTGAGTTTTGCACGGCTGCTGCCTGACAGGGCGATACGTCGGGCGTGGGCTGAGCGCAGGGTGCGGATGATGTTGATACGGGACGGGTTGCCCTCGTTGCTGATACCGGCACGTACGGTTTTGAAGGTGTCGGTACCGGTCAGGTTGCGTTTGACCAGGTTGGGCAGCTCCAGGTCCTCGAACATGAATTCCAGGAACTCCTCCTGGGTGATCTGGAACACGAACTCGTCCATGCCTTCGCCGGAATTACCGGCCTTGCCCGCGCCCTTGCCTCCACCGCCTCCTTGAGGGCGTGCAATGTGTTCACCCGTGGTGAATTCCTTGTTGCCGGGATGCACAACCGTCTGCTTGCCGCCCCGGCCGTGGTGCAGCACGGGTTCGTCGATGTCGCGTCCGGGAATGCTGATTTGTTCGCCATGCTCCATGTCGGTGATGGAGCGCCGGCTGACGGCCTCTTCAACTGCTTTTTTGATGTGGTCACGGTAACGCCGCAGGAAACGCTGGCGGTTTACCGTGCTCTTGTTCTTGCCATTGAGGCGTCGGTCGATCACATAGCTCATGGGCCCCTCCGGGGAGCTTCAAGTTGTAAGCTGCAAGCGACAAGTAAAAGCGGATCGGCTTTTACTTGCAGCTTGTAGCTAAAAGCTTGCAGCTACTTCATTGCGATTTCCGGACCCGTAGGTACCATTCCGAAAGAAGGCGTACCTGTTTGTCGGTGTAGCCGCGCTCGACCATCCGTGTGACAAAGTCGTTGTGTTTTTGCTGGTCCTCTTTGCTCGCCTTGGCGTTGAAGCTGATAACCGGCAGTAGATCCTCGGTGTTGGAGAACATTTTCTTCTCGATCACCACCCGCAGTTTCTCGTAGCTGAGCCAGGTTGGGTTCTTGCCGTTATTGTTGGCGCGGGCGCGTAGCACGAAGTTGACGATTTCGTTGCGGAAATCCTTCGGATTGCTGATGCCGGCAGGTTTTTCGATCTTCTCCAGCTCTTCGTTGAGCGCCACGCGGTTGAGGATTTCGCCGGTTTCGGGATCGCGGTATTCCTGGTCCTGAATCCAGAAGTCGGCGTACAGCACGTAGCGGTCGAAGATGTTCTGGCCGTACTCGCTGTAGGACTCCAGGTAAGCGGTCTGGATTTCCTTGCCGATGAATTCGATATAGCGCGGCGCCAGGTATTCCTTGAGGAAACGCAGATAGCGCTCGCGGGTTTCGGCCTGGAACTGTTCCTGCTCGATCTGCTGCTCCAGCACGTAGAGCAGGTGCACCGGGTTGGCGGCGATCTCGTGGGGGTCAAAGTTGAAGACTTTGGAGAGGATCTTGAACGCGAAGCGCGTCGACAGCCCGTTCATGCCTTCATCGACGCCCGCCGTGTCACGGTATTCCTGGATCGATTTGGCCTTGGGGTCGGTGTCCTTGAGGTTTTCACCATCGTACACGCGCATTTTCGAGTAGATATTCGAGTTCTCCGGCTCCTTGAGGCGCGACAGCACGGTGAACTGGGCGAGCATCTTCAGGGTGTCGGGTGCGCAATGGGCCTTGGCCAGTGAGCTGTTGAACAGCAATTTGTCGTAGATCTTGATTTCATCGCTGACCCGCAGGCAGTACGGCACCTTGACGATGTAGATACGGTCGATGAAGGCTTCGTTGTTCTTGTTGTTGCGGAAGGTGTGCCATTCCGATTCGTTGGAGTGCGCCAGCAGGATGCCGGTGAACGGAATCGCGCCCAGGCCTTCGGTACTGTTGTAGTTACCTTCCTGGGTGGCCGTGAGCAGCGGGTGCAGCACCTTGATCGGCGCCTTGAACATCTCCACGAACTCCATCAGGCCCTGGTTGGCCCGGCACAGCGCGCCCGAGTAGCTGTAGGCGTCGGCGTCGTTCTGCGGGAATTCTTCGAGTTTGCGGATATCGACCTTGCCCACCAGCGCCGATATGTCCTGGTTGTTCTCGTCGCCCGGCTCGGTCTTGGCGACGCCGATCTGGTTGAGGATCGACGGATAAAGTTTGACCACGCGGAACTGGCTGATATCGCCGCCGAACTCGGACAGGCGTTTGGTGGCCCAGGGCGACATGATGGTATTGAGGTAGCGCCGTGGGATGCCGAAGTCTTCTTCGAGGATCGCGCCGTCTTCGGTGGCGTTGAACAGGCCCAGGGGCGACTCGAACACCGGTGAGCCCTTGATCGCGTAGAAGGGCACTTTTTCGATCAGCTGTTTGAGTTTTTCAGCCAGGGACGACTTGCCGCCGCCAACGGGGCCGAGCAGGTAGAGAATCTGTTTCTTCTCTTCCAGGCCCTGGGCGGCATGGCGGAAGTAGGAGACGATCTGGTCGATGCATTCTTCCATGCCATGGAAGTCTTCAAAGGCCGGGTAGCGCCGGATCACCTTGTTGGAGAATATTCGCGACAGGCGCGAATTGTTCGAGGTGTCCACCAACTGCGGCTCGCCAATCGCCAGTAGCAGGCGTTCGGCGGCAGATGCATAGGTGCTGCGGTCCCGTTTGCACAGCTCGAGATACTCTTGAAGCGTGAGTTCTTCCTGCTGCGTGGACTCGAAACGTTGTTGGAAGTGGCTAAAGATACTCATGACGTCGTCACCTCGCTCGATACGTGGAGCCGACGCCGGATCAATCAGTCGATGCTGGCAGCCATTGGTGTTCCCCAATGGCTGTTTTCCCCCCAGAACACCCTGAAACGTTACCGATGACCCGCGCGCCGGTGTACCGGCTCTCCCCTGATTTGGATGGCCTGCGCTTAAGGATAGTTCGGAATCGGGGAGGTCAAGGCGCGATACGTAATTAGTTTGGCTGCGCCGTTCGTCAGAAGCGGCGCAAGCCCAAGCGTCACGCGGGGTAGCGGGGTGTGAAAAAAATTATTGCGAATCGCCTGAAGAAATTTCCGCAGGATAGGTCGCACGCCACAGCTCAAAGCCGCCATCCAGGCTATAAACGTCGGAGAAGCCTTGGCTGATCAGATAGGCTGCGGCGCTTTGGCTGGAGTTGCCGTGATAGCACGCCACGATCACTGGCGCGTCGAGGTCGGCGGCGCGGATAAAGTCCGCGATGTTGACGTTGTCCAGATGCTGGGCGCCGGCAATGTGGGCTGCGGCGTAAGTCGGCTGGTCACGGATATCCACAACCACGGCGCCTTGCTCGCGCAAGGCCTGGGCTTGTTCGGGAGGGATACGTTTGAATTCGCTCATGGCGGGCTCCTAGGGCTTGGCGGCGGCCGTTTGTAGGGTGGGTGCAGGGGATTCACACTGGCAACTGATACGCTCGCCGGTGTCGATGTTCATCAGGGTCATGGCGCCGCCCCACACGCAGCCGGTGTCGAGGGCGAACACGCCGGGTTCTTCACATTTGCCTTCAAGGGCGGCCCAGTGACCGAAGATGATCTTGGTGTCTCGGGTCTTGCGTTCCTTGTGGGCGAACCAGGGCCCGTAGCCGGGCAGGGCGGTGTCGGCGCCTTCCTTGCTCTTGAGGTCCAGCTTGCCCTGCGCCGTGCAGAAACGCATGCGCGTGAAATAATTGGTGATCACTCTCAGGCGGGCTACGCCGGTGAGCGCGTTGTCCCACTTCACTGGCTCGTTGCCATACATGCCGTCGAGATAGGCGGTGTACAGGTTGTCATCGGCCAGGGCGCTTTCGACTTCGGCGGCGCACTTGAGGGCTTTCTTCAAGGTCCATTGCGGTGGGATGCCGGCGTGGACCAAGGCGATGTTGCGGGCCTCGTCGTAGTGCATGAGCTTTTGTCGGCGCAACCATTCGAGCAACTGCGCCCGGTCCGGTGCTTCGAGGATTTCGCGCAGGGTGTCGCCTTTTTTCAAGCGCTCGATGTTCTGGCCGGCCGCGAGCAGGTGCAGGTCATGGTTGCCCAGCACGCAGACCAGCGAATCGCGCAGGTTATAGAGGTAGCGCAGGGTTTCCAGCGACTGCGGGCCACGATTGACCAGATCGCCGACCAGCCACAGGCGATCGTTCGCGGGGTCGAAGGCGACCCGTTCAAGCAGGCACTTGAGGGGCTCCAGGCACCCTTGCAGGTCACCGACCGCGTATGTCGCCATCAGTGCAGGGCTCCGGGCACCGCGAGGCGGAAGGGCTTGATGGTGGCGTCGAACAAATGGCCGTCGGTGGCTTTCATCTGATACGAGCCCTGCATGGTGCCAACCTTGGAGGTCATCACCGTGCCGCTGCTGTAGGTATGGCTGGCGCCGATGTCGATCACCGGTTGCTGGCCGACAACGCCCGCGCCGCGTACTTCTTCAACCTGACCATCACCGTCGGTGATCACCCAGTGGCGTGACAGCAACTTGGCCGGCACCAGCCCGTTGTTTTTCACCGTGATGGTGTAGGCAAAGGCAAAGCGGTTGAGTTCAGGTTGCGATTGGTCCGCCAGGAAGCGGGTGACGACGCTGACGTCGATCTGGTAGCGAGGATCGGACATGCAAGAGGCCTTAAAAGCAAAAGCGGAGGACAGCAGATGCGGATCAGTCTAGGCCAAGAGCAGGGCACTAGGCCAGACATGCTATCGGGTATGACGCGGTTCACAGGTGGGAGGGGGCTTGCTCCCGATAGCGGTGTACCAGTCGCTGAATATATTGGCTGGTCTACCGCAATCGGGGGCAAGCCCCCTCCCACATGTGTGCTTACACCTGGTCTGCTACTGGCGCAGGCTGGATCGCCAACTGGTCGGCCAGGCGCACGAATGCGGCCAGGTCCAGTTGCTCGGGACGCAGGCTGCCATCGACGCCGGCTGCTTCGATCTCGGCATTGCTCAACAGCGCCTTGAGCGTGTTGCGCAGGGTCTTGCGGCGTTGGTTGAACGCTTCGCGCACGACGCGCTCCAGCAGTTTGTGGTCCTTGGCCGGGTGCGGCAGTACGGCGTGCGGCACCAGGCGCACGATGGCCGAGTCGACCTTCGGCGGCGGGTTGAACGCACCCGGGCCGACGTTGAACAGGTGTTCGACGCGGCAGTGGTACTGAACCATGATCGACAGGCGGCCCCAATCGCCACCCCCTGGGCCTGCGGCCAGGCGTTCCACCACTTCTTTTTGCAGCATGAAGTGCATGTCGCGGATGATCCCGGCGTTGTTCAGCAGGTGGAATATCAGCGGGGTGGAGATGTTGTACGGCAGGTTACCGACAACGCGCAGGCTGTTGGGCGCGGCGTTGAGCGTGTTGAAGTCGAACTTCAGCGCATCGCCCTGATGCAGGTTGAAGTTGGGCTTGTCGGCAAATTGCTGATTGAGGATCGGGATCAGGTCTTTGTCCAGCTCCACCACATCCAGTTGACCGCCACTGGCCAGCAGGCCTTGGGTCAGAGCGCCCTGGCCCGGGCCGATTTCCAGCAGGCGGTCTTCTGGCTTGGCATGGATGGAGCGCAGGATGCGGTCGATCACGCCAGCGTCGTGCAGGAAGTTTTGCCCGAAGCGCTTGCGCGCCCGGTGTTGGTAATGCTCGGTCATATACGGGTCTCGGCCATCTGATAGGCGGTTTCCAGGGCCACGTGCAGGCTGCCGGTATCGATCTTGCCGCTGCCTGCCAGGTCCAGGGCAGTGCCATGGTCGACGGAGGTGCGGATGATCGGCAGGCCCAGTGTCACGTTGACTGCGGCGCCGAAGCCTTTGTATTTCAGCACGGGCAGCCCCTGGTCATGGTACATCGCCAGCACTGCGTCGCAGTGCTCCAGATATTTGGGGGTAAACAGAGTGTCTGCAGGCAATGGGCCGCGCAGGTCCATGCCTTCTTGGCGCAGGCGCTCTAATGTCGGTTCAATGATGTCGATTTCTTCATGGCCCAAATGGCCGCCTTCACCGGCGTGGGGGTTGAGCCCACAGACCAGGATGCGCGGTTGGGCAATGCCGAATTTGTGTTGCAGGTCGGCGTGCAAGATGCGCGTGACGCGTTCGATGCGCTCGGCGGTGATGGCGTCGGCGATATCGCGCAGCGGCAGATGGGTGGTGACCAGCGCGACGCGAAGGCCGCGGGTGGCCAGCATCATCACGACTTGTTCGGTCTGGGTGAGTTCGGCAAGGAATTCGGTATGGCCGGAGAAGGCGATGCCGGATTCATTGATCACGCCTTTATGGACGGGCGCGGTGATCATGCCGGCGAAGTCGCCGTCGATGCAGCCTTGCCCGGCACGGGTCAGGGTTTCCAGGACAAAGGCGGCATTGGCCTTGTCCAGTTGCCCGGCGACGACCCTGGCGTGCAAAGGGGTGTCCCACACGTACAGGCTGCCCGCCGGCGCCGGCAGGTCGGGCCAGTTGTCCGGTGCGACGCTCAGCAGGTTGACGGCCACACCCAGTTGCGCGGCCCGCTCAAGGAGCAGGTCGCGGCTGGTAATGGCAATCAGGGGATGTGGCTGGGGTTGCGAGGCGAGCAGCAGGCACAGGTCTGGACCAATGCCGGCCGGCTCGCCGGGTGTTACCGCGAAACGCTGGGGTTTCACTGGGCTGCCTGGTCGGTGCCTGTTTGCTCGGCGCCTGGCAGCTTGTTTTCTACGTAGGCTTCGTCACGGATCTGACGCAACCAGGTTTGCAGCTCTTCGTCGTACTTGCGGTTGCGCAGTACGGTCAGGGCTTGCTGTTCGCGGGCCTGGTTGGTGTTGTCGGTGGCGCGACGGCCAAGGACTTCCAGTACATGCCAGCCGTATTGGGTCTTGAACGGCTTGGACAGCACGCCTTGCGGCGTATCGGCCATCACTTGCTGGAACTCGGGCACCAGGGCTTTCGGGTCGATCCAGTTCAGGTCGCCGCCGTTGAGGGCCGAGCCTGGGTCTTCCGAGAAACTCTTGGCCAGGGTGGCGAAGTCTTCACCGCTTTCGATGCGGTCATAGATCTTCTGGGCCAGCTCCTTGGTTTGTGCCTCGGTGCGGATTTCGCTCGGTTTGACCAGGATGTGACGAACGTGTACTTCGTCTTTCAGCGAGGTCTCGCCGCCGCGCTTGCCGAGCAGCTTGAGGATGATAAAACCGCCTGGGGTACGCGCCGGTTGAGTGATGTCACCCACGTTCATGGCACTGAGCTCACGGTCGAACGGCGGTGGCAGTTGTGCGGCTTTACGCCAGCCCATGTCACCACCGTCGAGCGCGTTGTCGCTGCCGGACTGGGCAATCGCCATCTGCGCGAAATCAGCGCCCGCCTTGAGGCGGTCGTAGATCGCCTGGGTTTTGGCCGCAGCGGCATTGAGCTGCTCGGCGTTGGCACTGTCTGGCGTCGGGATCAGGATATTGGCCAGGTGCAGCTCTTCGGAGAGTTGCATCTTGCCCAGGTCCGAGGCCAGGAAGTTCTTCACTTCCTGCTCCGACACCTGAACCCGCTCCGCTACGCGGCGTTGGCGTACACGGCTGATGATCATTTCCCGCTTGATCTGGTCACGCGCGTCCTCATAGGACAGGCCATCGTGCGCCAGGGCTGCGCGGAACTGATCGATGCTCATGTTGTTACGTTGAGCGATGGTACCGACGGCCTGGTTCAGCTCTTCGTCCGAAATACGGATGCCGGAGCGTTCGCCGATCTGCAGTTGCAGGTTTTCGACGATGAGGCGTTCCAGCACCTGGGGTTCCAGGACGCTGGTCGGCGGTACCCCACCGCCACGCTTGGCGATGGTTTGCTGAACTTCCTTGACCCGTTGGTCCAGCTGGCTCTGCATGATCACGTCGTTATCGACGATGGCTGCGACTTTATCCAGCTGTTGCACCGCGGCATGCGCCGAGGCGGCACCCAGGAACAGCGCGCCCAGCACTAGCGGGCGCAAACACTCAGAAAGCTTTGTCTTCACGTTCACGATAACCTTCAATGCCTTTGTCGAGGAAGCTCTCTACCTTGGCGCCGGTCAGGCCGCCGAGTCCTTTAAGGACGATCTGGAAGAAGAGCCCGTGGTCACCCTTTTCGTTAAGGGGGGCGATCTGGGTATATTCGTCGTTGGAAACCCAATAACGGTTGATCACGCGCAGTTTCCAGCAGCAGTTGTCGTACTCGAAACCACCAAAGGCTTCCAGGGTACGGTTGCGTGCATAGTCATACTGCCAGCGGGTGATCAGGTTCCACTGTGGAATGATCGGCCACATCATCGAGAAGTCGTGTTGCTGGATTTTGTAGTAATCCTTCACGTAGTTCTCTTCGCCTGGCCTGCCGTAGTCGCCACCGAACTGCCATCTGTTGGTCAGCTGGTTATAGACGACCTGGTCGTTGCGATAGCGATAACCGAGGTTGATAACCTTGTTCGGGTCGTTCTCCGGCTGGTAGTGGAACATCGCGCTGCCGGACCGTGGAGAGTGGCTCTCGGGATCCCAGTTGTAGTCGGCTGTGGCGCGCCAGTCGCGGTTGAAGTGGAATTCGTATTCCAGCGCGATAGGCGATACGTCGGTACGCGCGTCATCACGATCGGCGGCCAATACGCCTGGCAGTTGAACCTCACGGTCCTTGAAGTACACGGCCTGACCTACCGAAACACGTTGGCGCTCAAAACCGTTATCTTCGATCCAGCGGCTGGTTACGCCCAGGGACAGCTTGTTCTCGTCACCGATCCGGTCGGAACCGCTGAAGCGGTTGTCGCGGAACAATGAGGAATAGCTGAACGAGTATTCGCTGGTATCAAACACCGGAATATCGCTCTGGTCCTTGTTTGGTACGTAGAGGTAGTAGGCTCGCGGTTCGAGGGTCTGGTTGAAGTCCTTGCCGAACAAATTGGTTCTGCGGTCGAAGTACAGGCCGCTGTCTACGCTGGCTACAGGTATTGCGCGGTCCTGGGAGCTCTTGAAAGTTTGACCGGCAAGGGCCATTTGGCTCTTGCCTGTACCATCCAGGTCAAGATCGTACTTGGTGTAGACGTATTTGAGCTTCGGCGTAATAAAACCGTAAGTCCAGTTCATCGGGTATTCGACGGCTGGCGCAACGTTCAGGCGAGTACCGTTCGCACGGGTAAGCCCCAGTACGTTGCTATCCAGGCGAGGTGAAACCAAGCCGTTTTCGTCGGTGAACGTACCGCTCTGCAAGTCACGATCAAAGCGTACGGCTTCGGTTTCATAACTGAAGTTCAAGCCGCCCGGATGAAACGGCAGTTGGCCGTTCAGCGTGAGCTGCGGCAACCGGTCATACGGCGTGATCTGAGAGATTGTGGACAGTTGGTACGCTTGGACATTCAAGCGAGCCTGATAAGAGTCGCCGCGATACGTCAGGGAACCCTGCTGGTTCAGGAAGTCCTGGTTCTCTACACCTTCCTCGAACGACTTCAGATCCTGGAAGTAATAAGGGTCGCTGATCTTGGTGTAGTCCACCTGGGACGTCAGGCGCGAATCCAACCCGCCCCTGTGCTGCCAGTTGAGCATGTAACGGGTTTTTTCGTAATCGGTCTGGTTCTTGCGCTCGTCGTTATCGTCGTTCAGGTACGCCCCGCCGAACTGGCCTTCGCTGGACTTGGTGAGGTAGCGGAATTCGCCTTCCATCAACAGGCCGCGCTTGGTCATGTATTGCGGGTACAACGTGGCGTCGTAGTTCGGTGCCAGGTTGAAGTAGTACGGCGTCACGAGGGTAAAGCCAGTTTCACTGCCGGTGCTGAAGCTCGGCGGCAGGAAGCCGGATTGACGGCGGTCGTCAATCGGGAAGTAGATGTAAGGGGTGTACAGGATCGGGATGTTCTTGACCCGCAACGTCGCGTTGGTGGCGGTACCGAAACCGGTGGCCGGGTTCAACGTGATGTTGTTGCCCTTGAGCTGCCAGGCGTTGCTGTCCGGCTCGCAGGTGGTGTACGTACCGTCCTTGAGGCGGATGATCGCATTCTCGGCACGCTTGGCGTACAGCGCGTTACCGCGGATACGCGACTTGTGCATCACGTACTCGGCGTTGTCGATCTGGGCCGCGCCGGTATCGAGCTGGACCTGGGCACGGTCGCCCACGATCAGCGCGCCGTTGTCGCGCAGGCGCACGTTGCCGTTCAGCTCGCCACGGTTCTCGGCCTGGTACAGGCTGGCTTCGTCGGACTCCAGTTGCATGCTGCCCTGGCGCATGACGACGTCACCGGCCAGTGTGGCAACCTGCTGTTCCTGCTCGTAACGAGAGGCCTTGGCACCGATGAAAGTCGGCGCATCGCTCTTGTTCGTCTTGTCGTTCATGCCAGGACGCGTCGGCTCGATGTAGGAGCCGCCGCAGTAAGGGCCGGTTTCGGCCAGCTGTGCTGCGGTCAGTTTCTCGCGAGGCACCCAGTCCAGGTGGCTGTAGTCTTTGCTGCGCGAACGCAGCCCACGGCCCTTGGCTTCGGTGACCAGCATGGTCTTGGGCTCGGCGTCGACGCTGCCGCCAGCTTCGCCCTGCGGCGTGCTGTTGGCCGAGCTGACGGCAGAACCGTCATGCACCGGGCGCGGTGGCAATGGGGCGGCGGCCGTCTTCGGCGCGCAATCCCAGGCACCCGAAGCAGAGACTGAGCAGTCATACTGTTCCGCGGCGACCACGAATGAGGTGGCGAAAGGTTGCAAGGCCAGCAGACTGCCGGTTACCAGCAACGGAAATTTTCTACGAAACGCGGGGGATTTCAATGCCATCTTATTAGTCCGGGCTTCCTGCGTGCCATCTGCCCGCGGTTTGGGCCGCACGCCTCTCGATGGTCTGAAAAAGATGCGTGATAATAAAGCATGCCCCGCTTGACGGCTAGCGCCGTCGGAGACCCTTGTAATGCCCGAGCACGATCTACGTTTACAACAGCTGGAAGTCTGGCTGGATGAGCAGTTGCCGATTCTCTTCAACGCTCAGGACTGGGGCGCCGTACCCCCGGCCACATTGACCGCGGCCAGCAGTGACGCGAGTTTCAGGCGCTACTTCCGGTGGGAGGGCGGGGCGCATACATTCGTCGTGATGGACGCGCCACCGCCCCAGGAAAACTGCAAACCTTTCGTCGATATCGCGCATTTGCTCGCGAAATCGGGAATTAATGTGCCAAAAATTTATGCAGAAGATTTGCCCCGTGGCTTTCTTTTGCTCAATGACCTGGGCCGAAAAACCTACCTGGACGTGATTGACGCGCAAAACGCCGATCAATTGTTCGCCGACGCCATCGATGCGTTGCTGGCGTTCCAGCAGTTGCCGATGGACGCGCCGCTGCCCAGCTATGACGTCGCCTTGTTGCGTCGCGAGCTCGAGTTGTTCCCTGAATGGTACGTACGCCGGCACCTGGGTATCGAGCTTGATACCCGGCAGCAGGCCCTCTGGCAGCGGGTGAGTGAGCGGTTGATCGAAAGCGCCCTGGCCCAGCCCAACGTGCTGGTGCACCGCGACTATATGCCGCGCAACCTGATGATCAGTGAACCCGGTCCTGGGGTGCTGGATTTCCAGGATGCGGTCTATGGCCCGGTGACCTATGACATTACCTGCCTGTTCAAGGACGCCTTCCTCAGCTGGCCCCAGGCCCGCGTGCGCGCGTGGCAGCGCGGCTATTGGGAACGCGCCGGGCAGTTGGGCATCCCCGTGCAGGATGATTTTGAAGACTTCCTGCGCGCCAGCGACCTGATGGGCGTGCAACGTCACCTCAAGGTCATCGGTATCTTCGCGCGGATCTGTCACCGGGATGGCAAGCCGCGCTATCTGGCGGACGTGCCGCGCTTCTTTGCCTATATAGAAGCGGTGCTCGCCGACCGACCTGAGTTGAGCGACCTGGGCGAACTGCTCGGCAGCCTGCGCCAACCCGCCGAGGCTTGCGTATGAAGGCGATGATCCTGGCGGCCGGCAAGGGCGAGCGCATGCGCCCGCTGACGCTGCATACGCCCAAGCCGCTGGTGCAGGCAGGCGGCAAACGGCTGATCGAGTATCACCTTGAAGCGCTGGCCAAGGCCGGCTTCACCGAGATCGTGATCAACCATGCCTGGCTCGGTCAGCAGATCGAAAGCTATCTGGGGGACGGTGCCCAGTTCGGCGTGCGTATCCGTTATTCAGCCGAAGGCGAGCCGCTGGAAACCGGCGGCGGAATTTTCCAGGCGCTGGCGTTGCTGGGGGACGAGCCGTTCCTGGTGGTCAACGGCGATATCTGGACCGATTACGACTTCAGCCAATTGAAGCGACCGCTCCAGGGCCTGGCCCATCTGGTGATGGTCGACAACCCGGCGCATCATCCGTCCGGCGGTGACTTCCACCTGAGCGACGGCGTGCTTCATGATGCGGCGCCCGGTGCCGATAACCTGACCTTCAGTGGCATTTCTGTGCTTGACCCTCAATTATTCGCGGGTTGCAGTGCGGGTGCCTTCAAGCTTGCGCCGTTGTTGCGTGCGGCGATGACCAAAGGTCGGGTAACGGGTGAACACATGAAGGGACGCTGGGTGGATGTTGGAACGCTTGAACGTCTGGCGCAGGTCGAAACCTTGCTGACAGCAGGACGATAGGATGTTGTGGCCAGGGACGCTGATCGGCGCCGGGGCTGGCTTTGCGATTGCCAGCATCCCGGGGGCTTTGTTGGGTGCATTGCTGGGGCAGGCGCTGGACCGGCGCCTGCAATTGCACAGCTGGGCGCAGTTACGCGAACGCCTTGGCGGGCGCCCCGCGTTGCGCAACGACGAATTGTTGTTCGTGCTGCTGGGGCGTCTGGCCAAAAGCAATGGGCGCATTGTGGACGGGCATATCCAGCAGGCGCGCCAGGAAATGCGTGCGCTGGACATGACCGAGCCGGCCCAGCGCCGGGCCATCATGGCCTTTAATCGCGGCAAGTCCGGCACTGACCGTGTCCGCCGTTATCTGCGCGTGCTCAAGGCGCAACCCCATGCCGCCGAGGGGGTTCTACGTGCCTGTTGGCGCATGGCCTGGGCCGATGGCCGGGCGGATGATACCGAGCGTGAGCTGATCCAGTTGTGGGGCAAATGGCTGGGCTGGACGCCGCAGCAAATCCGCGCGTTGGCTTCCGATTACGCGCCGGCGCGCAAGCCGTTGGCCAATCGTGGCGGGGCTTATCAGGAAGCGCTGCGGATTCTGGGAGTGACGGCCACCGCTGAGCCCTCGGTGATCAAGCACGCCTATCGCCGCTTGCTCAGCCGCCACCACCCGGACAAGATCGCCGGCAGTGGCGCCAGCCCCGCACAAGTGCGCGAGGCGACCGAGCGTACCCGTGAGTTGCATAACGCTTACGCATTGATTCGCGAGCGGCGGGACTTTCGTTGAGAGTGCCAGCCTGAGAACGCCGATCGAATGTGGGAGGGGGCTTGCCCCCGATGGCGGAGTGTCAGTCAGCACGTGTGGCAGCTGATACACCGCTATCGGGGGCAAGCCCCCTCCCACATTGGTTATTCAGCACTTTCGAAAAATGTGTTCAATCGGCCTGCGGGCTCAACCAGCCGCGAACTCTGCGGTACAACTGCTCCTGCTCGGCGGCATCGTTGCCGGGCAGGGCGTGGAGTTGCACCGGCTTGTAGCCGTCATTCTTGCCGCGTTTGGCCGCCTGCATACGGGCCAGTGCATTTTTGCCGTCCTGGGCGCCGTCCTGGTAGAACACATCCGCGGTAGGCACTTTCAACGCCGGCGCCAACTGCTGCAGGTCCGGTTGACGAGCGGCGGGTGTCTTCCCGGCCACCATCACCAGTTTCTGCACCTGGGCGGGTTGTTTCTCGCTCAGGTAGCGCGCAGCCCACCATGCACCGGTGCCGTGACCGAGCAGTGCCACACTGCGGGCGCCCTGGGTCTGGGCGAAAGCGACGGCAGCGTCGATGCGGTCGAAGATACGTTTGGCGTCGGTCTTGTCCTGTTCATCCGCGCCCGGTACCACCGCCGGGTCAGTGCCTTCGGCTTCCGCGCTGGCAGCCTGTTCGACGGGTTTGGCGACCGTGCTGCCGTCCTTGCTGCTGGTATCGACCGCCGCTTTGGGCGGCTCGATGACGCGTGGCGGCAAGGTGTCCAGGTTGACGTCCGGCAATGACAGGCTGAGGGTGCCCCAGGCAGCGTCCGGCAGTTTACGGCGCAACGGGCCGATTGCTTGCGGCCAGTCGGCATTTTCGCCGGCGCCTGGCACGATAATCACCACACCTTGGGGGTCGGCTCCGTTGGCGGGCTTCCACAGGGCCAGGAACGACTCGCTGCCGGCCTGCAATTGTTGTTGTTCCTGTTGCGCAACCTGACGTTCGAGCGCGCGCGCTTCTGCCTCGCTGCGCTCGGGCAAGGGCTGGCGCTCGGCGGGTTTTTCCGCGACGGCTGCTGGCGCATCGGCGGCTTGAACAGAAAAGGCGCTGGTAAATAGCAGCGACAGGCACAATGCTGGCAGTGCCGAACGGTTTCGAGGTGGCATCGTTAAATCCCGGCCAGAAGTGATTCCAGCAGCCTAATGGGTTGATCGGTATTTGTCAGTGATGTGAGACGTGGATCATGGGTTTTCGCTTGCTGCTGGTTATCGGCTGTCTGTGTGTTGCCTTGATGGGCAACGCCGCGCCTGCTCCCGTCGTGCCCCAGGCGCAGCTGAATGCGCAGCAGCGTGCGTGGCTGGCGCAGCACCCGCAACTGCGGGTGGGCCTGGTATTGCAGGCGCCTTACGCGCAATACGACCGACGGCTGCAGCGGTTGTCCGGGGCCAATGTCGAGTTGATGCAATGGCTGGCCAAGGCGCTTGGCATCGAGCTGACCTGGCGCAACTTTCCCGATCAGCAGCAGTTGGAAGCCGCCGTGCGCGATGGCGAGGTGGATATCGCTCCGGGCCTGCAGCAAACCCCGGCCGGCTTGCGCCTGTGGTTGTTCAGCGACCCTTATATGCGTGTGCCTCAGCATATCGTCGGTATTCGCGAAGGCGGCGGCGCGGTGGAGCTGGAAAAACTCGACGCACAATCGCGCATCGCGGTGCGCATGCCCAGCACGGTGGCCGATTACCTGCGCAGTACGTACCCCAACCTTAACCTGCAAGGCGTGCCCATGGAGCGCCAGGCCCTGCAGTTACTGGTGAGTCGGCAGGCGCGCTATGCAGTGGTGGATGAGGCGCAACTGGGGCGGTTGTCCGGCGAGGCGGAGTTTGCCGGGCTGGCGGTGGTCGGCGATATCGGCTTGCCGCAGTTGCTGCGAGTGGCCACTCGGCGTGAATGGCCGCAGCTGGCCGGCATCATGCAAAGCGCCTTGCGGGCGATACCCGCCCGCGACCTGGATCAATTGCACAGCCGCTGGCTGCAACCTCAGTACCCGCGTTTATCGGACGCCATGGGCTTGTGGAAAAACCTCAGCGTGCTGTTGGGGCTGATGCTGCTCGCCAGCCTCGCGGCGGTGCTCTGGCAGCGCCGCCAACAGCGTCACCTGGAGCACGACCTGTTGGCGGCGCGGGAGGAAAGTGCAGCGCGCGCCGCTGGCGCTGAAGCCTTGCGCCTGACGCAGTTTTCCATCGATCAAAGTACGGTCGGCATCCTGTGGGTGAATTGGGACAGTCACGTGCGTTACGCCAATCGCGCCGCCGAAACCATGCTCGGCTATGGCGCTGGCGCATTGATCGAGCGACCGCTGATCGATTTCGACCCGACGTTGACCATGGACCGCTGGCTCAATCTGTGGAAGCGTGGGCGTGCCAGCGAGGAAGGCGCGCAGACCTTCGCCACCGACTGCCTGCGCGCCGACGGCAGTATCCTGCCGGCGGACGTATCGTTGAGTTTTCTGCGCTTTGCCGACGGCGAGTACCTGGTGGTTTACCTGACTGACGTCACCGAGCGCCGCCGTTATGTGGCCGCCTTGCTGCAGAGCGAGGCACAGTTGCGCGAATTGTCGGCCCACCTGGAAACGGTGCGCGAAGAAGAAAAGGCGCGTATCGCCCGCGAGGTACACGACGAACTCGGGCAGATGCTCACCGTGCTCAAACTGGAAACCTCTATGTGTGAATTGGCCTATGCGCAACTCGACCCGGGCCTGAACGAGCGCTTGAACAGCATGAAGCGCCTGATCGCCCAGCTTTTCCAACTGGTCCGTGATGTCGCCACCGCGCTGCGCCCGCCGATTCTCGACGCCGGCATTGCCTCGGCCATCGAATGGCAGGCGCGCCGTTTCGAAGCGCGCACGCAGATTCCCTGTCTGGTACGCGTCCCGGAAAACCCGCCGGTACTGAGCGACGCCAAGGCCATCGGCCTGTTCCGCATCCTGCAGGAAGCGCTGACCAATGTGATGCGCCATGCCCAGGCGCATACTGTGGAGCTGACGCTGGGCGTAGATGGCCCGAACCTGCGACTGACCATCAGCGATGACGGAATCGGCTTCGTGCAGGCGCAGGGGCGAGCGGTGTCGTTCGGCCTGGTCGGCATGCGTGAACGGGTGCTGATCATGGGCGGGCAGTTGAGCCTGGTCAGCGAGTTGGGGGAGGGCACCACCCTGAGTGTCACGGTGCCGTTGGATGCCTGATAACAATTAAGAGGAAACCCCTGTGATCCGCGTACTGGTAGCCGAAGACCACACCATTGTCCGAGAAGGCCTCAAGCAATTGATCGGCCTGGCCAAGGACCTGCTGGTGGTGGGCGAAGCGAGCAATGGCGAGCAATTGCTGGAGACCCTGCGCCATGTGCCGTGCGAGGTGGTGTTGCTGGATATCTCCATGCCCGGCGTGAATGGCCTGGAGGCTATCGCGCGTATCCGGGCGCTGAGCAACCCGCCGGCGATCCTGGTGTTGTCCATGCACGATGAGGCGCAAATGGCTGCTCGCGCCCTCAAGGTCGGCGCGGCCGGCTATGCCACCAAGGACAGCGACCCGGCACTGCTGCTGATGGCGATTCGCAAGGTCGCGGCGGGCGGGCGCTATATCGACCCGGACCTGGCAGACCGCATGGTCTTCGAAGTCGGCCTGACGGATTCACGCCCCTTGCACTCGCTGCTGTCGGAGCGCGAGTTCTCGGTGTTCGAACGTCTGGCACAAGGCGCCAACGTCAACGACATCGCCCTGCAGTTGGCCCTGAGCAGCAAGACCATCAGCACCCACAAGGCGCGCTTGATGCAAAAGCTCAATATCACCTCCCTGGCCGAGTTGGTGAAATACGCCATGGAACACAAGCTGCTGTAGCGGCGTATCCATTAACGACACCTCGCAAGCGCCGCCCGACACGGGCTTGCCGCTGCACTGTCCCATGCCCGTCATCCGGGTAGGGCGATCCCTACCCCGAACCTTCCATCCGGCTGATGCGATTCTCTCCTGGCCCCCGATTTCCGGGGCCTCGCGCCTGGACTACGCTTGTGTCACAGCGGTCCAAAACACAAAGGTGCGGGTATGAGCGAGGCGGATACAAATGATGTGCTGGTCAGCTTTCGTGGCGTGCAGAAAAGCTACGATGGCGAAAACCTGATCGTCAAAGACCTCAACCTGGAGATTCGCAAGGGCGAGTTCCTCACCCTGCTCGGGCCGTCCGGTTCGGGCAAGACCACCAGCCTGATGATGCTGGCCGGCTTCGAAACCCCCACCGCCGGCGAAATCCAGCTGGCCGGACGCTCGATCAATAACGTGCCGCCGCACAAGCGCGACATTGGCATGGTGTTCCAGAACTACGCATTGTTCCCGCACATGACCGTGGCCGAGAACCTGGCGTTTCCCCTGTCCGTGCGTGGCTTGAGCAAGACCGACATCAGCGAGCGGGTCAAGCGCGTGCTGAGCATGGTCCAGCTCGACGCCTTCGCCCAGCGCTACCCGGCGCAACTGTCGGGGGGCCAGCAACAGCGGGTGGCACTGGCCCGCGCATTGGTGTTCGAGCCGCAACTGGTGCTGATGGACGAACCCCTGGGTGCCCTCGACAAGCAATTGCGCGAACACATGCAGATGGAAATCAAGCACCTGCATCAGCGCCTCGGCGTGACCGTGGTGTATGTGACCCATGACCAGGGCGAAGCCTTGACCATGTCCGACCGTGTGGCGGTGTTCCACCAGGGCGAAATCCAGCAGATCGCCGCGCCGCGCAGCCTGTATGAAGAACCGAAGAACACCTTTGTGGCCAACTTCATCGGCGAAAACAACCGCCTCAATGGCCGTCTGCACAGCCACACCGGCGAGCGCTGTGTGGTGGAGCTGGCGCGCGGAGAGAAGGTCGAGGCGCTGGCGGTGAATGTCGGCGCGATCGGCGGCCCGGTGACCCTGTCGGTGCGTCCGGAGCGCGTCAGCCTCAATGGCGCAAGTGACCGCTGCATCAACCGTTTCTCCGGGCGGGTGGCGGAGTTCATCTACCTGGGCGACCACGTGCGTGTGCGCCTGGAAGTCTGCGGCAAGACCGATTTTTTCGTGAAACAACCGATTGCCGAGCTGGACCCGGCCCTGACGGTCGGCGACGTAGTACCGATTGGCTGGCAAGTCGAGCACGTTCGCGCACTCGACCCACTTCTAGAGGCGAATTGATCGCCCCCTGGCTTCACCAACCCTGCACGTGGAGAGCACAACAATGTTGAGATCCCTTAAGTATTCGGCCCTGGCTATCGGCTTGATGGGCGCGACACAGGTCATGGCAGGCCCGGACCTGACTGTCGTTTCCTTTGGCGGCGCGAACAAGGCGGCCCAGGTCAAGGCCTTCTATGCCCCGTGGGAAAGCGCGGGCAACGGCAAGATCATCGCCGGTGAATACAACGGTGAGATGGCCAAGGTCAAAGCCATGGTCGACACCAAGAGCGTGTCCTGGGACCTGGTGGAAGTGGAGTCGCCGGAACTGTCCCGTGGCTGCGACGAAGACATGTTCGAGCCCCTGGACCCGAAACTGTTCGGCAACCCCGCCGACTACGTCAAAGGCGCGATCCAGCCCTGCGGCGTGGGCTTCTTTGTGTGGTCGACCGTGCTGGCCTACAACGCCGACAAACTCGCCAGTGCACCGACCAGCTGGGCGGATTTCTGGGACACCAAGAAATTCCCCGGCAAGCGCGGCCTGCGCAAAGGCGCCAAATACACCCTGGAATTCGCGCTGATGGCCGACGGTGTAGCGCCCAAGGACGTCTATAAAGTGCTGGCCGGCAAAGATGGCCAGGACCGTGCGTTCAAGAAACTCGACGAACTCAAACCGTCGATCCAGTGGTGGGAAGCCGGTGCACAGCCGCCGCAATACCTCGCCTCGGGCGACGTAGTGATGAGCTCGGCCTACAACGGCCGGATCGCCGCCGTGCAGAAAGAAAGCAACCTCAAAGTGGTGTGGAACGGCGGCATCTACGACTTCGACGCCTGGGCCATTCCAAAGGGCCTGGCCAAGGACCGCGCCGAAGCGGCGAAGAAATTCATCGCCTTCTCGGTGCAGCCGCAACAGCAGAAGATCTATTCGGAAAACATCGCCTACGGCCCGGCCAACACCCAGGCCGTGCCGCTGCTGGCCAAAGACGTGCTCAAAGACATGCCGACCACCCCGGAAAATATCGCCAACCAGGTGCAGATCGATGTGAGCTTCTGGGCGGATAACGGCGAGCAGCTCGAGCAGCGCTTCAATTCCTGGGCCGCTAAATAATCCATGTGGGAGGGGGCTTGCCCCCTCCCACAGGGGATCTGTTGTGTTTGACAGATTGCATCCACTTTCAAGACCCGGAGTTTTCCATGGCCCTCGCCATTCCCACCCTCAAGCAGCGCCTGGCCCGTGCCGAGCGGCTCAATCGCTGGAAAGCCCAGGCCTTGATTGCGCCGCTGGTGCTGTTTTTGCTGCTGGTGTTTCTGGTGCCCATTGTTGCGCTGCTCTACAAAAGCGTCGGCAACCCGGAAGTGGTGGCAGGCTTGCCGCGCACGGTGGTGGCAGTGACGGCCTGGGACGGTCGTGGCTTGCCCGGCGAGTCGGTGTACCAGGCGCTCAGTGAAGACCTGGGCGAAGCGCGCAAAAACCAGACCCTGGGCGATCTGTCCAAACGCTTGAACATGGAACTGGCCGGCTATCGCAGCCTGCTGACCAAAACCGCGCGGGCGCTGCCGTTCACCGACGCGCCGGCCTCTTATAAAGCTGCGCTGGAAACCCTCGACGAACGCTGGGGCGACCCGGCGTACTGGCAGGCGATCCGACGCAATACCAGCAGCCTGACGCCTTACTACCTGCTGGCGGCCGTCGATCACCGCATCGACGACCTGGGCGAAATCGCGCCGGCCACACCCGACCAGGCGATCTATCTGGATATCTTCGCCCGAACATTCTGGATGGGCCTGGTCATCACTGTGATCTGTCTGCTGCTGGCCTATCCCCTGGCATACCTGCTGGCCAACCTGCCGGCGCGTAAAAGCAACCTGCTGATGATCCTGGTATTGCTGCCGTTCTGGACCTCGATCCTGGTGCGGGTGGCGGCGTGGATCGTACTGCTGCAATCCGGCGGCCTGATCAACAGCGCCCTGATGGGCATGGGCCTGATCGATACGCCGCTGGAGTTGGTGTTCAACCGTACCGGTGTGTACATCTCCATGGTGCATATCCTGCTGCCGTTCATGATTCTGCCGATCTACAGCGTGATGAAGGGCATTTCGCCAACTTACATGCGTGCGGCGATTTCCCTGGGCTGTCACCCCTTCGCCAGCTTCTGGCGCGTGTACTTCCCGCAGACCTACGCCGGTGTCGGTGCCGGCTGCCTGTTGGTGTTCATCCTGGCGATTGGTTACTACATCACCCCGGCCTTGCTGGGCAGCCCGAACGACCAGATGGTCAGCTACTTCGTGGCCTTCTATACCAACACCAGCATCAACTGGGGCATGGCCACGGCGTTGGGCGGCTTGCTGCTGCTGGCGACGGTGCTGCTGTACCTGATCTACAACCGGCTGGTGGGCGCCAGTCGCCTGCGCCTGAGCTGAGGAGACCTTGCAATGCTGAGCCCATATAGGTCACCGGTGGAGCGGCTGTGGTTCTACAGCCTGCGGATTCTGTGCGGCCTGATCCTGCTGTTCCTGATCCTGCCGGTACTGGTGATCATCCCGCTGTCGTTCAACAGCGGCAGTTTCCTGGTGTACCCGTTGCAGGGCTTTTCGCTGCAGTGGTATCAGGACTTTTTCGCGTCGGCCGAATGGATGCGCGCCCTGCGCAACAGCCTCATCGTCGCCCCGGCGGCCACGGTGCTGGCGATGGTGTTCGGCACGCTGGCGGCGATTGGCCTGACGCGCGGCAACTTCCCCGGCAAGGCATTGGTGATGGCCCTGGTGATTTCGCCGATGGTAGTGCCGGTGGTGATTATCGGCGTGGCCAGTTACCTGTTCTTTGCCCCGCTGGGGCTGGGTAACAGCTTCTTCTCGTTGATTGTGGTGCACGCGGTGCTGGGTGTGCCGTTTGTGATCATTACCGTGTCGGCGACCTTGCAGGGGTTCAACCACAATCTGGTGCGGGCGGCGGCCAGCCTGGGCGCGTCACCGTTGACCGCGTTTCGCCGGGTGACCTTGCCGCTGATCGCGCCGGGGGTGATTTCCGGTGCGCTGTTTGCATTCGCCACCTCGTTCGACGAAGTGGTGGTGACATTGTTTCTCGCCGGGCCGGAGCAAGCTACCTTGCCCAGGCAGATGTTCAGCGGCATCCGTGAAAACCTCAGCCCGACGATTGCGGCGGCGGCGACGTTGCTGATTGGGTTTTCAGTGGTGCTGTTGCTGACGCTTGAATGGCTGCGCGGACGCGGCGAAAAGCTGCGTACTGCCCAGGTCTGAAGCCTCGAACAGAGCAAAATGTGGGAGAGGGCTTGCCCCCGATAGCGGTGTATCAGTCTCAGATGGCTGGCTGATACACTGCTATCGGGGGCAAGCCCCCTCCCACATTGGTTATTTGTTCATTCAGATGATGACCATTCAGCTCTTGAATGGCAGACAACCCATTTGTCTCAGCTACTCTTGTGCCAGCCCATCTCTCAATAAGAGGCCGCGCACATGAGTACTTCCTCATTCAAGATCGCCCATAAACTGCTCACCGGCGCTGGCGCCATCGAACAGCTCGCCACCGAACTCACCCGCCTGGATGTGGATAACCCGTTGATCGTCACCGATGCCGTGCTGGTCAAGTCCGGCACGATCGCGCTGGCGCTCGAGCACTTGGGCGGGCGCCCTTATGAAATTTTCGACCGCGTGCTGCCCGACCCGGAAATCGCCATTGTCGAAGACTGCATGCAGGCCTACCGCGATGGCGGGCACGATGGCCTGATCGGCGTGGGCGGCGGCAGTGCCATCGACATCGCCAAGAGCGTGGCCGCTTACGCCGGTTACCACGGCGCCCTGGCGGATTTGTTCGGTGTTGACCAGGTACCGCGCAAGGGCCCACCGTTGATCGCCATTCCCACCACGGCGGGCACCGGCTCGGAAGTGACCAACGTGGCAATCCTCTCGGACAAGGTCGCCCAGCTGAAAAAAGGCATCGTCAGCGACTACCTGCTGCCGGATGTGGCGCTGATCAGCCCGCAAATGACCCTCACTTGCCCCCGCAGCGTCACCGCCGCCAGTGGTGTCGACGCGCTGGTGCATGCAATTGAGTCCTACCTGTCGCTGAACGCCTCACCGATCACCGATGCCCTGGCGATTGGCGCGATCAAGCTGATTGCTGGCGCACTGCCCAAGGCTTACGCCAACCCGGCCAACTTGCAGGCCCGTGACGATATGGCCACCGCCAGCCTGATGGCCGGCATGGCCTTCGGCAACGCGGGCGTGGGCGCAGTGCATGCACTGGCGTATCCGTTGGGCGGCCGGTTCAACATCGCCCACGGCGTGAGCAACGCCCTGTTGCTGCCCTATGTGATGCACTGGAACAAGCTGGCCTGTGTCGAACGGATGCGCGATATCGCGCAGGCCATGGGCGTGAATGTCAGCGGGCTGAGCGTGAATGATGCCGCCGATCAGGCTGTCGAGGCGATGACGCGACTGTGCGCCGCCGTCGAGATCCCTGCCGGCCTGCGCAGTTTCGGCGTGCCTGAGGAGGCTATCCCGGCGATGGCCACCGAAGCGGCGGGCATCGAGCGCCTGATGCGCAATAATCCGCGCCAGCTCAGCGCGGCCGATATCGAAAAAATCTACCGGGCGGCATATTAATCGTTGAGTGAGGTCACGGTGCGCAGGGCAAAGCTGAGGTATACAATGCGCGCCATCGTGATTTAGCTCAAAAAAGGTGCGTCATGCAGCCCTTCGTCATTGCTCCATCGATTCTCTCCGCCGACTTCGCCCGCCTGGGCGAAGAAGTGGACAAGGTGTTGGCCGCCGGCGCCGACTTCGTGCACTTCGACGTCATGGACAACCACTACGTGCCCAACCTGACCATCGGCCCGATGGTCTGCGCAGCGTTGCGCAAGTATGGGATTACCGCGCCGATCGACGCACACCTGATGGTCAGCCCGGTGGACCGCATTGTCGGCGACTTCATTGAGGCCGGTGCGACCTACATCACGTTCCATCCGGAAGCCACGCTGCACGTCGACCGTACCCTGCAACTGATCCGCGAAGGCGGCTGCAAGGCAGGCTTGGTGTTCAACCCGGCCACACCGTTGAGTGTGCTGGAATACGTGATGGACAAGGTCGACATGGTGCTGTTGATGAGCGTCAACCCGGGCTTTGGCGGGCAGAAGTTCATCCCCGGCACCCTGAACAAACTGCGCGAAGCGCGGGCGCTGATCGATGCGTCGGGCCGCGATATCCGCCTGGAAATCGACGGTGGGGTCAACGTCAACAATATTCGCCAGATCGCTGCCGCGGGGGCTGATACGTTCGTGGCCGGTTCGGCGATCTTCAATGCCCCGGATTACCAGGAAGTGATCGCCAAGATGCACGCCGAATTGGCGCTGGCGCGTCCATGAGCGGCTTTGAGCAGCTGTTCCCCGGCAAATTGCCACGGCTGGTGATGTTCGATCTGGACGGTACCTTGATCGACTCGGTGCCCGACCTGGCGGCGGCGGTGGACCAGATGCTGCTCAAACTGGGGCGCAAGCCTGCGGGGCTCGAGGCGGTTCGCGAATGGGTCGGCAACGGCGCGCCGATGCTGGTGCGCCGGGCGCTGGCCGGTAATATCGACGCCAGCGGTGTGGATGAGGTCGAGGCCGAACATGCCCTGGAGTTGTTCAATGCCGCCTATGAAAGCAGCCACGAACTGACGGTGGTGTATCCCGGCGTGCGTGACACCCTCAAATGGTTGAGCAAGCAGGGCGTGGAAATGGCCTTGATCACCAACAAGCCGGAGCGCTTCGTCGCACCGCTGTTGGACCAGATGAAGATCGGCCGGTATTTTCGCTGGATCATCGGCGGCGATACCCTGCCGCAGAAAAAACCCGACCCGGCGGCGCTGTTCTTCGTGATGAAAATGGCGAATATCCCGGCGTCCCAATCGTTGTTCGTGGGCGATTCGCGCAGCGATGTATTGGCGGCAAAAGCCGCAGGGGTGCAGTGCGTGGCCTTGAGTTACGGCTACAACCATGGCCGGCCGATTGCCGAAGAATCGCCGGCGCTGGTGATTGACGACCTGCGTCTGTTAATCCCCGGTTGCCTGGGCGCGGGCGCTGAGATAACGTTGCCCGATAATGATCCGTCTCCTTCTGGAAATCCCATCGTGGTGGTCACTCGCAAACTCTGGATGAAAGTCATCAAGGCCCTGGCCCGCTGGCGTTGGCGCGCCTGACTGATCCTGGCCGCATTTTGCGGCACGTTTGCCTACCTGACCGATTGACCCTCACACCACGAGGCACCTGATGATCCGCGAAGAATTCCTGCGTTTGGCCGCTGCCGGCTACAACCGTATCCCGATGGCCCGCGAAACCCTGGCCGACTTCGACACGCCGCTGTCGATCTACCTGAAACTGGCCGACGAGCCGAACTCGTATCTGCTGGAGTCGGTACAGGGCGGCGAGAAGTGGGGCCGTTATTCGATCATCGGCCTGCCGTGCCGCACGGTACTGCGGGTTCACGACCATCATGTGAGCATCACTCATGATGGCGTCGAGATCGAAAGCCATGACGTAGACGACCCCCTGGCCTTCGTCGAGGTCTTCAAGGCGCGCTACAACGTGCCGACCATTGCCGGCCTTCCGCGTTTCAACGGCGGCCTGGTGGGGTATTTCGGTTATGACTGCGTGCGCTATGTGGAGCAGCGCCTGGGTAAATGTCCGAACCCGGACCCGCTGGGCGTGCCGGACATCCTGCTGATGGTCTCCGATGCGGTCGTGGTGTTCGACAACCTCGCCGGCAAGATGCACGCGATTGTGTTGGCCGACCCGTCCCAGGCGGATGCTTACGAACAAGGCCAGGCCAGTCTCGAAGCATTGCTGGACAAGCTGCGCCAACCGATCACGCCGCGTCGTGGCCTGGACCTCGGCCGTCCGCCTGCCGCAGATCCGGTGTTTCGCTCCAGCTTCACTCAGGCGGACTACGAACGCGCGGTGGACACCATCAAGGAATACATCCTCGCCGGTGACTGCATGCAGGTGGTGCCGTCGCAACGGATGTCCATCGATTTCAAGGCGGCGCCGATTGACCTGTACCGAGCGCTGCGTTGCTTCAACCCGACGCCGTACATGTACTTCTTCAACTTCGGTGATTTCCA
Organism: Pseudomonas sp. CFBP13528; assembly: GCF_005233615.1. Taxonomy (NCBI): domain Bacteria; kingdom Pseudomonadati; phylum Pseudomonadota; class Gammaproteobacteria; order Pseudomonadales; family Pseudomonadaceae; genus Pseudomonas; species Pseudomonas sp. CFBP13528. The sequence continues at coordinate 718,681 of NZ_QGAJ01000001.1, forward strand.
CGTGGTGGGCAGCTCACCGGAAGTGCTGGTGCGCGTCGAAGACAACCTGATCACCGTGCGCCCCATCGCCGGTACGCGCCCGCGGGGCGCCACCGAAGAAGCGGACCTGGCGCTGGAAGAAGACCTGTTGAGCGACGACAAGGAAATCGCCGAACACCTGATGCTGATTGATCTGGGGCGTAATGACACGGGGCGAGTCTCGGAAATCGGCTCGGTGAAGTTGACCGAGAAGATGGTCATCGAACGCTACTCCAATGTGATGCACATCGTGTCCAACGTCACCGGGGAACTGAAAGCCGGGTTGACCGCGATGGACGCACTGCGCGCCATTCTGCCGGCCGGTACCTTGTCGGGCGCGCCGAAGATTCGCGCGATGGAAATCATCGACGAGCTGGAGCCGGTCAAGCGGGGCGTCTATGGCGGCGCCGTGGGGTATTTCGCCTGGAACGGCAACATGGACACCGCGATTGCGATCCGTACGGCAGTGATCAAGGATGGCGAACTGCATGTGCAGGCCGGTGGCGGCATTGTGGCTGACTCGGTGCCGGCCCTGGAATGGGAAGAAACCCTGAACAAGCGCCGGGCGATGTTCCGGGCGGTGGCGTTGGCGGAGCAGACCCCACAGGACTAAAGCCAAATGTAGATCAAACTGTGGGAGGGGCGCTGCGACGATTCGACTTGCTCCCGATAGCGGTCTTCCAGGTCATGATGCACTGGCTGACACATTGCTATCGGGGGCAAGTCGAATCGTCGCACCGCCCCTCCCACATTAGACCTTCATTGTGCTGTCGTTAGAAATCCAGGCTCACCCCGACACTGACCCCTTGCTGGGTCAGGTTGTCGTCCTTCCTCAGGTTATACGCCGCCCGCAACGCCAGCTCCTGCGTCAGCTTGTGGCTGACACCCAGGCTCAAGCGATCCGAATTGCTGCGCGGCGTGTACCCGTCCAGCTTGAAGTCGATCCCCTGCACGCTGTTGAGCGCGATGTTGACCTTCTGCGTGTCGTTCTCGAACTCATGCTCATGAGCCACTTCCCCAAACACCTGGGTCTGCGGGGTGATGCGGTAGCTGCCTTGCAAGCCGACGCCAAGGCGCTTGGAGTCGCGCTGCTGGTCATCAAAGGTCAGGGCGGTGGAGCGGCTGTCTTTCTCCGAGTAGCCGTTCACTTCAACGCGCGCGTAATCGGCGCTGATAAAGGGTGACAGGTGCCAGTCGCTGCCCGGCGCGGCGATGTCGTAGCCCACGCGGCCGCTCAAGGCCCAGAGCCAGCCATCGGTGTCACCTTTCTCCGACCCTTCGCTGACGCCCAGGGCGAACTTGCGCTTGAGGTTGTCGAAGTCCAGTTTGCCGCCGGTCAAGGCCGCATCGGCCCACCAGTGATTGTGCTGATACTGGGCAAACGCGGTGCCCATGTAGCTGTTGAGCTTGTAATCCGAATCGCTGGCGCCGGCTTCCAGTGTCTGGCGGTACAGGCCTGCGGCGACACCTACGCGCCAGGCTTCGTTGAGTCGGTAGCTGCCGCCGATATTGAGGTTATAACCGCTGCCATCGCCGCTTGCCGAGCTGTTCTGGTCGTCGAAATCCAGCCGTTGGCCACCGGCTGCCACGATCGCTCGCCATTGGCCGACGGCTTGCCAGTGGCCGGTGTCTGCCTGCCATTGATTGCGCAACTCATCCTGATGGGCGCGCAATGTGCCCTGGGCCATTTCCGGCAGCAGCGTGATTTCCCACGGCGCGGCGAGCAGCGAATAGGCGTAGTCGGCGATCAGCTGTTGCCCGGCTATGGTCGGGTGGACCGAGTCGTTATAGATCAGCTTGGTCGGGTCCGGGTTGGTGCCACCGATGCCGTATACCGGATTGGCGGTGCAACTGTTGCCACTGAAGCAGGTGCCCGTGAGGTTTTGCCCGGTGGCGAGGCCGAAGCGGGCCGGATTGGCGAAGGCTTCATTCAATAACAATGGAATGTTCAGCGGGATGACCTGCGCATCGAGCTGCGACAGGCGCTGTACCAGGGACTGGTTGAAAACAGCGCTCAGGGCCGACGTCGCTGCCTGCTGCGGCGTGCCGTTGACGGCCGGCGTCAGGCCGATGTCGGGCAACATCCATACCATGATGTAACGCGCACCGGCTTGTTGCAGGGCTTGGGCACTGTCGGCCAATCGCCCGCCGGCGGCGACCGCTTGAGCGGGGCTGAGTACGCGACCCTGGAGGAAATCATTGCCTCCACCGGACAGAAAGTACAGCGCATTCGGATCGGCCAGCCCGCCGTTTGCCGGCAGGTAACCCTGTCGACTGCGCAGCACCGTGCCGCCCCCGGCATTGCCGGGTGGGATCGCAGCGTTGGAGACGTTGGTGATGGAGTCGAGGATATTGTCGGTACGGTAGCCGCCGACCGCCCAGTTGTTTCCGTCCGGCAAGCCCTGGATCGCGCGCACCGGTGAGGTGGAGGCATTCAGGTCGCTTGGCGCTACACCCAGCTTCGCGCCGAGCAGCGTCGAAGAAACCAGACCATAGTCTCCCTGGAACGTCGGCCCGGTACGGTTGGTGAAGCGCAGGGTCGATCCGGCACTGCCGTCGGGAAACTGGCCGGCATCGGCGAGGCTGTCACCGAATACCACCATCGTTGAATAGGGTGACGATGCTGCATGAGCCTGTGCACAAGCCAGGGAAAGCAAGCCGGCGGCCAGGGGCGCGAAGAACGAAGTTCTGAGCATGGAAAATTCCATTGAGTTATTTTTGTGTCGGAACCGAAACACTAGCAAAGTATCGAGCGTTTTCTATAGCGCAAAACCGGATTTTGCTGTGGGCATCGCATTGAGCGCAGCCCGTATTTGCGGCGCCATATTGCACCGTTGGCGAGGCTACGTTACTGTGCCTGGACGTATGAATGAGACCCTCCCCGTGTTGATCATCAGCAGACTCTTGATGCGAGTAGTCAAGGCACACGCCCGTTGGCGTTGGCGCGCCTGACATTTTTCTCTGCCGGCCTGGCCGGACCTGTACCGATTTGCCTTCTTCACCCTGTTTGACGCCCCTTGCCACTCACCCGGCAACCGGAACGTGCGTCTGGCAGCGGGCCAAACGCTTTGAAGGCGGTCATTTGAAATCAGTGAATTCAAGAGGTTTGAACCCACATGTTGCTGATGATTGATAACTACGATTCCTTTACCTACAACGTTGTGCAGTACCTGGGCGAGCTGGGTGCCGAGGTCAAGGTGGTGCGCAACGACGAGCTGACAGTCGCCCAGATTGCCGCGCTGAACCCTGAGCGCATCGTGGTATCGCCCGGCCCGTGCACGCCGACCGAAGCGGGCATCTCCCTGGAAACCATCCAGTATTTCGCCGGCAAGCTGCCGATTCTGGGCGTGTGCCTGGGGCACCAGTCCATTGGCCAGGCCTTTGGCGGTGATGTGGTGCGCGCGCGCCAGGTGATGCACGGCAAGACCAGCCCGGTATTTCACAGGGATCTGGGAGTATTCCAGGCCCTGAACAATCCGGTGACCGTGACCCGTTACCATTCCCTGGTGGTCAAGCGCGAAACCCTGCCCGAGTGCCTGGAACTGACGGCCTGGACCCAGCTGGAGGACGGCTCGGTCGACGAGATCATGGGGTTGCGCCACAAGACATTGAATATCGAAGGGGTGCAGTTTCACCCTGAATCGATCCTGACCGAGCAGGGCTACGAGCTGTTCGCCAATTTTCTCAAGCAGAGCGGCGGCACGCGCTAAGGACTTTCCATGGATATCAAGACTGCCCTGGGTCGTATCGTCGGCCACCTGGACCTGAGCACCGCTGAAATGAGCGATGTGATGCGCGAGATCATGACCGGTCAGTGCTCCGACGCACAGATCGGTGCCTTTATGATGGCCATGCGCATGAAGAGCGAAAGCATCGACGAAATCGTTGGCGCCGTGTCGGTGATGCGTGAACTGGCGGACAAGGTCGAACTCAAGACCCTCGACGGCGTGGTCGATGTGGTTGGCACCGGCGGCGACGGTGCGAACATCTTCAACGTATCGACGGCATCCTCGTTCGTGGTCGCGGCAGCGGGTTGCACCGTGGCCAAGCACGGCAACCGCGCGGTGTCCGGCAAAAGTGGCAGCGCCGACCTGCTGGAAGCAGCCGGTATCTACCTGAACCTGACGCCGGTCCAGGTGGCGCGCTGCATCGACAGCGTCGGCATTGGCTTCATGTTTGCCCAGTCCCACCACGGCGCGATGAAACACGCCGCCGGCCCGCGCAAGGACCTCGGCCTGCGTACCCTGTTCAATATGCTCGGCCCGCTTACGAATCCGGCCGGTGTGAAACATCAGGTCGTCGGTGTCTTCAGCCAGGCGTTGTGCCGGCCGTTGGCTGAAGTGCTGCAGCGCCTGGGCAGCAAGCATGTGCTGGTGGTGCACTCCAAAGATGGCCTGGATGAATTCAGCCTGGCCGCACCGACCTTCGTGGCAGAGTTGAAAAACGACCAGGTCACCGAATACTGGGTCGAGCCTGAGGACCTGGGCATGAAGAGCCAGAGCCTGCACGGCCTGGCGGTGGAAAGCCCGGCGGCGTCGCTGGAATTGATTCGCGATGCATTGGGGCGACGCAAGACTGAGAACGGTCAAAAAGCCGCGGAGATGATTGTGCTCAATGCTGGCGCGGCACTTTACGCAGCGGACCATGCCTATAGTCTTAAGGAAGGTGTGGCCTTGGCCCACGATGCACTGCACACCGGTCTGGCTCGCGAGAAACTCGAAGAACTCGGAGCATTCACCGCCGTATTCAAGATGGAGAATGAAGCATGAGTGTTCCGACCGTTCTGGAAAAAATCCTGGCGCGCAAGGCTCAAGAAGTTGCCGAGCGCCGTGCCCGTGTGAGTCTGGCTGAATTGGAAACCCAAGCAAAGGCTGCCGATGCACCGCGCGGCTTTGCCAATGCCTTGATTGCCCAGGCCAAGCTCAAGCAGCCGGCTGTGATCGCTGAGATCAAGAAGGCATCCCCGAGCAAGGGCGTTATCCGCGAGCACTTCGTGCCACATGAAATCGCCGTCAGTTATGAAAAGGGTGGGGCGACATGCCTGTCCGTACTGACCGATATCGATTACTTCCAGGGTTCCGACGTGTTCCTGCAACAGGCACGCGCCGCGTGCAAGTTGCCGGTGATCCGCAAGGACTTCATGGTTGATCCCTACCAGATCGTCGAAGCCCGCGCCCTGGGTGCCGACTGTGTGCTGCTGATCGTTTCCGCCCTGGATGACGTGAAGATGGCCGAGCTGGCGGCTGTGGCCAAGGGTGTCGGCCTGGATGTATTGGTCGAAGTGCACGACGGTGATGAGCTGGAACGCGCACTCAACATCCTCGACACCCCGCTGGTGGGAGTCAATAACCGTAACCTGCATACCTTCGACGTCAGTCTGGAAACTACCCTCGATCTGCTGCCGCGTATCCCGCGTGATCGCCTGGTGATCACAGAGAGCGGCATCGTCAACCGCGCCGATGTGGAACTGATGGAGATCAGCGAAGTGTATTCGTTCCTGGTCGGCGAGACGTTCATGCGCGCTGAGAACCCAGGGGCCGAACTGCAGCGTCTGTTCTTCCCGGAGCGTGGCGTGTCGGTCAGCGGTTCGACCCTGGATTGATTCCAGCGCAGTCGGTATGTTTTTGCCATGCAGTAAAAGTGTGGGAGGGGGCTTGTTCCCGATAGCGGTGGTTCAGTTGGCTGATTCGCAGCTGATGCACCGCTATCGGGGGCAAGCCCCCTCCCACATTGGTCTTGTGCTCCTTCAGGTAGGTAAATGTTGATGACCAAGCCGGTTTCAATGACTGTAGAAGCAGGGCTTGCAGCCGAACAAGCGCTGCTGGCCGCCGTTTGTGCGGGAGAGCAGGCATTCGGACTGTTGTTCTGGCAACCCAGCGATCAAGCGTTGGTCATGCCGCGCCGTTTGAGCCGATTAGCGGCCTTTGAGGCCGCCAGCCAAGTCTCGGCAGACGCCGGTTGGCCGGTGTTGTTGCGCGAAACCGGCGGTGAGCCGGTACCGCAGTCCGCCGCTACGGTCAATATCGCCCTGGTCTACGCGCCCCCGCGCAGTGAAGGTGATCAAGGGCGCATCGAAACCGGCTATCAACGGTTGTGCCAGCCGATTTGTGATGTGTTGATCGAGTTGGGCGGCGACGCATCCGTTGGCGAAATCGACGGCGCGTTCTGCGACGGTCGTTACAACGTCAATCTCAACGGCCGAAAAATGGTCGGCACGGCCCAGCGTTGGCGGCAGAGCGGTGGCCGCCCGGTGGGCTTGGTGCACGGTGCTTTATTGCTGGACAACGATCGCGATGAGTTGATCATGGCGGTCAATCGTTTCAATGAAGCCTGTGGCCTGGAGCAGCGGGTGCGGGCCGAGAGTCATATCGCACTGCAAGAGGTCTTCACCGCGCCAGACGCGATCACCCGGCTCGACACCTTGTACCGTCAGATGTTGGCGGGCTTGCTGCCCGGTTAACGGGTTCCGAATACCACCATCGTCTTGCCTTTGACGTGCACCAGGTTGCGCTCTTCCAGATCCTTGAGCACGCGCCCCACCATTTCCCGTGAACAGCCCACGATGCGCCCGATTTCCTGGCGTGTGACTTTGATCTGCATTCCATCGGGGTGGGTCATGGCGTCAGGTTGCTTGCACAGCTCCAGCAGGCAGCGAGCGACACGTCCGGTCACATCGAAGAATGCCAGGTCGCCGACCTTGCGCGTGGTATCCCGCAGGCGTTGGGCAATCTGCCCGCTCAAGGCATACAGAATGTCCGGATCCTGTTGGGCCAGTTCGCGAAATTTCGTGTAGCTGATCTCGGCCACTTCGCATTCCACCTTGGTGCGCACCCAGGCGCTGCGCTGCTGCTCCTTGCCCGCCTGCTCGAACAGTCCCAGTTCGCCAAAGAAATCCCCGGTGTTGAGGTAGGCAATGATCATCTCGCGACCGTCTTCGTCCTCGATCAGGATAGTGACCGAGCCCTTGATAATGAAGAACAGTGTTTCGGAGCGCTCGCCCGCGCAGATGATGTTGTGCTTGGCCGGATGACGCCGGCGCTGGCAATGCATCAGCAGCTTGTCGAGGTTCTTGATCTTGGGTGTGGGAGTAAGAGCAACCATGGTTGTATCCCGAAAGACTGCGCGATGGGGTTGGATTTGTTTTTATCAGCGATGCTGGCATTGATGCACGCTGTACAAAGGATGGCAATGCGCCATTGATTTGGCGCCAGCTTACCAGACACATTCTGACTCGATTAGCGTATTTCACCGGCAAACGCGGTTATTGATCATTTTCATGCAGCGCACGGCCGTCCTGAGGCCCTGTGCTAAGCTGGCGACCCTTTTTTAGCAGTGGAGTCTGGGCGATGAAGGCACGCATCCAATGGGCGGGCGAAGCCATGTTCCTCGGTGAGTCGGGCAGTGGCCATGTGGTGGTCATGGACGGCCCGCCGGAAGCCGGTGGCCGCAACCTGGGTGTACGCCCGATGGAAATGCTGCTGCTGGGTGTCGGCGGTTGCAGCAATTTCGACGTGGTGAGTATCCTGAAAAAATCCCGTCAAGCCGTGGAAAGCTGCGAAGCCTTTCTGGAGGCCGAGCGCGCCACTGAAGATCCCAAGGTGTTTACCAGGATCCATATGCATTTTGTGGTCAAGGGTCGGGCGCTGAAGGAGGCGCAGGTCAAGCGTGCCATCGAGCTGTCGGCAGAGAAGTACTGTTCGGCCTCGATCATGCTCGGCGCGGCCGGTGTAGCCATCACCCATGATTACGAAATTATCGAGTTGGGTTGATCGTCGATCGACGGGCAAAAAGAAGGGCGCTTTGATAGCGCCCTTTTTTCTGGATCAGATGAGCGTTCCCAGGCTCTGTGTGGGAACGATCTTCATGCTTCACATTCTGTAGGTGCTTTTGGTCATGACCTTGGCCAGCATGCTCATGCCGAACCTCACTGGCGCAGGGAAGCGAAAGCCGCCGGCATCCAGCGCGCTTTCTGCGTGATGCTCTTCGTCGATGCGCATCTGCTCGAGAATGGCCCGGGATTTTTCGTCCTCCGCCGGCAGTTGTTCAAGGTGTTCGTCCAGGTGCTTGCACACCTGATGCTCAGTGGCCGCGACAAAACCCAGGCTGACCTTGTCACTGATCAGGCCGGCAGCGGCGCCAATCCCGAACGACAAGCCATAAAACAGTGGGTTCAGCACGCTGGGATGACTGCCCAACTGGCGAATGCGTTGTTCGCACCAGGCCAGGTGGTCGATCTCTTCCTCGGCCGCATGCTCCATCGCTGCGCGTATCTGCGGCAATTTGGCGGTCAGGGCCTGGCCCTGATACAACGCCTGGGCACAGACTTCGCCGGTATGGTTGATACGCATCAGGCCGGCCACGTGGCGGGTCTCGCTCTCGCTCATCTGTGCGTCCGGCTGCACGATGGCGGGTGACGGGCGGTACGGTTGGCCGCTGAATGGCAGCAGCGTACGCATGGCCATGTCGGCTTGCAGCAACAGACGGTCAATCGGCGAGTAGTGACGTTGGGTAGTCATGCTGACCTCCGGAAAGAATCTCGGCGGCCAGTTTACCGCAAGAGAGGACGGCGCGTTTGCGCTGAGTCAATTGGCCCCGGTGCACTCAGCCCGGCGGCCAGTTCATCTGGCGCTGACCCAGCACGTGCATATGGATGTGGTACACGGTTTGCCCGCCGTCTTCGTTGCAGTTCATCACCACGCGAAAGCCTTTCTCGCAGCCTTGCTCCACCGCCAGGCGTTGGGCGGTGAACAGAATATGGCCAGCCAGGGCTTTATCGTCCTCGGTCAGGTCGTTGAGGGTGCGAATGGGCTTTTTCGGGATGACCAGAAAATGCACCGGCGCCTGCGGGGCGATATCGTGAAAAGCCAGTACCTGGTCATCTTCATAGATGATGTTCGCAGGTATTTCTCGATTGATGATCTTGGTGAACAGAGTATCCACAGCTGTTTCTCCATGGTGAACGAGAGGGTGAGTGTACTGGGGTGCTCAACGTGGGCAATAGGCCTTATTGATCGCACCGGCAATTTTTCGGGTAAGCCAGCGTGGGCTAAAGCGCGGGCTGAAGGCGAGCCAGCGATTGCGACGCCCCGGAATGATGATCGCCTTGTTCTTCTCCAGCGCACGCACGGTGAAGAGCGCAACTTCTTCTGGGCTCATCAACTGCTGGCTGCGGTCGAGTTTTGCAGTGTCCATTTGCGCGGTGCCGAAGAAAGCGGTGCGCGTGGGCCCTGGGCAGAGCACCGAAACCTTGATACCACAAGTCTTGAGCTCCTCGCGCAGGCCTTCGGAAAAATGCAGTACATAGGCTTTGCTCGCGTAGTAACTGCTCATCCACGGGCCCGGCTGGAACGCGGCAATCGAGGCGACGTTGAGAATCTGCCCGCCGCCATGCAGCGCCATGGCATTGCCCAAGGCGTGACACATGCGGGTCAGGGCGAGAATGTTGACTTCGATCAGGTCCTGCTCGGTCATCCAGTCCTGGGCCAGGAACGGCCCACTGGTGCCGATACCGGCGCAGTTGACCAGCAGGTCGATCTGTCGCTCACCCTCTTCGAGTTCCAGCAAAAAGCCCGACAACCGCAGCGGCTCGCCCAGGTCACAGGCACGGAACAGCACCTCGACGCCGAAACGTTGAGTCAGTTCGGTTGCAATGCTTTCCAACTGATCACGCTGGCGGGCCACCAGAATCAAGCTGCGGCCACGTCGAGCCAGGGCCTCGGCCAAGGCCAGGCCGATGCCGCTGGAGGCACCGGTGATCAGAGCGTAACGGGTCATGCCTTTCTCCATCGCAACGCCGCCGGGCCTGTGACAGAGGCATCACAGGCGGCGGGCGTTTCTTCACTGTTCTGGAGAGTCTACAGGTTCGGCCGCGTCGTCAGCACTTTGCGCTGCTTCTTCCTCATCGATGACGCTTTGGTCGGCATCTTCATCGGTGGTGATGGAGCTGTTTTCATAGCCGCTGCCCATGTTGGCTTCGAGCTGATCCAGGTAGCCGTTCATGCCCAGGGTTACCACCACGATGAGCATCAATGGGATGAACGCCAGCCACAACGACGCGAGGATTTTAACCGCGGTGGAGTTGCGCGGTGGAGGTGCACCATACTGGTTGGCGCCGGTGTTGCCCGGCAGTACCAGCAGCAGCAGAGGGAAAACACTGTTCACCAACGGAACCAGGTTCAGCAGGTACAGCCAGCCAGACCAGCCCAGGTCGTGCAGGCGCTGCACGCCGATTTGCACGCTGACGACCACGAGTGCGACAAACAGCGCGAAGCCCAGCAACGAGCCGAGAATGATCGCGACCGTCGGCGAAGCAGTGGCCACGGCGAAACCCACGGTACTGATGATCCCGCCAGCTACCAGCATCGCGACGGTCAGTGCGAGCGTCCAGGCGAGATAGCGCAGGCGGCCGATACGCCCGTGGATAGTGAAGACCTTGAGCGTGGAGTACTCCGGCAAGTCATCGCCGACGGCGGCGCGTGGTGGTGCATAAGGCGATGCAGCGGAGTTTGAATAGTCCGAGGCAGAGGAGCCTGTTTCGTGGGTTTCGGCAAGGTTGAACGCTACGGGTTGTTCGGCTTCGATGCGCGCGTCGACCCCTGCGTTTTTCAACGCGGTGAGGTAGGTTTCGGCGTCCGGACGCGAGAGGTCGCGTTTGAGCGCGACCGGGCGGCCGGTGAAGAGTTTCTCAATGGCTTCGACGTCGCTCTTGAACAGCTCGGCCAGGTTCAGCTTGGCCGTGGTGCTTTCGACACCCGGGAGCAAGGTTCCATCAAACACGATCTTGAAACGGTTGTCGCTCATGCGGGCATCCTTGGCACTTGTTTCAGGGAGGTTGTGCAGGCCGGCTCACTTGGCAGGCCTGGCATCTGGGTCAACGTGGCCAGCGCAATTGTGCTGCGTTTTCGCGTGCCTGGCGGTATTGCGCGCCCAGGCGTGCGACGAGTTCATCCACGCCGGGTAAATCATTGATCTCACCGACGCCTTGGCCGGCAGACCATACAGTCTTCCATGCTTTGGCCTCATCGCTCAACGGTTTGAGCTTGGAGCCGAAGTTGACCTCACCTTTTCCTTGAAGGGCAGCGAGATCAAAACCGGCATTTTCCAGGCTCTGGCGCATGAAGCTTGCAGGCACGCCGGAAACAGCCGGAGTGTGCACGATGTCGGCGGCGCGCGCTGTGAGCAGCATCTCTTTATACGCATCCGGTGCATGGCTTTCGGTGGTACCGATAAAGCGTGTGCCGAGATACGCCAGGTCCGCGCCGAGCAGTTGCGCGGCGAGAATTTCCCGGCCGTGGTTGAGACAGCCGGCGAGCAGCAGGGTTTTGTCGAAGAACTGGCGTATCTCGGCAATCAGCGCAAAGGGACTCCAGGTGCCGGCGTGACCCCCCGCGCCGGCGGCGACCGCGATCAACCCATCGACGCCCGCTTCAGCGGCTTTTTCGGCATGACGACGGGTGGTTACATCGTGAAACACCAGGCCACCGTAGCTATGCACGGCATCGACCAACTCCTTCACGGCACCTAGGCTGGTGATGACGATGGGCACTTTGTGCTCGACGCAGATGGCCAGGTCGGCTTCCAGTCGTGGGTTGCTGTTGTGCACGATCAGGTTGACGGCATAAGGGGCGGGATTATCCAACTGCGCCAGGCCTGCTTCGATTTCCTCCAGCCAGGCCTTGAAGCCGCTGCTTTCGCGCTGGTTGAGTGCCGGGAAGCTGCCGACCACCCCGTTGCGGCAGCAGGCCAGCACCAGTTGCGGGTTGGAGATCAGGAACATTGGCGCAGCCACCACGGGCAGGCGCAGACGTTGTTCAAGCAGGGCGGGCAGCGACATTGAAGGTTCCCCCGAGTAATTGAAGTTAAAACGGTTTGACCACGACCAGAATTACGATTGCCAGCAATATCAGAACCGGTACTTCATTGAACCAGCGATAAAAGACATGGCTGCGGCTGTTCTCGCCACGGGCGAAGCGTTTTACCTGCGCACCGCACATGTGGTGGTAACCGATCAGCAGAACCACCAGAGTGAGCTTGGCGTGAATCCACGCGCCTGATTGGAATATGCCGGGGTTGAGTATCAGCAACCAGATGCCGAAGACCAGTGTGGCAACCATCGCCGGGCCCATAATGCCGCGGTACAGCTTGCGCTCCATGACACTGAAGCGCTCCTTGCTGACGGTGTCTTCGCTTTGGGCGTGGTAGACAAACAGGCGTGGCAGGTAGAACAGCCCGGCAAACCAGCAGACGATGCTGACGATATGGAAGGCTTTGACCCATAAATAAAGCATTTTTAGTTATTCCCAGGTTCACGGTAGCGAAGATAGTAGTAGCTCAGGCGCCCGTACGTCACGTTGGCGGTTGTCGCAGGACGATGCGGCCCCTATTATCGACGGCTTTCCAGTGGGTTCGTTGAGGGCAGGTTTATGGTCAAGGTCGGTATCGTCGGCGGCACGGGTTACACCGGTGTCGAATTGCTGCGTCTGTTGGCTCAGCATCCGCAGGCTGAGGTGGTGGTCATCACTTCACGCTCCGAAGCGGGCCTGGCCGTGGCCGATATGTACCCGAACCTGCGAGGCCATTACGACGGCCTGGCCTTCAGCGTGCCGGACATCAAGACCTTGGGTGCCTGTGATGTGGTGTTCTTCGCCACGCCTCACGGGGTAGCGCACGCACTGGCCGGTGAACTGCTGGCGGCGGGCACCAAGGTGATCGATCTGTCCGCGGACTTCCGCCTGCAGGATGCCGATGAGTGGGCCAAATGGTACGGCCAGCCTCACGGCGCGCCAGAGTTGCTGGAAGAAGCGGTGTACGGCTTGCCGGAAGTCAATCGTGAGCAGATCAGGCAGGCACGCCTGATTGCGGTGCCAGGTTGCTATCCGACGGCGACTCAGTTGGGTTTCCTGCCGTTGCTGGAAGCAGGCCTGGCGGACCCCTCGCGTTTGATCGCGGACTGCAAGTCGGGTGTCAGCGGCGCCGGTCGTGGTGCCGCGGTAGGTTCGCTGTATTCCGAGACGGCGGAGAGCATGAAGGCCTATGCGGTCAAAGGGCATCGTCATTTGCCTGAGATCCGTCAGGGGCTGCGCCGCGCTGCGGGTAAGGACGTGGGCCTGACCTTCGTACCGCACCTGACGCCGATGATCCGTGGGATTCACTCCACGTTGTACGCAACGGTTGTCGAACGTTCGGTGGATCTGCAGGCATTGTTCGAAAAGCGTTATGCCAATGAGCCGTTCGTCGACGTGATGCCAGCAGGCAGCCATCCGGAAACTCGTAGCGTGCGCGGCGCCAACGTCTGCCGGATCGCGGTGCATCGCCCGCAGGATGGCGACCTGGTCGTGGTGCTGTCGGTGATCGATAACCTGGTCAAGGGCGCCTCGGGCCAGGCGGTGCAGAATATGAACATTCTGTTTGGCCTGGATGAGAAGCTCGGCCTGTCCCACGCAGGTATGCTGCCTTAAAAGCAGCTGCAAGCTTCAAGTTGTCAGCGGCAAGCTTGTAGCTAAAGGCTTGAAGCTTGCCGCTGCCCCGCATAATAGTTGACCGCTTTTCTAGGAGAAGCGGATAATGCTCGCCATTACGCATATGACGGCGCTACGCCGGGAGATTATCAGCATGAGCGTTGAATCCTTCACCCCCACGGCTTTGCAATTCACCCACGGTGCTGCGCACAAGGTGAAGAGCCTGGTCGATGAAGAGGGTAATGATCGCTTGAAGCTGCGCGTATTCGTTACGGGCGGCGGTTGTTCAGGGTTTCAGTACGGTTTTACCTTCGATGAAGATGTAGCCGATGATGACACCATCGTTGAGCGAGAGGGCGTGAGCCTGGTGGTGGACCCGATGAGTTTCCAGTACCTGGCGGGTGCTGAAGTGGATTATCAGGAAGGGCTGGAAGGGTCGCGTTTCGTGATCAAGAACCCCAACGCCACGACTACCTGTGGTTGCGGGTCTTCGTTCTCGATCTGACCGAACGCCTGGTCTGCACGATAAAAAAACGCCGCTTGGCTTTGATCGGCCAAGCGGCGTTGTGCTGTCTGGGGATCAGGCGGGGTAGATCGCGCCCAGCACGCGCAGCCCGCGAGCACCGGTGACGCTCGGGCGGTTCGCGGCGATGCCTTCCAGGCAGCAATGGGCCAGCCAGGCGAAGGCCATGGCTTCCACCCAGTCCGGGTCTACGCCATAGCTTGCTGTGCTACTGACCTGGGTGGACGGTAGCAGTGCAGCCAGTCGATTCATCAGCGTCCCGTTATGAGCGCCACCGCCGCAGACCAGCAGGGTTTCGGTCTGGTGTTGAGCGCTTTGCAGGGACTCGACGATGGTCAGGGCGGTCAGCTCCAGCAATGTGGCTTGCACATCCTGAGGAAGAATCGCTGGCTGCCCGTTGAGGTGGTGCTGCAGCCAACCCAGGTTGAAAACTTCGCGTCCGGTACTCTTCGGGCCTTTGGTCGCGAAAAAGGGATCGCCGAGCAGCGTGTTGAGTAACTGCGGCTGAACCTTGCCGCTGGCTGCCCATTGCCCGTCACGATCAAAGTGCTCGCCTCGTTCATGGTTAATCCATGCGTCCAGCAAGACATTACCCGGGCCGCAGTCAAAGCCGGATACAGGGTTGCCGGTTTCTATCAGGCTCAGATTGCTGAAACCGCCGACATTCAACACGGCACGCTTGCCAGTACGTTCACCGAACAGCGCCTCGTGAAAGGCGGGTACCAAAGGCGCGCCCTGGCCGCCTGCGGCTACGTCGCGGCTGCGGAAGTCGCTGACCACAGTGATGCCCGTCAGCTCGGCGAGCAGTGCCGGATTGCCGATCTGTACCGTAAAGCCCCGGGCGGGCTCATGGCGGATGGTCTGCCCATGGCTGCCAATCGCACGGATATCGTGGGGGGTGAGGTTTTGCTGATCCAGCAAGGCGTGGATGCCTTGAGCGGCGAGCGTCACCCAGGACTGCTGGGCGATTGCCGAGCGGGCTATCTCATCCGGGCCGCTGGCGCACAGGCCAAGCAGCTCGGCGCCTAGGGTGGCAGGCATAGGAATGTAGTGGGTGGCAATCAAACTGGGCGCCGAATCCTGTTCGATGAGGGCGATATCCAGGCCATCGAGGCTGGTCCCGGACATCACACCTATATAGCGCGGCATACCTTAACGCTTCGCCGAAGCCAGCAGGGTCGAGCGTTCCTGATCCATGCGGGCCATCAGTGGTTGGCTTTGCTGCATGAAGCGCGCGCGCTCTGCCTTGGCGATCGGGTCGGCCATTGGCAGCTTCTGGCCCAGCGGATCAACGTGTACACCGTTGACCTGGAACTCATAGTGCAAGTGCGGCCCGGTGGACAGGCCAGTCGTGCCGATATAACCGATCACTTGGCCCTGCTTCACGTTACCACCGGTTTTCACGCCCTTGGCGAACCCTTGCATGTGCCCATACAGCGTGCGGTAGGTATTGCCGTGCTGAATGATCACCGTATTGCCGTAACCACCGCGACGCCCGGCCAACAGAACCTTGCCGTCGCCGGCTGCCTTGATTGGCGTGCCACGCGGAGCGGCATAGTCGACACCTTTGTGGGCGCGGATTTTGTTCAGAATTGGATGCTTGCGACCCATCGAGAAACGCGAGCTAATACGAGCGAAGTCCACCGGTGTACGGATGAACGCCTTGCGCATGCTATTGCCATCAGCTGTGTAGTAGCTGCTGTTGCCCTGTTTGTTGGTGTAGCGCACTGCGGTGTAAGTCTTGCCACGGTTTGTGAAGCGCGCAGAGAGAATGTTGCCGGTGCCGACTACTTTGCCATTGGCAACTTTCTGCTCGTAGATCACATCGAATTCGTCACCCTGGCGTATGTCCTGGGCGAAGTCGATGTCGTAGCCAAACACGCTGGCCATGTCCATGGTCATGCTGTGGGACAGGCCCGCACGGGCGGCGGATTGCGACAGCGAGCTATTGATTACGCCATGTACGTAGGCGGAGCGCATGACCGGCTTGGTGGTGATGCGATTGAAGGCAAACCCCTTGGCGCCCTTGCTCAGGCTGATGCTTTCCAGGTCGCTGATAGTGGTGTGCAGGTTATTCAGTTGGCCGTCGGGCGTCAGTTCGAATTCAAGCTTCTGGCCATGTTTGAGCTGGGTGAATTGCCTGGCTTGCTTATCGGTGGCGAGGACGTCATTGACGGTGGCGGCAGGCAAACCGACCTTTTCGAACAGTGTTGACAGTGTGTCACCTTTGCTCACGATCACTTCGCGATGCTGAGCGTTCTTGGTCGCGACGGTCGCGGGCTTGTCCTGAGCGGCGTTCTGAGTCTCTTCCGGAGTGTTTTCAATCTGCGCGAACGGAGACTCGGAAGGGGTACTTGTGGCTTGTTGCGCGTCGGAAGCGTCTTGATCTTGTGTCAGTTGCTCAACGGGGCTTTCCAGGTCAAGGCTTAGGGATGTTCGTTTGGCTTCTACGTCACTGGAAGGGAATACCAGGAGTGCCAGGCTGAGAAGGGCGGCGATACCACTTGCGGCGAGCAGGTGGGTCTTCGGGTAAAGCGGTGGCGCTTTAGACGGTTCAGTGGTCATAAGTATTTTGACTTTGAAGATGAAATGGAAAAGATGAATGACATGATGAAGATGAAATAACTGTATAAAATATAACCAAATCATCTGTGGCGCAAGCTCGCGAACGCTGGGCTTGCTCAATGGTGTCCGTGCGCAGGGCAAAACTTGTAATTAGTCCCTGATCTTGTATGGTTGGTTCCCTTTTGAATCTGAGCCTTGCGGGTCTGTTATGAAGTCGGTTGAAGAGCAGCTAGCGCTGATAAAACGTGGTGCGGAAGAACTGTTGGTCGAGGCCGAGCTGATAGAAAAGCTCAAGCGTGGCCAGCCCCTGCGTATCAAGGCAGGCTTTGACCCTACCGCGCCGGACCTGCACCTTGGTCACACCGTGCTTATTAATAAGCTGCGTCAGTTCCAAGAGCTGGGGCATCAGGTCATATTCCTTATCGGTGACTTCACCGGGATGATCGGCGACCCGAGCGGCAAGAGCGCAACGCGCCCGCCGCTGACACGCGAGCAGGTTCTCGACAATGCCGAAACCTACAAGACTCAGGTGTTCAAAATCCTTGATCCTGCCAAAACCGAGGTGGCCTTCAACTCCACCTGGATGGACCAGATGGGGCCGGCTGATTTCATTCGCCTGACGTCGCAGTACACCGTCGCGCGCATGCTTGAACGTGATGACTTCGACAAGCGCTACTCCACCAATCAGCCGATTGCGATCCATGAGTTTCTTTACCCGTTGGTTCAGGGGTATGACTCGGTGGCTTTGCGTGCGGATGTTGAGCTGGGCGGGACGGATCAGAAGTTCAACCTGCTGATGGGGCGTGAGCTGCAGCGTGCATATGGTCAGGAAGCGCAGTGCATTTTGACCATGCCGTTGCTGGAGGGGTTGGACGGCGTCAAGAAGATGTCCAAATCGCTGGGTAACTATGTGGGTATCCAGGAAGCGCCGGGCGTGATGTACGGCAAGCTGGTTTCCATTCCGGATTCGTTGATGTGGCGTTACTTCGAATTGTTGAGCTTTCGCTCAATGGATGAGATCAATGCGTTGCGTGCTGATGTGGAAGCGGGTGCCAACCCGCGTGATGTGAAGATCAAGCTGGCCGAAGAGATCGTGGCTCGCTTTCATGGTGAAGAGGCTGCGGCCAACGCTCACCGTGCTGCGGGCAATCGCATGAAGGATGGCGAGTTGCCGGACGACCTGCCGGAGATCGAATTGACTGCGGCTGAGGCGATGCCGATCGCGGCTGTCCTTAATAAGGCGGGGTTGGTGAAGAACTCTGCGGTGGCGCGTGACCTGCTCGGTTCGGGTGGTGTGCGTATAGATGGTGAGGTGGTTGATCGCACCTTTATATACGAGCTGGGCGCTACTCACGTTTGTCAGGCTGGAAAGAAGGCATTTGCGCGTATTACGCTCAAATCCGAATAAGTCTTCGATTAGGGGTTGACGGCGAATTATATCTCTCTATAATTCGCCCCACTTCCGGCGCAGTCGAAACGGAAAACTCCTTGGTAAACAATGAGTTAAGTAGTTTTCGGCAGCAAGTTGCTTCAGTTCA